>JABMOM010000040.1 GCA_013204105.1 Flavobacteriales bacterium
CCAAGGTTGTTCTCGATACATCCACGCCTACCGCGTGGCCACTCGAACTGACATCGGCTTGGGTAAGCCTTCGGCATGCCACTCGAACTGACATCCTTGGAGGAGCCTTCGTACACCACATTCCCCAATCACTTTTCACTTTTAGTTTTTCACTTTTCACCTCCCCTAATCCCTAATCCCCAGTCCCTAATCCCCACCCCTAGGGTCGATTAGCATGCAGTTGAAAGTGCTCGATGATATCGAGGCCATAGGCCAAGAGTACATCGTCCATGAAAAGGACTGGGTAAATGAAGACGTGTTCGGGAGGGTTATCGCCCTCATCGTCGACGTTGATGATCAGGCATTCTATGTCTTTGCGGCGCAGGTAATCGACTACGTTCGCGCATTGAGCACAATCATTCGACACAAATAGGGTGTAACGCTTAGGAAGGGTGAACATCGAGCCTGAGAAGCGCTTACTTGAGGACTAACTCTAGGTTCTTATCGATCTCCGGTTGGAAGGAGCTCTTGCCGAGGATTTTCACCTCAAATGAAACAGGCTCAAACCCCGGTGAATCCACGAATACCTCGAACTCTCCTGGAGGGAGAATGATGACGTAGCGCATGGTCTTTGGATTCGGCGTATAGATTCCATACAAGTCACCAGTAAGTAGGTCGGACACGGTGATCTCAGCAGAATTTACGTCGAAACCTTCTTCCGCACTGGTGATGAGCCCACGCACAACGCTGAACTCACTCTCTACTTCGTTGATCGTGATGCGGTAGATGTCATAATCGCCATAACCATCTTCACGCAAGGCAGACATATATCCATAACGACCCGTTCGAGAAACACGGTAGTTCATGTCATCGTCTACCGAATTGATCGGATACCCTAAGTTACGTGGGTTCATGAAGCGGTTGCTGTCCAAGTTCCACTTGGACTTGAAGATGTCATAGCCGCCCATGGAGAAATGTCCTTTTGAACTGAAATAAAGGAACTCTCCGTCCGGAGAGAGGTTAGGGAAATCTTCATCTAACTCTGTATTGACATCAGGGCCTGCATTGAAAGGAACGCCCCACTTCCCTGTCGGAACCTTTTTAATGATCCAAATGTCTGTTCCTCCGTAGCCATCTGGACGGTCGCTTACGAAGTAAATGGAATTGCCATCGGTAGAAAAAGAAGCCGCAATCTCTCGGAACTTACTGTTGACCTTATCATCCAATGGACGGATGTTGCTCAGGCGATCATCTGAAAAATCTCCTTGGAAAATATCTCCACTGATGCCTTCGAATCCTTTCATCAGCAGCATGTTTGCTCCGTCTCCAGACATTCCGACGATTACTTCGCTTTCACGAGGATCATTGGTTGCGCCTGGCATCGGCACACCATCTGTGTACTCTCCGGAGACAACATTTGAGTAATAGATGTTGGACGCGAAAGTTCCATCGGGCTCCAAAGCACTGCCGTCGTCGCGCTTTGACGTGTATGCGATGAAACGCTCGTCAATGGTGACAAATGGAAAGTAGTCTGGGTATTCGCTATTGATATGTCCTCCTAGGTTCTCGAACGTACAGTCCTTCGGAAACTTCATGAGTTCATAGGCGTTCTCACAATACTCAATCTGCTGTTCCGCATCGTCCAATGTGAACTCAGACCCTAGGTCATGGAACTCGAGGAATTTGTTGAACATATCAATCGCGCGATCAAACTGAAAATCGTTCTGATACGCCTGGCCCATCAGGAAGTAAACCGTCGAAGCTTCTTCGTCGTAAAAAATGACCTTCTCGAAATAAGGGATGGATTTGATCTTCTCGAAATCCGAATTGAGGTAGCACAATCCTGTATTGTAATTGTACTTGAGATCTTCTGGTTCTTCTTGAAGAAGGACTAAGTACTGATTCAGCGCAGCCTTGTAATTCTCATTGAAAAAATAATCATCCGCAAGACCTTCATCGCCTTCGATCATCTCCTGATCTGCGTCACTTCCACCCTGCGCAAAGCTGACAGAAACTGTCAATAGGCTCAGGATAAGCAGCAAAAGGAATCTTTTCATCATGGGTTCTTCAGAGCGTCAAATTTACGAAAGGACTGCAAAGGAATGCGAAAATTATGAACTATGGTCTGCAATGATGACCCAATTACCCGCTAACTTCCGCCAAACCAGGGTGAATCTACCACTCAGCGTATCGCTCTTCCTCAGCAATTTCCACTCTCCTGTAGCAAATGCTGAGCCACCTCCGGTAAGCTCCACGTTTAGGTCATTGAATTCAAGTTGTCCCATTTTTTCAGGGGTTGGATAAGATCGGTTGTAGCGATCGAGCGCATCCTGCCATCCTACGGTCTTTGTTTTTCCGCCGGTAAAGGTGAGCTTATCGCTTTGCCAATAACCCTGCATGAAGGCTTCCACATCGCCCCTATTCCAGGCAGACACCTGATCCTCCATTACTCGTCGAATCTCTAAAACGTCCTGTTCTGCGGGAGGATTGCACCTAACCATCAGCAACAGGAGCAGCACAACCGCACTATACTTCCACATCTTCTTTCAGGATTTGCCATGTATGATCACCCAGGAGTTTCACTGCCGAAAGGTATTCCCAATTCGGCTTGCTTCGTCCCCAATCTGCATCAGAAAGCATGGACACTTGATAGCTGCCGTCTTCCTTTTGGTACAAATGGTAGGTATGTCCGACGACAGGCTCAAAGGACATCTTCGATTCGTAAATCTTTTCCGACACTTCCTTACGGCGATTTAAGTGTCGCACTTGGTCCGCGAGAAGGTCTATTTGTTGCTTGATCTGAGCGAGCTGCTGATCCGTTTGCTCGTACATCGCTGACAATGCGCGGCTTTTTATTTTGCCTTTGTCTTCTGGCTTGATCAAGGCACTACCCACGTGGTGCGCATATTCGATCAGCCCTGGGGCATCGGAAACTTTATCGGGATCAATGGGATTCTTAAAGGTGCTTTCTTCCATCACACGAAAAATAACAAGTGCTTGGCAGAAGGGTTTAGCGGGCAAGGACAAAGCTGCCCCTCACCTCTCTTTCTTGATCGTCAGATGTCATGTATCGGATCTGATACACATAGGCCGAATTTGGCGCATACTTATCGCTGTTCGGCATGAATCCGTTCCATTCGAATTCCATGTCTGTACTTTCAAACAATAGCTGTCCCCAGCGATTGTAAATCTCGATTTCGAATAATTTGCCTTCGTTGAACCCTTTCACAAACCAAGTATCGTTTACGCCATCACCGTTCGGAGTGAACATAGACGGAATGAACAAGGTCGTGATCGGCGTAATGGTTAAATACCATTGCTCTCCGACGAAGAATCCACTACCGACGACATCCAGAGAACCAGCGAGCTTAGAAATAGGAACTCTCGCGGTGTCAGCACAGGAATACTCATTCCAAACCATTTGCTGCACGGGATAATCTCCTGATTTACGGTAAGTATGAACAGGAGCAAATACGTCTGATGAATCTCCATCACCAAAATGCCACAACCAACGCACCCCATAGCGGGATAGATTCTTGAAAGCTACATCTGGGTTATACATATTGTAAGACGTCTCTGCGATATCAAAGTTGGCAACTGGGGCAGGAAGCACCGTTATGCCGTTTTCAACAACTGAGGAGTGCTTGCACCCAAGGTCACTAGAAGCCACGAGTTTTACCGTGTGGAAGGTCGGAATGATCGTGTCGTTTTCAATGACAAGATCAGGATCTGAAAAGACGGAGAATAAGGAATCGTCCATGTACCATTCATAGGTCAAACTTCCATCGCTGATCGTGCTGTTGTTCACAAAACCTACCCTCAACGGCGAACAACCCACTTCAGGCACAATGTCAAATGAAGCCACGGGCGTTGCAGGAATGGTTACTTCTTTAGACACCTCATCCACACATCCTTTGTTGGAATGTGCCTCAAGGTTCACGGTATACACGCCTGGAAGCATATAGGCATAGTCAGGATGTTCCGCGTCTGAAGTACCTCCATCTCCGAAATTCCAATAGGTCTCTGAAATGAGCCCGCTGAACACTTTTGAGGTGTTCGTAAACTGAGACGAATCTTCTGCACATGCGGGGTCGGTGACAAAACTGGCGGTCGGAAGCGGGAAGATCGAAGCCGTATTCTCATCAAACGTCGTACACCCGTAGTTACTCCACGTTCTCAATGAAACCTGAATATCCTCGAAGACGGTCGTTTGGTAGGTCGGGTTTTGCACGGTCTGCGTGTCCGAACTATTGAATACCCACTGCCAAGCCACCACTTGATCTCCGCCAGGCGTAACCTGAGGAATGGTAGTTTGATCATTGAACGGAAGCGGGTCACCCTCGCAAACATTGTTCAACCATCCAAAGGCTGTATGGGGCGTAGGATAGACCCTGATCTCTTTCTCAATCGTGTCTAAACACCCGAGGTTAGATCCTACCGTAAGTGTCACAACGTGCTCACCCGGAGTGGTGTAGTTGTGCGATGGAGTAGCTGAAAAAGCCGAATCCCCGTCTCCAAATTCCCATTTGAAATAGCTCAGGTTACCACTTTGGTTGTAAGAAGCTTGGAGGAAGGAAGTGTTCTGATTGTCGCATACAGTATCCGCAATGAAATTGGCCACTGGCAGGTAATACACCTGAATCGTCTTGGTGAAGCTGTCGACACAACCACTGTCGGTGGTGATGGTCAATTGCACATTCTTAGGTCCTGGATTGTCATACGTATGCGTCGGCCCTGGGAGCGGTGGGTTGTTGCCTGAGTAAGTGAATGCATTGCCATCTCCATAATCCCAGACCCATTCGGTGATGTTGCCCAAGGCTACAACGCTGCTATCGATGAACTGTGTCTCATCATTATGGCAAACGCCCGGCACATAAAAATCTGCTTCTGGCATGGGATGCACGGTAATGGTCTTGGTCAAGGAGTCATGGCAGCCAAAAGAATCGGTAACAATGAGTTCGATGGGGTATGTGCCGTAATTGTTATAGACGTGGTTCACGTTGATGCCTGTGTATTCAATGATGCTGTCGTTGTCTATGTCCCATCCGTTTGCGATGATCGGAAAGGTGGTCGCTGAAGAAACATCTTCTAGTTGCACGGCAAAGCCTTCACAGGCATTTTCGTAATCGAATTGCACATCAGGAAGTCCGAAAATTTCGATTTCACTTACCGCCGTATCAACACATCCAGCATTGGTCTCGATGATCAACTGCACGGTGAACGTTCCTGCAGAGCCATATAAATAGAGTGGATTCTCAAGGGTATCAGTGCCCAAACCATCCCCCATGGTCCACTGCCAATCCACGACGTTTCCTCCCATGGGTAAATAGGTAGAATCAAGCAACTGGGATGAATCTGCATAGCAACCATCCAGCGCCTCAATGCCAGCAACAGCAGGCGGATGGATGTGGATCTCTTTTATCATTGTATCCGTGCATCCATTGATGTCTGTAGCAATGAGCGAGACTAAAAACGTATCGGGATACGCATATATATGCCAGGGGTTCGTGTCGTTTGAAAGGGTTCCATCACCTAACTCCCAATAAAATGTATCAAGATTAGAGAATGCATTAGCCCCCGCACATCCTCCCGTATCGATGAAGAAAAACTGGGCTGTATCACCAAAACAAACGTCCTCGCTTTCAATCTGGTAGTCCACGTATAGCTCATAGTTGAAATTCAGGTAACGAGCAGCTTCTTGACTGTAATTGTAAAACCCAAAAAGACCAGGCTCAAAACACCCTCCTTGATCAAAAATTGTATCAGAGTCAACCAGAATAACAGCTCTTGTGGGAGTGTAGAGCAATTCGAAGTCATAGTAGGTATAAGGCACCCAACCATTCGTAGTGGAGTAATCCGTCTGAAGCACATTGAAAGCGGTGCTATTTGTATGAACCCAAAAACTTGGAAATACCGAAGGAATCGTATGATTCCAAGAACCATTCACTTTATCGAGAGAAAATCCCTCTAATGCCGTATAGCCAGAATACGTCTGATTATTTTTCTTCCAGTCAAACAAGTAATACTCATGATCCATCCAACCCGTAGTCCATGTATAATCCCACGTTTCTTGAAATCCAAATACGAATCCGATGTAATCATCGTCAGAATAATTTTCAACCCGAAAAGTGCCCGTAACCCTGACATTGATAAGTGTGTCAGGACCAACAAACATCGTTGGAAAGTTCGTGTTACAACCTGATAGTAACTGTGTCCCGCTTGATTGAATAAGCCATGGAGCATTGAAGCAAACCGCACTATCTCCGGTAGATTCCCAAGTGTTGAAATTAACCGTCTGAACGCATTGAGCACTTACAGAGCCGATGGCTGCAAAGGTCAGAATACAAATTAGAAATGGAATAAAGTGCTTCAGGTTCATCTGTTGGAACTCAAATATACGTCGTTGGTTGTATTTGGAACGCAGGAAATAGGGTTTGGTTGGCTCTCCTCCTCCGTTAATCGAAAATATTTACAATCCGTACTTGTCGATCAGATATACCAAGGCAGCGATAGAGGCCGTTCCGAGCTCAAGTTCCCTCTTATTTACCTGATCAAAAGTGTCATTGGCGGAATGGTGGTGGTCAAAGTAACGTTGGCTATCAGGAACGAAACCGATGAGCACGTTGTCGTCTGTTTTGAGCGGACCGATGTCTGCACCGCTTCCACCCTCTTCTACTTGGTGGATTCCGAATTTATCCAAGACCTTTTCCCAACTCAGCATTTTCTCTAGCTGCGCCTCTGATCCGTCTACATGAAAACCTCTTGGTGTAAAACCGCCCCTGTCTGATTCGATGGCTGCAATGTGGGTTTCGCCTGAAGTTTCGGCCCACTCTCCGTATTTCTTTGCTCCCCTCAGACCATTCTCCTCGTTCATGAAAAACACGACCCGAACGGTATTCTTTGGCGCGTAGCCAATCTTGTTGAGCAATTCCAGTACGCCCAACGACTGCATCACTCCAGCGCCATCGTCGTGCGCTCCGTGCCCTACATCCCAACTATCTAAGTGACCGCCAACTACAATGACGCGATCCGGGTGCTCACTTCCCTTTATTTCTCCGATAACATTGAATGATTCTTTATCCGGCAAGGTCTGGCAGCTTTGGCGCATCATCACCTTGACTTCCTGACTCTCTGCCAAAAGCCTGCTGAGGGTCTCTGCATCCTGCGTGCTCACCGCAGCGGCAGGGATGCTATCGATGCCCTCGTCATACTTCATGCTGCCGGTATGCGGAAAGTCGTCAATGCGCAAATTGAGGGAACGCACCAAGGCTCCAGCCGCTCCGTACTTCGCTGCTTCCACTGCTCCACCCCAACGGTGTCGCACACAATGGCCATAGCTGTGGAACGTGTAAAGGTTCTCTGCGTCCATTTTCTCATTGAAGAAGACGATTTTTCCTTCGATCTGCTCTTTTCCAAGTGCTTCCAGCTCTTCCCAAGATGCTACCTCGATGATCGGAGCGAAGAGTCCGTCCCCTTCTGTAGCAACTGAACCACCAAGAGCCAACACATTGATCTCTCCGGACACACCGCTCGAAGTTTTGTAAAATGCCTGTTCGGCTTCTCCCCTTTGCCAAACAGGCACCATCAAAGACTGCTTACGTGCATCCAGTCCAAGCTTAACCATGAGGTCGTAGGAGAATTCCACTGCTTGGTCAGCTTGTGGAGAACCGCTCAAACGAGGACCGATGTTCAGGCACATGTCTCCTAACCATTGGTAGACATTGCTTTCTGTCAGGGCCAATCGAAAGAATTCGTCAATGGCTTGCTGGTCGTCAAGAAAATCAACGTGGTCAGCGGGTTCAGCTTTACTGAGTTCGGTGGATTGCGTCATTCCATTGAAGGAAGTCGCCAGCCCGAGACTGAACAGGAAAAAGGAGGGAAGTAGCTTCATGTGCCAAATGTAAAACTTGACACGTACCGATTATTGAACGATCAAGCGCTGCTGTGTTTTTGCATCTCTGTTGGAGAGGATCAAAGCATATACTCCCGCTGGAACACCCGCTAGATCTATTCGAGCACTTGCACTCATAGGCGCCATCTCCAACACCATTCTTCCTTGCACATCAAAGAGCTGAAGATGCTCGATTAGAGCATTTGAGTGCACATTGACATAGGAAGATGCAGGATTTGGAAATATGGAAAGCTCCGATTCAGCAACATCTTCGGTTCCTAGCAAGTCGAGGACTTTCTCAACAATATCCACCCCGTGATCATTGTATGCGTGCAGCTTGACATAATAAATCTCTTTGGTGCCATAAGTATGGCAAAGAGAATTTACATTATCGTCGTTGGTGGTGCCATCTCCGAAAAACCAGAACACCGTATGGGCATTGATCGAAGTATTGGTAAAGCACATCTCCTGCTGATCCCACGTCCACGTAAAATCAGCGATTGGAGCAAGGCAAGAATCCGTGAGGATATTCGCCGCGTTGCTTAGAACGTTGAGTCCATTGCTGTCCATCACTTCACAAACGATCACGACGGACGCCACGCCGCTATCGGGGCAATACTCGAGCGATGTGTCATTTTCACCTTCAATGTCGGTGGTATCCATTCCCATGATTTCCAACCACTGGTATTGGAGTCCACCGCCAACGGCAGCAACGGAAAGGTTTGCGCAATCACCAGAACATACCGTCTCACCGCTTGGATGCTGGGTAATGATCGGTTGGGCGAAAAGCATTCCACTGAACAACACAGTGGCAATCAGCAGCATGGACTTCTTCATAGTAGGAATTTACAAGAGGCGTAAAAGTACTACGCAGACGCATCGCGTAAAGAAGGATGCTACTTTTTAGACGAAGACATCAAATCGACACGCAAACCGATGAAAACCTCCCGACCATGCAAGGAAGCATAGGCGTAAGAAGTATCGAAAAAAGGGCTAAACCCAGGTTGGTAGTTGGGGTCGTTGTACCCAATCAATGGGGATTCTTGCTGGCGGTAGTTTAAAAAGTTTTGGACCCCTCCATACACCTCCATGGAGTTTTGCTTGAACTTCTTGGTGATCTGAATATTCTGAATAAAAAAAGCCTGCGATCGAATGGGGCGAGGAGCACCTAATTGCTCCCCATTTTGATCCAAGTCAAAGACCTTGGGCAATGCCATGGGTCCCGTAGCATTTGCCGTGTAGGCAAAGTTGAGTCTGATTTTGGATAAATTATAGTTGATCGTAAGTACTCCGCTCCACTGGGGTGCGTAGGGAATCAGATTTGTTGATGGTGCGCCATTTTCGAGCGAAGTGGTTGATGCCCGATTAAGGTTTATACCAAGGTTGTACGCCAATGGAAAAGCAAACTGCTGGTTGAAGGTCATCGCCATTCCATAGCTTTCAGCAAAGCCGTTGGCGTTCGAATAGATGATCTTTCCCGGCACGTCGTAATCCGCCACGATCTTGTTCCCAAAGCGCGTGTAGTACACGTCAATATCCAACATACCCGAACTGTTCCACAGCGCGTGAATGTGGTTAAAGTTCGCAGACACGTTCCACGAACGCTCAGGGTCGAGGCGTTCTTCTATTTCCACCGCGCGCTGCCCAGTGATGAAGGCGTGGTCTTCGGTGAATAGGTTGACGATCTTAAATCCGGTACCGGCACTCGTCCGCAAGGTTGTCCATTGACTCGAACTGTATTTCACACTGGCACGCGGAGAAGGAATGATGCCATGGCCCGAATAATAATCCAAGCGCATTCCACCGAGCAAGGTCCACATCGCATTTCCAGCCCACTCGGTTTCCGCAAAGATCCCTGGGATATACTGGCGTTCTGGATGGTTTGATAGGTCTTCATTGGTAGCCACGGTGTTGTCGTCATAGAATTGATACCGGTTTGTCCAGCCTGCCATGAGGAGATGCTTCTTTTTTCGCTTGTTCCAGACCAGGTTCGAAAAGAGTATTCCTTGTTTGGCCAAGTAATGATCTGCGCCATAGTAGCTGTCTTGATCGTGCCAGCTCATGGAATAGTCCACCCGGACATCCTCAGCAGTTGGGAGATCGTACGTGCCAAAAATTTCACCGCGCAGGGTATAAATGCTTTCGCCATAGAGGCTGTCGCTTCCGCGCATCGATCGATAATTTCTATCCGTAAAGAACTCCTCTACTCCATTGCGTCTGTCTTCTGCATACAGCTTGGCGGCAATGGAGAGCTTTCGGTGCTCAGGACGGTCGAGGTTCCACTTCGTGAAAAGGCTCAATCGATCCATGCCAATCATATCTCCGAAGCCATCTCCGTTATTGTCTTCGTAGCGGTCCATGTAAGTGAAGTTTATGCCTGAAAAAGCCTTCCACTTCCCCGAGCGGCTGGCGAGGGCAACATTGCCAAAGGCCTCTTGGTGCGAGGTCCCCATCAGGTCAAAGGCCAGGGTCGGCTCGTCTCCGGGATCTTTGGTGATGATGTTGATTACACCGGCGATGGCTTCAGAACCATAGAGCGTAGAGCTCGGACCTTTCACTACCTCAAAGCGATCGATCATTTGGGTGGGGATTCCATTTAGACCATAGACAGAAGCGAGGTTTCCATACATGGGCGTACCGTCCATGAGCACCGCCGTATAAGGCCCGGGAAGGCCGTTGATGCTGATGCTATTGGTGAAGCAGACCCCACATGAAGTCACTTCTTGCACTCCATTTACCAGTAAAAGTCCGTCCATGAGGTTGACCGCGGGTAGGTTGTTTTGCAATCGTTCTGCAGTGATCACTTCAACCTTGATCGGGGACGCTTTTACAAAGGTCTCTCGCATGGTTCCTGTGATGACGACTTCGTCCAATCCCAGCATGTCATCCTGCATAACGAGCGTTCCTAAATCTAGGTCATGCTCCCCTGCTGGCACTTGCCTTTTAAAACGTTGGTGCCCCAAACTCGAGAAGAGCATTACCCCTTGTTCTGCGGGCACCTCGTCGATGTAAAAATTACCCTGCTCATCCGTCGCACCTCCGATTGAACTCCCTTCCCATTGCACGTTCGCAAAAGGAATCGGTGCCCCATTGGCATCATGGATCACTCCGGAGACGCTGCGAGACCATACATCGCAGGGAATAACTAGGATTAGTAAAAGGAGTAGGCCGCGCATTATTCGTCAAAACTAACATCTTTTTTAGACTCGTCTAAATTTATTTTGATACACATTTGAATTTAAGATTAGATTTGCGATAGAATTTGAAGCCATGGCATCATTTACCGTAGAAAATTACTTGAAGGCCATCTACGGCCTAAGTCAGAAGCAACGGGGGGGCGTAAGCACCAATGCCATAGCCGAGGCCATCGGCACAAAGGCGGCTACTGTCTCCGATATGCTAAAGAAGCTGAGCGCCAATAAACTCATTCATTACAAGAAGTACCAAGGCACTACCCTCACCACAAAAGGAGCCGCCATGGCACTCAACATCATCCGCAAGCATCGCCTTTGGGAGGTCTTTCTGGTAGAGAAGCTTGACTTTAGATGGGATGAAGTACACGACTTGGCAGAGGAGCTCGAGCACATCGATTCAGATGAGCTGATCAACCGATTGGAGGCCTTTCTCGACAATCCCAAGTTCGACCCCCACGGCGATCCCATTCCGGATAAAAGCGGCGTCATCCACCAACGCGAACAGGTAGCCTTGACAGATATTCAAGTGAACGAGGCGGGTGTTGTGACGGGCGTTAAAGACAGCTCCAAAGAATTCCTTCAGTTTCTAGACACACAGGGTATCGAGCTCGGAGATCGACTGGTGATCAAAGAGGTCTTCGAATACGACAAGTCCCGCACGATTGAACTGGATGGAAAGGCAATGACCTTGAGCCATCAGGTATGTAAAAACCTATACGTCAAAACAGAAGCGTAGCCATGCAAGAGGTCCTCGACTATATGGAGCAGCTCGACCCCATCGTAGCTGCACTGATCGCCACCACCTTTACATGGTTCTTGACGGCCTTAGGGGCCGCGGTTGTATTTTTCTTCAAGGAGATGAAGCGCGCATGGCTTGACGGCATGTTAGGCTTTACAGGAGGCGTTATGATTGCGGCGAGTTATTGGTCGCTCCTTGCGCCTTCCATCGAGATGGCGGAAAGCCAAGGTATGATTCCATGGGTTCCTGCGGCGGTAGGATTTGGAGCGGGGGCTTTATTTCTCTTCGCGCTGGATAAGTTGATGCCTCACCTCCACATCAACTTCAAACGTGAGGATGCAGAAGGACCAGAAACGAATTGGCACCGTACCACACTTCTAGTCCTGGCCATTACCATGCACAACATTCCGGAAGGACTCGCAGTCGGTGTGCTCTTCGGAGGAGTTGCCGCCGGCGTGGAAGGAGCAAGCATTGGAGCCGCTGTAGCCTTAGCCATCGGTATCGGAATTCAGAACTTTCCGGAAGGCATCGCCGTTTCTATGCCGCTTCGACGTCAAGGCGTGTCGCGCCTGCGTTCCTTTTGGTACGGACAATTGAGCGCAATTGTAGAACCTGCCGCAGGCGTATTAGGAGCCGCCGCAGTGATCTTTTTTGAACCCATTCTACCTTACGCTCTTGCTTTTGCCGCAGGTGCCATGATCTACATCGTGATCGAAGAAGTTGTGCCGGAATCTCAGCAGGACAAGTACACCGACATTTCCACCTTGGGATTCATCGGTGGCTTTTTGGTGATGATGTCATTAGACGTAGCGCTGGGCTAGCAGAAATTTATTTCTCCCAACCAGGAACCTTGTAATCGCTCGGATTCTTTCCATCTGGCACGAAGATCATAGCCGCAGAATTGAGGCAGTAACGCAATCCCGTTGGTGGAGGTCCGTCATTGAAGACATGCCCCAAGTGGCTGCCACTTTTACTGTCGAGGATCTCGATCCTACTCATCCCGTGTGCCTTATCCACCTTGTAGATGATGGCATCAGGATCAATGGGTGCAAAGAAGGAAGGCCATCCACATCCGGAGTCGTACTTGGCATCAGATCGGAACAGTGGTTGCCCCGTTGCCGCGCTGTAATAAATGCCCGCGTCTTTGTTGTTCCACGTAGCGCCTGCATAAGCCCTTTCGGTGCCCCTTTGACGCAGGATATTGTATTGCTCTTCCGTCAACAAGGACTTCCATTCCTCGTCGCTTTTCTGCACTTCGATGGGGAGCGCTTCTCCCTCTGTATATACCTTCTTGATCAGATCGTATCCTTCCATTCGTTCCTTGCTTTGTCCGCAGGCGGTCAACACCGCTGCCATCCATAAAAGTGTGAGTATCGTTCGCATCTGTACCATAAACTTAGGGCGACTCAAAATGTTCGCTAATTCATGATCCGTTGAAGAATTCCTTCGTCAATCCTTACGGCGTTGGAAGGAATCGTAAAATAGGTTTGGTCAATAGGTTCTTCAACGATCCGTTCCGCCGAAAACCGCATCCGTATGCCGTTTCGCTCCATGTCAAATTGCAGCGGAAGGGACTTCAACGAAGGGAAGTCATTCGTCAGCGGGTTTTTATACCGCTCCCAAACCCAGATTTCCTTGTGCTCGCCCGAAGCATCCTGAGCGAAACGTCTGGAGCATTCAACTCCCGCCAATGTCAGTTCTCCTTCTTTGGGGACGATCCGATACTTCGCGGCCCCTTTCCCTGTGGGTATCGCCAGAAACACCTTGCGATCCATGAAATCAAACAATTGATAGAGCGTATCCCCGCCGTCGGGACGGATCCAAACGAGGTCACCTGCCAGCGCAGAAGCTTGCTGCATGCGGTAGTTTGCCCCATTGAGGACCAAGGTCATTTGCTGCGGGAGGGCCAGTTCAGCTCCTTCCATGCCATCGGGAAAACTCAGGTAGTTTACCGAGTAGTGGATGCGCCCTTCAAACGGCTTCTGTGCGACCAGTGAAAAGGCACAAAGCAGAAAGCCGAGAAGGACGGGCCATTTATGCATTGCTAGCCTTCTGAATATTTGAAATGCTTTTCTCCAATTTTCGATAGAGCTCACTGCCCACCTGAACCAGGGGAAGTCTCAAGTATTGTTGCGTAATTCCAAGGATTTGGAGCGCCGCTTTGATGCCGCCTGGATTGCCCTCTTGAAAGAGCAAGTAGATGAAATCGACCAATAGGTAGTGCAGCCTTCTCGCCTTGTCGTAATCTCCGGCCTTGCAGGCGCGAGCAATGTCCGAAAATTGCTTCGGAAATGCATTGGCGATCACCGAGATGATACCGTCTCCACCCAGCGCCATGTGCGGCACGAGCAGTGGGTCATCTCCACTGAGGACCAAAAATCCTTTCGGCTTGCGCTTGATGATGGCACCCACTTGGTCCAAATCTCCTGAAGCCTCTTTGACGGCGATGATCTGCTTGTGCTCCGCCAGTGCCAGTGTAGTTTCATACAACATATTCGAGGCAGTGCGACCCGGAACATTGTAGAGGATGATCGGAAGTGGACTTGCGTCTGCCAATGCTTTGTAATGCGCCAATATCCCAGCTTGTGTTGGCTTGTTGTAGTAAGGACTTGCAGAAAGAATCGCGTCTACTCCTTTGAGATCAATCTTCTCAAAGCCCTCGATCAGTGCGCGGGTATTGTTTCCGCCATGGCCGAATACGATTGGAAGTCGTCCGTTGTTCACATCTACCACGCAGTCCAAGACCTCTTGTTTTTCGGAAGCCGTGAGCGTGGCGCTCTCCCCCGTCGTGCCTTGCACAACCAGGTATTCCAATCCCCCTTTAACCAGGTGTTGCGTGAGGCGCTCAAGGCCCTCAAAATCTACTTCGCCACTTTGCTTGAAGGGTGTGACCATGGCCACTCCTGTACCGCTGAAGTCTTTCATGCCGCGTTTGATGTATTTAGATTGATGATGTAGTGGTCCATATAGTGCATGAGTTTCCGCACATCTGGATCCTGCTTGATGTCGATCATGAGGTCCAAGAGAAAAGCCCTGTCTTCATCGCTTTCTCCCACCTTCCATTTGGCTTTGATTTTGGCGATGACCACGTCACACGCAAAGAACCTCCCTCGCGTAAGGTCGATCAGAATGTCATACTCTGCCCGCAATGCCTGCACTAAGCCGGGCGCTGTCGCCTTGCCTGCAAGGTTGAAATCCTTTCTTAAAAATGGAATGTCTTTTGGATTGGGGGAATAGGACTCCAGTTGTTTCTTGTTGGGAAAGTAAACGTACAAATCGACCGACCGCATCCCTCGTTTTCGCCACTCTTTCACGTACTGCTGGGCATGGGCAAACGACTCGTCAGAACGGTAGCCCACTACAATCGCCACATCACGAATATGCTCACCTTTGACCAGCGATGGCTGGCGATCCAGCTCTTTGAGGGAGCGCTTCATCAAGTATTTGACCAGGGGGCGAAACATGGAATACAAAGAAGGGTATTTCAGCGCGATGCACCAAGCATCTTTCAGCGGATATTCTGCTCTTCTGGAGGGTCGTTGTAGATCTTATCTCGACTGTCCTCCTTTGCATCTACCTTCTCGATGAACTCCCATTTACGACGCTTCCATTGAAAGGCATCGAACTCAAGTACCGGAATATAGAACTCATACATCCCTTCCAAGTCGGGCTGCATCGGCACAAGTTCATTGAAAATGAAGCGCTTTTTACGCGCGTCGTATTTGAGGGAAACCGATGCATCTGACTTGTACTGCAAAATGAAGCGTCGAATGTTCCGCTCATAAGGGTATTCAAAGATGTCAGCTCCGAAACGAATTCCACGGTTCGTGATGGTCATCACGTCGATGACCTTAAGCGAAGAATATTCATCGTGTCCATCCCATCCTAGGAGCATATAAGCGCGTTTGCGCTTCCGCCCTTTTTTACTTGGAATGATCTGGTAATAAAGGCAGCCGTACCAATCCCGATCACTGAACACTTTGCGGTACTCCTCTTCCAGGTCCCGAAACCCCTTCTTGAGCTCTACCACTTTGTTTTCCTTCAACTTCTTGTCATAGTACTGAATAAAGCAGAAGTAGCGGTTCGTGCCATCGTCGTACGGAAGGTTCCAATTGATCATTCGAAAGAAACCATCGCCGCTGCGTAAGTCTGCGATCGAAGGGATGGTGTCAAAGTCGGTTTCAAAACTCGCCGGGTGCGTCAGCGCGTCTCGCATGAAGCGCAGGAAGTCTGCATTGGCCTCTACCCTTTCCGCTTCACTTTCCGCTTCCAGAACGGCTTTTCGCAACACGACCAGTTGCTTGATTTTGGCCTTGAGGCTTACGTTCTGTTCATCATCTGCAATTCCAGTAAATGGCAATACGAAACAGAGCAATGCTAAGAGTAAACGATTCATCATCGATGCGAAGATTGCTCGTTTAACGCAGGGAAATGCGCGGTGTTGTAAAAGTAATTGACGTTTAAAGGTGGAGAAACTCCTTCTTTTCGAGCAAAGCCTCTTCGCTTTCTCGGTAGTCAGGGTCATCCACGCAACAATCTACCGGGCAAACCGCTGCGCATTGTGGCTCATCATGAAAGCCCACGCACTCGGTGCACTTATCGGTAACGATGTAATACACATCCATCGAATTTGGCTCATTCTCGTCGTCCGCTTCTGCTGATGATCCATTTTTACCCTCGATCATTCCTGAGAGGGTCGTTCCATCAGCGAAACGCCATTCCACGCCTCCTTCATAGATTGCATTGTTCGGACATTCCGGTTCGCATGCACCGCAGTTGATGCATTCATCGGTGATCATTATCGCCATAGCAAGATGCTGGTTTTCAATTTCGTTGCAAAGTTAACGTCCCTACCCAAGAAATTGTTCCTCCGACATTAGTGAAATGCTAACATTTCATTCTTGATGCTCATTTTTTCGAAAATCTCGAACCATGCACTAGAGGTCCATCTTGCCCTATCACTCAGCTTAATATTGCCCCACTAGTTTGCCCAAAACGGGCTGAGCTTTGATGGACCGACAACTGCGCGCAGACCGCCAATAACGGTGTCACAGGAATTGCCAAGCGGAGCATTGAAGCGTGGATAAAGACCACCTACTCATCCTCCCAAGAGGTCATTGCCGATGACGTGGAGAGAGTATGTAAACATTGAAAGCAAAGGAGGAAATGCGGTCAAGCAATTGATCATTCAAAACTCCAAGTAATAAGTCCTTACATATTGAATATCAAATACTTATACTCTAATTTATACGTTAAATCGGAAGTGCATAACGTCGCCATCGCTGACCACATATTCCTTCCCTTCGACATGTAATTTTCCCGCATCTCTTGCGGCGGATTCCGACTTAAAATGGATGAAGTCTTCATAGCCGATGACCTCTGCGCGAATGAAGCCTTTCTCAAAATCAGAGTGAATCACACCTGCGGCTTGGGGTGCCTTCATTCCTTTCTCGATTGTCCACGCACGCACTTCCTTCACTCCTGCCGTGAAATAGGTTTGCAGGTCGAGTAATCTATAAGCGCTGACGATGAGCTTACTCACGCCTGCCTCTTTCAATCCAAGATCCTCCAAGAACATTTGACGTTCATCAAAGGTTTCTAGAGACGCAATATCTGCCTCAATACCTACGCCTAGCACAAGCACCTCCGCATTTTCATCTTTCACTGCTTCTCTCACCGCCTCAACGAGCGCATTGCCTGATACGACAGACGCCTCCTCTACGTTGCAGACATACAACACTGGCTTGTCCGTCAACAGAAACAGATCGCTCACGATCTCCCGCTCCTTTTCATCAACGGGTGCCGAGCGCGCCGACTTTCCTTCTTCGATGTGTATGCGGTATTTCTCAAAAATGTCGAAGGCCTTTTTCGCGTCCTTATCCCCTACCCGGGCCTGCTTCTTTACCTTATCAATGCGCTTCTCCAAGGTGTCTAGGTCCTTGAGTTGTAACTCCATATCGATGACTTCTTTGTCGCGTACAGGGTTTACGCTGCCGTCTACGTGGACAACATTTCCATCCTCAAAACACCGCACTACATGGATGATGGCATCGCATTCGCGAATATTGCCGAGGAACTGATTTCCAAGGCCTTCTCCTTTGCTCGCGCCCTTTACCAATCCAGCGATGTCAACGATCTCGATGGTGGTAGGGACGATGCGTTCCGGGTTCACCAAACCAGCTAGCGCGTTCAACCGCTCGTCTGGAACCGTTATGGTACCTACGTTTGGCTCGATCGTGCAGAATGGAAAATTCGCAGCTTGCGCCTTTGCGTTACTTAGACAATTGAAAAGGGTTGACTTACCGACATTCGGCAATCCTACGATACCACACTTGAGCGCCATTGGTTAAAATTTGGGCGGCAAATGTAGGCGAAATGTCAGCGCAACAATGTCAGGTTATCTCTGACCTCTATCACCGGCAGATCATTGCAGGTAGTTTCTGCTTGCAGTAGATAGAAATAAGTGCCGTTTGGAGCAGGACTTCCGTTGGGCATAGCTCCATCCCACCCGTTATTCATGAAGGCAGATTCAAAGAGTAAGCTTCCCCATCGGTTGAACACGGTCAATCGGCAGCTCGTGACGATCGAAGGGTCTTGCACTTCCAATCGCAAAACGTCATTCACCCCATCAGAGTTGGGCGTTAAAACATTGCCCACCACAAAGAAGTCATCCGGACTCAAAGAGCATGAAGACACATAGATAGAATCCCTATAAGAGCATCCGCCCAATGAGACCTCCGCAATCACAAACCCTGTATCACTCACCACGATGGACGACGCAACCTCTCCGGTATTCCAGCGCATTTCGGTCCATTGGGGTTCTGGGATTACATTCACTTCTTGTCCAGCACAAAGCACAATGTCATCTCCAAGCTCAAACACCGGCGTGGTACTCAACACTAATTCCACGGCGTCTGTAAAGGTGCAGAACGCACTTTCTACGGTGACACTGTATATGTCACTTTCGTTGACGACGATTGAAGCGGTTGTGTCACCATTCGACCATTGATACTTCCAAAATTCGTTCGTCGGCGCCGAAAGCGTTGTGCTCACTTCATCGCAAAGGAGTAGAAATGTATCGGTCAACTTGAATGATTCAACCCTAAAAACCCCCGTATCCGCGTCCGAACACCATTCATTGCTGGTCATCAACCACCATGTCCCAGAAGAGTCCACGAGGAGACTACTGACCGTATCACCGGTATTCCAATTCAACTGGCCGTCACCCGAAACAGCTGCTTCAATGATCGATGGTCCGCACAACGTTGTGTCCTGCGGAAGAACCACGGATACTGGACGAAAGCGCACATCAATACTGTCCTCTAAAACACAATCTTGCAGGGTTAACACGACGGAATACAGACCGTCCTCCGCAATAGTTATTGATTCCGTAGTATCGCCTGTATTCCAGAGCGTCGTTCCATGTGGATTGTATACGCTCAAAGACAGTTCCCCTTCGCATAGCACCGTATCCACCCAGTCGCTGTTGATGTAGGCCATATCTATAAAAACATAGTCCGTATCGATGCAAACTCCTGAGCTCGCTACCAAAGAATAATTGCCAGCCGTGTCAATCGTAATGTTCGGAGTGGTGTCTCCCGTATTCCACAGATAGAATTCCGCGCCAACTGGCCCCTCAATGGTAAAGCTTGATGCGCAAATGCTGGTATCAGAAAGGAGGTCAAGTACGAAGGGGAATATATTGACGTCGACCGAATCAAAGGCAGTATCACACCCCAAGATCTTACGCACCACATAGGTTGTAGAATCCAAAGGAGAAGCCCAGGGAGCATTAGAAATAGAATCACTCAAACCCGCTGATGGAGACCACAGGTAGTCAACCGAAGCATCACCGGCATAGAGCTGAACCGAATCTCCCGGACAAAGCAGGAAGGCAGTGAGATTATTCGTTAGCGCGCCAGCAGCGACTGGTCCACAAAAGCCTTGCTCATTAAAGCCCCCTCCAGTCGTCCCCAGAAAACCCCAATGCACCAAGTTATCACCATTGAACACATCGTCGATCAGGTCGACCTCTAAAGAAACACGGAGCGAACAGTCTAGGTACACCCGCAGAATATCCGTATTGGGATTCCATGTCACGCGCAGACCGTGCGTCTCACCATCTTCCACGTTTCCTCCACTAGGTAAAGCCGACACAGGCCCAGCTAGGGAGTTAGAAGCGGTGTGGTCTACAGGTCCATTCCTGAATATGCCAATATGATCTTCGACCGGGTCGCCGAAATCACCATTCTGCCATGTATCAATTTCAATCCCCAATGAATTCGAAGTAAATCCGCTGCCCGAAAACCCTATCGTCCCTCCAGAACTACCAATCAGCGCGCCCGTCAATTCACCGCGTAAAACAAACACGATGCCGTCTGCACCATTATCATTATCGCCAAGCCAGACGTCAAAACTGAGGTCGAACGATTGATTAAGGTTGACGGGGGTTTGTTCATACACATATCCTCCAGCAGCCGTTGTTAGACCTGTGAGCTGATAGCAATCAGCACCTAAAGTGTCGGTCGTGCCTCCAAATATGATTTGTGCCGACAATGGAAATGCAGCACAAATCAGCAAACAAGAAAGGAGAAAGCTTTTAGGATGCACCGGATATTTCTTACGTAAGTCCATTTCTAAACCGCGCTAAAAATAAGGAATCTGCAGACTTTTGGTAATGAATACTATTTCAAAGGGAGGAGTGACCCTATCTAAGAATGGTCACGTGATCCTTGACCTCAATGATGGGAATGTCTGTGCAGATGGTTGTGGCCCGCAATAGATAGTAGTACGTACCTTCTTCGGCCATTTCACCGGACGGCAAGCGGCCATCCCAATCGTGGTTGATGTATTCCGACTCGAAGAGAAGCACACCCCAACGATTGTAAACGAGTAACTCATAATCAGTGACCAGGTTCTTATTGACAACGTTCAAGCCCAGTTGGTCGTTGATGCCGTCATAATTGGGAGTGATGACATTCGGAATGATGAAAAATGAATCCGGGTCAAGCCTCCTCCACGTCACGTTGATGCTATCCCTTCCTTCACAACCATTGAATGACATAGAGGCATAGATCAGTCCGGAATCGCTCACAAGTATTGACCTTCCTGTATCACCATTGTACCAACGCACAGAGGACCATACTGAATCCACCGTCACGCGCAGTTCTTCTCCGTCGCAAATGATCTGATCCTCTCCCAAACTGAATTTCGGAGCGTTCGCAAAGGTGATGCGGAGCGAATCTGCTAAGGCACAGTGCTCGGTAGTCACGGTCACGTAATAAATGCCTGTGCTGTAGACCGTAGTGGTACGGGTTGAATCCCCGGTACTCCAGGTAAACGAGGAGCCCGAAGGTCCAGGCGCCACGAGGTAATGGCTGTCTCGATCGCACACCAACTCCTCCGTGATGGAAAAACTCAAGGTCTCCAAGCTTACATTGATCGTATCGGTATCTGCACAGAGGTCACTTCGGCCAATCACCCACAAGGTCATGGAGGTGTCCACGCAGGTTTCGGAAACAGAATCCCCTGTACTCCATAGGTAAGACACCAAGGTCGGGTCAAAGGCGGAGAACACTCCAGGAGTACAAATCACCGTGTCGGGACCTAGGTCCACGAGCGTTGGACTGAGATCCACATGAATCGTGTCGACCGTTGTGCAAAATCCATTTTCCAGCCGCACCCAGTACGTACCTTCTTCGGTTATCGAAATCGATGTTGTGGTATCTCCCGTACTCCAAGTAATCGTTCCTTCATCATTAACCACCGACAGTTCAACCGACTCCGCGCAAACGACCGTGTCGTTTGTCGTAAAATTGGTGTAAGAAACACGCACGTTCACGGTGTCCGTGTCACTGCAAAACTCATTTCCAGCGATCAGAATGTAGTTCCCTGTATTTGAAACGAGGGTTGATTGTGTTGTATCGCCCGTATTCCATAGAAAATGCGTTGCCTCATTCGGTCCTTCCAGAAAAAATCCTGGCTCGCAAATTCCCGTGTCGTTGACCAAGGAGAATTCAAAGGGTGGAATGATCTCGACATCAAAGGTGTCGCCGAAGTTGCCACACGCATTCACCACTTCTACCCAATACGGCCCACTCTCGGTCACTTCGATTTGGTTGCCCAAACTTCCATCTGACCATAGGTAAGTTGAATAAGGACTTTCAACGAAAAGCGTTACCGTTTCATTGCAAATCGCAGAATCCGTGAGTATCTCGATAGAGGAAGTGTCGTAAACCGTAATGATCAACGTAGCTGTATCGCTCAGTACACAGCCTATGGTATCAAAAATGACATAAAGCACTTCGTATTGCCCTGGCTCGGTGTAGGTATGGGAAGGGGTTTGTGTAAGCGCCGTGTCCCCGTCTCCAAAGTTCCATTGGTGGCTCAAACCTTGGCTTCCAAAATTGGTAAAGTTGACGGTATGAGGAACGCATCCCACGCTATTCGGAGCTACTTGCGCATTGGCCACAGCCGCCTCAACTTCGAAATCTATCTTGAATAAGGTAAGGTCATAAGTTCCACCATTTTGGTTTCCAGACCAAGCGTTCGCGGTTTGTGGAAAAGAGAATCCATTGGTGCACGTAGCTTGGTAGACCGCCCCTCTTTTGTCGAATCGACTGGTTCCACCATCCACGTGGGAGCCAGCGGTTCCGAAGAATGTCCCGTGGATCAAACTGTCTGCTTCAGGGTTGAGAACGATGATGTAAAATCCAGCAGGCGAAGGCTGAACCGCATTGGCCGTCATTTCAAAATTCCCGTTTCCATTGGCGCCGTTTCCTGCTGCATAAATGTTCTTGCAATTGTCCACCAAGAAGGCAGAATGCGAAAGATTCGCAAAGGTCGACGTCCAATGGATCGAGTCGAGCGTCTTGGAGTACTTCCGGATGTAGCTTCCTTGATTCGTGCCAGGGGCTGTATAGCGATTGCTATCGGCAACAATACTTCCGCTTGACGTACCCAAAACAAAGATTTCACCGTCCCGGTCAATCTGCAAGAAAAGTGCACGATCTGCATCGTTCAGCGTAGAGTCGGAGCGGATGAAGGTGCTTTGCAAAATACTTGATCCATCTTCACTCAGACGGGTAATGAATCCATCGCTCTGACCGCCATTATAGCCCTCATCTTCTGCTCCAACGGTAGTCGGAAAGCCAGGACTAGCCGTAACTCCAACGACGTAAACCGTTCCGTCCTTGGCAGGCTTGAGGTTGAAGGCTCCATCGTTGAGTGAATCGCCGAGGTAGGTTCCAAATTCCAGGACCGATAGGTTGTAATTGAGTTTTGCTACATAACCATCTTGCATCCCGATCCGGTTCGTTGCCCAGGCCGTGCTCGAAACTTGAATAGAATCGCTGGATGTAGTGCTGGCGACGTAAACATTGCTGTAGATATCACAGACAACTTCTCCTTTAAAGCTGGCATAAGGAACACCTGAAATGCTATTCGCACCATCGGCACCTTCCCCACCGAGGTAGGTCGAGCCTATGAGGACGTCACCGCTATCTGAAATGATGGTCAAGCAAATATCGACACCACCGTTGTAGGACGTGTCTACCGCATTGGCAGCAACAGGATAGTCTGTAGAATAAGTCTTTCCGTAGACTACGACATCGTTGAATCCATTGACAACAATACTGTGCACATACTCTTGGTCTGAGCCCCCTATGTACGTGCTCCAAAGGAGATCACTGGCATCATCGTTCAATTTCGATATGCCAATATCGACGGAGCCTCCGCCGTAATTCATTTGAAATGAACCTGTGTCGGTAGGGTAGCCCTGACCGAAGGGACGGCCACCCCCGATGATGTTTCCGAATTGATCGAAGGTCGCGCTATGGCCAAAGGTCATGACGGTTGCGCCTATATTGGTCGACCCAATGATGACCGGATCAATGAATAGTTTGTAGTCCGAATTATAATTGCCAACGCTGAAATGCACTCGGTTTTCACTTACATCAAAGGCGCAGTCCACTTCGACCTCTTTCCCGTCGATTAGCTGGTAAGCGTATGGCTGTTGCTCCACGACCCTGAGATTGGGCAATTGTATGTGCAGGTCACCGTCAACCACGCTCAAAGAGCGAATAGCATTGTACTCTAAGAATACGCTGCGCGGGTCAACACCCGACCCGACCGAATATGTGTATTTCATGTTTCCTTCTTGGAAGGTCCATACCAGGTCAGCTCCAGGCTGTACTTCGGCATAGTGCAGTTCGTCGAAGATCCCGACGCGACTCGCCCATTTTTTACGATCCTTCCCTAAAAAGAAGTTGGCGTAATCTTTATGTCTGGATTTCAAATCAATGGATACAGGAGATGTGGAATTGCCAAAACGTACTTCGTAGGTATGTCCAGTAACATAATGGTCTTCTTCCGGTGCGTCGTGGGTCTGTTCAATGGTCGCCATATGCACGCTTTCTTCTACGATTGGAATGCGCACTCGATCCTCCATAAACCAAGCGACGCCATTGGCCAAGGAGTACCTGGCAATGAATTTTTCATCCCACTGTCCTTTGTTCTCCATATACCCCACGGACTGTGCCAGCAAGCCTGTTGCCAGACCAATTCCCAATCCGAATGAAGTGAATATGTGTTTCCAGTTTATCATGAGCTCAAGTTCCTTCTTTTCAAGATGTCTCAAATGTAGCCCAATTTGAAGTTCTCAAAAGTTTTAAACATTCGTTTTCTACGCGATGGAGGCCTTCTATTTTCGCACTATTCAACGATTCCAATGGCTGAACTAACCGAACTTCAAAAGCGTTCCTCTCAAGTAAGACGCGATATTGTCAGAATGGTCCACTCGCAATCCAGTGGTCACCCTGGAGGTTCGCTCGGATGTACTGATTTTCTCACTGCTTTATACGGCGAAATCATGCATTTCGACGCACAACATTTTTCGATGGACGGAAAGGGTGAAGACCTCTTTTTCCTCTCCAACGGACACATTTCACCCGTTTGGTACAGCACCTTGGCCCGCAGTGGATACTTTCCGATAGCGGAATTGGGCACCTTCCGCGCACTGAATTCGCGTCTTCAAGGACACCCAACAACCGCCGAGCATCTTCCTGGAATCCGAATGGCCTCTGGAAGTTTGGGGCAAGGCCTCAGCGTGGCGATTGGAGCAGCATTGGCCAAGAAACTCAACGGCGACGATACATTGGTATTCACCCTCCATGGTGATGGAGAACTGCAAGAAGGTCAAATCTGGGAGGCAGCCATGGCCGCTCCGCATATGAAGGTGGACAACCTCATCGCCACGGTAGACTTCAACAATCGACAAATCGATGGAGATGTGAGCGATGTAATGTCCCTCGGAAACCTACGCGCCAAATGGGAAGCCTTCGGTTGGAAAGTGCTGGAATTGGACGGCAGCGATATGGAAGCCATCGTGAAAACGCTGCATGAGGCCAAGGCGATGACCGGACAAGGCTTCCCAATTGTCATCATCATGCGCACCGAGATGGGGCAAGGTGTCGACTTCATGATGGGAACCCATAAATGGCATGGCGTTGCCCCCAATGATGAACAGTTGGCGCAGGCTTTGCAACAGCTGGAAGAGACGGAGGGTGATTATTGACGCTAAAACACTTAAGCGGTTCGTTACAATGCCTATGCAGAGATTTCTACTGATAGCACTTCTTTTTTGTCTGGGATGGAACGCTTCTGCCCAGCAAGAGCAACCCTTGACGCGTATACTTTTCATTTTCGACGCTTCGAACAGCATGAACGGTGTTTGGGAGCGAAAGCCGAAGATTGAATTGGCGACCAAGCTCCTCTCCACTGCCCTGGATTCTTTGCGGGGTGTGGAAAACCTCGAAATGGCATTGCGCGTTTACGGCCACGAAAAGTTCTATCAAAAAGGACAGGACTGCGATGACACCAAACTGCTGGTGCCCTTTGGCTCCAGCAATGTAGTCCGCATGAAGAACGAGCTGTACAAGCTCCAACCGAAAGGAACTACGCCCATTGCAGCAACCTTAGAAAAAGCGGCGGATGATTTCCCCAAATGTCCCCGGGGTGAATGCCGCAACATCATCATTCTGATCACCGATGGCATTGAAGAATGCGATGGAGATCCCTGCGCAGTTTCCCTCGCGTTGCAAAAACGCGGCATCATCCTCAAACCCTTTGTCATTGGCGTTGGCCTCGATGTTGAGTTTCGCGAAGCCTTTGAATGCGTGGGCACTTACTTCGACGCTTCTAATCAGGAAAAATTCAAGACAGCTTTGGGCGTGGTCATCTCACAGGCCTTAAACAACACGACTGCTCAGGTGAATTTGCTTGACTTTTCAGGGAATCCGACCGAGACGAACATCAACATGACGTTCTACGACCAGCGCAGCGGAGAAGTCATCCACAACTTCGTGCACACGATGAACGTTAAGGGAAACCCTGACACACTCGCTCTGAACCCTGCACACGTATATCGTGTAGTAGCACACACGATTCCACCGCGTTCCACAGACAGTGCCGTCGTCACGCCTGGAAAGCACACGATCATCGGCATCCCCACGCCACTTGGAGATCTGGAATTCAAAATGCTCGGGTTGAATCCTGAAAACCAGCACCTCAATGTCATAGTGCGACAAGCGGATCAGATGAAAACGCTGCACATCCAAGGGTTTAGTGACAAACAGCGCTACATCGTAGGTAAATACGATCTGGAGATCCTGACCTTGCCACGGACATATATTGAGGATGTGGAGATATCACAAAGCCACACCACTACCATCGAAATTCCGCAGCCAGGAAGCGCTACGTTTAGCAAACTAGGCTACGGATACGGTTCGGTCTACTTGCATACCAAGAACGGATTGGAATTGGTGGTCGACCTAAGCTTAACCAAGGAAAGAGAATCGCTCAGCTTGCAACCCGGTGACTATGTTGCCGTGTTCAGACCCAAGCAAGCGCGCGGGAGCATTTTTACCGTAGAAAGAAAATTCAAAGTAACCTCTGGAGCTTCCGTTGCCGTGAAGCTGAATTGAACACCCTATGAGCATACACGATTTCAACCCGACCGAGAAGAAAGACACACGCAGTGGTTTTGGAGATGCCCTTTATGAATTGGGCAAGGAAGATGAACGGGTAGTCGGACTTTGCGCAGACCTCACAGGCTCGCTGAAGATGAATGCCTTTGCTGATCATTTTCCAGATCGCTTCTTTCAAACGGGAGTTGCTGAAGCCAACATGATCGGAATGGCAGCCGGCCTTACCATAGGGGGTAAGATTCCCTTCACAGGAACCTTTGCTAACTTCAGTACTGGTCGCGTATACGATCAGATCCGACAGAGCATTGCATATTCAGGTAAAAATGTGAAGATCTGTGCTTCACACGCAGGACTGACACTCGGTGAGGATGGGGCTACCCACCAGATCCTTGAGGACATCGGACTGATGCGGATGCTTCCAGGAATGACGGTCATCAACCCCTGCGATTACAACCAGACCTTTGCAGCCACTAAGGCAATCAAGGACTGGGAAGGCCCCGTATACCTACGTTTTGGACGTCCATCTTGGCCCATTTTCGCTTCCAAGGACAGCTTCGAGATCGGAAAAGCTTGGAAGATCAATGACGGAGCCGATGTCACCATCGTAGCTACAGGTCATTTGGTGTGGTACTCGATCCTCGCTGCAAAAGAGCTAGAAAAGGAAGGTATTTCAGTGGACTTACTCAACATTCACACGATCAAGCCGATCGATGAAGAGGCCATCATAGCGTCGGTGAAAAAAACGGGCTGTTTGGTTACTGCTGAAGAACACAATCGTTTTGGTGGATTGGGTGAAGCTGTAGCGCAAGTAACCACCACCCACTACCCTGTTGCACAGGAGTTTGTAGCTGTCGATGACACCTTTGGCGAAAGTGGCAAGCCGGAAGACTTGTTGAAAAAGTATGGCTTAGACGTGCGTGATATCATCTCTGCCGCGAAACGAGCGGTCGCCAGAAAGTAAACATTGGGATTCGGAAGAGGTTAGGGAAAATTAATCTTCCAATTGCGCGAGCTTCTTATCTAGCAATGCGATTTGTTCACGCTTGCCCGACTGGCGGTTTTCCTTCGAGAAATCAGTCCAATATTGATGGACGTTCAAAAAGGAGATTTGTCGCTCAATCCAATTGCGTTCTCCGCACAGCACATCCCAAGCGCAGAATTCCTTGTAGAGATATCCCGAAATCTTGTCGTAATCAGTACGCCCCAAATAGTCCAAGTCCGCATCACAAATGATCTGTTCAAGCTTATTCTTAGGCTTTTGAGGCACTTTGGTGGCCATGATCATTCCGCACACAATTTGAATTTCCTCCATGGTGTACCCCGCCTCGTACATCATAAAATAGGCAATACCACAGCTGGCTTCTTCGTGATTGGTATAGGCAACCAAATGGCCGCAATCGTGAAATGCTGCTGCGACCAAAAGCAATTCTAAATCGGTTCCAGAAACTCCTTCTGCGGTACATATTTCCTTGGTCGCCCCAACCACATCTTTCGTGTGATACAAGCCGTGATAATAAAGCGTAGGCGCAAGGTCTTTTTCCAGACGTGCGAGTATCCTGCTGCTAATTTCTTCTAATCGATTCATACTATTTATTTACGCAGAATACCGGGATGGCATTATCGTTTAAAATGATTCGTTCTTTGTCCGCATTTCCGAGGATAGCCTTGTCGGAAACCAAAGACATGATTGAAATGAATTGCACGGGCCGCTCCTTAGCGAACTTCATTATTTGCTTGCCGTAGCCAAAAGAGTATTCAGTAGCCTCTTCGTTCACCACTTCAAATGGTACCCCTAATTTAGTGAATTCCTCCACTGCAATGGCCTGATTTCTTTCAATGGCTTCTCCGGGTCCTTCATCGCTCTTGAGAACGGTGTACAACAATACGGTGCTATTGAATAACTTAGAGAGCCTCGCCGTATCCTGCACTTTTTTGATGAAATCATTGTGCGGCGCCATTGGAAAGAGAATCTCTGTACTTCCATCTTCAGGAATTACACTTTCCTTTTGAACGACTAGCGCAGGCACTGGAAGTTGTTGGGTCAAGCTCA
The DNA here is from genome assembly GCA_013204105.1 of Flavobacteriales bacterium. Classification (GTDB taxonomy): domain Bacteria; phylum Bacteroidota; class Bacteroidia; order Flavobacteriales_G; family Salibacteraceae; genus SHAN690. The sequence continues at coordinate 28,838 of JABMOM010000040.1, forward strand.
ATATGTTTGAGCCAAACAAAAATTGCTTAACATCATGTACCCCATGTGTGCCGATAACCACAAGGTCAAGATCTAGCTCGCCGACTATTCCTGGAACCACCGAAGTAAATTTACCGTAGTGCAACTCCACTTTGTAGTCGATGCCTTTCGTTTTCAGGGAATCTGCGTACATATCAAAACGCGGAGTCACATCATGGTTAGAGTGCTTTTCAGGTGCGACATGTATGAGCGAAAGCAGGCATTTCTCCTTGAAGGCAATCGACTCTGCAAAAGCAACGGAAGTGTGGCACAAATCCGTAAAATCGATCAATACTCCAACGTGTTTCATAGGTGGCTAGGATTTAAGAAGCGGCAATGTACATTATGACAAGGCTCGCAGCAATCAAATATCGAATATTCTTAAGTTTCAAGCGGTAGCGTCTTGTTGTGATCTATGCACAAACCACATGGTCATCTCCCCTTTTCCTTTCACATCCATAGCACCTCTTTGCTCGAATGCGAAGCGCTTATCATCCTTTAATAATGCATAGGTTGATTGACTGATGTTCACTTTCCCAACCTCGCCATGACTTTCCATTCTATGTGCAGTATTTACCGTGTCACCCCATATATCGTACTGAAACTTCTTCACCCCTACGATGCCTGCGACGACATGTCCGGTATGAATTCCTACGCGCATTTCGAACGCTCCAGCATTTTTCGCCAGGTTCTGCGTTTTTCTGTTTGTGATGAATGCTTGCATTTCGATTGCCGCCATCAGTGTGTTACCAGCGGATTCTGGTGACGGAACGGGCAATCCGCCAGCAGCCATATAGGCGTCGCCGATGGTTTTGATCTTTTCAATGCCATAGGTGTCGCAAATGCCATCAAATGCTTCGAAACATACATTGATCTCTTCTACGAGGTCCTTGGCGTTCAGCTTTTCTGCGGCTTCCGTAAAATGAGCGAAATCCGTAAACAGTATGGAGGCGTCTAAAAAGTCACGTGCTTCTGCTTTTCCTTTTGATTTTAATTCTTCGGCTATTTGCTCGGGCAGAATGTTGAGCAATAGATGATCACTGCGCTTCTTTTCGACTGAAATGCGGTTTCGTTGCCGAAGGAAGAGGATCGCAATCATGAATACGACCAGAAAAGCACCGATAAGAAAATTGCGTGTAATACGCTCCTGCTTCAGCTCTTCTTCAGCTATGGCATCCTTAACGGCTTGTTCGGCTTGCTTATCCCGCATTGCCTGATCAAATTCAAATTGCCCATTCAATTCCGCCACTTTTTGCAGCACTTGATCATTGTACATTGAATCTTTGTGCTCACTCAATGTGCGCAGATAGAAATAGGCGCTGTCTGAATTTCCAATGGCAGCAAAGGCCTTATGCATGGTTGCCTGTGTCTCTCTCAAGTAATATCCACCAGAACCCAGGTCCTCCAAATAAACCAAGGCTGCTCTTCCATGTGTGATGGCCTTTTGGTATTCTCCTGCCTCCAAATATGCCGTGGACAAGAAGGTGGAAACCGGTCCATACGATTCCTCCTCAATGAGATCTCGATAATTATCCTTCAAGGCCTGCAAATGCCTGATGGTGCGCTGAGGATCACCTTGATTCGTAAACATTTTACCCCGAAACGATTCAATCTGAACAAGGAAAAAATCGTACCTATCTCCTACTTCTTCAATGGCGGCCTGGAATCGTTTTTCAGCCTTATCGAATTGCCTCAATTCTGAATAAGACAAGGCAATTAAGTAGTGGACTACGGCAGATCGATAGGTGCCATAATCACTCGAATCCGATGCGTTTTCTAATTGATCAATCGCCGCTTGATAATTCTTCAAGTCGTGCTGAAGTACTCCGAGTTGCAGGTAACAATTCTTCATCCCTTCTCGATCACCCATTTGCGTATAGAGATCCAAGCTTTGCAGGAAGTATTTTGCCGCCAAGTCTAATGACCCTCCTCCCGATAACTCGATCGTCCCCATCAACCTCAATGCTTCAGCACGCTGGTCTTCATTCTCAGTGACCATCGCTTGCTCTACATAAATTCTTGCAGAATCTTGCTTCGAATTTTTGATGAAGTCATTGGCTCTTTCCAGTAGTCTTTGAACTGTAGCACTATCCGTCTGTGCGATTGCAACAGACGAAGTACCAGCCAACCAAAGGCAGGCAGTCAAGCCTAGCAGCCACATGCATCTCTTATTCAGCACGGGACGCATTTTGCGTTACAAACCACATTTCCATCTCACCTTTTCCTTTGGCCTCAATCTTTCCGCGGGCTTCAAATCCAAATCTTGGATCCTCCTTTACAAGAGCATAGGTCGCTGCGCTGATATTCACCTTGCCTTCAGCACCATATGTTTCCATGCGATGCGCTGTATTGACTGCATCGCCCCAAATGTCGTATTGAAATTTCTTATCTCCAACAATGCCCGCCACCACCGCACCCGTGTGAATTCCTACCCGCATTTCGAATGCTGCCAAACCGAGGGCGTCTCGTTCTAGCTTTCGTTGGACGATAAAATCATGCATTGCCAAAGCCGCGCACACCGTTTGATGAGCTGAATCAGCCGATGGCTTGGGTAAACCTCCAACGGCCATATAGGCATCGCCAATGGTTTTAATTTTTTCCAGGCCAAGCGCATCTATGATCGCATCAAAGCCTTTGAAGCAAGCATCTACTTCTTCCACCAATTCAGAGGGTTTTAATTGAGCCCCAATTTCGGTGAAAGACTTGAAATCCGTAAAAAGGATGGTTGTCTCATCAAATTCTCGTGCTTCAGCCTTACCATATCGCTTCAACTCATCCGCCACAGATGCAGGAAGAATATTGAGTAAAAGCTTATCGCTTCGGTCTTTCTCACTAGATATACGTCTTCCCTGAATGAAGAGCACCACAGCAAAGAGTGCCATCAAAGCAAAGGCCGATATCAATCCATTCCGAATCGTTTTTTGATTTTCAATATCGGCGTCTTTTAACGCTTGATCCTTCATCAAAAGTTCGATTTCCTTTTGCTTTCCTTCCATTTCATAGTCAAAAAGCATTTGTCCTAGCTTTTGATCTACTTCTACAGAATAGGCGCTATCCCTTAACTCGAGCAGCAATTGTTGATATTCAAACGCCTTAGCGAGTTCACCTTTTTCAGCCAGCAGGGCTGCCACTCCCTCATAACAAGACCTCAAAGTGGCCGAATTGTCGGAGATTTTCTTGGTTGTCTCGATCGCCTTGTAAAACATCTCTTCTGCACGGTCATTTTTTCCTTGAAGTACCAATGCTTTGCCAATCGCTAGGTATGAAGAAGCGCGTGCGAGGTCTTGGTCTTGCTTGTTGGCTATGAACAAAGCACGTTCGTGAAAAGCAATGGCAGTGTCGACTTCACCCAATTCCCGATGGGCATTTCCGAGCATATTCAGTACGTGAGGTTCATCAAAGGATCCATGAGAAGCCTTTTTGGAAATGTTCAAATAGTACAATGCAGAATCCAGCATATCCCTGCTCACGTAAATTCCTCCAAGGTTTAAAGTTGAAGCGCCTATTCCTCTGTCGTATCCAATGGATTGGTCAAGTTGAAGCGCTTTTAGGTAGGCTGAAATCGCCTTGGATTTGGTTGCTAAATGATCGGAGTGTACGTTACCAATGTTCGTCCAGGCTGTAGCTATCCTCAAGGTATCTCCTTCCAATTCAGCATACTTCAAAGACTGCAGGTAATAATCGAGCGCCTTGGTATCATTTCCACGGTCATAATAAACGGCCCCCATGTTGTTGTACATATTGGACAGTCCCACATTGTGACCAATCTTTTCAAAAATGTCTCGTGCTTCTCCCCAATATTGAATCGCCATTACGTATTCGCCCTGCACATAATACGCAATCCCAATATGCTTTTTCGCGTAAGCTGCTCCTTCTTCATACCCAATGGATATAGCGAGCTCATAGGATCGGGTGCCAATCTGCATCACACTATCGGTATTGGATTCAAAAAATGTTTGGGCCAACTCGTTGAGCAGATCTACCTTACTCTCTTTGTCCGCAGCAGATTGGATTTCGGAGCGAAGACTGTCTTCTACGTTTTGGGCATATAGCCCCATTCCCATCAACCCTATCAACAGGCAAAGCGCATATTTTCTAATCATCACGTCCGAAAAGGGTTTAGTCAGCTTGAAAAATAAAACTAGTATTTCATTCCGTGCGCATTCTTGACCACATTTGCCAAATAGAATGCCTTTCTCCCCCCACATAGCACAGACCAGCCCATTCCCAATGGGAATAGAAGTGGATCGAGCTGAAGGCTGCTACATTTATGACAAGTCTGGTAAGCGTTACCTAGACTTGATCTCTGGCATAGCGGTCACCAACATCGGGCACCGCCATCCGTACGTGATTTCTGCGATCAAAGACCAGCTCGATCGTTACCAACACGTGATTCCTTTTGGTGAGTTTTCGCAAGACCCTCAGAATAAGCTGGCCGACAAGCTCGCATCCTTGCTGCCAAAGACCTTGAACTGCAGCTACTTTGTCAACTCAGGAACGGAAGCCAACGAGGCTGCATTAAAACTCGCGAAGCGCGTGACGGGTCGTTTTGAGGTTGTCGCCATGCGCGGCGGATACCACGGAGGCACCCATGGATCGTTGAGCGTCAGTGGAAATGAAGTCAAAAAACAAGCCTTCAGGCCCTTTGTACCTGGAAGCACTTTCGTCGACTTCAATCGGACCGACGACCTGTACGCCATTACCCACAAGACTGCCGCGGTCATCGTTGAACCAGTAATGGGCGATGCAGGTGTGCGAATCCCTGCACCAGGATACTTGAAGGCGCTTCGCGCTCGATGCGATGAGACGGGAGCCTTGTTGATCTTTGATGAAATCCAAACGGGCCTCGGGCGGACTGGAACGCTGTACGCTTTTGAGCGTTTTAATGTGATCCCTGACATCCTCACTACCGCCAAAGCCTTTGGAGGAGGGATGCCGATTGGCGCCTTTATCAGTTCAAAAGAGAACATGGAGCTGTTGACTCACGACCCCATACTGGGTCATATCACAACTTTTGGTGGGCACCCTGTGTGCTGTGCAGCAGCGCTGGCCAACTTGGAGGTGTTGACTGATCAGGAACCTTGGTTGGGACTAGTGGTTGAAAAAGGAGAGCTCTTCAAGGAATTGCTAGCACACAAACGCATCAAAGAAGTGCGACAGATCGGATTGATGTTAGCTGTTGAGTTGGAATCGGCGGAACAAGTGGACACCGTTATCGCTGAGCTTTTGAAACGCGGGATCATCGGGTTCTACTTCCTCTCTACTCGAAATGCCTTTCGATTGGCACCACCGCTGTGCATTTCGGAGGATGAAATCCGCTGGGCTTCTGCGGAAATACTAGCTGTGCTTTCGACACTTTAATGGAATCAACATAGCACTGCCCGTCAACGTATGACGTGCAAGGCGCCCGTGCGTTCAAAGGGCATTGCCTTCTTCGCGTTCAGTCCAACAAATGCATTGTAATCAATACGATAAGTGTAGACCCCTACAGGAATTCGCGACCCCGTCAAAACACCATCCCATTGAAAATCAGGATCACTTGAAGTAAAGACCTTCTCACCCCACCGATCGTAGATGGTGATCCTAAACGCATCTATCTCACATGTATAAGAGATCTCAAACACGTCATTGATTCCGTCCCGAAAAGGCGAAAATGCATTGGGGATGTACATCCGGCAATCACACTCCATGACAGAAACATACGCAGAGTCTCTGAGCCAGCCGCAGTCGTTGGATCCTTCTACCGTATACAATCCTTCCCCTTCTACGAATTGACTATATCCGTTATTACCTCCATTCCACAGGTAGGTTGTGTTGGTATCTTTCTGTCGATAGCTGAACGTATCCCCGAAACAGATCGTAGTGTCATGGATGTTGACCAAGCTGGGAGCTACTTTGGTGTAAAAACGGAATGTATCTGAAGTCCCACAGCCCCCTGCACTGACCACCACCCAATACTTTCCTGCTTTCGTAACCAAGAATACAGAGTCGGTAGCACCGTTTTGCCATTGGTATTCCACGCCAGACAATCCAGGTTCAAGCAATACGGTGGCGCCTTCGCAGCGCGTTTGATCCTCTCCTAACTCTATCTGAGGGATGGGATGAACGGCCACCTCCACTGAGTCACTTCGAGTACAGCCTTTCTTGGTCACGGTTACGGCATAAAACCCCGGTTCATAGGCCATTATGTTTGGGCCGATGGTTCCATCGTACCAAACGAAGCTGGCATTTTGCGGTCCTTTTGCCGTGAGTTCAAAGGAATCCCCCTCACAGAAATGTACGTCTTCATCTAAGACGAGGTTTGGCGTGGGATGAATATCCACATCGATCTGATCGCTAACACTGCAGCCATCTAGCGTGACGGTCACTTTGTAGGTTCCGCTCACGGCGACGGGAAAAAACGGACTGGTGTAATTGGTGTTCCAGAGATAGGTGGCGCCATCGTTGAAGACATCCAGCCAAATCACTGTTCCCTGGCACGCTGCCGTATCTGGCCCTAAGTCGACAATGGGCAAAGGCTTGAAGCTCGCTTGAATAGAGTCATCAAAGAGGCAACCCCGGTCGTTGATGGTCACGGAATAAATACCCGGTGAAGTGACGTAGCGTATCGAATCAACGGATCCATTGGACCAGCTGATTCCATCCAAACCCGATTGTATTACTTCCAAGACAATCGTGTCTTCCACACACGCGATGCGGTCGTCCCCGATGATGTCGTTGATCTGAAGCACATACTCCACCACTGTGGTATCTGCAAGCGAACAACCTTCTTTGAACACGATGACGGAGTAGACACCAGCTTCATCGATTGCGTAAGTAGCATTGGTGGAGCCGTCCTGCCATAAGTACGCAGATCCGTTCAAGAAGGCGTCCAATGTCATGGTGGCATTGGGGCAAAGGATTGTATCGTCGTCCAACACATTTGCCCAAATATTGACCGTGTCGATCACGATCGTATCGGTGGAACCACAACCGTGGATGCTTACTTCCACCCACACTTCCCCGGAGTCGATGTAGGTGATGCTCGAAGTCGTATCTCCGGTTGACCAATTGTAGCTCGCATCAAGAAGGTAGACATCGAGCTCGATGCTGTCGTATGGACAGAGCACCGTATCGTTACCAAGGTTCACCACTGGAAATGCTTGGTATTCAACCTCGATGGTGTCTGCAACAGTGCAAGACCCCACCGTAACGGTTACTGCATAGGAACCCGTGTCGGTTACCATGAAGGTAGGTCCGGTAGACCCATCATGCCATAGATATACTCCCCCGGGCAATTGGGCATTGAGCTCAAGCGAGTCACCAACGCACAGCACCGTATCCTCCCCTAGCCCAACTTCAAAGGCAGTATAGTAGGCATTGAACCCAATCGAAACCGTGTCAATGGTGCCGCCATTCTTATCAATGTGCTCTACCCCTGTTTCGATGTAGTTGTTGTAAAAATTGGAAGCGCTGATGTGCACGGTTGCGGTATTCTGACCGCTGAGCACATCGCCCTTTGTCAAAAAGATTGCGCCTCCTTCTGAGTTATAGGTAAAGTTCGCTCCGCCATTGGTGGTGGCGCTATTGTTGATGAAGGTGCACTCATCCACTAGATATCCGTGACCTGGAGTTGAATTGAAAAGATCGTAGAAACAAATGGCGCCGCCGGCATTTCGATCGTGCTGCAAGTCGCCATTGTCCGCAGATTGACTGTACACATAGTTATCGCAGAAGCTGCTTTGCACCACCGAAGCGGTATCCAAGTCCCTCAATAAAATCGCTCCTCCGTGGCCTCCGTTCCAATTTTGGTTCGCGAAATTTCCGGAGAAATCACAACCACTGATGTGCGCCTCAGCATACGTAGCCTGACTGGCACTTCCATTCCTTCGACCAAAGATGAAGATCGCGCCACCGCTGCTTGAACGACCTCCCGCATAACTTCCAGGCGAGTCGTAAGCTTGATTGTCGCGAAAGACGCAGTCGTTGATGAAAACATGCAAGGCAGAAGCTGTATCGCAATCGATGCGAATGCCACCTCCGTATGCGTAAGTGATGGAACCACAAGTCTCGGTGATCTTGCAGTCCTCAATGATGAGATCCTTAAAGGAGAAGTTCAGGGTATCCGAAATACCATCGTTCGCCGTTCCTGTATTGCAACCTGTGCCCGCGTAGTAATACAGGAATCCTCGACGTGTAACGCTGCCGTTTATGCGTGTTCCTTGTCCCAACGTAGACCCTTTGAAACTTAAACTCTTGCCCTCCGGCAGCTTGACAACAGGCGTATAAGAACTCACAGAGGACGGAAGAGAATATTCACCGGTATCGATGCGAATGGTATCACCGTCTACCGCAATGCTATCGACGGCGTATTGAATGGTTTGACAAGGCGACCCACTTGAACCGCATGTGATGGCATTCGCCCCACTGGCATCGCTTACATACACATCATTCTGGCCCAGGGTCGCTGATGCAAAGGACAGCAGCCCTGTGCATCCGAGCAAAATGGAACGAAGCATCTGAATTCGTGTAGCGTACATCTCGATGTTAGAAGGTGCTCGAAAATAAAACGAAATACCGGCAGTCGCACCCTAATTCGACTTGAATGCACTTTTCATTTTAATCCCTATGTTTTATATTTGTAGGTACACACATTTTTACCATGAGCTTTACCCAACGTAGCATTAAAGGCGTTTACCCTTCCGTTAAAGTAAACATGGGAGGCGTGGTCTTGGACCAACCCCTTCCATACCGTGGATTGGACATGGTAGATCCTTTCCTCTTGATACATCATTGGAACGATGTACTTCCTGGCGGGCAACATCAAAGTAAGGTTGGCGTGGGTCCTCACCCTCACCGAGGATTTACGCCTGTTTCCTTCATCTTTAAAGGCGGCGTACATCACCGCGATTCTAAGGGCCACGAGAGTATTATCTACGACGGTGGAACCCAGTGGATGAACAGCGGATACGGCATTGTCCATAGCGAACGCCCGGCAAAGGAATTCGCACAAGCGGGTGGACCTTTCGAGCTGATTCAGTTTTGGGTAAATGCCCCTGCAAAGCACAAATTTGATCCCGCCAATTATCAACCGCTTTCTGCAGAGGACACCCCAATGGTTAGCTCAGTTGATGGTAAGATCAACATAGGTATCGTGGCCGGAAATTTTCTCGGAAAGGAAGGACCAATTGACACACACTCCCCGCTCCTTACGCTTCGCTTGGATATTGCCAAAGGGGGAAATATGCAGATTCCCATTCCGGAAGATTACAATGTCGTTTTATACCCTTTAGATGGCTCGCTTCGTATCAATGGAGAGCGCGATTTGAAGGCAAAGGACATGACCGTTTTCGCGAAAGACGGTGAAGGAATCACGATAGAAGGATTGACCCCTACAAGGGCCATCCTCCTCGCGGGAAAACCGATTGAAGAACCTGTCGTGAGCTATGGCCCTTTTGTGATGAATTCTCAAAAGGAGGTCATGGAGGCGATAAAGGATTATCAAGATGGTAAATTGGGTACCCTAGAAGAAGATTTTGGTTGACATGGAAAGACGTTCATTCATCAAAACCACAGCCGCTGGAATCGCGACGTCATTGCTAGCTCCTTCATTAGGATTGTCCAATGGAGTGCTTGGCAAAGCTTCGAGCTTGCAATCCTTTTATCGCATTCCAGATGCAATGGGCCACATACGCCACGGACTTTTTCAATTGAACCCAGTACATCAACCCCTGCTACCCCACTGGCTCAGGCTGTTCGAGCCCCATCGATTTTTTCATGATGGAATGGAGGCTGGAGGAAACGACTTGCAAACCTTTACGATCAAGGTCAAAGAGCATTTCATCACGCTGGGGCACAGCGCCGCAGAAGTGCACATCATGGAAGGAGACGATGCAATGACGTGCGAAAGCCAGCATCAGTCGGATGCCCTTACGGTGATGCGGGACAAGCATTCACTTCTCTATGATGGCGGAAAGGAACGGGTGGCAATCGTTTTAAAAGGAGAAGCACAAATCAACGGTGAAAGCTTCTCGACCCATGAATTCATTGTGTCCGATGAAGGCTTGAACATCGAGCAAGAGGAAGGTGCTTTGAGTGTTGTGATCCATCAACCCTGATCACTTTTCATCATCAAAGAGTCTGCGTTGCCTCGCCGGCGCCGCTCCCATTCCTTCCAGTTGAAGACTTTGGTGTAGTTCGTAGGTGAATTCTGGGATGACACGCTCACCCACTGGCCGAAGAAGCTCTAAACCGTGGTTTCGAGCGTTTTTGATATTTGCTGAAATCGGGTAAGCATTCATTCCTTCGTCTGGGTAACTCCGCAGCAAGTTCGTCGCCTCCGCCAATGGCAGTTCCCGATCCAACCACATGGCTTCTTCTGCTCGATCTAAGATGACGGGCGAGCGATGATGACCGAGGGTTTGAAGCACCTGATTCGCCGTTGTCGTAATGATGGCGAAAGAATGCACGAATTCACCCGTGGTCGTATCTGCCCACTCATCCCAGATGCCGGCAAATGCGAAGGGTCGTTGCTCCTCCTTCAGATAAACACAATACGGCTTGCTCAGTTTCTCAACCTTGGGCCCCTCGATGAAGGCATCGGCGATGACCAAGCATCGCTTTGACCGAATTGATTTTCTGAACATCGGCTTGGAGATGATGCCCTTGGCACCTAGGTAGGCCGGATCGTCATCTTTGTTGTGATCTCCCTCGCTTCTCGCGTTGAGCACATACATCCGCTTCTTCGCCCAAAATGGAGTGAAGCCAAAGGTGAAAAAAGCGAGTTGATCTGGCACCGCATCAGTAATCACTGGGCTTCGCTGGCCAGCCGACACATTGGCACTGACTTGATACGGCCCGGGCGATTCCGCCGTTACTCCAAAACGTTTTTCAATCTCCTTGATCTTCGAGATGGTCACATACCGTCCACACATGCGAACGAAGTTGAGTATTCTTTTGGACATGAAAAAGCCCCGCTTTCGGGGCTTTTATGTTTCAATCGTCAAAGTCTTCTGTATCCAAGAACCTTTTCCAGTCCTTGCTCAACTGTTTGTGGGAATCCACCTTTTTGATCTTTAGCTCACGATCAAAATTGCTTCGGCTGCGCTCCCGAGACCTTTCCTTTCTCATCTCTCAATAAGAATTGGTTACACGAAATATGAATAGTTCAAACCACTGGCATCGTGGTCAATACATAATTAGTCAAAAAGTAAATTGACGTATGCATTGTTAGAAAATATTTCGCAAAAAAAATGAGGATCGCATCCTCATTCCAGTTTCTATCGGTCCCTCCGCAACTTGTCCGGAACCATCAGCGATTTGAGGTAACGCTCGTAAATGAGGAAGAGGACCAGTGCATAAAATAGATCACCGATCAAGGTGTTTTGGAAGAAGGGAATAGCCATTGTGTAGCAGGCGACCAATCCGCCCATGGTCAAAGGATATCCCTGTCCGCTCAACCAAACGCCAAGGTTGCTTAAGACGAAGAAAATGACAGAAGCCCCCAAGCTGCCGGCAAGCATTCTTGGCATGGTAACTTCCTTCAACAAGCCTTTGCCCAAGAAATAAATGAGCACAATACTGCCGTAGATGAAAAATGAACCTTGGGTGAAGAGCGTAAATCCTGAAGCAGCGTAGACAAAATTGTTGAGTACGAGGTCGCTGATAAACCAAGCCATCATGGTCGCAAACAGTCCAATGCCATTCCGACTCAGGTAGGCCGAGCCAAACAATGCCATGGCTCCCAACGGAGCAAAGTTCATTGGGTGAGGGATCAGTCGAGTCAAAGCAGCGCCTAAAATGATGGCACCTACGATCAGGATACGCTTGTTCGTTTGCATGGTGCGAAAATAATGATTGACAGACATTCTTGTTTTCAAATGCGATTCATTCTCAATATTAGTCGATAATAAATGAAGGAAAAGTACCTTTGCACATTTATTTGAAACCCCCTATGAAAAAGCTCGCTACCCTCCTCTTCTTAAGCGTATTCAGCGCCTCCGTTTTCGGTCAAGCGCTCATCGGAACGACCAACATTACAACGACCAATCCTGACAATTGTTCGGATACTTGGATCTCCGTGAATTTGCTGCTGTACTGTTCCAACTACAGCTATACAGGCGCTACGATCACACAAAGTGGAAGTGCCTTCAACGTGCAACTAGACTATACTGTTGGCTTTATTTGCTTGCCCGCACTTCAGTATCCTACTGTGAATGTGAATTTGGGGCAGCTCCCTCCTGGTGCGGTCACCGTGCAAGCCACGGCTTACCTCAACAGCACTTTAAGTTCAACTGGCGCGGTAACCAACATCAGCGTGGGACAATGCTGTGGGGCCATTGCAGCCTTCACGCCTTCAGAGGACACTATTTGCGTGGGAGAAAGTATCTCGGTGACCAATACGAGCACTGGTCAAGACAGCCTAAAGTGGTACCAAGACTGGGAGTTGGTGGACACCTCCTTCTCCCCTACGTTCACGTTCGATTCTGCCGGGTCAATAGCCCTGACATTGGTAGCTTTTGCAGATACATGCAACGATACAACGGAGCATCTCATCCAGGTGTACGCAGCACCTGAAATCGATTTAGGAAATGATACTTCCATTTGTGATGGTACTGAACTGCAACTGTCCATTCCTGGAAACCTCAACAACATTCTATGGTCTGACGGATCTACATCGAGCAGCAACACCTTCAATGCAGTAGGAACCTACTGGGTCGAAGCCACCTCCAACCAGGGTTGTTCTGGAAGCGACACCATTTCCATATCCGCAATCCTTCCCATTACAGATGTGGATTTAGGGGAAGACTTATTGATCTGTCCTGGGGTCCCCACGGTGATTCCATCGGGAGGGAATTATGTCAACCTCTTTTGGTCAACCGGAGATACCACCTCGAGTATCACGGTATCCACCGCGGGTACTTATTGGCTGCAAGCAAACGCAGCAGGTGAATGCACTGGTGGTGATACGATCGAAGTGAACACCTATACGATCTCGCCTCTTGTCTTCATCGATGCACAAGATAAGTGTGGTGAAAATGAAGTCTCGACTACCGTTTCCTACAGCAGCTATAGCTGGTCCGATGGTAGTGCAACCTCTTCCGTTATTTTCACGGACAGCACGGCGATTACCCTAAGCGTAACCGACGTCAACAGCTGCGAGCAAATAGGGAGTTTTGAGGTAGTCGTTTGGGATGTCCCAGTGGTGGACTTAGGCGAGGATACCGATTACTGTCCCGGAGAAGAACTCACTCTCCAGAGCAACATTGAGGGCGCATTCTATGCGTGGTCTACCGGAAGTACCAGTTCCTTAATTGCGGTCATCAGCGCTGGGACCTATTGGTTAGGGGTAACCTCTGATGAAGGCTGCACTGGTTATGACACGGTAGTGGTATCGATCTGCGTGGGTGTGGAAAGCGTCAAGCTTCCTGCCTTGCATATCTTTCCTAATCCTGCCGCAGACGTTTTAAACATTCAGCAATCGACGCAGACCCTTATCAACTACCAGGTCTTTGACGCCCAAGGACGACTGATCCTAAGCCGGCGTAGTGTGGATACGAAAGTTGCGTTGGATGTGCGAACATTGTCACCAGGACTGTACTTTTTAGAGATTAGTGACGCATTAGGAAACCGCACAAGTACGTCGTTTATAAAAGAATGACGCCACCCCTCCACACTGCTTTTTCAGCCCGATTTTTAAAACAATCGAACAAGGATAGAGCAGCAGCGATGGAGGCTTACATGAAAGGGCATTTTACATTCTATGGTGTGCCTTCTCCCGCACGTAAATCGATCCAAAAAGAGGTGTTTCGTAACCTTGGGATGCCCGGCGATGACACCTTCGAAGCCGAGGTGCGCGCTTGCTGGGTGGCCCCCCACCGCGAAATGCAATACGTTGCGATGGAATGCATGGAGCGCAAGAAATGGTATCGAAAAGAACAATCCATTCAACTCATCGAATGGATGATCACGGAACGCTCCTGGTGGGACTCTGTTGATTACATCGCTGCTACGCTTTGCGGAGGCTACTTTCAGTACTTTCCCGAACGCATTTATTCTGTGGTTAGCCGCTGGAATGCTTCAGAAAACATTTGGCTAATTCGCTCTTCCCTCCTTTTTCAGTTAAGGTATCGGGACAAGGTCGATAAGGATTTGTTGACAAGCCTGATGCTCCCCCACCTAGATTCAAAGGAGTTTTTTCTGCAAAAAGCAATCGGTTGGATTTTGCGGCAAGTGTCAAAGTCAGACCCGACATTTGTGCGCGCATTTGTCGATTCGCACAGTCTCAGCGCGGTAACTTTGCGCGAAGCGAAGAAATACATCTAAAACATCCTTAAAGCATTAAGCTTTAACTAGTTGTACTTCGCATATTTATTTAAAATCCAAGCCTTAGTAAATAGATTCGCTTCTTTTTATTCTCTGGCCATTGTCATTCCTATCACTTAGCTATTTTTGACAGCCAACCCAAGACTAGCCTTAGACTAGCCTAGAGACGAATTCAAGATAGATGAGTGAGAAGCTTCTGAAAGCGTTGATGCAGCTGTTTGCGATCATAGCTGACGTCGACGAACTGAACAATAAGAGCAGGATCGTAGTCGAGCATTTCCTGAAACAGCGACTGTCGCAAGACCAGGTGCATGTTTACCTAAAGCACTACGATGAATACCTTGAGGTTCACCACAAGGTATCGGCCAAGAAAGAAAGCAAGCGCAAAAAGACCTCACTGAACTCAGTGAAGGTGCTGAAGATCTGTACCCAGATCAACGGAGAACTAGAGCAGCGCCAAAAAATCTTTGTACTCCTTCGATTGATTGAGTACATCAATTCGGAGAAGGAAGCCACTGAACAAGAGCATGAATTCGTCGATACCGTATCCGACGTCTTCAACATTCCAAACGAGGAATTGGAAGCCATCAAGCGCTTTGTTATCTGCACCAAAGAATCCACTGACGATTCTGAAAAGCTTCTTCTTATCAATTCAGACAAAGCCCTGGTCGGAAGGGGAAAGAACAAGCATATCTGTCATGACACCCTTTCTGGAAGCCTCATCGTGCTTTCCATTCAAAGTGTGGGAATGTATGCCCTGAAGTTCTTTGGCGACGATGAGTTACTATTGAATGGACAGATCATAGATCCGGAGCGCGTGTACATCCTTACCCAAGGATCCTCGATTCGCAGTTCCAAGGTCAGTCCCATTTATTACAGCGACATCATCAGCCGCTTCTTGAGTGATAAGAGCGAAAACAAGATCATCTTCACGGCCGACGAGATTACCTATCGTTTCAAAGGTGGCAAGATTGGCCTCCACCCACTCAACTTTTCTGAAGAGTCCGGTAAGCTTATCGGTATCATGGGAGCTAGTGGGTCTGGAAAGTCCACGTTGCTAAACATTCTCAATGGAAACTACGTCCCGTACTCCGGTAAGGTGACCGTGAATGGGTACGACATTCATCACGAAGAGGATGAAGTGAGTGGTATGATTGGCTACATCTCGCAGGATGACCTACTCATAGAAGAACTTACGGTTTACCAAAACCTTTTCCTCAACGCCAAACTTTGCTTCGACGGTATGTCCGACGAAGACATCGCGACGCGTGTAAAAGACACGCTGACAGCCCTTGGTCTTTATGAAATCAAGGACATTCAGGTTGGTAATCCTATGAATAAGAAGATTTCAGGCGGCCAGCGCAAGCGATTGAACTGCGGTCTTGAATTGATACGTGAACCATCTGTGCTGTTTGTGGATGAGCCCACATCGGGTCTGTCTTCTCGGGACTCTGAGAACATCATGGACCTTCTGAAGGAATTAGCACTCAAAGGCAAGTTGATCTTTGTGGTTATCCACCAGCCATCATCGGAGATCTTCAAGATGTTCGATATGCTGATGATCACGGACACCGGAGGCTATCCGATTTACTACGGCAATCCGCTTGACGCCATCGTTTACTTTAAGACGGAGGTGCAAGCGATCAACCAAAGCGAGAGCGAATGTGCCCGATGTGGTAATGTAAATCCTGAACAGATTTTTAACATCATCGAAGCGAAGGTGGTGGATGAATACGGGAACCTAACCGACATGCGAAAGACTTCGCCGAAGGAATGGAACGACATATACAACGCTAAATTCACCGAAGAACTCAACTTCGACAAGCCTGAGCTTCCTGAGGTAGAATTCAAGACGCCAAATTTCTTCAACCAACTCAAGGTCTTCATCACGCGTGACATCCTTTCGAAAATCACCAATACGCAATACCTTGCCATCAACCTGTTGGAGGCACCGTTACTCGGATTCATTCTGAGCTACTTCTTGCGCTACGTGATGATCGGGGAGCAAGAGGCGCAGGAGTACATCTTTTACGAAAACGACAACCTCATCGTCTACATGTTCATGGCGGTAATCGTCGCGCTCTTTCTTGGGCTTACAGTGAGCGCCGAGGAGATCTTTAAAGATCAGAAGATCCGCAAGCGCGAATCATTCCTTCACTTGAGCAAAGCGAGTTACTTACTGTCGAAGGTCATCATCATGTTTATCCTCTCGGCCATTCAGATGTTCACCTTCATCCTCATCGGTAACATGATTTTAGGCATCGATGGCATGTTGTGGGATTATTGGCTGATCCTTTTTACCACAGCCTGTTTCGCAAACATGTTGGGATTGAACATCTCTTCCACGTTCAACTCGGCAGTAACGATTTACATCATCATTCCTTTCCTTATCATTCCACAGATCCTGTTCAGTGGTGTCTTGGTAAAATTTGAAAAACTGAACCCAGTTATCACTTCCCAGAGTATCGTGCCGCTGATCGGCGAGGTAATGGCCTCTAGATGGTCCTTTGAAGCGTTGGCGGTCAATCAATTCGTTAAGAACGAGTACGAGAATCTTTTCTACTCGTACGACCAGCAAATGAGCGATGCCAACTACAAAAAGAATTTTTGGGTGCCTGAATTGAAAGCCAAGATTGGTAAGTTTAAAGAGTACCTCCGAAACAACGACCGATATACGGAGATTGAGATTGAGAACGATTTGCTTACCATACGCAATGAGGTAACACGGGAGAACGACATTCTTGCCTTTGTTGATTCTGTTTTGGTATTTGATGATGTGCAAGACTTCACCATCGAGGGCCTCAATGAAGACCTGTTAGACTACTTCTCAACCTACCTGACTACGGTCAATCGCTACTATGTGAAGCAATGGAACTTCAACAGCGATGAGAAGGATCGTATCATTCGCGAACATCAGCAAACCGAGGAAGATAAGACCGCCTTCAACGAACTGCGTAATAACTTTGAGAACGAAAGCCTGTCTGATCTGGTGACCAATAAAAATGAGTTTAATCAGATTACAGAATACGACGGCAGCCTCATCCAACGAGCAGACCCCGTCTTCCATATTCCAGATGGTCTACGAGCCCATTTTTACGCTCCTAAGAAGAAGATTTTCGGGAGGTATTACCCAACGTTGCAGGTGAACGTATTGATTCTATGGGTTATGTCCTTTCTCTTGATGGTTACCTTGTATTTTGATGCATTGAAGGGATTACTCAACATCTTCTCTAACATCAGCATCTTCAAAAAGAAGGAATCCTGATAATTGTCAAGGTGCCTTAAAAAGCGCGTATCGCCCAGAGTAGAAGCGTATATTCATAGTACAAAATCTAGTCATATGAAATGGGATATTCAAACCGTCGGATTCAACGCCAAGGATGATTTATTGGAGACGACAAAAGAGCGAGTGCAAAAGCTAGAAAAGTATTACACCCCGATCATCGGCGCTGAGGTTTACCTCCGCTTGGAATACGATGAGCACCAGGAAAACAAAAAGGTAGAGTTAAAACTTAATATCCCTGGTGAAGATGTTTATGCTGATCACCAAAGCGATAGCTTCGAGCATTCATTGATTGAAGCAATTGAAAAAGTTAGAAAACAACTTCTGAAAAAGAAAAACCTGGAGCGGGCACGTCGCTAGCCACAGGTCAGCACCAAGAAAAAAGCCCCGATCACTCGGGGCTTTTTTGTTTGACTGCATTGACGAGACCTTACTAGTCCCATTTCTCCATCACTTTGGAAGTTATACCTGTGGTACTGTAACCTCCATCGTGGAAAAGATTTTGCATGGTGACGTATCGGGTCAATTCACTGAACATGACCACGCAGTAATCGGCACAGGAATCACCATCGGCATTTCCCAAGGGCGACATCTCTTCCGCAAAGTTGAAGAACTTCTCAAAGCCACTGATTCCGCTTCCTGCCGCAGTTACGGTCGGAGATTGGGAAATAGTGTTGACGCGTACTTTGTTCTTCACTCCAAAATGGTATCCAAAACTGCGTGCGATCGATTCCAAAGTAGCCTTGGCATCTGCCATGTCGCTGTAGAAAGGATAGGCCTCCTGAGCGGCGATGTAGCTCAGTGCAAGGATCGAACCCCAGTCGTTCATCGCATCCTTTTTATAGGCTGTCTGCAACACCTTGTGAAATGAAAGCGCGGATATATCTAATGTCTTTTGGAACCAATCGTGGTTCAGGTCCGTGTATGCTTTGTCCTTCCTAACGTTCGGTGACATACCGATCGAGTGCAAGACGAAATCCAATTTGCCATACTTCGCAGTAGCGGCGTCAAAGAGATTTCCAAGATCCTCCATGCTCGTTGCATCCGCAGGAATTACTTCGGTTCCACATTTTTCCGCCAGCTCATTGATCTTCCCCATCCGCATCGCGATAGGCGCGTTTGACAGAATGAAAGATCCTCCTTGTGCATGCACCTTCTCGGCTACTTTCCATGCAATAGATCGTTCATCCAGCGCTCCGAAGATGATCCCCTTCTTGTTCTTTAGTAAGTCACTCATTTCTCTTGGTAGATTAGTTATGCGATAAAAATAGTATTGTTCGGCGATCTCATTTCTCTTCGAGTAAGTTTCTGGCACTTTCTAGCGATGCTTGATTCAATGCATTGCCTGAGAACATGCCTGCGATCTCTTGGATACGCTCCATTTTCTCCAATACACGAAGCCCGGACAAGACCTGCCCATCTGCTTCCCTTTTTGCGATCTGCAAGTGGTGCTCACCCTTCGCAGCCACGCCTGGTAGGTGTGTAACGGCAATGATTTGCGTATGGGCACTGATAGACCGCATCAACACACCAATCTGCTTGGCGATCTCTCCACTCACACCCGTATCGATCTCATCGAAGATCAGGGTTGGTGTACGATCGTTCTCTGCCAAAATACTCTTTAGCGCCAGCATCAATCTGGATACCTCGCCACCCGATGCGCTGTCCTTGAGCGGAACCAGGTGCTTGTCGCCATTTGCATCAAACCACATCTCGACGCTCTCGTTCCCGAGTTGGCCTGTCGTTTCCAAAGGCACCAATCGCACATCGATGGTGGCCTTTTCCATGCCCAACTTGCGCACTTGCTCCATCAGCCGTTTGACGTACAATTCCACCGCGCTTTTTCTCGATTCACTCAGGGCTTTAGCGCGTTCATTCAAGGCAATCGAAGCAGCGGATACTTTCTCCTCCAGATCCGCTAACTCATCCTCATAGGAAGCAATCCCATCCAATTTGATCTGATATTCCTCGCGGACTTCTTTTAAGGCATCCACCGACTGCACCCCATGTTTGTGGAGCAATCGCTGCATCTGGTCGATTTGATCTCTTACCACTTCAAGCCGCTCCGGGTTGTATTCCACTGCGTTTGCAATGCGCGTGCACTCGCCTTGGAGGTCTTCCAATTCGATTACTGCAGAGACAATGCGCTCGCTCAACTCTTTCAAAGGATCGGTAAAGCCTTCAATGGCTCGAAGTTCACTTACAACTTTTCGCAGGATGCTTAAGGCAGACTCGCCTCCATCCCCTCCTCCATCCAAAGCCGCATCCGCTATCGCCAGTGATCGTTGTATATCTTCCGCGTGCTCCAAAGCACTCAGTTCGTTCTCTAATCCATGGAACACTTCAGGATCCAGCTCCACGGCAATGAGCTCCTCGAACTGGAATTGAAAGTAGTCCTCATCCTTTCTCACTTGGGCAGCTGCATCCCGCAATTGGTTCAATTGCCTATCCAAGGATCGGAAAGTTTTAAAAGCATCCGAAAATGCTTCAAACGTCTTTTGATTCCGCGAAAAAAGATCCAATTGGCGCACTTGGTAACTCGGTGTTTGAAGCGATAAATTCTCCTGCTGTCCATGCATATCCACCAACGACCCAGAGATCTCCTTCAATACAGAAATGTTGACCGGGCTGTCGTTCACGAAAGCGCGACTCCTTCCGGAAGAGGTCAATTCCCTCCTGAGAATGACATCAGATAAAACATCTAAGGCCTCTCTATGGAGGACGGCATCGAGCGATTCGTTCTTGTATTCAAACCTTGCTTCGATCACGCACTTCTCCTCGCCCTTGCGGATCGCATTAAAATTTGCCCGACTTCCGAGGACCAAGCCCAAGGCCTCTAGCAGGATCGATTTTCCCGCTCCCGTTTCTCCCGTGATCACGGTAAAACCATGTTCCATCGACACCGAAGTGTGACGTATCAAAGCATAGTTTGTGATTTCGAGTTGTTTGAGCATAAAGTTTTGACGTGCGTGTGTCAAAGCTAAAAAGCTTGTGAAGCGAACGGACCCCAAAGCGGATAAATTTGCAAACACTTTATGCAAGCCGTAGTACTCCTCCTCCGCATCATGTCGCTCCTCCCGCTCAACATTCTCTATCTGATTGCTGATGCGCTGGCTTGGGCATTACGCGATCTGTTTCGGTACCGGAAGGAAATAGTCGAGCTGAACCTTCGTCGTTCATTTCCTGAAAAGAGCAAGGAAGAGCGCAGGGTGATCATGCGTGAGTTCTATACCTATATAGCCGACGTCATGATCGAAACGGTCAAGCTTCATTCCATCTCCGTGGAAGCACTCAGAGAGCGCGTCGTTTTCAAGGAACCCCATCTACTGCAGCGACTTGCCGATGATGGAAAGAATGTCATCTTACTGATGGGGCATTCCGGCAATTGGGAATGGGCAGGTTGTGCAACAGCGATTGAGTTTGGGGTCCATATACTCCCTGTTTACAGAAAGGTAAAAAATGACCCCATCGATCTCCATTTCAAAGCCTTGCGATCGCGCTTTGGGGCAACGCCAATTTTGGACAAAGAGGCATTTCGATTGATAAAAGGTCATGCTTCACCACACGCTGTTGCGCTTTTGGCTGATCACACGCCGGGAGCAGGGAAAGGACTATGGATTGAGTTTCTCGATCAGCAAGCACCATTTTACCGGGGAACAGAAGTATTGCTCAAGCGATTAGACTATGAAGTGCTCTTTGCACACGTGCGCATAACGGGACGCGGCAGGTATGAAATCCATTTCGAACCGTACAAAGCGACGGGTACGAATGATTTTGAGGTAACGAGGGCATTTGTAGAATTCCTAGAACGAGAGATTCATGCCCAGCCGTTCAATTGGTTATGGTCTCATAAGCGTTGGAAGCACAGAAAACCTGAAAGAGCGATTTCGATCGAACGCTGATCAAATCATTCCTGCCTCGATCAATTGAATGATGCTCTCTATTTCCTCGTCCTCGCCATGGGGTTCGTACCGACTCTTCAGGTTGTGGCCAAACATCCGAGATAAGCCCTGCCAAAAAAAGGCGGAGAAGCTTCCCCTGAATTCCTGCACGATCTCGTAAGAGGTGTTGTCGGTTTCCCGATCGATGAGTTTGATAAGAATGCGGCCTTGGGTAGTGGTCATCGTGCGGATGTCGTCATCAAACTCTGCCAACAGCTCTTGCTCGATCAATTTAAAATACTTCTTGCGCTCGCGTGAATCGGTGATGGTGTCCAGAGGCACCTCATATTTTTCAAGCAATTCACCGGCTAATTTGGCGTAGGGATACACCTTTTTCACATTGAGCTTCATCCGCGACCACTTCGCCTTCTCTCGTTTACTTACAAATTGCTTTTCACCAACCACCAAAACGTTTGGAAGGTACTTGACGGGGAAGGTGTCGCCATCGAAAACTTCAGCAAGCATGATGATTCCTTCCTGCTTCAACTCATCCTGTGCATGCATCTGCAAGCAGGAAAAAGATCCAAGAAGGATGAAGATCAATATGCGAAGGTTGGAGCTCATGACAATAGCTATTACGCAATGTGCATACCAAAGTTAACGGAAGAGTCGTCAATTTCTTATGCGTGGCCTGTTAAGCAGTGCGAAAATCCTTCAAGGAGAGAATGGGTGAAGAGAAAATAAGCTTATCGCCTATTGATCTTCCACTTGGACACTATCGGTCCCTGATCAGCTTGCCTTGTTCCATTGGCGCTCGAGGTGCCGGCCGTTGCACCGATAAATGCGGCCAAGGCAGACTCAGCGACTTCATCCACAGGTTCTAATGCCTCTGGCTTGAAGTGGTCATTCACGAAATGCGTATCGAACTTTCCGCTCACAAAGGCTTCGTGATTGATCGCGAACTTGCAAAATGCTAAAGTGGTCTCCACTCCAGAGATTTGGTACTCATCGATGGCCCTGGTCATGCGGTCGATTGCGCCCTTGCGATCTTCAGCAAAGGTGCAGAGCTTCGCAATCATCGGATCGTAATAAATCGGAATGGTCATGCCTTCCTCAAAGCCGTCATCGAGGCGTATGCCAGGACCTTGTGGTCTCCTATAGGTGGTCAGGGTTCCTATGTCAGGAAGGAAATTGTTCTTCGGGTCCTCAGCATAGACCCTAACTTCAAGGGCGTGACCTCTGATTTTAAGATCTTCTTGTCGAATGGATAAAGGTTCGCCGTCGGCGATCAATATCTGCTGCTTTACCAAGTCGACATCCGTGATCAATTCAGTCACGGGATGCTCCACTTGCAAGCGAGTATTCATCTCTAGGAAATAGAAGTTCATTTGATCATCCACGAGAAATTCAACCGTTCCGGCTCCGACATATGCACATCCTTTAGCGAGATTCACGGCACACTCGCCCATCTCCTTTCGCATTTCAGGCGTGAGCACTGTAGATGGCGCTTCCTCGATCACCTTCTGGTGCCTTCGTTGGATGCTGCATTCACGTTCAAAAAGGTAAATACAGTTGCCATGCTTATCTGCCAAGACTTGAATCTCGATGTGCCTAGGACTGGTAACGTAGCGCTCAATGAAAACGCTGGCATCTCCGAAAGCGGACCTTGCCTCGTTCATGGCAAGGGTCAATTCTTCATCGATCGATTCTTCGTCATACACCGCACGCATTCCTTTGCCTCCACCTCCTGCGGAGGCTTTGATCAAGAGCGGAAAACCAACCTCACGTGCGACACGTTTTGCCTCTTCTAAGTCTTTCACTGCTCCTGCCGAACCGGGCACGAGCGGAACGTGCTGCTTTTCCGCTGTCGCTTTTGCCGCGAGCTTATCGCCCATGACCTCCATAGCAGAAGCGGGTGGGCCGATCAGGGTGATCTTCTCTTGCTCCAGCCTCCTTGCAAACTCAGGGTTTTCTGAAAGAAAACCATATCCTGGGTGGATTCCATCTGCTCCACTCATCTTTGCTACGTCGATGATTTTGTCGATCACGAGGTAAGATTGTGAGGACGCGGGAGGTCCAATGCAATACGCTTCATCCGCAAACCGAACGAAGAGTGCGTCTCTGTCCGCTTCAGAATAGACAGCGACCGTTTCAATCCCCATCTCGCGACATGTCCGCATGATCCTCAGGGCGATCTCTCCCCTATTGGCTACAAGTATCTTCTTCATCTTCCTAGTCTGAATGACAGGCTGAGCCTGTTGTAGGTGTTCGTCATTTCTGTTTGCACGTCAAATGTACTACCCGTCTGGTAATTGACCCGAGTAGGTGCGATGCCCAGCATATAGTACACTACGACCATCTCTGCATGGATACCAACTCTTGCTACAGGTGTGCCCCATCCCAAGTATTTCTTATAGTCAGCCCGGTCGTAATTCTCGATAAAGTTCATGAACAAGGGACCACGCACCAAATTGTAACCAGCAGATAGCGTCCATCCGACCATCTTGGTATTCTCAATGGTTGAGCCTTGTCCAATGTTCACTGAAAGCAAAGCCCCTGCCTCTGCATGGCATATCCCTAATATCCCATCGCGCTCCTTGGAAAAGATGTTCGATGCCAACTCCTGTTCGGTCAATGGCTCTGCTGAATACTTGTAGCGGGATCCAGAAAGCACATCTACCAGGGAGAAAGAAAGTGTCAGTGGAATGTCTAAACTGATAGACGCATTGCTCTTGTATTCGATCAATCGCAGTCGAGGTTCATAGGTCCCCGCTAGAATGCCGATAGCTCTGCTGAACACGGGTTCTGGATACGCCACCCCATCGTCGACAGAAGTGTAGATATTCCGCATCGGAGACTTCGTCCAGTGTGTACCAATTGACATACCCACTTCCTGGCGGATACTCGATTTCAAATGGCTTGGATTGAAAAAATAGATTCTTGGGTCACTGCCCTCTTCTTGCCCGAATGATATACCCGACAACCCCAGCAAAATGCAGATGACCAATGCTACCCTCATTGATCTAATTTCACTTCCAAGAGGTTCAACAGATAGGAATTGATTTCGTCGGTTTCCAAATCATAAATCAAGAGACCATCACGCGTTCCGATGAATACCGTATTTCCCAAGATGTCAAGATCGACGATGCTTTCGCTCCATTTGAGTAATACTCCGCTCGAAAGCGAGGTGATAGAGCATGCATCATTGAGCAGGTCATATTCCAAGATATGGCCAATAACATCGGTATTTGAAGACAGTGAATTCGTGTATTGACGGACATAAAAACGCACCACATCGCCGTTCCAATCAAGCAATTTTATAGCGCCTTGGTGTTCCGTTGGAAATGGGCAGTGATCCTCAAATACATACTCAACCACGGGGTCTTGGGTTAAGCCTACCGACAACATACTTGTCACCGGCGTGAGAAGCGAGGGCTCCGTAAGCATGCCATATAGGTTTCCAGAGACGGCGGCAAGGTGTGGTCGATTCGCCGTCCTGAATTTAAATCCCTGTCCACTGCGAGATACAGAATCAGCGGTTGCTCCTTGATCAGTATAGGCGCTAATGATGAAACCAGGGTTGGTATGGATGATGATATCACCGTTGTCTGCAAATGTGAAATTCGGATCGGCTAAAAACTTTGAATTCACCTTGAGTTCCGTTTGATATTCTCTCCAGGTATTGTTGTTATTGCCTAAGTACTCGTAGATTCCGATGTAGTAATCCGAATAAAAGGAACCTGAATTTTGATCCCAAAACTCTTTCCAATACCCCAGGCGCATTAATTTTCCTTCGGTGCTAAGCGCATAGGCAAAATAGGATTGCGTCGCTGCAAAGAACTGGGTGTTATCGTAATGGACGTCGTAGGTGTTCTTGCCGAGTTGTATGAAGGTTGAGTCCTGAATTACCCAGAAGACCTCCGTAGATGGGGAATAAAGCACTTCCGCTTCGGACCACTCCACCTTAAACAGTTCGTCGTAGACGTTTGCGTCGTACAGTACCTGCTCTTCCCCATACAACAACATGACACCCTCATCTGACGCCACCATCATCGCATCTTCATTGTTAAAACACTCGACTTTACGGATGTACGACTTTACAAGATCTGGCAACTCATAAGGCGTCAAGGTAGTTTCCCGAATGCATCCCACTACGAGCACCACGAGGAACATGGCTGGTATGAACTTCAGCTTATTCATATCTGATTCCTAAGACGAGATTGATGTAACGTGCGTCAATGGCCATGGTCATTTGTGAAAGAGCTCCTTCCCGGGCAGCATGATCGATGATTCCGATGACTCTACCTTGCGCATCGATCAAGGCAGCCCCAGCACTCACACGTTCGCTCAATATATTGGTCAAAAGTTTTCGCACTCCATCTGGATCCTGTTTTCCGAGGAGTTTACCATGCGCAGGCATTGCATCCAAGGTGTGTATATCCGCGGATTCCCATGAGATCACTTGATTCTCGCCATTCACCGAAGCCATGTCCTCTATAATTGGCAAAGCATACAAGGACGACGCTTCTACTTTCACCAGCGCAACATGGTATACATCTGAGGTCAACACGACAAAGCCCTCGAGCAAAATCCCATTGGAAAACTGCACGTCCAAAACCGAAATATTCGAATCCAGGTAGTTGGTGACAATGTACCCGTCGCTACTGATCACGGTGCCGCCTTGCACGGCGTCCTTCCCCTTGGGTTGCAATGTCACGACCGCTCTTTTCGTCGCTGCTTCCAAGGCGATTGGATCAGTGACTAGTGGAATTATCGGTCGACGTATGGCACGCCGTTGCACGTTCACCGCAGCGGATACGCTGGAGTCGATGGTCAATGCTGATCCGATTTCCTCGATTTGTTCAGCATTAGCAATGGAATCAAGTACGGCTTGGCGCTCGGCTATATCCGCCTTACGCGCTGCCTCCTCTGCCAGCTTGGCGGCATTTACCAAGGCTTGATCGTACTCATTGAGCTCCCTTGCCACGCTTGGTTTCAAATTGAACATGACCAAGAAATTCTCTACGATACCATTGTAGAATTCCTCGTTGATTTCTGAATTCGAAAATTCGTAGTTGACTTGATTCTCTTCAGCAAAGAAGACCTCCTTGGTCACTCGATCGTAGAACTGCCATTTAATGGTCGTATTGATGGTATTGTACTTGGAATAAGGTGAGTAATTGTCGATTTGCCTACCTCGCTTGATATCCAAACCCTGCACGATTCCCTTCACTTGAATTCGCGCTACGGCGTCATCTCCTTCTTCGGCATTGCGTAGCGTTGGCATTTCCATTCGCTCCATTGCATCAAGGATCTTCAATCGTTTCTCTCCTATAGCGATCTCCTCGTCGAACTTGTACTTCCACTTGGTATTGTTTCCAACGTTTGTTGAATACGCAATGCCCGACTGAATCATCTCCAAGTCTATGAGAAAGGGCGTCTCGAATTCAAACGAGGGTAAGCTGCGTTCGAGCTTAACGGAAATGAACTTCCGGGCCGGTATAGACCGGTCGGCTATTATTTCTTTGTCTTCATAGCCCGCTGCTTTGACCACAAATACGTGTTGAACGATTCCTTTGCGCTGGTTGAAGCCAACCTTCACTTTTCGACCGTTGGCATCTCCAATCTCCTCACCATCAAGGATGAGTTTGGCATTCATCGGATCTGTATTGAAAATAATCTTGCTCTGCTGCGTATAGGCCACCAAAGAACAGCCGATGACCACGCAGCAGGATACAAGTGCCTTCAATCCCATAAAAGGTCGTTTAATATTGTCCTTAGGAAAGGACCTCCTTGACCGCGTCAGCAGCCTCCTGAAGTGCGATAGCAGAGCGAACCCTGAGTCCAGAATCATCGATGATCTTCTTAGCTTCCACAGCATTAGTGCCCTGTAAACGTACGATGATCGGAACTGGTATCTCACCGATGTTCTTGTAGGCGTCAACGACACCTTGTGCAACCCGGTCGCATCGAACAATACCACCAAAGATGTTGATCAGGATCGCCTTCACGGCTTCGTCTTGTAGGATGATTCGGAAGGCGTTTTCCACCCGCTCCGCGTTTGCTGTTCCTCCTACATCTAAGAAATTGGCTGGCTCGCCTCCGCTCAATTTGATCATGTCCATTGTGGCCATGGCCAATCCGGCACCGTTCACCATGCAGCCAACATTTCCGTCGAGTTTCACATAGTTCAGGCTGTGCTTGTCTGCTTCTACTTCCGTTGGATCTTCTTCGGTCACGTCGCGCATTTCAGCGTACTCCTTGTGACGGAAGAGTGAATTCCCGTCTAAGGTCACTTTGGAATCAACCGCCATGATCAAATCGTCGGAAGTCTTCAATACTGGGTTGATCTCAAACATGGATGCGTCGCATCCTTCGTAAGCCTTGTAAAGTGCAACCACAAACTTGGTCATCTCTTTGAATGCATTTCCACTCAGTCCGAGGTTATAGGCAATCTTTCTGGCTTGAAAAGGCATCAATCCCACTTTCGGGTCGATTTCCTCCTTAAAGATCAAGTGGGGCGTTTCTTCCGCCACGGTCTCGATGTCCATTCCACCTTCTGTGGAGTACATGATCATGTTGCGACCGGTCTGTCGGTTTAACAATACGCCCATGTAATATTCAGACGGCTCACTGGCGCCCGGATAATAAACATCTTGTGCAACAAGTATGCGGTTCACAAGCTTTCCTTTTTCGCCGGTCTGCTTGGTTACGAGCGCTCCACCAAGGATGTTTCCAGCAATTCGCTTTACATCCTCCAGTGATTTGGCAATGGCAACACCATGTTGTTCGGTTCCGATGATGGTACCCTTTCCACGTCCACCTGCATGGATTTGGGCCTTAACAACCCACCATTCGGTTCCCGTTTCAGCGTTCAACTTCTTTGCTGCTTCTACCGCTTCTTCTGGTGAAGATGCGACCAAACCTTCTTGGATGCGAACTCCAAAACTCTTCAGAATGGATTTTCCTTGGTACTCGTGTAAATTCATCTATCTAATGCTTTTCGTGAACTGATTTCAAATGTAGGCTTCCCTCTAAAAGATGCAAACCACTATCTGCCAATGCTGGCCGGATTACTTGCGTTTGTTCTTGTCTTCCAGGTGACCGGTCATAAATGGGAAGAGAAAGGATTGAAAGAGACTTGCATTCGCATTGAACACACGATCAAACAGACTCTCGAGGTCACGGCTGAACTCCGCCGTGAATACTGGCCCCATATCTTTTAGTATCCCTAGGCAATCTGCAAGTTTGGCTTGGATGAACGCTTCTTTGGCTTTATATCCTTCAGGGAGATCTTTAATGTAGCTATCGAAATCCTTTTCAAAATGCACATCGAGGTGCTCGTAGATCGGCTTGATATAGGCCTCAGTGCTGAAGGATCGGATGTGGGTTTGCTTGATCGCTTCCGCTCGTTCCTCCTCCTCTATCACACCGTCTTTATGCACGGAAGCAAGAATGGTTGTCCAAAGAATGGCATCCCCTAACTTCTTGTAAACATCAGCCGAAAACTCGTATATATCTTCCATTTGTCTGGTCAATTAATGGCGGCAAAAGTGTGTTTTTTTGAGCAAACATCTTTTGGAGTGTCCAACAAAATCCAACAACTTTTCAAAAAACGAAAATCCGACGGTATCACCCCATCGAAATACGCATATCAAAATAAGAAATTTTAGCCACAATTGAGCTCAAACTGGTTCGCTTGAAAATCATCGAACGGTTGGCTGGATCAATCCGCCAATTTGTCTGCGAAGGCTTTTCGAAACTTCTCCACCTTAGGCCGAATCACGAAGGTGCAATAAGGCTGCGATTCGTTGTTATTGAAATAGTTCTGATGGTAATCCTCGGCCGGATAGAAATCGGTCAACTCTTCTATCGTCGTCACTATCGGTGCATCCCATGCACCAGAGGCGTCTAATTTTTCTTTATAGAAAGAAGCCTTCTCCATTTGATCCGCATCGTGGTAGAAGATGGAGGAGCGGTATTGGGTTCCCACATCATTGCCTTGTCGATTCAAAGTAGTCGGGTCGTGGGTTTGCCAAAATACTTCGAGCAATTCTGCGAAGCTGATGACACTTGGGTCGAATACAATCTGCGCCACTTCCGCATGACCGGTCCTTCCCGTACAGACCTCTTTATAAGAAGGATTCTTAACGAAGCCTCCTACGTATCCTGACTTCACACTCTGTACGCCTTTCAATTCTTGAAATACAGCCTCCACACACCAGAAGCATCCTGCCCCCAGCGTAGCCGTATCCATTCCCTCACCAGTGGTGTTCTGATCCATCTCTTCTGTGTTCGACATGTTTTCGCTTTTTTCTTGAACAGCGGTGCATGCGAACATCAAACTGCTCGTGCATAGCATCAACCCTATCAATCCTAATTTATTCATTGTTCTCGTATAACAAGGATCAAGACGATTGGTTCCAAAGCACCTTACGAAGCAATCAGATCAAGGCTCTACATCCGTAAAGCCATCGTCGTCGTCGTCGTCATGTAGATCATCGAGGTGTGACTCCAATGCGCGTACTTCGATGGTGCCTTCGAATTGAAAGATTGGACAATCCTGCGCCATAGACACTGCAGCATCCATGTCTTCTGTTTCGATGATCAGGTAGCCCGTTACACTGTACTCATCATCCATTCCATGAACGTTGGCACCGTCTTTTGTGATCATAACAATCTCGCTTTTCATCGGCAGACCATCGATCAACACGCCGTCGTCTTCTAGGCGGTCCATCCATTCGTCCCATGCGCTCTCGTGCGCCTTGAGTTGTTCGTCTGAAGCTTCGGTCGTTTTTCCTCCTCTGAAGAGGTATATGAATTCTTTCATGTTGGATTACAATTGAGTCCACTAATTAAGGCTATTGCAACACACCCTACAAGCTTTATTCAGGAAAATAAAGCGCTGCTTTCATTCTGGTCATCGAAAAAATAACTCGGAACGCATGGTGAATTCAGCATACAACTTTACTATTGAAAAAATTCCTTGCACATGACTAGTAGGTTCCTCTCAGTAATCCTCTTCACACTCCTCAGCTCTTTTCTTTCGGCTCAGGTCGTTCAAAGCGGACCGATGCCCGGCTACGCATCCATGAATTCAGTCGGTATTTGGCTTCAGCTCAACGACTCTGCAGACGTAAAGATTCGCTATTGGGACCTGGAGCGACCGAACTACAGATCCATCGTTCGGCCATCGATACATGATGTAAACGCGACCGAGGTAGCCCAGTTCCATGTAACAGGACTCGAACCCGGCATGGAATACGGATACGAAGTTTTAATCAACGGGCAGCCTTTTGACGTGGGTCAACCCCTCTCTTTTCACACAGAAGCCTTGTGGCAGTATCGCGAGGATCCTCCTACGACCCGGATCGCCTTGGGAAGCTGCGCCTTTATCAATGAAGCACCCTACGACAAGCCAGGTGTTCCTTATGGCAGCAACTATCAAATCTTTGACACTATTGCTTCAAAGAATCCGGATGTCATGCTCTGGTTGGGAAACAACATTTATCTCCGCGACTATGACCTGGGATCCAAGAGCGGCTATTTTCACCGTTATACGCATGCAAGGGCCACTCCAGCCATGCAGAAACTCCTGCGCAGCGCTCATCACTATGCCATCTGGGACGACAGCGACTTTGGACCCAACAATGCGAATGGCAGTTGGATCCATAAAGACTGGGCCTTGGATGCCTTCAAGCTGTTTTGGATGAACCCCTCCTACGGCATTCCTGGACAACATGGCATTACTACAGCATTCGAGTACAATGACGTTGACATGTTCCTTTTGGATAACCGATGGAACCGCACTTCAGATAATAACAAGAAGCTGGATGCCCAAATCCTAGGAAAGGAACAAATTGAATGGTTGATCGAAGCCTTGAAATTCAGCCGCGCGCCTTTTAAGCTGGTGGCAGTTGGCGGACAGGTTCTAAATCCTGCTAAGGTGTTTGAAAACCATGCGCAGTTCGAGGAAGAACGCGAATACCTCTTATCGAGGATCGTTGAAGAAAAGATCAAGGGCGTTATCTTCCTCAGTGGAGATCGGCAACATACCGAGCTCCGTAAGGCCTCTCGAGACAACATCACCATTTACGACCTGACGGTGAGTCCACTGACCGCTCAAGTCCAAGAATCGAAGAATGAATCCAGCGAATACCTCGTAGACAAGACCTCTGTAACCCAACATAATTTTGGGATTTTAGAAATTAGCGGAGAACGTTTGGCTCGCCAGCTCAAAATATCCATTTTTGACAAACAAGGTTCTGAACTTTGGACCAAGGTGATCTTTCCTTAAAACCATTGCTCGTATGGCGCATTCAAACGGACACAAAACGGCTGATGACATTGTTGTCGAATCTGGAAGAAACTGGACTCAATGGTACAATGAGTTAGACAGCCCTAAGTTTCGAGGCTCGAGTTGCGATGAGGTAGAAGATATCTTGGTTTACGAATACGGCATTGAGCGAAACTGGGCACGAAGGATCACGAATCGTTTCGCCGCCAAGCACAGCTTTCACTCTGGAACAGAAGACCTTCCTTGTTTTGAAATTTCGGTACGTAAAACCTTCGATTACCCCATAAACGAAGTCTTCTGGAATGCTTCCCAATGGTTTGAATCAGAGCAGCGCGCTACGGAAACTGAATTGCTCAATGGAAACCTGCTCACCTGTCAATGGAAGACCGATCATTCTAAGATCGAAGTGAAATTCCATAAAAAGGGCGAAGGCAAAACCCAGATGATCCTTCAGCACGATCGCATACACAGCCGAATGGACGCTGAGATCATGCGCAATTTTTGGAAAGAGAGTTTGCGCGGGATGGTCGAGGCGCTGTAGATTTCAGAAAGGCCCCATTCGAGCTTAGCTTCAGTACAATATCTCCACCTCTCCCAAACCTTCCCGAATTACCTCAGGAATACCAGAAGAGCAATCCACTACCGTCGAGGCCACTTGATTGCCATATCCCCCATCGATTACGCAATCCACTAAGTTTTCAAACTTCTCATGTATAAGTTCGGGATCGGTAGAATATTCGATCACGTCGTCTTCATCGCGAATGGAGGTGGTTACGATTGGGTTGCCCAACAATCGGACAAGTTCTCGTGGGATCGAGTGATCTGGAATACGAATACCGATCGTCTTGCGCTTGGCGGTGAAGATCTTGGGAACCAAGTTTCCCGCTTCGAGGATGAAGGTAAAAGGACCCGGCAGGCCTTTCTTCATCATTTTAAAGGTCTTGTTGTCAACGTGCCTGGCGTAATCGGTGATGTGGCTCAAGTCGTAGCAGATGATCGACAGGTTCGCCTTTTCGGGTTTTAAACCCTTGATCTTCGCCACCCGTTCTACTGCTTTTTTATTCATCAGGTCGCAGCCTAATCCATAGACCGTATCGGTTGGATAGATGATTACCCCGCCATTGCGGAGGATGTCCACCACTTTGAGGAGCTCCTTTTCATTCGGATTTTCAGGATAGATGCGGAGGATCATTTATGCTTCGATTGTCACCCTCAAAATTAACCAATCGTCACGAGAATGCAGCTTCTCTTGTCGGCTTGGATTATACTTGCTCATCAAATAGATATAGCAATGAGAATTCTCCTCTTTTCCCTCGGTATATTCTTCGCATCGGTCATCGTTGCGCAGGAAAGCCTTACCCCAGAAAATCTATGGAAATTGAAGCGTGTTTCCAGTGAATCCGTTTCGCCAGATGGGACCAAAATGTTGTACAACGTGCGCAGTTATGAGCTTGAGGCCGACAAGGGCAGTACAACGATTTACGTGATGAACGTAAACGGATCTGATCGCGAGCGCATCGTGCGAGAATCCATTTTCGACGTGCAGTGGCGCCCTGACGGAAAAAAGATCGGCTACCTCAGCGGGCAAAGCGGAAGCGTTCAATTGTGGGAAATGAATCCAGACGGAAGCGAAGACAGCCAAGTGACTGACTTCGCTTTTGATATTTCTAACTGGCATTACGCACCCAACATGCAGCACATCAGCTTCACCATGGAGGTGCAAGTAGAGCAGACATTGGCTCAAAAACATTCAGACCTGCCCTTGGCTACCGGAAAGTCCTATGACAACTTGATGTTTCGGCATTGGACCCAGTGGCACGACCATGCCTACTCGCATGTATGCATAGCCGATTATACAGGCGGAAAGGCCGGCAAGACGCATACAGACATCATGGAAGGCGAGGCTTTCGACTCTCCCCTACCTCCTTTCGGCGGTGGAGAACAAATCGCCTGGGCACCCGATGGGAAGTCTTTGGTCTATGTATCAAAGAAAAAGCCGGGGACTGAATGGGCAGTCAGTACCAATTCCGACATCTACCAGTATGACCTAAGCACCAAGTCCACTAAGAACCTAAGCGCGGATAATGCAGGGTACGACAACGACCCTTCCTATTCCCCAGACGGCTCTAAGCTGGCTTGGTTAAGCATGAAGAAGGATGGTTTCGAGGCAGACAAGAACATCATCCACATCCTGGACCTGAAGACGGGAAAGCACGTATACACCACTGAGTCAGTGGACCAGACATTCGGCCATGCCGTATGGACGGCAACAGGAGATAAAATCTACAGCCTCAGCCCCGTCGATGCGACCTATCAAGTCTATGAGATCTCGCTGAACAAGGACAATACAATGAAGTCGATCCGCGCGGTCACTTCGGGCATTCACAACATCAACTCGGTAGCCATTGCAGGTAAGAATCTGATTGGGTCAAAGAGCACGATGAGCATGCCAAACGAGCTTTTCATTTGGGACATCAAGACCGGTAAGGAGGCGCCTCTGACAACGGAAAATAATGGAATGCTCGGTCAAATGAAAATGGGCAAGGTGGAAAAGCGCATGATTGCCACCACGGACGGAAAGGAAATGCTGACTTGGGTAATTTACCCTCCAGACTTCGATCCTTCTAAGAAGTACCCTACCCTACTCTATTGTCAAGGCGGACCGCAAAGTGCCGTGAGTCAATTCTTCAGTTACCGTTGGAACTTCCAATTGATGGCAGCCAATGGTTACATCATTGTTGCCCCGAACCGCCGGGGTCTTCCTTCATTCGGACAGAAATGGAACGATGACATTTCCGAAGATTGGGGTGGGCAGGCCATGAAGGACTACCTAAGCGCTATTGATGAAGTGGCCAAGGAGCCATTTGTGGACAATGATAACCTCGGAGCCGTTGGTGCGAGTTATGGTGGATACAGTGTCTATTACCTCGCCGGTATTCATGAAGGCAGGTTTAAGACCTTCATCAGCCATTGCGGCTTGTACAACTTGGAGAGCTGGTATGCCAGCACCGAGGAATTGTTTTTTGCCAATTGGGATATTGGAGGCCCGTATTGGGAACAACCTACGCCGAAGAGCTACAACTTATTCAGTCCGCACAAGCTCGTGCAGAATTGGGACACGCCGATCCTGGTTATCCACAACGAACTCGATTTTCGGGTCCCGTTGAACCAAGGCTTAGAGGCTTTCACCGCTGCTCAGCTCAAGGGGATTCCTAGCAAACTGCTGTACTACCCTGATGAAGGTCACTGGGTACTCAAGCCACAGAACGGCGTCATGTGGCACCGAGAGTTCTACGGCTGGTTGGAAGAGTGGTTGAAATAAGTCCTATTTCACTTCCTGCACTGGAATGACGAAGCGGACGTCGTCCCATTCACAAATGATACGCACGCCATTGTCGGTCTCGCCTAGATGAATGGTGAATTGTTCGACGTGTTCATGTCCCTCAATCGGCACCATGAATGACGCTGCATCTTGACTGTAATCAGGTTCTTCGTATCCCCAACGATCCCACGTGGTATTGAACCCAATCTGAAATGAATCCGGGCCCGGCACGGCATAAACACCATAGGTTCCCGCTTTCAGGTCGTAGCCGGCTACCCTTACCGGCGCGCTGAATTCCATGACGGTAGCCTCATTCGCTCCCAGGCGCCAATACTTGCCAAAAGCTTGCAAGGCTTCTTGCTCTTCAGGACCGAAAATCAGGCGATCACGAACCGAAGGTCTGCTGTAGTTGATGCGAACATCCAACCCTGAAGTAGTCGTGATTCGTTGTTCATCTGGTGGGCTCATGCTCCGGTTTCGGTAGGTCAAATACAGCAACCCTATAACTGCGATTAACACCAATAAACCCACTGTGATGAGGACCTTCTTTAACATTTTATATATATTCAGCCGTAAATGTAAGGAGTTCGAGGTCAATTCGTCCACCTGAAAACCAACGGTGCAAACCGATTAATAACCAAACTTTTAGCCTATGAAAAAAGTCAAACATTTCTTTTATGGAACTGCTATGGTGACGCTCGCCCTAGCTACTACTTCTTGCGGCAAGAAAGGCTGCATCGATGAAGATGCCGTCAATTTCGATTCCGAAGCAAAACGCGATGACGGAAGCTGCATTCTAGAATTTATTGCTGATGATGCGACCTTCAGCAATTGGTCTAGCTGGGAGCAAACCGCCCAACTGATGGGTGCAGACCCAAGTTTGGGAGGAGCCCACGCAGGAAACGATAGCAATTCAGTACGTACCATCTATTTTAAAGAAAGCCAGGATGCAGTAAATGGCGTGTACCCATTGGGTACTGTTATTCTTAAGCAATCAGTGCTGGGTGATGGATCCGTCGAGATTACCGGACTAGTAAAGCGCGGCAATGGATTTGATGCGTCGGGAAACGATTGGGAGTATTTCATGCTTAATTCAGACGGCACGATTGCCGAGAATGGAGCGATGAGAGGTGCTGATTTATTTAACGGAATGTGTCAAGGCTGTCATGCAGCTGCGAGCACAGATTACGTCTTCACCAAGTAGATTATTCCAACATATCACTTGATAGAAAGCCGTTGATGTTCAACGGCTTTTTTATGTTTACACCGCTTATGAATACGACCGCAAGCGTGAATGCTTTCTTAGAAGCCAGTCCTAGAAAGGACGAACTGGAAATACTTCGCTCTATTTTGCTTGAAACTGAGCTGAGTGAAACTATAAAATGGGGTGCCCCGCACTACACCTTGGATGGGAAGATCGTATTGGGCATCGCTGGATTTAAATCCTATGCTGGACTTTGGTTTCATCAAGGAGTCTTTTTAAAAGATCCCGCTAAAGTCTTGGTCAGCGCACAAAGAGGTGCCACCAAGGCCTTGCGCCAATGGCGCTTCGTATCTATAAAGGATATCGACACCGCCTTGGTCAAGACCTACGTGCTAGAGGCCATCCAAAATCAAAAGGATGGGAAAGAAATCAAGCCCCAACCCAAGCGAGTAACCCTTCCGGACGAACTCAAAGAAGCACTCGCCGGCGATGTTGTATTGAGCGAAGCATTCGGCAAGCTAACACCGGGCAGGAGAAATGAATACGCCGAATACATCGGTGGCGCTAAACAAGAGAAGACGCGTATCTCGCGACTCGAAAAGTGCATTCCTATGGTGATTCATGGAGTCGGCTTGAACGACCGGTACAAGTCTTGATTTTTTCTTCACAATACCTTTAATTGGGTATTGCGGATGCACGCACGAGGCCTTCCTTTGCCCTCTATTTGAATTTAATCTAAATAAGAATAAGCAGTAGGGATGATGGGTAGACTCAGGAAGCTTTTTTCGATCATTTTTCTCGCATTTCTTTCCTCATCACTGCTTGGGGCCGACCTTGGTCCGCAGCAGCAGACCGAGGTACGGATGCTGATTAACCTTATGGATTACATCGCCAAGGACTACCGCATGGCGGTGAGCGATGGTGAAGTAATCAACGACTTTGAATTCGCCGAAATGCAGGAATTTTCGGGCAATGCGCTTATGTATTTTCTTGCCTTGGAAGAGGCTGGTATCTTGACCGACGTTTCTGCTGAGCATGACGCGTTGACCGCGCTGAATGCATTGATCGCTTCGAAGGCATCGCCCGCAGAAGTCAGCGCTCAAGCTGCTTTCATACGAGCGGCGATCGTTGAACGAAAACTGGTGCCCCTCGCGCCGTTGAAGTGGCCGAATCACGCCAACGGCAAGGCGCTATTTAACGATTTGTGTGCGACTTGTCATGGGGCGGAAGGAAAGGGCGATGGCCCAGCGGGTACTGGCTTGACCCCCTCCCCGACTAAGCTTTCAGACCGTTCGATCATGGACGGCGTATCCCCCTTGCAAGCATTCAATACGATTACCTTAGGAATTGAAGGTACATCCATGCGTTCATTTAAAGAACTGAGCGAAGAAGAGATTTGGGACGTCGCATTCTACATCATGGAGCTTCCATATACGCAAGAAAAGGCGGCTGAAAGCAATCCGATCATCACCTTAACCGAGGTGGCTACCATGAACAACGAAGCGCTGCGTGAAGCTTATCCGGGTTTGGACATCCCTTCTATCCGAAAGCGAGAAAATCTGATCATCAGCGGCCCTATGGAGATAGCTCGAATGTTGCTAAACCAGGCGGAGTCCGCATCTGTGGCAGGAGCAAAAGATGAGGCAGTCGTATTTGCGCTAAAAGCATACCTGCAAGGTGTAGAGCCGTCGGAGCCGAAGATCAAGGCCTCAGACAATGCATTGTTCGAACGCTTAGAATCCTCCATGATGGGACTGCGTGAATCGATCAAGAGCGGAAACGCACAAGAAATCCAGACAAACTTTGAAGTTGCCTACTCGACGATCGATGAAGCGGAAGCACTCTTAGGGTCCACCGAACGCAGCATGTGGATGACGGCAGTCATCACCCTCTCCATTTTGATTCGAGAAGGGCTTGAGGCATTCTTTGTCATCCTCGCGATCCTCGGCATTCTACAGTCGATGGGTGCGAAGACAGCATTGCGCTGGGTGCACGGTGGTTGGATAGCCGCCGTCTTCTTCGGTGTTGTGGGCTGGTTCTTTGCCGGATCTCTGATGCAGTGGGATGCCCAAAGTCGAGAATTGATGGAAGGCCTGATTGCGCTCTTCGCGGTAGTGGTCCTTCTCTACCTCGGTTTCTGGATGCACGGCAAGACCAACGCCGATAAATGGAAGGTGTTCGTCGAGACCAAGGTAAAGGGATTGATCTCGAAGAACAACATGATCGGACTTGCTTCTTTTTCCTTCATCGTCGTGTTTCGCGAGGCATTTGAGTCCGTGTTGTTTCTTTCGTCCTTAACCGTGGATGGTCGAGAGAGTAGCAACATTGGCGTTTTGGTTGGCACCTTATCTTCCGCGGTTCTGCTCTTCTTCATCGCTTGGGCGATGCTGAGGTGGTTCAAGCGCCTGCCCATCTCAAAGGTCTTCCTTTACTCCTCCATTGTCGTGCTCGCTTTGGCGTTTATCCTGGCAGGCGGAGGGGTCCACGCCATCCAGGAAGGAGGGTACCTCGACATCCATTCGTTTCCGATTAACATAAGACTAAGCTTGATAGGGCTCTATCCGACCTACGAGACCATCGCGACCCAAGTACTGGTCTTTGGTTTAATCCTAGCCTTATGGAAGTACAGCGCAGCCAAAGTGGTGAAGGCACAATAAGCGCGAATTTTCTTGTTCGGCAGCGGACTTTGGTGGAAATTCGTTAGCAATAATATTACACCATGGACGCTACACACCTTCACCTGCTCACCAATCACATTCCCATCTTGGGTTCGCTTTTTGGATTCCTTCTATTGCTGACCGGCATGCTCATGAAAAATCGGACGGTTGAGATCGTTGCTCTAGCCACCATCCTATTGTCCGCGGTTTTCACATTGCCGACCTATTTCTCAGGAGAGGAGGCGGAGCATGTCATTGAAAAGATCCAAGGTATTTCTGAGTTTCAATTGGAAGAGCACGAAGAACACGCCGAGCTATCGCTTTGGATGATGATGGTAAGTGGAATCTTGGCACTGATGGCATTGGTCTCCTACTTCTATGCAAAGCACCTGACGCGCATAACACGTATCGCGACACTGATCGTAACGGCCATTGCTTTTGCCACCCTGGTCCCCTTGGCCTTGCACGGTGGCAAGATTGTGCACAGCGAGCTTCGATCTGGTGATGCTCCGTCTGTGGAAGCACAGGCTGATCACGAGGATCACGACGACTAGGCCTCTGCAATTTTTAGGGCATAAAAAAAGGGCACCAATGGTGCCCTTTCCGACTAAAGGTTGATTGAACCCGAATTAATCACAAAATGCAATTGCGATTAGCCTATCCACTTCCTCGAAAGGAGTGCTTAAAATCTTTCGATGCGGCCTTCATTCAGTGTCCAATTACAACTAACCCTAAAAGTGTAAAGAACTATACCTAATCCTCAGTCCGAAGACTTATAATAAAACCCAATACAAGCTTAGACTAATAGAATCACTACCCAAAACACCGTCTTCCTAACGTGTGGATACCTCTTCCTAACGTCTGATGCATTAGGACAATACAGAAATGGGAATGATCAGGTCGACCCTCGTACCCGATGCCTCACCATCCTTCGTGAGATCGGTGACCTCTACCTTGAAAAGATCCGTATGGTAAACATCATTGAGCAGAGAAACGCGTTGTTCATTGATGTGCATGGCGCGCGAGACATGTTCAGAGCCGACGCGCAGACTCCTGAGCTCGATCGCTTTCGGCCTGCCTACACCATTGTCGATGATGGTCACCACGACATGTTCATCCTCGTGTCGCAAAGAGATCTCGATCTCCCCTTGACGACCTTTAAGGTTGCCGATTCCATGAACAACGGTATTTTCCAAATAAGGTTGGATCATCATGGGTGGAATCTGCAAGGACTCATCATCGAGCCCATCCTCTATCTCAAAACGGTAATCAAAGGAATTCTCAAAGCGGAAGCGCTCGATGTCAAGGTAAGTGGTCAAAAAGAGTTCCTCGTCGCTCCAAGTGATCAACTCTTTCCTTGAGTTTTCAAGGACCTGTCGCATCAAACTTGAAAACTTACTGATAAATGCCAGGGTATCTTCAACATTGTTGAGCAGCACGGAATGCTGAATGGAAGACATCGCATTAAAGATAAAGTGCGGGTTCAGTTGCGAGCTCAATAATTGCAGCTGAAAGCGTTTTCCGCGCATGGCCTCTTCCTCGAGGTTATGCTCCGCCGCCCTGGTCTTTCGCTCTTGGTAGTAGAGATTTTGCAGCAGCTTGGTCCTTTCGTGGGCAAACACCAACGTCTTTCTTAAAAACGCCTTGCTGAACGAACCCTTGATCAAGTAGTCTTGTACCCCAAGGTGAATGGCCTCTTGGGCTATGCCTTCATCGTCTTCTCCGGTAAATGCAATTACGGACGTACCGAGCTTTGGAACAATCTTCATTACCCCCTGAAGCGTGGTAATGCCTTGGGAATCCTCCACATTTAAATCACAGAGCACGAAAGCTTCTTGTTTGTAGCTGAGCTCGGCAATGCTCCTCACCCATCGGATGTTCTTGGCCTTGAAACCATTCTCGATCAACATTTGCTTGAGGATTAAGAAGTCACCTTCGCTATCCTCAAGAATCAGTACGCTTAATCCTTCGATCTCATCCACGGTGTGTACGATCAATTAATTCCAAGGGCTTTCATCACTTCATCCTTGCGCCGAACGGAGACATCTACATGACTTCCGTCTGTTAACACCACGTATCCTCCGCGTCCTTTCACGTACTTTCTGACGTGACCCATATTCACCATGTTGGATTTATGAATCCGCATGAAGTTGCACTCCTGCAGCATGTCTTCGAAGTCTGACAAGGGTTTGGAAACAATAACCGCTTGTTTATTGGACATGTGAAAACGACAGTAGGCTCGATCCGCTTCGCAACGGAGAATGTCTGAAATCGTATAGAATTCAACACCTTCAGAGGTCGGCAAGGCGATGCGTTGAAATTTGAAATCCCCCTGACCGCGGCTTTCTTTCAAGATCGAAAGCCGCTCATCTTGATCGTTGTTCGCGGCTTCCTGGATGGCTTTCTCCACTGCTACCTTCAATTCGTTCAGGTTGACAGGCTTTAGAAGGTAGTCGAGAGCGGCCAATTTGATCGCTTTGATCGCGTACTCGGCATGGGCAGTAGTGAAAATCACTTGAAACTTAGGTTCATCGTAGTGCTCGAGCAAAGCGAATCCGTTCTTCTCCGGCATTTCGATGTCGAGAAATACCAATTGAGGATCGTGTTCATCGATCAATTCAATGGCAGCGTCTACGCTTTCTGCTTCTCCTACCACATCTACGTCATGGCAAAATTGACTGATCATTTTCGACAAACCTTCACGGTTCTTCACCTCATCATCTACTACGATCGCTTTGATCATGCCTTAGGTTGTTTGGTTTCCTTTCGACCAAACTTATCATTTGTATCGGTACGAAGGGGTATCAATTTCCAAGCGCTTGGCAAGCAGAACAGTAAAAGGGCGCTTTGGCGCCCTTTTACTGTTCTGTATGTGCTGCTGATCAGCTGACTTTCTCTTCTTCCTTTATCGGTTTGCGAAAGGCAAACTCACCATC
Organism: Flavobacteriales bacterium; assembly: GCA_013204105.1. GTDB lineage: Bacteria > Bacteroidota > Bacteroidia > Flavobacteriales_G > Salibacteraceae > SHAN690. The sequence goes on from JABMOM010000040.1 coordinate 70,740, forward strand.
AAAGACATCAAGCACCAGGTCTTGTCCTCGCGATACCTTTCCTCCAAGAATCTGTTTGCTCAGTTCGTTCAATACACGCTTTTGAATCAATCGTTTGATTGGACGCGCGCCGAACTGAGGGTCAAAACTTGATTCACTCAAGTGCACGATCGCATCTTCTGATGCGCTAAGTCGAATGTCTTGCTCCTTTAGATGCTCAATTAAAAGCCTCAATTGGATCTCCACGATTGCTCGCACATCACGCTTGTTGAGTGGCTTGAAAATGATGGTCTCATCGATACGGTTTAAGAATTCAGGCTTCATTGTATGGCGCAGCATCTCCAACATTTCCATCTCTGTCTTGGCCATGGTGATGTCCAATTCCGCTTCTGTAACTCCGTCAAAATTTCGGGTGATGATATCCGAACCGAGGTTGGACGTCATGATGATGATGGTATTCTTAAAGTTCGCTACGCGCCCCTTGTTGTCCGTCAAACGTCCATCATCCAATACCTGCAAGAGGATGTTGAATACATCCGGATGCGCCTTTTCGATCTCATCCAACAAGATGACAGAATAGGGCTTCCTGCGCACCGCTTCTGTTAATTGACCCCCTTCATCATATCCTACATATCCTGGAGGTGCTCCGACCAAGCGACTCACCGCGTGGCGCTCTTGGTACTCGCTCATGTCTATGCGGGTCAAGGCGTTTTCGTTGTCGAACAGGTATTCGGCCAGCGCTTTAGCCAACTCCGTTTTTCCCACCCCAGTAGTGCCTAGGAAAATAAACGAGCCGATCGGGCGATTCATGTCTTGCAATCCACTTCTGCTGCGGCGCACTGCGTCGGCTACGGCTTCGATGGCTTCATCTTGACTGATAACGCGTTTATGCAATTCCTCTTCGAGGTGCAGTAGTTTTTCGGCATCACTTTGCAGCATCTTACTCACCGGAATACCAGTCCATTTCGCGACCACTTCTGCGATGTCTTCTGCGTCTACTTCTTCCTTGATCATGCGTGAGCCCGAAGATTCCATTGCGGCCCATTGGACCTCAAATTCTTTCAGGCGTGCCTCGGCTTCGGTCACCTTTCCGTAGCGTATTTCAGCCACTTTACCAAGGTCTCCAACGCGCTCGGCTTGTTCAGCTTCCAGCTTCAAGTCTTCGATCATGGTCTTTTGGGTTTGGATGCCTTCCACGACCACTTTTTCGGTTTCCCATTTCGCGTTCAAGCCGTCGCGTCGCTCCTTAAGGTCTGCTATCTGTCGGTTGAGATCGTCCAATTTCTTTTTGTCGTTCTCCCGCTTGATCGCTTCGCGTTCAATCTCGAGCTGGCGCAATTTCCGTTGTACTTCATCCAGCTCCACCGGCATGCTGTTGATCTGTAAGCGTAGCTTGGCTGCCGCTTCGTCGATAAGGTCAATTGCCTTGTCCGGCAAGAATCGGTCAGTGATGTAGCGTTGACTGAGCTGCACGGCTCCAATGATCGCTTCATCCTTGATGCGCACCTTGTGGTGGGTTTCATAACGTTCTTTCAATCCCCTGAGAATACTGATGGCATCGTCCTCCGCCGGTTCATCCACCATAACCGTTTGAAATCTTCGTTCTAAAGCCTTGTCTTTTTCGAAGTACTTCTGGTACTCGTTGAGGGTTGTCGCTCCGATTGCCCGCAGTTCACCCCGCGCCAACGCTGGCTTCAATATGTTCGCCGCATCCATCGCTCCATCGCTCTTGCCTGCGCCTACGAGGGTATGGATCTCGTCGATGAACAGCACAATGTGACCATCGCTATTGGTTACTTCTTTGACCACGGACTTGAGCCGTTCTTCAAATTCGCCCTTGTACTTCGCCCCTGCGATCAATGCGCCCATGTCGAGGCTGTACAATTCTTTGTCTTTTAAATTCTCAGGCACATCTCCATTCACTATGCGGTGCGCCAATCCTTCGGCGATGGCCGTCTTTCCTACGCCGGGTTCTCCAATCAAGATGGGGTTGTTCTTCGTCCTTCGGGAAAGGATCTGCAACACCCTGCGGATCTCCTCGTCGCGGCCAATGACTGGATCGAGTTTTCCGTTGCGTGCCTGCTCATTGAGGTGAATGGCATATTTACCAAGGGCATTGTAGGTATCCTCTGCTGTTTGCGAAGTCACCTTCGCCCCTTTTCTCAATACGTCGATGGCCTTCTTCAATTCTCCCGCTTGTATTCCACTGTCTTTGAGCATGGAACTTGCCTGATCGTTCACATCGAGTAAGCCGAGCAGCATGTGTTCGATGGAGACGAATTCATCGCCAAAATCTTTGACTCGCTCTTGGGCCTTTGCCAAAGCCTGAGCTGCCTTCTTTCCGAGGTAATGGTCTCCTCCTTCTACCTTGGGCAAAGCATCCACCATGCGATCTAACGCTTGCTCCACAGCACTTTGATTCACCCCTAGTTTCTTGAATAAATAAGGAGTAACCTGCTCATCTACATCGAAGATGCCTTTGAGGAGGTGAGCTGGCTCAATGCTCTGTTGCCCTTTTCCCATGGCGAGTTGCTGCGCTTGCTGAACCGCCTCTTGAGCCTTGATGGTAAACTTGTTGAAATTCATCTTAATCCTTTTTAAAGTTGTTAAGTCAGCAATCGGCCTTCGACCGCCAGGAACACCTATCAATCGAGAGTCGATCGCTGACGTGGAGCATAGAACAAAGTACGAACCAAGGAGGCTACACCCTTGATTTCAAGACATTTTGACGTAGTCAGCTCAATGTCAAGGTCAAATTGTCCTTCGCATCTGAAAATGCCTGACCAAAATACAGGGCGCAGCGAAAATTCAAGGGGTCAATCCGTGCGTTTCACCTCTTCCTCCGATCGCATTCACTTGCCGGCATTGGTGTGTTCACCGCTTCGATGAATTCAGAATCGACCAGGTCGGTTCCGTCCACCGCATGTCCCAGGCCAGCATTTGAATGACTTAGATCATTGTTATTACCAAGTAGCAACAACACCTTTGCCGCCACAATCAATTCACCATGACCGAAAAACGCGCCGAACTTCTGAAACTACTCGAATCCAAATTCGAAGGGATCGGACAAAACCTCGACACCCATTTAAGCGGACTGCTTCAAGCCACGCCTATCACATACTGGGATTACATTCAGACGGACGCGCTATTGAATTTACAGATCAAGCGGACCAATCAGCCAGACGAAATGGTGTTCATCATGTACCACCAAGTGAATGAGCTCCTCTTCAAAATGATCCTTTGGGAAATCGATCAGGTTGCCGAAAACAAAGACCTCACCCCTGCCTTCTTTGCAGAACGCCTGGGACGGATCAGTCGCTACTTCGATATGCTCAGTTCTTCCTTCGACGTTATGGGCGACGGTATGGAAGTGGCTCAATACATGAAGTTCAGGGACACGCTCACGCCGGCAAGCGGATTCCAAAGTGCCCAGTATCGCATGATTGAATTCGCATCCACCGAATTAATCAACCTGATCGACATCCGCTTCCGAGCCACCATCGATCGAGACACTCCCTTTAAACACGCATATGACCATCTGTATTGGCAAGCAGCTGGCAAGGACCACAAAACTGGAAAGAAGTCGACCCTGATCCAGCTCTTCGAAGAACGCTACCTGGACGACTTCATCGTCTTCATGCAGAAGTACAATACGCGCAATCTTTGGACGCGCTTCCAAGAACTTCCTGCATCCGCGCAACAAGACGCGTCATTGATTAAAGCCATGCGGCATTATGATCATACGGTGAATGTAAAGTGGGTCATGGCACATTACAACGCGGCTGCCAAGTACCTCAACAGCGGAGAGACAAAGGCAGAGGCCACTGGGGGCAGTGAATGGCAGAAGTACATGCACCCGAAGTACCAGAAGCGCATTTTCTTCCCTGGACTATGGAGCGCACAAGAGATAGAACTCTGGGGTGTGAATAATTTAGAGGGGATTCCTGTGTAGGCAAGAGGTGCCTAGGATTCGTTCATTTGGCTCATCAGTCCACTGGCATATGAGCTCATTGAAGTTGAGGTTGCAGTTGTAGTTGAACTTGTCATCCCTGACAGCTAATCAACTATTCCCTAATATTGCGGCCCTATGCACATTCACGAGCCGCTTATTACAAACGACGCCACTGTCCTCGGGATTCTCCTTGGGTTGTTGGGGGTCATTTTTTACACCAATTCGATCAAGGAAGGGATTTTGGGGAAATTCTACACCTACGTTCCCGCCTTGCTGCTTTGCTATTTTTTACCGAGCGTTTTCACTTCCTTAGGGATTATTGCTCCAAGTTGGTACGACCTATCCTCCCTGGCTGATCACCTGATCGCTTTGGGTCATGTTCTTCCTGCTGAGTGGAATGCCAAGGACCTCGAAGCCGGGGTTGCCGCATTAGGATTGACCATAGACGACCTGGGTTCATTCAAACGCGAATCGATGCTCTATTTCGCGGCGTCTCGTTACTTCCTGCCTGCCAGTTTAGTGCTCCTTACCTTGAGCATCAGCATACCCGAATTGATCAAGTTGGGTCCAAAGGCGCTGGTCATGTTCATCACGGGAACGCTCGGCGTGATCATCGGTGGTCCGCTTGCGATCCTTGCCTTTTCCTTTTTCGCCCCTGATGTAGTAGGCGGTGCCGGTCCCGAAGCGGTGTGGCGTGGAATGACCACCATCGCAGGTAGCTGGATTGGCGGCGGTGCAAATCAGGCTGCGATGTTCGAAGTCTTTCAACCTTCGTCCAAGCTCTACTCCGTCATGATCACGGTCGACGTCATTGTAGCGGAAATCTGGATGGCGTTCTTGTTGTTTGGCGTTGGTAAATCGGCTGCCATTGACCGCTTCTTCAAAGCAGATGCCTCTAGCGTCGAAAACCTTAAAAACAAGATGCACGAGTTCAGTCAGCGCATCACACGCGTTCCGAGCATGACGGATCTGTTCATTGTCTTAGGGATTGCGTTTCTGGCCACTGGAGCTTCCCATTTGATCGCCGATTTTATCGCCCCTTATATTGCCGAGCACCTGCCCAGCCTCAAAAAATTCAGTTTAGACTCCAAATTCTTTTGGCTCATAGTACTGGCTACGACCTTTGGATTGGCGGCTAGTTTCACCAAGCTTAAAAACTTTGAGGGAGCGGGCGCTTCGAAGATCGGTGGCGTCTTCATCTACTTCTTGGTGACGACCATCGGCATGAAGATGAACGTTATGGAAATTTTCTCTAACCCTGCGATCTTCCTGGTTGGCCTGCTCTGGATGGCAATCCACGTAGTCTTGCTGGTGATCGTTGCGAAAATGATTCGCGCGCCCTTCTTCTTTCTGGCCGTTGGCTCCAAAGCCAACATCGGCGGGGCAGCCTCAGCTCCTGTGGTCGCTGCTGCTTTTCATCCAAGTCTGGCGCCGGTTTGGGTATTGCTGGCCGTGTTGGGATATGCCTTGGGAACTTACGGAGCCTACATATGCGGACTGCTTATGCAGATTGTTGCTCCCTAAAAGATCAGAAATCCGAGGATAAAGATGAGTACAGCATAGCGTGCATAGGCGCCGGCTGAATAGAAGACGGCGCTCGGTTGGTCTGCCCAAAGTATGAAGAGTGGCACTCCGATCAACAACAAGAAAAACAGGTACGGCGGTTTGTTGAATCCATTCACTTCGAATGCCTTAAAATCTGAATTGACCACGTGGATGGTGGGGATGTCTCGAAAGATCATCGTTTCGGCAAGGCTGATGTGGGTGTTCCTCGAGATCTGCCGCGCAGGGCCTACCCCCATGGTCACCGCATCTCCATTGGCCAGTATTACAGTATAGCCAAGGGTGATTTCCAAGCCGAGGGCGTCAATTTCAATGGCTTCCTTTTCCACTACATAGCCAGCATGCAATTGATTAGCGCTGAAGGCATCTACGAGGATCAATACGAAAATCACCAGGGACAAATAGCTCATGGCCATGGTCCATGGATAGTAGATCGAAGCCTTGAAACGAGCGAATTGACGTGCATCCCGTTGCATTCGAATGGCGTCAAACCTGCGGGCGGTTTCTCGACCCCTCTTGATCGCTTCTTCCCGCGACAGCCGATTGCGGTCACGCTCATTCGCAGACATCTTCGTCTTCTTTTCCACGACCAGGTCTTCATCGTTCCACGTGCTATCCGCTGTGAGGATGATCTCGTAGGCCTTTTGCACGTGCAAGAATTGGTCATGGGCGTCTGCGGCAGAATTCAGATCAGGATGATAGCGCAACGCCAATCGACGGTAGGCCTTCTTCACCTGTTCCATGGAAGCGTCGGGCGTCAGCTCCAAGATCTCATATGCCTTTGCAAAGCGATGCATCTACTCAGTAAACGAAAATAGCGCTAGAATGGTTGTTCTTTGATTGGAAGCGCTTTCGCTTTCGTAATTTCGGCAGCAATGGAATTAAAGGTTGGAGATACCGTACGCTTGATCGACGACCAAGGCCAGGGCATTGTTTGCTCTTTGTCAGGAAACGAGGCCATGGTAGAGATCGATGGCATGGAATTGCCCTTTACGACGAACCAACTGGTAAAGGTGGAGCACGACGACCTGATCGCGGACCTGGAGGATCACGTCGAGCTCTCTGCAAAAGACAAGCTCCACCGGGTGCATGGTCGCGACAAACTCAGAGAGTTGGAACCCGTGTCACAAGCGGTATACGAACTCGACCTGCACATCCATGAACTGCTCGACCATTACGCCAACATGAGCAATGGAGAGATCCTCCAATACCAAATGGGCCGATGCCGGAGTTTCGTGCGTGAAGCCATGGACAAGCGCTTCGGGAAAATCGTGTTGATACACGGTGTGGGTGAAGGCGTATTGAAACATGAGATCCACAAATACCTCGACCAACTCACGCACATTGAGTACCACGATGCACCTTACCGCACCTATGGTTATGGGGCTACGGAAGTCATCATTCACCGCTGATTAGCAGTACCTTTGCACTCCAGATCGTTCTGTCGCTGTCTCGCTTCGGCGGGATGGAGGAAAGTCCGGACAGCTCAGAGCACCGCACCCTGTGAAAGCGGGGGTGGCTTAAGCGAAAGCGATGGTCATCAGAAAGTGCCACAGAGAACAATACGCCTATGTTCTCACTTCGGTGAGAGCAGGTAAGTGTGAAAACGTGAGGTAAGAGCTCACGCGCTGTGTCGGTAACGGCACATTGGGTAAACCTTGCGGGCTGCAAGACCATGTAAACCTGGGTTTGAGGGCTGCTCGTCCGATTCGTCTGACGAAGCCCAGGAGGGTAGGTCGCGTAGATAAATGGCAGGAGCCCTTCGTTTCTGACGGAGGATACAGAATCCGGCTTACAGATCTGGGACATATGGCCCCGGCTTCGGTTTCGATCGAAGTTCGGGGCCTTCTTCCTAGGTAGTAGGCAGTTGAAGGAGTGCGCAGTCGGCAGTGGTATATGGTGCGAAAGGACAACACTCGATGCTTGTAGTTCCATTTTTCTTATAGAGAACGTGATCTGGGCGCCTCCCTCGCCATGGCGAGGGACCGCGCTATTCGCTCTATCTCTGCGTCGCGTCGCTCCTTAGAGGATGCCGCTGCTATCGCTGGCGCAGTTCGCAGCGCGCAAGAGCAATCACACTGCGCACCGCCGACTGCCTACTCTAGTCGTAGCTGATGCGTTGATGAAAGATGCCTTTCAACGCTGCTTTGAGCACAGCCTTGGCTTCCGTAATGTCGCGGAAAGTAATCGGTGCTTCTTCAAATTGCCCTTCCGAACGCTGGTAGTCGACGATGCGGTCTACCAATCCATCCAAGGTCTCCCTATCGTATTGTTTCAAGCTTCTAGAAGCGGCTTCGACCGAATCCGCCATCATGAGGATGGCCTGTTCCTTTGTGTTGGGTCGCGGGCCTGGATAAGTGAAACGCAGTGGATCGATTTCTGGATCTTTATCGAGCGCTTTCTTCAAGAAGAAACGTACTGTACTTGTGCCGTGGTGCGTACGAATGAATTGGATAACGTCTATCGGGAGGTCGTGCTCTCGTGCCTTTTCTATCCCTAGCGTCACGTGACCAATGATGATCGAAGCACTCTCCTCCGGTTCTAGGTCGTCGTGCGGATTGTTATCGGGCAATTGATTCTCGATGAAGAATTGCGGTTCGTTCATCTTGCCAATGTCATGGTACATCGCCGCCGTGCGGAGCAGCACTGCGTTGCCACCAATCTTGGACGCTACCTTCTCTGCCAAGTTTGCGACTTGCATGGAGTGCTGGAACGTACCCGGAGCCTTTACGGCTAGCTCTTTCAAGAGCGGTTGATTGCTGTCTGATAATTCGAGTAGGGTCGTCTCGGAAATGAAGCCGAAGACCTTTTCCACCACATAAATCAATGGAAAAACCATGGTACACAACAAACCATTGATGGCAAACCACCCAAAGTTCTCGGTCTGAATTCCGCTGAGGGAACCGTTTTGGGCAAGACTGATCGCCATGTAGATGACCGAATAGCCCATGAAGACCAAGGCTGCCGTACCGAGCATGCGTGAACGCTTGGTGGAGGAAGATTGGTAAAGCGTGGCAAAGGAGATCGCACTGAGTTGTACCAAGATGAACTCCAAGGGGTTCGAAGCGAATAGGGCCACCATCAGCACCAAAATGATGAAGCTGAACAGGGAAACACGGAAATCAAAAAACATCCGTAAAAGCAAGGGCGCTATACCGATGGGAATGATGTAGACGCTCGCGGCATTGCTCGTCTGAGCAAGCGAAGTCACCGCAAAGGCAATTGCCACCAGTGACAAGGCCAAGGTGATCGGACGCGGATCGTTGAACAGTTTCTCTTGGTTGAGGTAGATGAACAGTACCAATAATCCAAGGAGCAAGGCTACAATGGCCATCTCCCCTACCAGCGACCAACGAAAACCGGTTTTTGAAATCGTGCGTTCAGCGTATTCTTTTTTGAGACTTTCCAAGGCTTTGTAGCGTTGGTCATTGATGATTTCCCCTCGATCGATGATTTCCTGTCCCCGATTGATCTTTCCTTCGATGGTCAGGATTCCTTCGTAGCTGCCTTTGATCAGCTTCTGGGTCAGGCTATCGTTGTAAATGGCATTCGATGCGATGTTGCTTCGAATGATATTGGCAAATGCGGTCTTGCAGGGCCCTTCGGACAATGAGTCGATCAACACCTGCATCGAGTCCATGACTTCAGAAAGCAAGAAGGCATCTCCGTAGTCCATTTGCTGCACCGTTCCACCCCGATCGATCATGATCGCGTCGTGTGGTGTAAGGTCCTTGGTGGTAGGTCCCTGCTGTATTACACCCCGTTTCAAGACATCAGCCACAAACTGCATACTTCCAGCACGAAGCGAATCACACGTCAATGCGCTGTCGGTGCTCACCTCCCAAGCATCGTCCATGTGTGTTAGGATCGACTGCTCTGAAGTAAGGGAAATGGAAAATACCGGTGGCTGCGCCTTGGCTAGATCAGCTTGTTCCTCGGTGATTTGCTCGTCGGTTTTCCGAATGCCCAAATCAAATGGCGCGATCAACTTTTCGTGCTTCCACGGACGGTTGAGTTGGTATTCAAACTTGAACAGATCTTCTTTCGGAAAGAAGAGAAACACCACAAACAACGTCAGCAGGTACGCCAATGAGCGCTGAACCAGAGCGTAATTTCGTATGCGGTCTTTCCAAGAGTATTTCACAGGAAACGAATGTAAGATTCTGTCGTTTCATCGAAGGGGTTGGGGAGGGTGTTGTTTTAACTACCGTTTCAACTGCAACTTCAATTTCAACTTGATGTCGATACGATTGCGGCTTGGGCATGATCACTCGAACTGACAATCAAAGAAGTTTTGCTAACCTCTACTCCTCCATTGTGACAGCTGATAGCTGACGGCTGATAGCCATTACCCTAGACCTATTCCCTACATTTGCAGCCACAAATGAACCTATCACAAACCACAACATAGAAGAAGATGAAAGAGGTAGTAATCGTAAGCGCTGTGCGCACTCCAATGGGAAGTTTCATGGGAAGCCTATCCGGTGTTCCTGCGACACAACTTGGGGCTATAGCCATCAAGGGTGCAGTATCACGTGCGGGCATTGATCCTGCTAGCGTTCAAGAGGTATTCATGGGCAACGTACTTCAGGCGGGGGTGGGTCAAGCTCCTGCTCGTCAGGCCGCCATGGGCGCCGGACTGAGCGTTGAAGTTCCTTGTACAACGATCAATAAAGTATGCGCTTCAGGCATGAAGGCAATCATGTTGGGGGCCCAATCGATCATGGCGGGCATGAACGACATCGTAGTAGCAGGCGGTATGGAAAATATGTCGCAAACTCCGCATTACGTAAGCATGCGCAACGGACATAAGTACGGCAACGGGAAAATGGTAGACGGCATTATCAACGACGGCTTGATGGACGTGTACACAAATCAGTTGATGGGAAACTGTGCCGAGCTCTGCGCGAAGGAGCACAACTTCTCCCGTGAGGACCAAGACAAATTTGCCATTGATTCCTACAAGCGTTCTGCGAAAGCGTGGGAGAATGGATGGTTCAATGACGAGATCGTACCCGTGGAGATTCCGCAACGTAAAGGCGATCCCATCATCTTTGCGGAAGACGAGGAATACAAGAATGTGAAGTTCGAGAAGATCCCACAATTACGTACCGTATTTGAAAAGGAAGGTACCATCACTGCGGCCAACGCTTCTACGATCAACGACGGCGCTTCTGCGCTCGTGATCATGAGCGCTGAAAAGGCAGCCGAACTTGGACTCAAACCAATTGCAAAGATCCGCTCCTTTGGAGACGCAGCGCAGAGTAGTGAGTGGTTCACAACCGCTCCTTCTAAGGCAGTTCCTATAGCGCTAAAGCGTGCCGGGCTCGAGGTAAGTGATGTAGACTTCTGGGAATTGAACGAAGCGTTCTCTGTGGTCAGCTTGGCCAACATGAAGATCCTCGGTCTAGATCCTGAGAAAGTAGACGTACACGGCGGAGCCGTATCCATGGGTCACCCACTGGGAAACTCTGGTAGCCGCATCATTGTAACACTGATCAACGTACTCCGTCAACACGGAGGGAAAATCGGTGGTGCAGGCATCTGCAACGGAGGTGGCGGCGCAAGCGCCATGATCGTTGAGTTGATGTAATAGCAAGTCATAAACACAAGGAAAGACGTCTCAGGACGTCTTTTTTTTTACCCAAAAGCCAAGCCTAAAATTGAAGTTGCAGTTGGGTTGAAATTAAACTTGACATTCCCCCCATTGTGTCAGTCTTTTACATTTGTACACCAACCTAGACCACCTTGTCCTTCATCGACTCCAGATCTGAATTTGAACGCGCCTTCCGAAGCCACTACAAAGGCTTGGTAATTTACGCTACACGTATGTTGCGCGATCAGGACAAAGCAGAGGATGCCGTGCAGCAGGTCTTTGTCTCTCTGTGGGAGAAACGTGATCAGATCGAAGTGCAGGGCAATGAAATGAGCTACCTCATGCGCAGCGTGCACAACGGCTGCCTCAACCAGATCAAGCACGAAAAAGTAAAGTTAGACCATGCCGCGCACGAAATGCACACAGGTGAAGAGGCACACGTAGAAGATGCCTTAGAACAAGAGGAATTTCGACAGAAAGTGACAGAAACGGTGAAGGGCTTGCCTAGCCAATGCCGCAAAATCTTCTTGATGAGTCGCATTCAAGGAAAAAAATACCACGAGATCGCAGAAGAATTGGAATTGAGCGTAAAGACCGTTGAGAATCAGATGGGCAAGGCTTTGCGGATCATGCGTACGTCATTGCACGAAGAAGTGAGGGCCACGATGCGGGTCATTAAAACAATTTTATGGTTGACCATAGGGGTAAAGACTGCCTCAGTTGTCATTCAATAGGAAATGTCTACGCAAAACGACCATATCGACTTCGACCTCATCGCCAAATATTTGGCCGGAGAAGCTGCTGCGTCTGAGGTTCAAGACCTCGAAAAACGCATGGAGGCGGACGCTGACTTCCAAAAGGAAGTGCATGCCATGCGCTCACTTTGGGACGCCGCCGGAGATGCTGTCATCGAAGTGGACGCAGAGGCAGGCTGGGAGAAGGTTTCTTCTTCTATAGGTGCAGAGGTCCTTTCCATCGACCGTCCAAGCCGAGCCAATCGCTCTTGGCTCTTGGCCGTTGCCGCTGCTGTAGTGTTGGCGGTTGCCATTCCATCTGTGCTCTGGTTGACCCAGAACAGCATCGAGATGATGACCCTCGAAAGCGGGGGGGCAATGGCGAGCCTCGACCTGAGTGATGGTTCACACGTTTCGCTTCAAGAAGGATCCAGCATCCACTACCCCGATAGATTCGAAAGCGATCAGCGCGAGGTTTGGCTGGATGGTGTTGGTTTTTTTGAAATTTCTGCCGACAAAGAGCACCCCTTTATTGTGCACACCTCTCACGGCGATGTGCGCGTTGTTGGAACGGCCTTCGAGGTCGACACCCGCATGGTTGAAGAAGGAATCCTCGTAGAGGTGCAGGAAGGCATCGTGGAGGTAAGCGACTCAAAAACAAACCTCAACCAGCGGGTTGAGGCTGGCGAAGCGGTCAAGCTCTCGACCAAAACCCAAACGATTGAGTTCACAGAGCATTTAGAGCCAGATGCCTTCTTTTGGAAAGACCGTACCATTCGCTTCAAGAAGACGGAATTGGAGCAGGTGATCAAAACATTAGAAGACGCCTATGGTGTTCAAATAGCGTTAGGATCCGAAAACATTGCTGGGTGTGAACTCACCGCTACGTTTAAAGACGAGACCATCGAATCCATCCTAGACATCATTTCTACCACGCTCCGACTAGAATTAACCGAAATCGATGGCGACTACACCCTCTCGGGTGAAGGCTGCTAAATGCCATGAAACGGATCGTCTTCATCACCGCGATTTGGCTCCCCTCACTCCTCACCTTTGGGCAATGCTTAGAAGAACGCGTTAGCCTTTTTTGCACGCAATGCTCCATTGACGAGGCCTTGGATCGCTTAGAGGCACAAGTGTCCTGCTCCTTCAGCTACAACGCGCGCAATTTTGATGCTGCGGAATTCGTAGACCTGCAATTGGATGACGTAAAACTCCGTGAGGCCGTCAAAAAGGCCACCGCTGACCGGTACCAGATCAAAGAACGCGGGCGGCATGTCATCCTCATTGAAAAGCGAAACCTTCAGGAGCAAAAAAGCAAGAAGCAGGAATACATCATCGAAGGTTACATCCGCAATTCGACTACGGGACAAGTGGTTCAAAATGCGACTGTCTACGCCGTAGAGAACAAGTATTCTGCCCTTAGTGATGCCGCGGGTTACTATCGCATCCAACTCGTGACCGACGAGGAGCAATTTGGCCTCAGCTACAGTCGTCAGTCGTTCTTTGATACCATTATTGTGGTGAGTCCAGCCATTCAAGAGGTGCGACAAGACATTCAGCTCATGCCCCATTCCGTGGCCCCTCCCACCATTCCAACCATGCACGCAGAATTACCTCAACGCGTACGCGAAGTTGAGCAATTGCCCATGGTAAAACTCCTCGTTCCCGACGTGCAGGCCCAGCGTGCCATGAACCTTGAGTTTTTAGAGGATATTCCGGTACAGTTCTCGTTGACACCTAGCATGGGAACGAACAAGCTCACTAGTGGTATGAGCAACAACCTGTTTTCGGTCAACCTTCTCGGAGGCTATAACGCAGGGGTCAGAGGCCTAGAGGCCGGCGTTGGCGTGAACATCATCCGCCAAAACGTAACGGGCATTCAAGGAGCAGGCATTGGAAACATTGTAGGAGGTGAGGTACGAGGTATACAAGCAGCTGGCATCTTTAACAACGTACGTGGGTCCGTTAAAGGACTTCAAGCGGGCGGGATCTACAACATCGTACTCGATACCATCATTGGCTGTCAAGCTGGGGGCGTGTTCAATATTCTCAACGGAAGCATCACAGGAGCTCAGATAGGTGGCGTCTTCAACATTGCAACCGAAAGCATGTCCGGCCTGCAAGCATCCGGCGTGTTTAACATCACGCAACAGAATGTGAAATTTGCCCAAATCGCCGGGGTCTTCAACCTCGCTGGAACGGTTACAGGGTTTCAAGCTGCAGGCCTGTTCAACCACGCCAATGACAGCGTCACCGGAACGCAGCTCGCTGGATTTTCCAACACCGCCATGAACGATGTGGAAGGGGTTCAAATCGCAGGTTTTGGAAATCTATCAGGTGGAGAGCTGTCTGGAGTCCAATTGGCTGGCTTCGGGAACTATGCGCGCGACGTAAAAGGGGACCAATATGCTGGAGCCATAAATATCAGTCGTGATGTAAACCGTCAGGTCTCGGGCTTGATCAATATCGGCCGAACCGTAGATAAATTGCAATTGGGCTTTATAAACTTTTCAGATTCAGCTGCCCGCTCATTCGGCTTCCTCTCATTCTCGCGCAAGGGCGTTAACTCAATCGATCTTTTTGCAGACGAGGTCAGTATGGTCAACGTTTCTTACCATACCGGTAGTAAATTCTTTTACAACATCCTGCAGGTTGGATTTGGCTCGTACACGGGTCTTTCGATTTTCAGTTATGGCTACGGCTTTGGTACAGACATAGGAGATCCCGAAAATCGTATGCACCTGCACCTAGAGTTCCTTGTGCGACAACTCGACCATTTGGCCAAACCGAAGCATGTATTAAACCTCAACCTCAAGTTCGACCCGAGCATTTCCATCCGATTGGGTAAAAAACGACCCACGTTGGTATTTGGACCATCCTTCAACCTTCTCTTCAGAAATGGCCTGCTCCAAAATACAGATACGGACAACGGAGCTGTACTGGTTGACATCCCAAGTCAGCCCCCTATTTTCAAGCCGATGGAGGGTGTATTTGACGGTCGGGCATGGCTCGGAGGCCGCTTGGGACTTCGGTTCTAATTTTTTTTTCATCCCGCATAGGGGTATTTTATTTCATGGTTGTCATTCTAGTGTAAGACAAAAACAATAACACATTAAACACTAGAACACATGAAAACTAATCTCATCATCGCTACAGCTTTCGCAGGACTCTCTCTTATCTCTTGTAACAAAGACAAATTCCCTTATTGCATCCGAGCTAACGGGAACATCATCGAAGAGACACGCACCTTGACCGAATTTGAAGACGTAGACTTCAACATGCCCGGTAAGCTTTACATAAAGCAAGACACCACGATCAAGAACGCAACACTCACCATTAAGACAAGTGAAAACATCATGGACCGGATTGAAACGGATGTAAAGAGCAACACGCTTAAAATCACCGACAACCAATGCATCCGCAAGCTGAAGACCTTTGAAGTGTACCTCACCGTCAAAGACCTGGAGGATGTTCGCCTCAACGGCTCTGGAGACGTGATTACCGAAAACACCATCGTAGCCGACGCCCTTTCCTTCAGCATCAACGGCTCAGGAAGCGTGGATGCTTCAGTGAAATCTAAGGAACTTTTACTCGACATCAACGGAAGTGGCGACATGGACGTGGAAGGTCAGACCAATGACATCGACATCGACATCAATGGCAGCGGCAATGTGCACGCATACGATGTGGACGCGATCAATGGCTATGTGGACATCTCTGGAAGCGGAAACTGTGAGATCAACGCATCCGACGCACTCGACGTGGGCATCTCTGGAAGCGGCAATGTATACTACCTAGGATCACCTCGCGTCACTGTGAACACATCCGGTTCTGGTAGCATCCAGGCTAAGTAATCACCCCTTACAAACACCACCATGAAAACAAGGAAGATCATCTTGACTGGGATACTTATGTCCATAGTTTTCCAGTCGATCGCCAACGAACCGGACAGTGCCAACGCTACAGCGGCAGATAGTGTACGACCATTTCAAGTCACGTTCATCACGCCGTTCGGAACCAACGGATACCTGAGTACCACCTCCGTCAACAACATCAGCCTGAACATCATTGCAGGCTACAACGGAGGACTGCAAGGAATCGAAGTCGGTGGAGTAGCAAATGTGCTCCAGCACGACATGGAAGGCATCCAATGCGCAGGCTTCGCCAACCTCGTTGCCGGTAACATGCAAGGAATCCAGACAGCTGGATTTGCCAACCTGGTCGGAGGATCTTCAGATGGATTCATGGTCAGTGGCTTCACCAATCATGCTGCAAAAGGTGGACAGCTCGTGCAGATCGCAGGATTCTCGAACCAGGCCATGGGCACCTTCACGGGTGCTCAGGTGGCCGGGTTCGGAAACCTCGTCACCGACAGCGCAGAAGGCGTGCAGGTAGCAGGATTCGCCAACTTTGCCGGAGCAGGATCTGACGTCACACAAGTTGCTGGATTCATGAACTCAGCACGCGGAAGCGTCACCGGCGGACAAGCCGCCGGGTTCTTGAACCAGGCCTACGACATCGATGGAATCCAAGCCAGTGGCTTTCTGAATATCGCCCGCAACGTACACGGAGTGCAAATCGGCTTCATCAACGTAGCCGATTCATTCAGCGCTGGAGTGCCCATCGGATTTCTAAGCCTCGTAAAGAACGGACATCGGCAATTGCTCCTGCAAGCGAACGAATTGCAGTGGGGCGAAGTACAACTCCATACAGGTGTGGCAAAGTTGTACAACGTCTTTGCAGCATCCTTGAAACCAATGGGCGATCAGCCGGGATGGGCCTTTGGCTACGGACTGGGGACTACCTTGCTCAACCGTGATGTGTCTGACATCCGCATGGAAGCGGTGGTCTACCACATCAATGAAGGCGAGTTTTGGACAAGCGCGCTAAACAACCTTGTTCGGATCACTGCTCGCTATGAGTTCCATCCTAAAGGAAATGGCTTCGGAATCAGCGCAGGTCCTTCTTTGAATTTTCACACCAGCAGCAAGTCAGACTTCTACGGTGATCCCTTTCATTCTAAAACACCTCCCTACTCCATCCTTTCAGACGAAGGGCTGGCCTTGACCCGCAATTTCTGGGTCGGCGGACAGCTCGGAGTAACCTTCTGATCTTTTTTTCATCCCGCATAGGGGTAATTAAAATCAGAGTTGTCATTCTAGGGTAAGACACAAAAAAATACAACGGTCAAACACTACTATAAAACAAGAACTCATGAAAACCTCCCTATTCTTCCTTTCGATCCTTCTTTGCTTTACGCAATCACTCTTTGCTCAATCGCCTACCCAGACCATTCGTGGAAAGGTGATCGATGAGCAGAGCAACGCTCCCCTGATCGGCGCTAACGTGGTCGTCATCGGCAGCCAGCCCTTCATAGGCGCAAGCACAGACCTAGACGGCAACTTCCGAATGGACAATGTGCCCGTAGGACGCCAAACCCTTCGCATCTCTTACCTCGGATACGAGCAGCGAGAAATGCCCAACGTACTCGTCAATTCCGGAAAGGAAATGGTCCTGGAGATCCAACTCATCGAGTCCATCGAGACCCTGAGAGAAGTGGTCGTTGAAGGCACGACTGAGCGCGGCGAGCACCTCAACCAAATGGCCACCGTTAGTGCACGCACCTTTACAGTAGAAGAGACCAAGCGTTATGCAGGTGCCATTGATGATCCTGCCCGTATGGCCTCTAGTTATGCAGGAGTAGGTGTAGTCGACGGAGACAACGACCTCGTAATCCGTGGCAACTCTTCTCGTGGAATGCTTTGGAAAATGGAAGGCATTGAAATTCCTAACCCGAACCATTTTAGTGAGCAAGGAACCAGCGGCGGACCGATCAGCATGTTAAACTCTAACATGATGGGAACATCCGAATTCTATACTGGCGCCTTCCCCGCAGAGTATGGCAATGGCTTTTCAGGCGTCTTTGATATCAACCTCCGAAAAGGAAACAATGAAAAACGCGAGTACAGTCTGGGCGTTGGTATCCTAGGAACGGATCTTTCCGTGGAAGGCCCTTTCAAGAAAGGATATGCGGGATCTTATTTGGTAAACTACCGCTACTCTACCCTCGCCGCCTTCAGCTTCATTGGATTGGACATCGTGGGAGACATCATCCCTCAGTTTCAAGATTTGAGCTATAACATTTACCTGCCCTCCAAAAAGTTCGGCACCTTCAGTCTCTTTGGCCTGGGCGGATCGGGCAATGTAGACGATCAATGGCGCACCGCTGACTACGATTTTGATGAATACGTCCAAACCGACATGGGCGTAACCGGACTGACCCATTCCTACCTCATTGGAGACAAGACACTGATCAAGACGGTCGGCGCTGTAATGGGAACCAAGCGTTTGTACAGCCAATTCCAAAGCGATACAGTAACCGGTAATCAAATACGCCAGAGCTTCGGAACCACAAATAAAGACATGGCCTTGCGCATCAATACCAGCGTAAAGCACAAATTCAATGCAAAGCACACCTTGAAGACAGGGCTCATCTATAACCACATCTTGTTTGACTATGATGAATTCTCGAACTTCAGTGGCGACGGCAAGGAAACCCTTCTCGACGCAAAAGGTGACGGTGATCGCTGGCAAGCTTATTCACAGTGGCAGTATCGTGCTTCTTCACGATTGACGTTCAACTCTGGTTTGCACTATACACACTTCGTCATCACCGATGAGCATCGTGTAGACCCACGTTTCGGTGCACGCCTCCAACTCAATGATGGATCTGCGTTGACTGCTGGCTTCGGTACCCACACCAAGTCATGGGACATGAGTGTATACTACGCGACTGGTATGGATCCAAACGGAGAAGAATACCGTCCGAACGAAAACCTGAAGATGCTCCAGAGCGCGCACTATGTATTGGGCTATGAGCGTCAGCTTACGCCAAACATCCACGCCAAGGTGGAGGCATACTACCAACAATTAGGCGGTGTACCAATCGAAGAGAACGACAGTTCTTATGTTTCTGCACTGAATTCTTACGGTGGCTACAGCAATGTGCCCATGGTAAACAAAGGAACCGGCAGCAACTACGGGATCGAGCTCACGGTTGAGCGTTACTTCCAAGATCAGTTCTTCTTCATGTTGACTTCTTCCCTCTTCAACTCCACCTACGTTGGAGGCGACGGTGTAGAGCGCAACACGGCACACAACAACAACTACATCCACAACTTGCAATTCGGTAAGGAATGGAACATGGGCAGTCCTAAGCATGTCTTCGGAATCAGCGCAAAAGGCGTCTGGGCTGGCGGCAGACGAACGACTCCGATCTTATTAGCCGCTTCCAGAGATGCAGGTTACACCATCCGAGACAACACCCGTGGGTACGAAGGACGATTGGCTGCGTACATCCGTCCCGACGTGCAATTGACATACCGCATCAATGGAAAGAAGGCTTCACACCTCATCAAGCTGGACGTACAGAATTGCATCAACCGCGAGAATCCTTGGTACGACTACTACAACCCATATACAGACCAAATAGAATCAAGCTATCAGGTTGGCATCCTTCCCGTACTCGCTTATAAGATTCAATTCTAGAGGACTGTACCTCACATACATGCTATCAACCATTGCAAACAGGCGCCTCAAGCGTCTGTTTTGCTTTCTAACCGTTGGGCAATTAAGGCTTGAATCGTGTTGAATAAATCCATAACCTTGTCTTTGCAGCGAACCCTTTTCATCTTATTACGTTCTAGGTAAGGATCGTAAGAACATTTGTCAAGGCTCAATGCGCTTACTTCACTGAATAATCTATTAATCGACAAACCATGGTCAACATCCATTACGATGAAGAGACCGGAATCCTAAAGATGACGTACAGTGGTCTTGTCGAAGTTGCGGATATTCATCGTTTCATCGATCACATTCGCCTCGATGATCGGCTGCCGGAAAAGTTGATCGTATTGCACCACGCCGAAGGTGTGGGAAGTTCATTGAAAATGAAAGACCTTCTCTTCTTCTCCAAAGAGATGAAAAAAGGCACTGCACGGTTTGATTCTGTAAGGGCTGCGGTATTCACCAAAAATTCACTCTCATTGACGTTGTCCAAGCTCTACGAGCGGCTGAACATGGACAAGAACACGAAGTTCAAGACCTTCAACAGCGAGCGCGCTGCAGTGGCGTGGTTAGTGGAGATTTAGGGATTCAGGTTGCTCGCAACCTGAATTTCAACTGCAACTACAACTTCAACTTCAATTTCAATCTCAACTTCAACTTCAACTTTGGGTGTGTTCTCGATACGTCACGCCTGCGGCGTGACACTCGAACTGACACCATAGAAGGAATCTCCCTAGCTCCTCCCTAAAAACTATCGAAAAGCCCGAAGGATATCGTTTCCATTCGCAAACAGAAGCAATCCTAACAGCAAAATCATCCCTACGGTCTGCGCGTACTCGAGGAACTTATCCCCTGGCTTGCGACCGGTTATGATTTCGTAGAGCAGGAACATCACGTGTCCTCCGTCCAAGGCCGGGATGGGTAGGATGTTCATGAAGGCCAGGATCAACGATAGGAAGGCGGTCATGCTCCAGAAGGTATGCCAATCCCATGTGGCTGGGAAAAGGCCTCCGATGGCACCAAAGCCTCCTATTTGGGAAGCTCCTTCTTTGGTGAAGACCAGCTTCATGCTGGTGATGTAGCTTCCTAGGATGCTGAATGTTTCGTTTACTCCTGCTGGAATGGCTTGCCAGAAGCCGTACTTGTAGGTCTCCGTCTCGATGAATTCCGTTGCTGGCGCCATGGCAATGCCAATTTTTCCTCCGTCGGAAATGGCTACGTTGAGTTCGACTTCTTGCTCGTCGCGCATTACGACTACGCTTACTTCCTGACCCTTGCGAGAGCGGATGGCTTTTACGCCTTCCAAGATGCCGAAGACGGATTCATCTTGAATTTTCACAACACGGTCTCCTTTCTTAAAGCCAGCGTCGAAGGCTGCATTGCCCGGGATGACGCTGTCAATGACGAAGGGATAGCGCACCGAAAAGAGCGACCTTACTTCGTTGGCCAAAAGCATTTGGTCTACGTCTTCGGGGAGTTCAATGACCTGGCGTTGTCCTTCGCGTTCGATCTCAATCTTGCGCGCTCCATTGATGAGGACTTCTTTGCCGAGCTGCTCGTAGTACTTGACGTCCCCGTCGAGGATGTCAGTGATCTTATCGCCGTCTTGGAAACCGTATTGGTTGAGCGTGGAATCTACGTATACACCGTAGGTCAAATTTTGCAGGGGAAGGTGCTCTTTTCCATAAGTGAAAAGTATCATGCTGTAGATCAAGAATCCGAGGACCAGGTTTACGGTAACGCCGCCCACCATAATGATGAGGCGTTGCCAAGCGGGCTTGCTTCTGAATTCCCACGACTTAGGTTCTTCGGCCATTTGTTCCTTGTCCATCGACTCATCGATCATGCCGGAAATCTTGACATAACCCCCGAGTGGTAGCCAGCCGATGCCATATTCGGTATCCCCTTTCTTCACCTTGAAGAGTGAGAACCATGGATCGAAGAAGAGGTAGAATTTCTCCACTCTTGTCTTGAAGAGCTTTGCGGGAATGAAATGTCCCAGCTCGTGCAAGACGATCAGAATGGAGAGGCTCAAAATAAGTTGAGCTGCTTTGATCAGAAATACGTCCATATCAGTGTATCAATTGTCGCGTAAAGGCCCTTGCCTTCTCGTCGATCTCTATGTATTGTTCTAAAGTCGGATGCGCCACGTGCTCCACTCCCTTCATCGTCTCTTCGATCACCCGTTGGATGTCTAGGAATCCGATCTTGTCTTCTAGGAACGCCGCAACGGCAATTTCGTTGGCTGCATTCAGCACACAAGGAAGGCTCCCCCCCTTTTGCATTGCTTCGAACGCAAGTGCAAGGTTACCAAAGGTATCTCTATCTGGCTGCTCAAAAGTGAGGGATGGATAGTCCATGAAGTTAAAGCGCGGAAAATCGCTGGATAAACGGTCTGGGTAACCTAAGGCGTATTGGATAGGAAGCTTCATATCGGGCAATCCCATTTGGGCCTTCATGCTGCCGTCTTCGAATTGCACGATGCTGTGGATGATGCTTTGTGGATGCACGATTACGTCAATCTGCTCGGGCTTTAGCGAAAACAACCACTTGGCTTCAATGACTTCGAGGCCTTTGTTCATCAGCGTGGCCGAATCAATGGTAATCTTAGCGCCCATCTCCCAGTTGGGATGCTTGAGGGCTTGTGCCTTAGTGACCTGAGCGAGCTCCTCGCGCTTCTTTCCGCGGAACGGCCCTCCGGAAGCCGTGAGGTAAATCTTCTCAATGGGGTTATGGAATTCACCTACGAGGCATTGGAAAATGGCGCTGTGTTCTGAATCTACCGGGTAGATGTTGACCCCAGCCTCTCGGGCCGCCTTGGTCACTAGTTCACCCGCAACCACAAGCGTCTCCTTATTGGCCAGCGCAATGTGTTTCCCCGCAGCGATCGCTTTCATGGTAGGACGCAAACCAGCAAATCCGACAAGGGCAGTGAGTACGATGTCGACGTTCTCCATTTCCACCACCTGCTCCAGCGCCGCAGCGCCGGCGTAAACCTTGATGCCAAGGTCCCATAGCGCGTCGCTAACAGCTTGGTATTGGTCTTCGTCGCCGATGACCACGCAATTTGGTTTGTATAGCTTGGCTTGCTCGATGAGCAAGCCAGCATTCCGGCCGGCAGTCAACACTTCGGCCGTAAACTTCTCTGGGTGCGCCGCGATCACATCCAAGGCTTGGGTGCCGATGCTACCCGTGGAACCTAAAATGGCAATACCGCGTGTTGTTTTCTCCTCACTCATTTGGGGGTGCAAATGTGGGGATTTGGCGCGGGTTTTTGGTGATTTGCATCGGGGGAATTATAATCTCGAGGATAAGCGAACTTATGAGATGGAGGAAGGCAGTTCTTTGGTAGGATCTCAAATGCCATTGTAACTTCAACTTCAAACTGACAGTTAATGCTGGAGGCTTGATCGTTCGAACTGACATCAAGAGAGGCTTCCCCTCTTTGAGATGAGCCTTGGTATTCACACCGATCCATAATAGCGAGCGTTATTGGTGACAAAATCCATTACGACATGTAGGGCGATACCGTAAACACTGCTAGCCGCATGGAGAATTCTGGTGAGTTTGGACTAGTGAATATTAGCCAGGATACTTATTATTTGCTGAAGGGGAATCCAGTGCTAGCATTCGAGTTCAGAGGGAATATTGAAGCCAAGGGTAAGAGTGAGATGCAGATGTATTATGTCAACTATCCTAACTTTATTCACAAGCTCCTTGAGCTAATCCATCTGCAGCCCGCATCTTGAAATCAAATACCCCATCTCGGCTTCAGCTTGGAACGAAAGAAGAGAGCCCCCTACTTTCTCAATCTTTAGTAGTTTAGTGTCCATTCCGCGTCGGCACTTCAGCAATATCCAGAGACGTTGATTCCAAGTGAATCATACTAATATTGAAACAGAACGAGATAATATGGGGCAACCAAACACGAACGACTCACTTAAAAAAGAAATAGAAGAACTAGCCAAGTTCCCAGAAATGAACCCTGGACCTGTGATCAGGTTGAATAGTCGCGCGGAGATTCTGTTGGCGAATTCCGCAGCTCGAAAAATCTTCAATCAAAAAAGTCTCATTGGTCAAAGTTGGCTTGACTTGTGCCCCGGATTAAAAGAAGAGAATTGGCAAGAAATTAGTGCTGGTGGTGCCGAAATGGGTTTTGAAGCCGATGTCGCTGAACGTTGTTATTTGTTTACCCATGTATGTCCTAAAGACAGTGAGAATTTCTTTGTTTTTGGATCAGATGTCACACAAATTAAATTGATCGAGCGAGAGCTCAAGGAACAGCGTGAGTCTCTTTCCAATATGGCCAGGTTCCCAGACATGAATCCTGGTCCGGTGCTCAGAATGCAAGATGATGGAAAGATTCTTTTATCGAATAAAGCTGCCAAGGAAATTTTTGGGTCAGACATCAAAGGAGACGATTGGAAATCACTGTGCCCAGGAATGAATCAAAAAAAGTGGGATCAAATCACCACAATGAACGACATCTCATATCACGAGGTGGAAATGAACGGAAAAATCTACATGTTCACGCATACCAAAGATTTTCAATCCAATTTCACCTTTGTTTATGGCGCAGACATTTCGGAGCAAAAGAAAACCGAAAAATCATTGCAACAAGCGGAAAAAATGGCCACGCTAGGAACTTTAGCCGCTGGCGTTGCACACGAACTAAATAATCCAGCCGCTGCCACAAAAAGAGCTTCTCAAATTCTCAAAGAAAAGCTCTCTGCATTGGAGAAAGTGCACATTGAGCTGAACCAGCGAGAATTATCGGCCGAGGATCTAGCCTTGATTCATGTATTTGAAGAACGTGCGCTAGATCGAAGTTCGGCCTTGAATGAACTGGATGCTATGACGCGGTCTGATTTGGAAGCGGACATCGAAGATTGGCTGGACGATAAAGGATTTGATAACGATTTGGACATGGCGCCGCAATTCGTAGATCTAAACTTCACCCTTGATGAGTTGGACGATCTTTTGGCGCAATACAACAAAGACAATTTTGAAGCCATCCTGAATTGGCTCGCTACTATCTTTCCCGTTTATTCATTGCTTACAGAAGTGAGTGAAGGTACGAGTCGAATTTCTGAGATTGTTGTAGCACTCAAGAACTACTCCTTTCTAGGTCAAGCCGAGGTGCTCAAAATAAATTTACACGATAGCTTGGACAATACACTCGTCATTCTGAGAAACAAAATGAAGGTGGGAATCAAAATCATTCGACAGTATGACAAAAGCATTCCTGAAATCATGGCCTATGGCAGTGAACTAAATCAAGTTTGGACTAACCTCCTTGACAACGCCATTGACGCCATGAACGGAGAAGGTGAAATTAAAATTAGGACGTTGCTGAAGGGTGATTTGGTTTGTGTTGAAATCGAAGACAGCGGCAAGGGTATTCCAGCAGACGTTATACCTAAGATTTTTGACCCATTTTTCACCACTAAACCCATTGGAAAAGGCACAGGACTGGGTCTCTCGACTAGCTACGGAATAATTGTAGAAAAACACAAAGGACAAATGAAAGTAACTTCAGAACCGGGTAAAACAGTTTTCGAGACACTGCTATCCGTTAATATAAAAGACCATGACTAAGCCGATCATTCTTTGTGTCGACGACGATCCAGAAGTGCTCGCTTCTGTTGAAAGAGACTTAAGATCCCAATACAGAAAGGAGTTTAGAATAGTAAAAGCACTCGGATCTGACAATGGTCTTGAAGCTGCAGAAACCATTAAAAAGCGCGGCACCCCAATCGCATTGTTCTTAGTAGACCAACGAATGCCTGGAATGACAGGAACAGATTTCTTGGCTAAAATGACCATACTGCACCCCGACAGCGCAAAGGTGCTATTAACCGCTTATTCAGATACGGAAGCGGCGATCGTCAGTATCAACAGCATTGGCCTTGACCACTATCTTCTGAAGCCATGGGATCCACCCGAGCAAAAATTGTATCCGGTTCTGGATGACTTGTTGAGCTTATGGCGAAGCAGAGCGGAAATACCTTTTGAAGGCATCCAGCTAGCCGGTGCTCAATGGTCTTCGAATTGCTACGAAATCAAAGAGTTCATGTCCCGCAATCAAATTCCTTATAAATGGGTGGATATTGACCAGGACGAAGCAATGCTGGAACTGGTGAAGAGCCTAACAAAAGATACCACCAAGCTACCTATCGTCTTTTTTCCCGATGGCACGCATATTATACAGCCTACGCATAAGGAAATTGCGGATAAGGTGGGATTAAAAACTACAGCCGATAATCCATTCTACGATGTAGTGGTCATCGGAAGTGGCCCTGCTGGTTTAGCCAACGCCGTTTATGCAACTTCGGAGGGGCTTAAGACCTTGATTGTGGAACGAAGTGCACCGGGTGGACAAGCTGGAACCAGTTCACGGATTGAAAACTACCTAGGATTTCCTGCAGGATTGTCAGGAGCTGACTTGGCCCAACGCGCAGTTGCTCAGGCCAAAAAGTTTGGCGCTGAGTTACTTACCGCACAAGAAGTCGTAACTATTGAGGAGAATGCACCATATAAAATTGTAAAATTTAAAGATGGTCGTCAGGTTTCGGCATACACAGTCGTCTTAGCAACTGGAATGAAGGTTCGTAAACTAGAAGTAAAGGGCATTGACAAGCTACATGGCGTTGGCGTATACTATGGTGCGGCTATGACTGAAGCATCCACGTATAAGGGTCAAGATGTATGCATTATTGGTGGAGCAAACTCCGCAGGACAAGGAGCTTTGTTTTTTAGTCGATATGCCAAATCAATTACGATGATGATCAGACGAAATTCCTTTGCGGAAACGATGTCTTCGTATCTGATCGAACGAATTGAAGCCACACCGAACATTACGGTTCTTCCTAATTCTGAAACAGTCGAAGTAGAAGGCGAGACTTCATTGCGAAAAATTATCTACAAGAACATTAAAACGGGGGAACTCAGCGAACTTGATTCTGCGGCGATGTTTATTTTTATTGGCTCCTTTCCGCAGTCAGACTTTGTAGCAGATTTGGTGGCCCGGGACGACAAAGGCTTCATTTTAACCGGATCAGACTTGCCACGAT
The DNA here is from genome assembly GCA_013204105.1 of Flavobacteriales bacterium. GTDB lineage: Bacteria > Bacteroidota > Bacteroidia > Flavobacteriales_G > Salibacteraceae > SHAN690. The sequence continues at coordinate 97,206 of JABMOM010000040.1, forward strand.
TATCTAACAATCGCCCTGCTAATTGGAACTTAAAACGTGAACCATTTTTATTTGAAACAAGCGTGCCCGGAATTTTTAGTGTGGGTGATATACGCCATGGCTCTAATCATCGTGTGGCTGCGGCAGTAGGAGAAGGGTCTGCATGCATACATCTGGTTCACAAATACATCGAAGCCATATAAATTAAACCACGTTGAAAATCAAATATTTATATAAGTCAGATTGGGTCTTATCAGCTCTCAAAGTTGCCTTGATAGTCGGCTCGATTTTATTTGCAATCAATCACGGTAAAGCCGTTTACGAGAACACGATGAATACAGGCAGATGGGTTTCTGTGCTTCTAAGCTATGTGGTGCCCTATTGTGTTTACATCATTGGAAAGGCTTCTAATATGAAGGTGATTTCAAAAGAGGAAGATCAACTTAACAAGCTATGAATTGTTGAAAGGTGGCCCTCCATTCTCTTGAAAAGAGCCTGGTAAAATTGAAGCAAAGGCTAAGGGAGAGATCGAGATGTGGTTTGTTCCGGTGAAAATTTAATAACCAGCGCGTTGGTTCAACTGCTGGCTGTTCTCGATTCAATCACGCCAATGGCGCGATCTTTCGCACTGACAGTTGAAGAGAGCACCCACTTATGTTCCATTTTTCTGCACTCGACCCCTTAGCCACTGGCTCATGGCGCTTCACCAAAAAAAAGCTTCAGCCCTAAGCCTAATCCCCAAACTCACCCTTCAGCCTCGCAATCATCGAATCACTATTATAAGCGCAGTCGTTGTCTAAGTGTTCCTGCAGAAAGGACTGAATTTGATTCAAGGAGGCTATCCTCTGTCGTACTTCATCAATTTTATCCCGAATGAATTGCTTTCTACTCTCCGCATCCAATTCATCGTTCACCAAGGCATCCATCACGCCTTTGCATTCTCTTAGTTTCAAGCCAATGCGCTGCATTTCCTTGATCATGTTGATCCGGGCTACGCTCTCTTTGCCGTACTCTTTGTAATTGTTGTACGGATTCGGCCGGGTAACCTCATTCAGCAATCCCAATTTTTCATATAGACGAATTGCATCTCTTGAAACCCCCGTCTTTTCTGACACTTCACCAATTCGCATAAAAATAATTGACTTTTCGCTTGACCGTTGACTATAGTCCACGGTATAGCTTTACTGGAAATAAACAACTAAAGATAAAAGATCATGAAAATCACAGCAAACACCATGGTGTCAGACATCCTCAAAGAGCACGGAGACATCGCAGAAATCATGGAGTTATTTGGAGTAAAGCGAGTCGGAAACTACAGATTTCGAACATTCCTAACGCGCTTCATCAGCGTCCGAACAGCAGCTTTCGTTCACCGGGTTCCACTGAAGGGTTTCATACGCATGGTTGAAAGAGCGATCACGAAGAAGGACCAGTAACGATGACGGTATTGCTCTCTGTAGTGTAAGGCTATCCCTCTGACAACACCAACTTGTACCCAATCCCTCGGATGTTGACGATCCGAACATTGGCATCCGCCTCGAGCTTTTTTCTCAGTTTGGAAATGAAAACGTCCAAGGTTCTTCCTACGTAATCGCCCTCGTCACCCCAAACAGCATTTAGAATTTGCTCTCGCTCCACGGTATCGTTGGCCGACTCAGAAAGGAGTTGCAGTAAATCTGACTCTTTGCCCGTCAATTCTATGCGATTGTTATCGATCGACAACTCCATTTTCTTTTTGTTGAACACAAAGGCACCGATCCGGATTTCATTCGGGTCGACCTTCGATTTTGAGTTGCGCATCAGGAGGTATACAGCAATCGCCGTCGCACCAGCAACAAGCGACATCATCCAGAGCATGGAGGTATTACTTTCTTGATTCGGCTCAGTAGGACCCGACAGGAACAACGCGGCGGAATCATCAGTGCCCTTATCGATCAGGGTGATCCATAGCTCGTAGCATGCCTCGGGTTGTGCTCTTCCCTTGCAGGCCATCACATCGTTCTCCTCGCCGATCTCATAGCTGTGCACCACCTTCTGAGAATCACAGGACACGAACTCCACGATGTAGTTGGATGCAATGTTTGTTGCTCGGATAACGCTATCGATCTTATTGCTTGCCCGTTCTGGATCAAAACCAAAGGCCGCTCCAAACCGAATGCGGTAACGGCCACCTTCTTTCTCAACTGGCAATACGATGGAGGTACTATCTCCCGCACTGAGCAAGACTTGATGTCCGACCATGCGCAAGGACACTTCAACGTGGCTTTGCTCGCTCGGCGACAGCTCGCCGCCATCGGCCAAGCATGAACTGCTAAACAGCAGCACAGTAATGTACACGAGCAAGATTCGAAAAAGCATGGTGCAAAGCTATTTGGTAAACCGCATGCAATCGAAGCATTAAACTCATTTTACATTCATTTACATTCGGTTAACTCAAGGAATGTGGGCATGAGCATACTTTCAACCTCGAAACGTCCTCAAAGAAGGACTCCATTTATTTCATTTAAAACACATACGATATGCTCCTTTCAAAAGCCCTTTGTTTCCTCTTCTTACCCTTGGTCTACGTGCCCATGGCAGGCGTTGTTCTTGTTGACGGAACCGGCAATGCTGGAAATGGAAAGGTCTGCGCTTTGCCGAACGCATTCACGGTAACCGACGATCTATACGCACTCGAACTACGCGTAGAGCAGACAGATGCTCATGTGTCCTACCTCGTGGCCACCATCGATTTCCACAACGATAGCTACGCTGCATCTCCATTGTCCAATAACGACTTCACAGGCTTGTTTACCCTAGATGTCGCGGACTTTCCTTACATCAGACTGGACGATGCCATTGAAGAAACGCCTCGCTCTGTGGAAACGAATGAACGGGGGGGCAACGCACCTGTCAACTGGCTCCGCGAAAAAACTACCTACAGACGCATCTTGCACATCAACACCAATGAAGACTTTGACGCAGGCGGCAAGGCCACCTTTACCATTGAGCCGAGGTGCACGTTCGAAAATATTCCCTTTATAATCAAGAATCGAGGCGGTGTTTTGAGCATTGAGAAGTGGGAATGCTAGAGCAAGTTCAACTGCAATTTCAACTTCAACTTCAACTTCAATTGTAAGTGCAACCGTGTGTTCCTTTGAGTGATCACGCTACGGCGTGATTGTATCGAGAAGCGACACATCCTGCTTACTTTAGTGCCACACTCACACAAGGAACACCATGGATTTACAAAGCCTCCAATATCCCGTCGGAAAGTACATTCCGAATAAGCATCCGGATCAAGCATTGCTCCATCAATGGATCAAGGACATTGAGGCTTTCCCATTGCAACTTGAAGCACTCGTCAACGACGCGTCTGTGGAGGCGCTGAACTGGAGGTACCGTCCGGATGGCTGGAGGGTCAAGCAAGTGGTTCACCACTGTGCCGACAGTCACTTGAACAGCATCACGCGCTTTAAACTAGCGATGACGGAAGACGTTCCCACGATCCGCCCGTATTACGAAGATCGATGGGCTGAGCTTGTAGATTCACAGGATGATGACCTGACTGCATCCTTGGCATTTCTAAAAGCCTTGCACCACAAATGGGTGGGGCTATTGCGCGGCCTGAGCAATGAACAGCTTCAATTAGAATACGTCCATCCGGAGCACGGAAAACAATTCAACCTAGCCGAGACCATCGGAAGCTATGCCTGGCATTGCCGCCATCATTTAGAGCATGTGAGGAACGGGATCGCTTCTGGTGGGAAGTATGGATAAGGGGAGGGGGGGACAATTGCAACTTCAACTTCAATTGCAACTTCAACTTCAACTTCAACTTCAAGCTATGTCTCTTCGAATGATCCCCAGCCGAGCTCAGTGAGCGAAGCGAACTACTCCCTACTCCCTAGCACCTCGGCCATACTTCGATCGTTACTCAAGCGCGGCAATTTGTTCTGCCCCCCAGCCCGCCGATGCTCGCCATGTGGGCATTCAATGCTCCGGATTTGAGCCGCTTGATGATCAGTGGTTGAAGGACTTTTCCTTCAATCAGGTCTTTGAAATAGCTGTTCAAGGAGCGCATCCGAGCATTTTGGTTAGCAACCATTTCAGCAGGAAATACGTCTTCGGACTCTACGAACCACTTGTGGTAAGGAAGCCGCTAACTAGCTTCATAGAGCTTGAAGGCATTTTTTGTACTTTGTTCGCTGCTGGATTGTGATATGAGGAATACGGTTTTGATTTTTATTGCAACATGGTTGTGCGGAGGGAACCTGCACGCCCAGTGCGATGGGCAACTTGATAGTTTATTGGTTGGCTATTACCCTTTCACCGTTGACGCTTCTGACAGCGCTGGGGCTGCCAATGATGGAAGCATTGCGGGTGGCGCATTCTTGGCATCAAGCCCTATGAATGGCGGTATCCATTTCGATGGCGTAAATGATTACGTGATTCTCGATGACAATTTCGATTTAGGTGACGATTATACCGTCAGTCTATGGGTGAAACCAAACTCGTATGAAGTGCAGGATCTCTTTTCGATGCGCAATCAGTGCACCATTTCACCTCGAGGCTGGAATCAAGCACTCATCGGACTCTCAGGAACAGCAGGCAACACAAACGCCGAACCGCCTTACTATGTGAATTCAGCCAGTTTTACGGTGGACAACCAAGTAGTAATTGCACTTGGTCACGCTCATGCCAATTGCGGTGGATGGAGCAATGCTTTTGTATATACCGTTCCTGGCGTGACGGTTGACACGAGTTGCTGGAACCATATTGCGGTCAGTTGCGAGAACAACTCCAATCATCAAACGCGTACTTATAAAGTCTACATCAATAGCGACGAGTACGATGCAGTGTTGAGCAACCAACCTTCATCCAATTCGGTCAACAGCGCTACCAACCCTTTTGATCCAATCCTTGTAGATTACAAAACCTACTTTGGAATCAATCACAACAACTTCAATCAGCCCAACCACCTTCATCCATATGATGGCAAGATGGATGACATATACGTCTATGAACGAGCACTCGATTCGTGTGAGGCAATAGCGCTTCACAATAGAGGATTCGACCCATTAGATGAAATTCTTCGCCATCGAGAATTCAACTGTTCCGGTGGTTTGGATACGTTCTATACCGTCAGTGGAGCGCCGATTTCAATCATCTCATGGATCATTAATGGCACCTTTGTTGGCGGAAGCGACACCGTCATTTTCGATACGTCCAATGACAGCATTTGTGAAGTTCAGCTTTCTTACCAAAGGCCTGCCTTTTGTACGATTGACACACTCACCACAACATTCACGGTCTCTGGGACTTTCACGGAGCCCCCTGATACACTGATCAAGTGTCCGTGGGATTCTGTATGGATCAACGAAACATGGGTCATCGAACCGGGTGTGTATTTGACTCTGTCTGGTGATAGCTGTGATACCGTGATTACTACAGTTCTGATGAATGACTCAGGTACTGTGGACACCATCGTGGTCGAAGCCTGTGACAGCCTAGTTCTCCTTGGCAATACCTTTTTCGAATCAACTTGGGTCACGGAAAGATTTCCAAACCAAAATGGATGCGACAGCATGTTGATTTACGACGTCAAAATAGCCAAGTCCTCGCTGGACACCGTCGAGATTTCGGGTTGTAGCCAAATCAATGTAATGGACACCACTTTGTTCGAAAATGACACTCTCTTTGTCTCCTATCTCTCTGTTCAAGGTTGTGACAGCGACTTAGTTTATTTCGTCATGGTTTCCGAACCTGGTATCGACACCTTCAACTTTGCTGGAAGTGGAGAGGTCACCGTGATGGACACCACCTTGTTCGTGAGCGACAGCTTCTACGTTTCCTTTCAAACGCTTGATAGTTGTGACAGTCTTATTTGGGTTCAGGTGAGCCTTGTGTCACCGGATTCTGAACCCTTTGTTGACACAGCTTTGATCGACTGTTTCCGCTTCTTTCCCAACGTCATCACCCCCAATGGTGATGGATTGAATGACGCTTTCGTAGATGGCGGCAACTGCCAAAAAAATGTAGATCAGTTTTACGTCTACAATCGATGGGGAAAGTTGATTCATTTTTCCTCTCAAACTCGGCCACATTGGGATGGACAAATAAATAATTCGACCGCAACGGAGGGAATCTATTACTACCTAATTGAAGACAATGGCGAGCGCTATCGTGGTAGCTTCAGCCTTTTGGAGAAATAGCTTGATTCTCCCGCCTAGACCTAAGAATTCGGTGCTTCTCCTTAAGTCGTTCGCTTATCCCTTTCTAACACTTCTGCCACAATCCTATCGTTACTCAATCGCGGCAACTTATTCTGCCCTCCCAGCCTGCCAACACTGGCCATGTAAGCATTGAATGAACCCGATTTCAATGGGGTTACCTTGAGGGGCTGGAGTACTTTCCCGTGGATGAGGTCTTTGTAGTAGCTGTTGAGGGCGCACATCCTCTTGTCTAGATCGGCGGCGATTTCATTGGGTAGAGAGGCTTCGCTTTCGATGAACCATTCGTGGTAGGGTAAGCCTTCGGTAGGATTTACTTGGGGGGCAACGTGAAATTCGTTGATCTTCAGCCCTAGTGCCGCACTTACTTCTGTCATCGCCTTTTCTACCTCTTCTGCGATCACGTGTTCTCCGAAGGCGGAGATGAAGTGCTTGATGCGACCAGTAACTGCAATGCGATAAGGCTTGGTGGAGGTGAACTTTACCGTATCACCGATGATGTAGCCCCAGAGTCCAGAACTGGTGTTGAGGACGATCGCGTAGTTCACTCCCTTTACTACCTCATTCAGGTTAAGTCGACGCGGCGAAGGATCATGGATCTCAGTAAGGGGCACAAATTCGTAGTAAATACCGCCATCCAGGTTGAGCAGCAAGCCTTCTTCCTTTTGACTGTCTTGAAAGGCGATGAATCCTTCCGAAGCGGGATAGGTCTCGATGCTGTCTACTCTTCTACCGATGAGCTTCTCCATGGTGGCTTTGTAGGGTTGGTAATTCACCCCTCCGTGCACGAACACTGAGAAATTCGGGAAGAGTTGTTGGATGTTTTGTTTTCCCGAGCGCTTGAGCAAGCGTTCGAAGTACATCTGCACCCACGGTGGGATGCCCGATATCAAGCGCATGTCAGCATCTACGGTTTCCTCCACGATGGCGTCTACCTTTTTTTCCCAGTCTTCGATGGAATTGGTCTTCCAGCTGGGCATGCGATTCTTCTGCAAATATGATGGCACATGGTGCGCTACAATGCCCGAAAGTCGACCTACGCTGATGCCTTGGACGTTGGTCATTTTGGGACTTCCCTGCAAGAAGATCATCTTTCCCTCGGTGAAGGCGCCTTTTCCCGTTTCCGCGATGTAGGCGAGTAATGCTTGGCGCGCGGCCCGGGTCTGGGCCTTGATGCCTTCCTCGCTCATCGGAATGTACTTGGTGCCGGAGGTGGTTCCTGAGGTCTTACAGAAATAGGCTGGCTTGCCCTTCCAGAGCACGTTGATCTCTCCTTCCTTGATCCGTTCGATGTAGGGCTTCAGCCCTTCGTAGTCGCGCAGCGGAACCTTCTGGGTCCACTCTTCCTGCGTTGTAAGCGCCGTGATACCATGGTCATGGCCGAAATCAGTAGCAGCAAGGGTCACACACAAGTAGCGAAAGGTGCGTTCTTGCGCTCGATCCGGATGGTCAGACCACGCCCTGACCGCCTTCATTTCACGCTTGGCTAACCACTTTGCTGCAATGCTTTTCAAGCCCATGGTTCGAAGGTAAGGTTCGCCTTTTAGATGATATTAGATGAGGAGAGAATGGACTATTCTCTCTTTTACATCAAGCCAAGGTTTGTCCGGAACAGCTTCACCGCGATGGCGAGTAGGATGATGCCAAACACCTTCCGCAAAATGGCGATTCCGATGGGACCAATGATGCGCTCGATGCGCACGGTGTTTTTCAGCACGAAGTACACCAAGGCAATGTTGAGCACGATGGCGACGATGATGTTTTGAATGGCGTATTCCGCACGAAGTGAAACGAGGGTCGTCATGCTTCCTGCTCCCGCGATGAGGGGAAATGCCAAAGGCACAATGGAACTGCTGCTCGCGTTAGTTTCTTGATTCTCATCGTCCTTATACAACTTGATGCCTAAGATCAATTCTAGGGACAAGAAGAAGAGGATGAACGAACCCGCGATCGCAAAAGAGTTGATGTCGATACCGATCAATTGCAGGATCTCATCTCCCAAGTATAGGAAGGCGATCATGATGATCAGTGATACCGCACTCGCCTTCTCGGATTGAATGTGTCCGGTCTTTTGGCGCAACTGGATGATGATGGGGATCGAACCAATGATGTCGATCACCGCAAAAAGGACCATTGACGCCGTGCTAATTTCCTTAAAATCAAACATTTACTTCTTTGTTTTTGGCTATTTATTTCGAGCCGCGAAAGTACATGTATTTATTGATCTTTTACGCCTACCAAACGTCTATTTATAGGATGCGTATACTATTAAGACGAACACCAAATAAATCGATATGTGGCGCGTAATTTCGCCCATGAGAACTTAAAAAATTATTCAGCAAATGCCCTTACTCTTCATCCATAGACTTCAGATGTATCGCTTGCTACTGGCATTCATTTGTCTGCTGATTGGATCAACCGGAGTATTCGCAGCTGCGCCCAATGAGGATTCTACGATCATCGCTCCGACGATACTATCGGTCAACGCTCAGCTTGTAGACTCGGTTTCGTGCAATGGTCTCGCAGATGGCGCTGCGCATGCCGAGGGCGCAGGAGGAAGTGGTCCGTACTCCTATCTATGGAGCAATGGCAACACGACCGACTCAATCATCAACGTTGCTTCTGGGGTGTATTTCATCACACTCACAGATTCCATCGGCAACGTCGCTGTCGATTCGATTTGGGTTCCTGAACCCGATTCCTTACTCCTCCTCCTGAATACCCTCACAAACGTGAGTTGCACAGGCGGATCTGATGGGTCCGTCGAGGTGGGATTCTCTGGAGGCAACGATACGGTTGGCTATGCTTGGTCGACAGCTTCGATCAATTACATCGTGGTAAGCTTAGTCGCCGGAGATTATTCGGTCACCATCACCGACTTGAAAGGGTGTCAAGACTCAATGACCTACACGGTCACCCAGCCCAGTACAGCACCCTTTATCAGCGGGTCTTCGGTCGCCAATTCATACTGCTATGGCGGTGAGGTGGGTGAAGTCAGCGTAGTTGGCAATGGTGGGACGGCCCCGTATACTTACGCATGGAACAGTGGAAATACAGGACCTATCGCCTCCAATTTGGGAGCGGGCACCTACGTTGTGACCCTTACCGATTCTTTGGGCTGTCAACACGATTCTAGTTTCACAATCACTGAGCCTGTGGCGCCTGGCAGCGCCTTGATCACCGGCAACAATGCGGCTTGCTTTGGAGATTCTACGGGAAGCTTAACAGCGAGTTTTGTGGGCGGCATTGCACCTTTCAGCTATGTTTGGTCTAACAATGTCTACACGGCTACCAACGCAGGTATACCTTTCGGAGCCTACAGTGTAACGGTATCGGACAGCGTTGGATGTGCACAAGTGGCTAGTGATACTATCCTTGAACCTTCCGAACTCATCGCTACTGCCTTCATACTGGACTCCCTACTTTGCTATGGAGACAGCACTGGATCCGTATATGCGCAAGCAACAGGCGGCATTGCGCCTTACACACTTCTTTGGCAAGGATATGCGAACGATACCGTTTTCAATTTAGTGGCTGGCTCCTACACTGCGATTCTCACAGACAGCAGCGGTTGCGTTGATTCCGCGGTAATCAATCTTCCCCAACCCGACTTGTTGATGGTAGACTCTGCCTACGCGATGGCTACCCAATGCCACGGGTCTAACACTGGAGCCATCCAGCAATGGACCTCAGGTGGTACATCCCCCTACGGCTATCTATGGTCTACGGGAGAAACAACAGCCCACATCGATTCGCTTTCAGCAGGCAGTTATGGACTCACCCTCACCGACGCGAATGGCTGCTTACAAGACACGGTCTTAACAGTGCTACAACCTGACTCATTAGAGGTAGGTGTGAGTGTTTGGATCGCAGCTTTATGCTCGAACAGCGAAGATGGCGCCCTGTTAGTTTCTGGTACTGGCGGTACAAATCCTTACAGCTATTTGTGGAATACGGGTGCGACCCAGGACAGCCTACAAGGAATTGGAACTGGAACATATACCGTCACGCTCACCGACACAAATGGTTGCGTCGAAAGCGCTTCGGTGCTTCTGCCCTATCTCTATGAAGCGCCCGTTTCCGGACTAGCAAGCACAGCATTGTTCTGCGATCAAGATTCAGCAATCCTCTCCGCCATTCCGGGTGAGGCATCGTATGCTTGGACAAACGGAAGCACGATGGCTCAAACCTTTGTATTACAGTCAGGGGTATATACCGTCACTATCCTTTCCGCTGAAGGCTGTCAGACCATAGACAGCACCGAAGTAACCATGGCCGCATCCACGCCCATGAGCCTTGGAAACGATACGATCGTCTGTACCGAAGGTGGCGCTGCTTCCTTAGTGTTAGCACTAGCACCCAATCTATTTGAAAGCTATATATGGAGCACAGGAGACACCTTGCAATCCATTACCGTAACTACGTCTGGGACCTTCAGCCTAACCGCTACCAATGCGGCCCAATGCCCTTCGGTTGATACCGTATTGGTCGAGTTCGATGATTGCCAGAACACAGGGCTTGGAGGTGGCTTTGCATATGGCAGTTTAAAGCTCTATCCAAACCCAACTTCCACCCATGCGGCCTTGGAGTGGCCAATGAATCCTGGCCAAATCATCCATTATACCCTGACCTCGACGCACGGGGAGTTGATTCAAGAAGTGTGGAGCTCGACACGATCCGTTCGCTTCGACCTGACCGCAGCATCGGCGGGCGTCTATTTCATCCGCGCGGAAGTAAATGGGGCCATGCAGCACTTTCGACTGATCAGGCAATAGCGGCCATTCTCTCATTTTACTTGCATGAAGCCGGGTTGAAATGCTTCTTTTGAAAGGTGAACCTTCGATTCTACTTCCTTTTACTGCTCTGCGCGCTGGGAAGCGGGGTATTGGCTCAGGTCCTTCCTGACGAGATTTCCATCCGCGAACGGAAACTCGGATACGACCTTTTCCAAGGATCGATGATGATTGGAAACAACCGCATAAGGGGTTTGATGGCGGATTGTCCGGAAGCCTTGGGACACTACGACCAAGGAAAACGGATTGAGAACTTGGGCGTACTCATTACGGCCATCGGCGCGGTGGCCACCGGTGCAGCTTTCGGCAATTATCACTACAACGGTAAGACTGACGCACAAAGAGGTATGATCATTCCAGGGATATTACTCCTCGGTGCGGGCATTCCAATTTACTTCTCTGGAGAGAAAAAAGTCAAGTTAGGCGTAGGCCTTTACAACCAACACTGCGTCAAAGACTAGTCGGCCGAGGCGCTCCCACCCCCCATGAATGCCTCAATCTCTTGGATCGTGCGCGGCGCAGCTTCAGACAAGACCTTTGCCGGTCCATCCGTAATCAGGATGTCGTCCTCAATACGCACATAGATCCCCCACCACTTCGTATCACAGCGCGACCCAGGTGGAATGTAAATTCCCGGTTCTACGGTAATCACCTCACCGGGCTGCAGTGAACTGTAAATACCCGCATCGTGTACATCCAATCCGAGGTAATGCGATGTGCCGTGCATGAAGTAATCTGCAATCTCACCCCATTCCTTGATGATGCCCAGCTTGATCAAGCCTTTGCCAATCGTGCGATAGGCTTCTTCGTGGGGCGTCCAGAACTTGTATCCTTTCGTGGCATAGCGAATGGCAACGGTCTGTGCGTCGAGTACCAATTGATAAACGGCCGCTTGTTCCTCCGTAAACTTTCCGCTGATGGGGATGGTACGCGTAATGTCAGCGGCATAGCCCTGGTATTGCGCGCCGATGTCCATTACGACCAGATCATCGGGAATGAGGAGGTCGTCGTTGTCCGTATAGTGGATGATGGCACCGTTATCTCCAGAAGCAACGATGGAAGGAAAGGCGATTCCGTCAGCGCCTGCATAGCGAAAGGTATACTCTATGATGGCCTCGAGTTGGAATTCCGTCATACCTGGTTCTATCAATCGCATTACGTTGGTATGCGCCATGCACGTAATGTCAATGGCGGTCTGCATCATTCGGATTTCATCCTTTGACTTATGCTGGCGTAGGTAGCCAAACAGATCTTCCCCCTCATCCACCTGTACAGGAACCGACGCGCGGGCTGCTTTGTTGAACAGGTGCTTCACCATGCTCGCCAAGTCGCCGGGGTGGGTCTTGTTGTCTCGTTCAATAAACAGGCTGCGGTTGGCCAGGATGCGATTGATGGGCTCCCAATCGATGTCCAAGGTCTTGAACGCTGTATTGGGCATCACGGCCGCGATGCCACTTACCTCTTTGGCTTCCTCTTCGTTCATCATCGTTCCCGTCCACATTTCCTTCTTCTCTTGCTTCTCTTCGATGAAGAGGATTTCTCGGTACCACTTTCCTTCGATCTGGACCGGGCCGTCGAAGAGGATGAGCATGGCATTCTCCGCATTGATGCCCGTGAAATAGAAAAAGTCAGGATCCTGATGATAACGGTATTCAATGTCGTTGCTCCGGTATCGAATCGGCGCAGAAAACAAGACAACCATAGAGCTGTCTTCCAAGGTGTCTCGGAGTCGCTCGCGGTTTTCTGCAAAGAATCCAGGACTCAATTCTTCCGTCAACTCGGGTAAAGGGGAAACCTTGAACATCGGAGCCTCCTTGACGTCAACGGCATCTTCTTGGGCAATCGATGAAAGCGTCAGAACAGCGGCAAGGAAAGTCAGGGTAAATCGCTTCATATTGCAAAACAAGGGAGTCTCCATCTGCACAAGACCACCCCCTCCCTGCTTTTATAAACACGCCTGCGTGTGAATCGGACACAAAAAAACCCCGGCGCACTGCACCGAGGTCTCTGTATGTTGTATGAAAAGTCTACTTGACCAATCCCTTCTCACGGGCGTCCTTCAAGCATGCAGCCAGACCTCGCTTGTTGATGTTGCGGATGCCCGCAGCACTTACTTTCAAGGTGACCCACTCGTCAGTCTCTGCGTCAAAAAACTTCTTTGTTTGAAGGTTGACGTCAAATGTTCTCTTGCTCTTTCGGTTTGAGTGTGAAACGTTGTTTCCTACTTGAGCGGTCTTTCCTGTTATCTGGCAGATCTTCATGTTTCCTTCGAAAATTGGGTGCAAATATATGTCTAATATTCTTTTAATGGAGTGCTTCTAAGAGAGAAATTCCTTTCTCTTTTAAAATCTCCTTTCGAACCATCTGCAAGCCTTGCATGGCGGACTTTCTGATGTTGCGTTCTCGGTGATCTCCCATCCTAAATCGTTGGGCGAAAGATCCGGAAGGGCCTGAAATACCGATCCAAACCGTCCCGACCGGCTTCTCTTCCGTTCCACCATCCGGTCCTGCAATGCCTGTGGTCGCAATCGCGAAATCGGTATGAAATATCCGCCTTGCTCCTTCTGCCATCTGAATAGCTACCGTTTCGCTGACGGCTCCGTATGTCTCTAGGGACGCCTCGTCGACGCCGAGCACTTCCATTTTCGCTTGGTTAGAATACGTCACTGCACCTCCGTTGAAATAGGCACTGCTGCCCGGTATACTTGTCAGCATGTGCGATATGTATCCGCCGGTGCAGCTCTCTGCCGTGGACAAGGTCTTTCCTTGCGTCTTGAGCAACTTACCGATCACCGATTCCAAGGCTTCATCGTCAAAGCCAAAGGCATACTTGGAGATCAAGGGCAGCACATTTCCTACCTCTTGGTCGATCTGTCGTTGCAGTGCTGGTTCATCATTTCCGAAGCCGGAGACGCGCAAACGCACTGAGCCTACGGAGGGCAAGTACGCCAACTTCAGTCCCGAATTGCGCAGGTTTTCTTCCCAATCGCCAATGATTTCCATCAGCGAGCTCTCGCCGATGCCTTGGGTCATGATCGTGCGATGGATGATGGGTAGTTTTTGAATGCGCGTGCGTATGCGGGGGATTGCGTGATCGGTGAAAATGGACTTCATCTCAAAGGGAACACCCGGCATCGAAATGAAGACTGAACCGTTTTTCTCAAACCACATACCTGGTGCCGAACCGTGCGCATTGAAGAGTACTTCGCAGTTGTCGGGAACCTCGGCTTGACCGCGATTCACCTCCGGCATCGGAAGACCGCGGATGGCGAAATGCTCAGCAACGCGCTCCAACACCATGGCATCCGTCCGCCAACCACTGTTGAACCAATCGCCCAAAGCGGCTTTGGTAATGTCGTCTTTCGTTGGACCGAGTCCACCGGTCAAGATCACCAATGCAATCGAATCATCCACCGCATTCAGCGCGTCGTGGATCGCCTCACGGGTGTCAGCGATGCTCACTATACGCTCGATGGCAATGCCGAGCTGATGCAGCTCGGTCGCTAACCACGCGGAATTCGTGTCTACAATCTGTCCGATGAGTATCTCATCGCCTATGGTTATAATGCGTGCTTTCACGGGGGCATAAAACTATCTAAATGTCCTAGGTTTGAAAATAGATTTTGTCAACGATGCATCCACAAGAATCTGAACTGGTCCTAAATGCCGATGGCAGCGTCTATCACCTCTGCCTTAAACGCGAACATATCGCAAATCACGTGCTCTTGGTAGGCGATCCTGGTCGGGTGTCGATGATCAGTGCACGCTTTGACTCGATCGAACACAAGATCAGCAATCGGGAGTTTGTTACCCATACCGGTATGTATAAAGGGACGCGCATCACCGCCTTGGCCACGGGCATTGGCACCGACAACATCGACATTGTGGTCAACGAACTCGACGCCGCGGTCAATTTCGACCTTGAACGTCGAACTCCGCTCAAGGACATTACTTCGCTCAACCTCATCCGCATTGGTACATGCGGCGCGATACAAGCAGACCTTCCCGTAAACAGCACAGTGGTCTCCGAATGGGCCATCGGTTTGGACGGTGTTCGGCATTTCTATGACATCGTGGAGCATCGCGACGAAGAGCGCATACGCACAATGCTGGAGGCTTTTCTTGGAGAGGACTTATACATGAACCCACTCTACGTGGCGCGGGCGAGCCAGGAACTCCTTGCCAGGTTTCAACACCTCGGAAAACTCGGCATGACCTTGACGGCCAATGGCTTTTTCGGACCTCAGGGTCGCTCCATCCGCCTTCCCCTTGCCTTTCCAAATTTCAATGAGGAGATCAGTAAATTCGAAACGCACGGCGCCCGGATCGAGAACTACGAAATGGAAAGTTCGGCCCTGTTTGCACTGGGCGGAGCGCTGGGCCACGAGTGCCTCAGCCTTTGTGTGGTCGTAGCCAACCGCAAGGCAAAGGAATTCAGCAAAGACTATGCTCCGGCGATGCACGCATTGATCACGGGTGTACTGGATACCTTGGCCGAAGGCTGATCCGCTATTCACAAAGGCAGTGTTGATAGCTCTCTGAAAGCCAAATCTTGCGGGGTCAATACCCCCGTAATTTTGAGCATCAATGAAGAAAGGCCCTGATATTACAGCATTGATTCATCTCCTCGACGATCCAGACGAGTCCGTTTACAGTCATGTAAAGGTTCAACTGATGGCGATTGGAGCCGATGTCATCCCCAATCTAGAAGACGCTTGGGAATCGAATCTCTTCGGCATGGTCTTTCAAGAACGCATCGAAGACTTGATCCACGAGATCCAGTTCGACGCGCTAAAGGCCAGCCTAGGCCAATGGGCCAGCGACGAGGGCAATAGCCTCCTCGATGGCGTTATCATCATCAACCGCTACCAGTACCCTGACTTCGATGAGGAGAAACTGCTCAAGTCATTGGAGCAAATCCAGCAAGACATATGGATCGAACTGAACACCAACCTCACGGCATTCGAGCAAGTCAAGGTGATCAACCACATCCTTTTCGAACTCTACGGATTTAGCGGCAATACCAGCGACTATCACTCCCCAAAGAATTCCTTTCTCAGCGTTGTACTCGAGACAAAGAAGGGGAATCCGCTGAGCCTGAGCTTGATCTATTCGATCATTGCACAAAACTTAGACCTACCGATCTACGGCGTGAACCTCCCACACCATTTCATCCTCGCATATTTGGATCGGTTCAGCCTGTACCAGACCAACGACATCTACAAGACCGACGTACTCTTCTACATCAACCCCTTCAGCAAGGGAACGGTCTTCAGCAGAAATGAGATCGACCAGTTCTTGGAACAACTGAAATTGGATCCAATAGAGAGCTTCTTCCAACCCGCCACCAACGCCGCCATCATCCGAAGGGCGCTCAGCAACCTAGAGCACAGCTACACCAAGATGGGCAACGAAAAGCGAGTGAATGAGATCAAAGCCTTGATCCAAGTGCTGGAAGGGTGACGCTTGGGCATTTTCAACTTCAACTTCAATTTCAATTCTTGGTTCGAGCTTCGCGCCAACGGTTTCCTCCAACCTATGTCAGTTCGAGTGTCCACGCCACAGGCTAACCCCCGGCGATGTCAGTTCGAGTGATCACGACTGCGTCGTGATCGTATCGAGAACACTCCCCGAACATGAGCGTAAGGCTTCTCGATACGATCGCATAAGCTTTGTATTAACGCGTTTATTTCGTGTGCGATCACTCGAAGTGACAGCCTTTGGGAACCTCAACTTCAACTGCAACTTCAATGAGCTAATGCACTAATGAGCTAATGATCTGATCCTCTAATTCTCTAACCGAGGCGAAGCCGAGCTCAGTGAGCGAAGCGAGCTAATCAACAACTCCCCAGTCCGCAACCAAACCCTTCCCGTCGAAAAAAATCACGCATTTAGCATAAAAGAACAAAGCCCTCGCTCCTCCTCAGAAGAAGGAGACGTATATTCGCGATTCAAGGAAGAAAACCATCATCCACCGCGTTCTCTTCAGTCGAAACCTTAACGCAATACATGGAAATCCTCATATTCTTTACCGCACACTGGTACCTTTCACTGTTCACTCAGACCTTCTTTCACCACCGCTATGCTGCGCATCAAATGTTCACCATGAGCAAGGGTTGGGAGAAAGTATTCCAATTGCTTTCCTTCGTGTTTCAAGGCTCTAGCTACCTCAGCGCCAATACCTACGGAATTTTACACAGAATGCATCACGCATACGCTGACACAGAACTGGACCCGCACTCTCCTAAATACGACAAGAACGTCTTCGCCATGATGTGGCGCACCAAGACCATCTATTCCGACATTCATCATGGCCGAACTGAAGTGGAGGACAAATGGAAAAAAGACCTTCCTAACTGGCCAGCATTGGAGCGTGTCGCTGACAATTGGTTGGTTCGAGTGCTTTGGGGCTTATTCTACATTTGGTTCTATGTAGTTTTTGCTACGCATTGGTGGATGTTCCTTCTCTTGCCGATCCACTTCATCATGGGACCTTTTCACGGAGCGATCATCAACTGGATGGCACACAAGTTTGGTTACCGCAACTTTGAGATGAAGGATACCTCTATGAACTTCCTTCCGTTCGACTTCCTGATGTTGGGTGAGAGTTACCACAACAACCACCACAAGTACGGAGCACGAGCGAATTTTGGTGGAATACGCTGGCACGAGATCGATCCGGTTTACATCGCGATCAAGATCTTTGACAAGCTCGGTATCATCAAGTTGAAGCTACAGCCGGTCAACGAAGGCTGATTCAAGTCGGATATTTCCATTTATTTGGGCGAGTCCCACGTAAAACGTGGGCCGCGCTATCCGCAGTACACGGTACTCGCTTCTATCGCTCACGCGGCGATGTGTAATCCCCCTTCGGTTCAGAACATTTTAAGCACAATTCGTCCACCATTGGTTGCTCCAAAATCATTGCCTTCCATCATCCATCTTACTCAGCTCCTGTTCCACAATCCGTTGAATGTCAGGAGTATCGTTCAACATCATCATGTGCGAACTTCCCTCTAGCACATAGTCTGCTTCAATATTCCGAATCGGCAAGGTGTGATCATTGGAGCCATGAATGTGCACGATTTGCTCGGGCACAGCGATACCATCCCACGTTACAATTAACCGAATTGCCCGCTTCAAGAAGCGCTTGTCCTTTGCTGAGAGCATCGACTTGAACACTTCCTTATGCTTGCGCCGATCAGGCTCAAACAAAGGCTGAAGGATGAATGCGCTGGCTTTGACAACCCCAGCTGGGACAAGCTTATATATCGGTATCGCACGCTGCGTTCGATAACCAAAGGGGAGTTCTGAGCGCTGTTTCGCACTAGAAACGATGATCACCTTTCTAGGATCCAATAGTTCATTCAGTTCGCAGCTGAGCATCCCACCCAAAGAAACTCCTACAAGTGAATATGTCCCTTCGGAAGTATCAATTTGACCCGCGATTCGCTGCGCGTAAGATTGCATATTCTCCCTGCGGTTGGGTAAAGGATAGTGAACATGGACCGTATCATAGCGGTTTGAATCCAAGCTTAAGCGTTGAAAAATACGGGAATCCGACCCTTGTCCAGGAAGTAGGTAAACACGCTCCTTTCCTTGTGCATATACTTCGGAATGCAAAAATGAGAAGAGATAAAACAGGCTGCTAAAAAACAAGATTCGTCGCAAGCTTGATAATTTAGGCTTTTAACTCATCGTAAAATGAGGATTTCAGATTGTCTCGTCGAAAGATGACTGCTAATGCAACACCTTCTCTATTTACCACCTTGCGAACACTTTACCAATTGTTCACGGACTTCCCCAATGACGTAGTGTTCTTTTTGATCGTTGAGATCGACCAAAATGTAGTGCACAAGGTTATTGATCTCAACATCCGTGAGTTGCAGGTTACCCTCCATTTCTCCTTCGTAGGCCACGCCATTGACTTCGATGGGCCCGGAGATGCCGTGGCGAATAATGCACGCGAGTTCTGCCCGATTCTCTACCACATAATCCGCATTGGCCACAGGTGGGAGAAGCCTTCCTAAGCCCTGCCCGCTCTCCATATGACAGCTCTGACAATTTCGCTCGTACAACACCCTGCCTTGATTGCGTGGTTTGTAATCACACGCTGCAAAAAGGAGCACAATCAGCAATAAGGATCCGAGCGATTTACTCATTCAACAACCATTGGATGTCGTCCATCAGCGCATCCACCTCGTCCTCACTGGTTCCGTCATAGATGCCACGTATCTGCTTATTGCGGTCTATTAAGAGAAAGGCACCACTGTGGGCGTAACCGCCGGGAGCCAATTCATCCACTTGGGCTGCGATCATGTAGTGCTTGGCCATGCTGTAAATGCTATCGCGGTCGCCGGTGACCATGTGCCAACGATCCGAAGTGATGCCCAACTTATCTGCATATTCTTTCAACCTTCCTACGCTGTCGCGAATGGGATCAATGCTGTGCGAAAGCAACACCAATTGGGGCTCATCCTCATAGGCATCGTACACCCGAAGCATTTGTTGCTTCATTTTCGGGCAGATGGTAGGACAGGACGTAAAGAAGAAATCGGTGACATAGACCTTCCCATCCACCGTTGCGTGGGTGATTTCATTGCCATCCTGATCGGTAAAGCTGAATGGGCGGATCGTGGTAAACATCGTATCGGTCACGAACACGCCGTCCACTACTTCATCCACTACTTTATAGGGTCCCAAAACGGGCAGCTCCTTCTTAAGCTCTTCTCCACACGAAACCAAGAGGAGTACTACTCCAATCGGCAATAACCACTTACTTCTGCTCATCCACCAACTGCTTTCCATCATCAATGCTCTTCTCTATTGCTTGTTTTACCTCGTCTATCATCCCGATCTGCGTTTCATAGTAAACGATGGCTGAGTCGATCGGATGATCCACTTCGTAGCTAGGGTCGTAGTCCGCCATCCAGGCCATCATCGCTTCGTGGGCAACTTCCAAATGTCCAATGCGCTCCGTAAAGACCCGTCGGGCAGCACCTGTTGAATCTAAACTGTCGATGACGACGGCCTCCCTATACTTTTTCAGTTGACCAGACACTTCCATGATCTCCCCCAGGCGCGGCATTACCTCATCGTGTACTTCGATGGCGCGTTTTCGCAGCTCCGTTACTTTTTCCTGCTTCGGATCGGTGCAAGCACCAAGAAACAGTGCAATTGCTGCGATCATGATCATTCCCTTCCTCATCCTTTCATTTCATTTACGGCCAACCAGGCCATCAGTCCAGCACCCACCCTCAAGCACGCTTCGTCCGCATCAAAAAGGGGCGAATGCACCGGGTGAACGATTCCTCGGGCTTCGTTTCGAACACCTAAGCGGTGGAACGATCCCGGCATCACCTGTGAGTAATAACTAAAGTCTTCTCCCGTAGCGCGCATTTCCAAGTCCACGACATTCTCCGCTCCGAGGTAGGCTTCGGCGGCAGCTCTTGCGCGTTCGGTCAGTGCTTCATCGTTGTACACAAAGGGATAGCCTCGCTCGATGCGCACTTCGCATGTTCCTCCATGTGACTTTGCCGTTTCCTCAGCGATCTGCCGGATCCACTTATGCGCTTCTTGGCGCCAGTCTTCATCAAAGGTTCGGAAGGTGCCAGCAATCTCCACTGTGTCTGGGATCACGTTTGTCGCTCCCTTGCCTTCGATCTTTCCAAAGGACAATACCGTCGGCATCATCGGGTCGCTGCGTCGACTCACCACTTGCTGCATGGCCACGATGGTCTGGGCTGCGATGAGGATCGGGTCAATGTTTTTGTGGGGCAATGCGCCGTGACCACCTTTTCCCTTTACGGTGAGGTAGACCTCGTCACAACTCGCCATGTATTTTCCGGCTTTGAACCCGACCTTGCCAACCTCTAGTTCAGGATGAACGTGCTGTCCGAAGATGGATGCGGGACTTGGGTCTTCCAGCGCTCCCTCTTTGATCATGATGGAAGCACCTCCCGGCAGCTTTTCTTCTCCGGGTTGAAAAATGAGTTTGACCGATCCGCTCAGTTCGTCCTTGAATTCATTCAAAATCATCGCAGCACCCAAAAGGCAAGTAGTGTGAACATCATGACCGCAAGCGTGCATAACGCCTTCATTTGTAGAACAATACGGGGCATCATTCTTCTCAAAAATGGGAAGGGCATCCAAATCACCGCGCAAGGCGATCACGGGTCCTGGCTTTCCTCCTTCTATCATTACAAGCAATCCGGTTGTGGCCATTCGGGTCACCTCTAGGCCTAGTCCTTTCAAGGCGTGTTCTACGTAATTGCTTGTTTCATACTCCTGGAAAGACAGCTCCGGATGGGCATGCAAATGTCTTCTGATCGCCACCAGGCGCTCAAAATATTGATCCGCTGCTGCTTTGATCTTATTGATCATCAGGCGGTGGTTCCTTTGGTGAAAAAGATGAGTTTGATCGCCATGGCAAGCATAAGGATGCCAAAAACGCGCTTCAGCAGGACTTCACTCAATCCAAGGGAGAACTTCGAGCCGAAGTAGCCCCCAATGACAAAGCTCAAGGCAATGATGACGGCGTATTTGACGTTGAGCTCTCCTTCTTTATAATAGTTCCAAGCCGCCACTGCAGCCACTGGAATCACAAGCACACCCAGGCTCGTGCCTTGGGCAGAATGCTGACTCATGGCCAAAAAGAAAACCATGGCAGGAACCATGATCAACCCGCCACCGATTCCAAACATTCCGCTGAAGACCCCGGCTATAAGGCCAATGAGGATAAGAATAACGAATTCGTTCATGCGGTTAAAAATCTAAGCCTAGTGATAAGTGGACCATGGATTCCAAAAATAAGCCGTTTTCGATGCCCCAAGCATGGTCGAAGCGGACAAAGTAGCCCCAAATCTTCGCCCGAAGCCCCATTCCAACGCCGCCGATCAAGGGATCACTCTGGTTCTCGTAGATGACGGTAATGGATCCGTTGGACTCTTCGATGCGGTTGAATGTATTCTCCTCAGAATAAGGAGTAGCTCCCGTCCAAGCCGTCCCCACATCTGCGAAGCCAATGATTTGTAAAGTAGACAAGAATTCGCTCTTCAGTGGCTTGTTCGTGAAGTATCGAACCACTGGCCAGCGGAGTTCACTGTTGAATACGGCGAAGTTGTTTCCATTACGCGCGTTCTGCACGAAACCGCGCATGTTCGTGGCGATGGATTGAAAGCGATAGCCCTGGGTTTGTGAAATATTGGTGGAGTAATCGAATCGCTCTCGGTTGCCCAAAACAACCCAATTGTCTACACTTCCCATGTAGTAGACCAACTTCTGTGTGCCAAAGCTCGAGCTTCCTGCCAATCGGTTGGCCCAGATCAAGTCGCGGTGAATGGGAAGGTAATTTCTCAGGTCCAATCCAGTAACGAACATGGACGCAGAGGGATCTTTCACGCTGCGGTAATGCTCACCGAATACCTTCAGCCTTGTTCCATTGAGGATGTTCAAGCTCTTGTTCAGCGTATTGTCGAAGATGTATTCCAATTTCACTCCGGCGAAATACTCAGTGATATCCGACATGCCGAGGCTCTGTAGGTCAGCCCCCAGGGTGATTACGCGATCGTACCTTCCAGTGACCGTGGCTTGAAAGGCGTTCACCTCATCCAAAGGATAACGAAAGATGCCACGGCCCTGATAGAGCTGCGTGCGCTGGGTGATCTGTGTGGAAGTGAGCGTAGTAAGGGCCTGTCGCTGCACAATGTATTTCTTATCCAAGCGCTTCGAACGGTCTTCGAGCGAAATGAAGTACTCCGTTCCATTGTTGTTGAACGAGTAGCGGAATCCCCCTTCAATCTTGTAATCCTCGAACACGTCGAGCATCCCCACCTTGAGGAAGGTGCCCATTCCTGGCATAACATACGGACCACCCGTAAAGGGTTGATATAGATCCGTAGCGTAGTCAAAGTCGAACTGGGTAGTCAATGCTGTCGCCGCAAAAGCGATGTCGTAATTCCGCATTTCAGGAATTCGCATCGTGGGCTTTGCGGGAGCTTGTACACTGTCAACTAGCTCGGGAGCTTGGACTTCTCCTTCCTTCTCTTTTACCACTGTCCCATCCTCAGCAATCAAGTCGTCTTCGAATTGGTAATTGAAAATGTCGATCAATCCATCTTCTTCAAAATCGTGGGGCAGGTCATCTGGAAACACCTTGCGCTTCTCGACCTTTATACCGAGTGAATCAGAGCGACTCATCACTTCCTTCGACAGGGTGTCATCTACAGAGCCCGCAGCTTCTACGAATCGATTTTGGGCATAGTTGGAACGCACCGGGTCATTCACCGAACGGATATCATTCCCCTCCAACTCCATGAAGTGATAACGGCCATCGTCAAAGAACATCTCCACGATCTTCTTTTCGCTGCGGTTGAGGTCAAATTCTTTGAGGTTGCGCTTGTACCCTGTCAAGGCCTCATTGCGCGAGAAATAGCGATAGGTGATCACCGTATCGATCGAGACGATGGAACTGTCGTACATTCCTAGGTAGCGGTTTTGAATCCCTGATGCATCGCCCAGGAACATGTATTCGTCGTTGTCGAGCTTGGCCGGCATGATCTCATTGGCCATGGGCGTGTTGGTGAGGCGCATGGCTACTGCGTCACCGTCGAGATCCAACTTATACAAGTCCATGGTAAGTGCCGGCGCCGCGGTGAGGTAGTCTTTGGCTTCGTTGATGATATCGCTCTCGCGGTTGGAAGCGAAAAGGATGGATCCATCCATCCAAAACACCGGATAGCGATCATCGTAAATATCATCCGTCAAGCGCTGCTGGCTGTTGGCAGCGATGCTGTAGAGATAGATATCGGTTTCCCCTCCATTGATTGCCGAAAATAGGATCTCCTTCCCGTTCGGAGCAAAGTCCATTTCCAAGACTTTTTCCAAGCGCAGCAGTTCGATGCGTGCGATCTTCTTGCCCTTCTCCGCATCAAAGCGATACATCCACAACTTGCCTCCTTTCTCCGTGATCACGAACAATTCACCCGTTGCTGGATTCCAATCCATCACCGGATAGCCCAGGTCGTACATGTGATCCAAGCGGTGGCCTTGTCGCATCAGCTTCTGCCGCTGGTTCTTTTGGGTGTCGTAGAGCATCAACTTGGTCTTGCTGAGGTCATTGCTCACGTACGCCAGGTAGCGACCATCAGGACTCAGGCGCGGTTCGGTATAATCGACCGCCTTCTTCGTTTTGATCGGCAAAAACTCATTGAATTCCTGGGTTCCTTCTTCGTCTTTGCTGTAGCGGTATTGGAAGTATCGGTCGGCATCGTTGAGCAAGGTGTTGAGGGATATTCCTAATACGAAGAGAAATCCTGATTCCACATTGCGCGTCACGCGTGCCATGTATAGGATGTTGGGGATCACATTGGTGCCATAAGTCTCACCTATATAATACCACAAAGCCCTTCCCGCTAATTCCGAATCAGCACCCCGTAGGCGGTTGAACTTACCAAATTGATCGCGCGAAACGAGATCCCTAAGTTGATCATCCGCATCGACGTCCCATGGTTTTGCTGCGTAGTTGGTTAAACCAGAGGTAAACCATAATGGAAAGTTGATGAGGGCGCTGTTCTTAATCATTTCCCTCCAGTTATCCCCGAAGAGCATCTGACCTACCAACACTTGGGAGAGTCCCAATCGGATCTGTTCGCGAAATGAGTTCAAGTCACCGTCGAAGTAGACGAAGATCTTAGAGCCTGCAATTTGGGTCGTTCCTCCGATGTTCGATTCGTCGGTTTCAGGAATGCCGACATTGCTCTGCCTGAAGTGTTCAAGTTTTTGGTAGACCACGATTTGCACGCGCTCCTTTCGGATGGAGTAATCGAAGAATTGCTCCACGTCGTCGATCATCTGGTTGGCATTCCGTGCCGTAAAGAGTGCGAGGTTCTTGCTTTCGCCGTAGAAAAAGACCGTGAAATGATTGAATTCGTATTTGACCCATTCGAAGTGTTCGTGCTGGACGCGGTTCTTTCCGAAGGGATGATGCATGCCATGGTAGAATTGCGCCGTTGCCGTGTGCGCTAGCACCCAGAACAAAACAAGCATCGATATCCTTCTACATTTGTTGGCCATGCGGGTATGGGGTCGAAGCGATAAAGGTAGCAACCTCATTGCACAACCCTATAACAATTAAGACGAACAATGTTGCACATCAGACAATTCGAATTCAGTCCATTTCAAGAGAATACCTACGTGTTGTATTCCGACCAAAAGCATTGCTGGATCATCGATCCGGGTTGTTACGACGCAGAAGAGAAACAAGCCTTGGCGGACTTTATTGCATCTGAAGGCTTGACCCCCACCCGATTGCTCAATACGCACTGCCACTTAGATCATGTGTTTGGAAACGCCTTTGTGCATGCCCAATGGGGATTGCGCCCTGAATACCACGAAAAGGATGAACCCACGATGCGGATGGCTCCCATATCCGCTAATATGTACGGGGTTCCCGGTTTCGAAAACTCACCGAGTCCCAAAGGGTACCTGAAAGAAACTGACCTGCTTGAACTCGATGGTACGGAGGTCGAAATGCGCTTTTGTCCGGGGCATGCACCTGGACATTTGGTCTTCATTCTGCACGAACAAAAGGACGTCATCGGCGGCGATGTACTCTTCAATGGGAGCATCGGAAGAACCGATTTACCCGGTGGAGATCACGAAACGCTTTTACGCTCGATCCGAGAACAGCTCTACGTTCTAGACGATGACTACGTGGTACATTCCGGTCACGGCCCCACAACGACCATTGGACAGGAGAAAAAATCAAATCCATTTGTGCGCGCTGAGAACTAGAATCATTTTATTTGCGCAAAATTTAAACTGAATAAACATGGTAGATATTGATGGATTAACCACGATGATTGGAAATTTTATTTTGACGTATGGATTGGAATTGATTGGCGCGATCGTCGCTCTTGTCATCGGTATGTGGATCATCAACATGATCGTTCGCCAGATGGCAAATGTGATGCAGAAACGCAATGTTGACCCAAGCCTAGTTCCTTTTCTACGCAGCCTTTTAGGCATTACCTTGAAAATAGCCTTGTTCATCAGCGTCGCTGGCATGGTGGGCATTGAGATGACCTCGTTCGTCGCTATTTTAGGAGCCGCAGGACTCGCCGTCGGCTTGGCCATGCAAGGCACGCTTCAGAATTTCGCAGGTGGTGTCATGATCCTTTTGTTCAAGCCCTTCAAGGTGGGTGATGTATTGGAAGCCGCTGGTTACACAGGAGTTGTAAAGGAGATACAGATTTTCAATACGATCATGACTACTCCGGACAACAAAATCATCATCATTCCAAACGGTAGCTTGGCGAATTCAAGCATGACCAACTACAGTACCTTGCCTACGCGTCGAGTAGACTTTTCATTTGGCATTGACTACGGAGATGATTTCGAGAAGGCAAAATCACTGATCAGAGGATTGATCGATGCCGATACGCGCATCTTGAAGGATCCGGAGCCTTTCGCTCGCGTTGGTTCATTGGGAGATAGTTCGGTGAATATTACGGTACGTGTTTGGGTAAACTCAGCGGATTACTGGGCGGTACACTTTGATATGATCGAGAACGTGAAGAAGACCTTCGACAAAGAAGGCGTCAACTTCCCCTTCCCTCAAATGGATGTGCATTTGGATAAGTAGCAGAAAATCAAACATTCAAGGGTCCGTCTTTGACAAAACACCATGGGTCGAAAACTTGTGGAAGTAATTGGCAAAGGCGGATTTTTATTGGGTGGAATTTGAAACATTTGCATTGCTCGTTGTTGTAGCAACACGAATCAATCGAAATGCGGATCTCTCTTTTCATTTTAGCACTGCTCATCTCTTTCACGGAGCTTATGGCACAAGGCCGACCTGGTGGACGCCCAGGAGGTGGGCAACAAGGCGACCGCACGAAGATCATTGGAGGTAAGATAATCGGGGCAGCAGATGAAGCCGTGCCCTTTGCCAACGTGGGCCTATACTCCATCGACTCCAACCTGATCGCAGGCAGTACGACCAACGACCTAGGTTTCTTCCGGATCGAAGCCCAACCGGGCACCTATTATATGCAGATCACTTTCCTCTCTTTCGAGCCTAAGGTCATTTCGAATGTCGTCAAAGAAGACGGCGAATTCCTTTCCCTGGGTGAAATACACCTCATTGGAAATGCAGAAATGCTGGACGAGGTAGTCGTCGAAGCCGATCGCAGTACGATGGAATTCCAGCTGGACAAGCGCGTGTTCAACGTTGGGCAAGACCTGTCGAATGCCGGAGGCAATGCTGCGGACATCTTGGAGAATGTACCCTCCGTCGATGTTGACATCGAAGGAAACGTAAGTCTGCGCGGGAGTGAAAACGTACGCATCCTGATCGATGGCAAGCAATCAGGACTCGTCGGCGACGGCAATGCGGATGCCCTTCGCCTGATCCAAGCCGACATGATCGACAAGATTGAAGTCATCACCAACCCTTCTTCGAAGTACGAGGCCGAAGGAGAAGTGGGTATCTTGAATATCGTGTTGAAAAAAGAGAAGCAAAAGGGCTTCAACGGATCCTTTGAAGTCCGGGCAGGTTATCCGTCAAATTATGGCGGTTCGTTTAACATCAACTACCGAAGGAAGTGGGTGAACATGTTTGCCAGTGCCGGACTCAACTATCGAGAGTCTCCAGGGCGCGGAAGTTCATCGCAGGTCTACGACGGTCCGGATACCGCCTACACGTTTGAAAGTGATCGCAAGCATGTGCGCGGCGGCATCAGTTCGGTGAACCGTGCGGGTGCGGATTTCTTCATCAACGACAAAAACACCATCACCACCGCTGTGCTCTACAAGTATTCAGACGGAGCCAACACGGCCAACATTGAGTACCGCGACATCAACAACGAAGGGGTAATGACCGCCACGACTTTGCGGGAAGAAGAAGAGCGCGAATTGGAGCAGGACATTGAATTCTCCTTGACACATGTGAAGACCTTTTCCAACGACGACCACAAATGGACGACGGATTTCCGCGCCAACCAGAACGACGATCGAGAAACCTCTGAATTGGTGCAAACCGTGAGCACTACATCAGATGCCATCAGCTTCCAGCGCAGCAGCAATACAGAGGATCAGCGTACCTACCTGATCCAATCCGATTACACCCAACCCATCGGAAAAAAAGGAAAATTTGAAACGGGTGTGCGCGGTTCATTCCGTCGCATCGAGAATTTCTACAGCGTGGATTTGCGCAATTCGGATTCCGCCGCGTGGGTGCCGCTCAACGATTTCACCGACAACTTGATATACACTGAAAATATCTATGCTGCCTATGCCCTCTTCGGAAATGAATGGCAGCGATTCTCCTATCAATTTGGGATAAGGAGTGAGTACACCGACATTTCCACCGTATTGGAGTTAAGCGGCCTCAAGAATCCCAGGGAATACCTAAACTTCTTCCCAAGCGCGCATTTGAATTATGAGTTGGACGAAACCAACAGCCTACAAGTAAGCTACAGCCGTCGCCTCAGTCGCCCGAGGTTTCGCGAGCTGATTCCCTTCTTCAGCTATACGGATCCGCGTTTCTTTTACGGCGGAAATCCGGACCTCAATCCTGAGTTCACAGACAGCTATGAGATCGGTTATTTGAAAATGTTCACCAAGGGGAGCTTCTTGGGAAGCGTGTACTACCGTCATACCGACGCCGTGGTGCAGCGCATCACCCTTACCGACACGACGGGACTGCTTCGCACCTTTCCGATCAACCTGGGCACTCAAGACGCTTTCGGTGTGGAAGCCAATATCAACTTAGACCTATCCGAGTGGTGGCGGTTGAATGCCAGTGCTAATGCCTACTACGCAAATATTCAAGGCGAGTATCGCGGACGGTCTTACGACACCGAGCTGCTGACCATGATGGGAAGGATCAACAACACCTTCACCCTGCCCAAGGACATTGACTTACAAGTGAGCGGACGCTATCGAGCACCGCGCAACACTCCCCAAGGGCAGCGACTCGCGGTGACCACCATGGACGTGGGACTGGCAAGGGATTTCTTCAAGGGAAAGGGAACGCTGGTCTTCAACGTAAACGACGTCTTCAATTCTGGCATCCGCCGTTCTATCGTGGATACGGAGTTCCTGCATTCGGAGAGCAGTTTCCAATGGCGGGTACGTCAGTTTCAGTTGACCTTCAACTACCGCATCAATCAGCGCAAACAGCGCGGTGGAAACCGGGAAGGCGGCGAAGGAATGGGAGACGATTTTTAACACCTATCGGCTTTCAACTACTGGCTATCAGCTTCGCTTTTACTGAGTGGTGCCATTCGTCTTTTAGGATGCTCAATACAATGCTGTCTCTCCTACCCGTAGGGCTTGCGCAGTTACTTCGCAAGACACCTTCTTCCACACAGCCTATGCTCTTCATGGCGACAATGGAACGTTGGTTTAATGCGTCTGCTCTGAACTCAACCCGATCAAGTTGCCATTCTTCAAATGCTTGTTGTAGCATCAAGCGTTTGCAATGCTTGTTAAGGCCGGTTCCCTGAAAGCGCTTTCCGTACCACGTAAATCCTAATTGAATAGCGTTATGGATAGGCTGATAATCATAAAAGCGTGTAGAGCCCGCCACTTCATTGGTCTTCTTATCGAATACCAAAAAAGGAAGCGCAAGATTGGACTCCCTGGCTTGCAAAGCAAGTTCGATGTACCGTTCGAGGTTATCCTTCCCATTGGCAGGGATCAAGGAATAGATCCACAGTTCGGGTTCATTCAACGCAAATTCGAGCAATGCACCAGCATCCGTCCGCAGCAAAGGCCGCAAGCGTACGCGTTCGTCTTCTAATGAAAGCTCTTTGGTCAGGTCAATCATTCTACGAAACTGTGTTTTCCCGATGATAGAATCAAGTAGTTTGATTGCCCGATCCCTCCCATCTCACTCTTTTGTCTTTATTTGGAAACCCTCTTCAACAAGGGCCTGCTTAAAAAAACTATGGCAAAATACAGTCAATTCATCAACAGCGATAAACCAACACTTATCGACTTCTACGCCGATTGGTGTGCCCCTTGCAAGACCATGGCACCCATCCTTGCGAAGGTGCAATCACAGATGGGCAATCGGATAACGCTGATCAAGGTCAACACCGACAAGAGCAAGGCAATTGCTGCCGACTATAAGATCCGGAGTATCCCAACGCTCATCCTCTTCAAGAGAGGAAAAGAAATCTGGCGAAAGACGGGGGTGGTGCCAGCGAAAGTGATCACCGGCATCATAGAGAAGCAATTGAAGTAACGCAATCTTACTCCAAGTACGCCACCTGAAAACGCGAGTATTTTGGAAGGATGGGTTCTGGGACCGATTCTTCTCCGAGCATTTGTCTCAGGTCGATCTCTATGACGCGGCAAAGTGCAGTCATGGGCGTATCGGCCGCGCGCCCTTCAAAAGGCTCTTCCGTAATGGTACCCGACTTGTCTAGGATGTGGAAGACAAACGAAATCGAAATGCTGAGGGGAATGCTCTCCCACCCCATTTGATCTACCAAGGCAAACGGAAGCAGGATCAAGAATAGATTGAGAAAAACCCGGGTGAAGAAATTATAGTAATAGGGGAATACCGTGTTTTTGATCCTTTCTGCTTTGCCCTGGAGGTTATACATTTCTTCAAGCTTCCGGTTGAGTTCCAAATGCTTGAACTCATTCATCCCCCCTTTTTGGAAGAGGCGCTCAACGTGGTTGCTCTGCAAATTGATCAGTTGAGACGGAATGTTCTTGAAGGTCTTTGCTTGCTCTCTGTCGTGCACTTCTAAAAATGGTTCTAGCGTCGCGTGGTCAATGTTCTTTCTCAGATGCATGGCGAGCGCGTACAACCAGGCTATGTGCCTATAAATAAGGACTCTTTTTGCTTCATTGACCTCGTGCGCTGGGAGCTTTTCGGATGGATGAATGAAACTGGTAACCTCCATACCCCAAGTACGACTGTAGTTCACAATGCCACCCCACACCTTTCTAGCTTCCCACCATCGATCGTAGGCCGAGCTGTTCCGAAAACCCAAGAAGATAGCCAGTCCGACCCCAGAAATACTCACAGGCGCCACGGGTAAAGCGACTCCTTTGATACCCAATACATGATAGAGTACGTACGCCGCAACAGCCAGAAAAGTCACCCATAGAATAGCCTTCCTATTATAGAATACGATTCCGGCAAAGCGAGTAAAAGGATTCTTGGCAAAGTGCAATATCATATACGCTGGTTTTGTGTTTTGAACCTCGTTCAGTCAGGAAGCAGAGAGATTGATCGTTTCTAGAACTTCTACAAGGTTCTTAAAAATAGCGCACTCCACCTAACCAGAATTAGTAAGTATGCTCGGCATTATGCAGAGAGTGGATTTGACGCGGTGCATATAGATAGGCTTGGCATCATTTTCTAAGTGTTCCATCATGGACTGACGCAAGATGAATTGCCCGATCAAAAGTTCACATGTACTGAATTGGAATTAACACAAAAAAAAATAGATTAATTTTCTTGGAGAATTCTTACGAGCCACTCATCGGTTATGAATTCTGAGAATTCATTTTTCCATTTAGAAGGTTGATTCCAAAACAGGGCATACCCTGACCGACTTTCAATTTCATTCCATGAACATGAGTACTCGAATACATCTATTCCTTTGGTGCAATTTTGATCAAAAATGAACGACGCAACGTTCGTATCTGAATCAATTGTGCACACGAGCACCTTCCAAAAACTGCTTGGCACGACGTGAGGTTCATCGCCTTTTCTTTAGCCGCGTTACCAAAGACTTCATAGGCATGAATGATCTCATCCAATTTAAAGCGATGCGTGATCAATTCTTCGGGTTTGATTTTTCCAGACTTTACTGTTTTTAGGAGTATTGGGGTAGTATTGGTATTGACCAATCCCATTGTAATGGTGATGTTCTGAATCCACAAATCCTGAACACCATCTTTTTACCGCCCCCTCCGTCACCTGAATATATTGTGTCTGTAGCAGATGATTTAGCATGATGGCTAGATTCGATCATCTTGTTATTTTTTAATTCCTGTTTCAAACGGCCAATACTTCTTCGGACTGAAACAAAGAACTACACAACTGTACCTTAAACTCTTACATGCTGGTTAGTGATAATTACACATATCTCATGTATGATAGAATTGGGGGGTTCAATAAAAGAAAAATTACCCTTTACAGCGTAAAATCAAGATTGTGTTTTTTGACGCTGCAAAAACAATTTTTCGCCAGCAAAAACCAACGCAATTCCGCTTGCTGATACAAATACGACGAGCATATCAGAGCTTGCCTTGACCCATAGAAATGCAACTAACACAATCAAATCAAGAAGCAGCGCAGAAATCAAAATGGCTCCATTGGCCTTTACGTCTTTTCTTAAATGCTTATAAACGCCCCAGTGAACAATCATATCCATCACTAAATAGAAAATGGCTCCAATGGAAGCAATTCTGGATAAATCAAAGAAAATAGTGAGGGTTATGGCAATAACCACAATGTAGATAAGCATGTGCTTTTGAATGCTTCCTGACATTCCAAGATGACTGTGTGGAATGAGCTTCATGTCCGTCAACATTGCCGTCATACGAGACACGGCAAAAATGCTGGCAATGATGCCGGAAATGGTCGCCACGATGGCTATTCCAACCGTAAAATAGAGCCCGTAATCTCCAAAAGCTGGCCGCGCCGCTTCTGAGAGTGAATAGTCTTTTGCTTTGACTATTTCAGGGATTGAAAGGCTGGCGTTTACAGCAATGGCAACCAAAAAATACACCACCGTGCAAATGAGCAAAGAGATGATGATGGACCTTCCAACATTTTTGTGCGGATGGATGATTTCCCCTCCGCTGTTAGTGATGGTTGTAAATCCCTTGAAGGCCAAAATAGAGAGCGCAATAGCTCCTATATAGTTCACTGCGGAATAATCCTCTGAAGTGGATGCTACTGGCACTAAATCACCCCACGCAAACTGTGCCGCCCATAAGCCTCCAATCGCAAATACAAGAATGCCCGCAATTTTCACCAAGGACATAAACTGCGAGGTTTTCCCGATAATCTCATTACCGGAGGCGTTAACGATGTACGCTAATATCAGAAGAGCAACGCCTAGCGCGGGCACCCACAGTCCACTGTCTTCCAAGTCAAACAACTGCATGGTATAAGAGCCAAAGGTTCTGGCTACCAAACTTTCATTGATAATCATAGAAAGTGCCATCAAAACCGAAGCAGCTGCCGCTAGCGTCGTTTTACCGTAGGCCTTCGTTAAGATCATGGCAATGCCACCGGCAGACGGATAAGCATTCGAAACCTTGATGTAGGAATAGGCACTGAAACTAGAAATGATTGCCCCAACGATGAAGATGTATGGAAACCATGTGCCTGATAATTCGGCAACCTGACCCAGTAGGGCAAATATTCCCGCGCCAATCATAACTCCAGTGCCCAGGGCAACTGAACCTTTGAGCGATAAACTGTTCTTTTTGTAGTCTTCCAATGCCGTGTTTATCTTTTTCTTAATGGTGCGCAGCTATCGAATTCGCTGTATTGAATTATAATAGTCACGCGTCTGCTCAATTCAAAATTCCTATTTCTTTTTTCCCTTTTTCTTCTTCTTATCCGCTGCTTGCGTCAGCGCTGAAGCTGCCACAATTTTTACTTTTTTGGATGAATTTGGATCTTTCAACAGCTTTGAAGCAATGGAAGCTACTTTTTTAGAGGTCTTTTCGTTTTTTGACATGGTATCTTACTTAATGCTGTTGAATTTTTTCTACGATGGTTTTCAAAGAAGCTTTGAGTTTTTCAATGGCACCTGAAACTGCAAGCTCAACCGTCTCAGCTTGATCTGAAACCACGATTGGTTTTCTGCCTTCTAGCCTTGCCTCCAATAGACAGTTGATATCATTGAAGCCATCCTTCGTCCCGTTTACGTCTTTGAGGTGAACCTCTATTCTGGTAATATGTGATGCATAAATGATAAGTCCTTCAGCGATTTGAGTATTAAAAAATGCTTCGTGCCGTTCACTACCATCGATGTTTTTGTCCGTATTGAATTGAATGATCATAATTGTGTTTAGTTACTCGTTATCCTTTGTCTTCTTCTAAATCGTTGTGGCCATCGCCACCTAAGCTGTAGTGGTTATTCTCTTCGTCCTCGTTGCCAATTTTTTCCTGCGCGTCATCCAACTCTGAGCCTGGAATATCCAGATCGCCGCCAGACATATCATCCTCAAAACCTTTTTCATTTCGAGTGCCCGGCTTTTCATTGGGCGTTTTGGTTTTGGAAGTGTTTTCTGGATTTACACTCTTCATTTCTTTGGATTGATTGTAAATATCTTCTGAAGGCGCATCATAAGGATAGCCTGGAAGGAACGCCTTTTCCGCCTTTTTGGTCAGCGGCTTGCCCGAATGCGTTTTCGAATAATCGGCCAAAATTTCTTCCAGCGAATCATGGTATTCTTTCAGCATTTCGTTGGAAATAGCATCCGAAGATGTTGCCTCCATTTGTTTGGGGATTTCATCCAAATACTTCGTCAATTCAGGATATTCCTGATGGATTTTCAAGGTGATTTGAGCGATTTCCTTCTCCCACTCCGCTTGTGTTCTGCTGCTTTCCATAGTTACTTATCGTTTTTTGACCCACTAAAACCTAAAGATGAGCCGCAAATGGGTCGCTGTTCTTACATAATCAATGGGAAGAGTTACATCATTCCAAGCCTTTCGTCCTTCAATATGTTAAATCATGGTAAATGAGGCACCAAAAGGAGAGAAGTAAGCTTCTGTCAGTCTAAAACACAGGGGGTGAGGTTCGAGCTATGAAAACCCGACTGCGCTCAAGCTAGCTTGGCTTGAAGGGTCGATTCACAATGAAGGACGTAACCAGATTAGCTCTCCGCCTGTCGGCGGATCGCTGGACTCAAGGGGGGGAGGTCCCAACTACGAAAGCCTGTTGTCGCTTCGCGCCAAGGGGCTTTTTTTCTGTCTTACTGCGCTCAAGCTAGCTTGGCTTGAAGACATAAAAAAAGCCCTCCACCGCAGGTGGAAGGCTTTTTATGTTGGCGGTCCGGACGAGACTCGAACTCGCGACCCCCTGCGTGACAGGCAGGTATTCTAACCAACTGAACTACCGGACCAAGTTTCTAATTGTGTTTTCACACAACACCGACAACAGTCGGTCAACGTAGAAATTGTATATCCCTTTCTTTCAAAAGGACGGCAAAATTAGATATTTCCTTCGCTGTTGCAAATTAAATTCACGCTTGTCGTGTAAAATAGAAAACCAGCTTGCCTAGGCCTCTTGAAAAGCCTTTAGGACTCTCTTCATTTCCAATGGATTGGGTATTAAAATCACAGATCCTCATGCTCATTTCAATCCAAAGTTTTCAGCGAATGCAGCTTCATCTGTAGCCCTGACACACTGCTCTATGTCACTTGAAATTGACACGGCACCAGGATAAGTGCTTTTCAATCCTCCAAGCGTCGTCTTGGATGTACTCAGACCAAGCGGGTATTCCATCGGACCTGCCGATATACACAACCATTGTAGATGGCTTTCGTCATAATTCAGTATATATCCATCTAAATAATTTGAGGATTCGTCGATATGAAAGTATTTTACCTGGCTTTTGGCCTTTCTCTTTTCTTCCTAAATAGTTTAGTTGCTCAGACCTATCAGTGGACGCTTCCAATCAATCTCCCCGACTCAGGACAAATAACAGCTCAGGCTGTCTCTGAAAATGGCGATGTATACATCGCTTCATATCACAGAACGCAAATAGCGTCCTACAATTTTGGTCTCAATGGAGTCTTTCATTTAGGTGAGATGCTCATCTCAAAATTTGACTCAAATGGAACAGCCGTGTGGAGCAAAACATTCGATGATAGTAGAGGAAGAATATTTGACATTGAATTAGATCACAACAATGATTTAATTATCTGTGGAGGGTTTTATGATTCACTAAAAATATCTTCAAGCGTGGGGTATGCTGGCCTAAGTGGTTATTCGAGTAGTTTCATCACCAAGCTCGACACTTCAGGAACTCACATATGGTCTCACGTAGTAATATCAGCAAACTACTATCAATTTGTGAGTACAGGTATCGTGATAAACGATACCATGATTGTGCAAGCTGGGAAGTTCGGCATCTACGCTTCCATCCGAAAACTTAATACTTTGGGAGATACAATTTCTTCGTTACAATTCGACGTTCTCGTAAGAACGATAAGTGGTCTAGAAGTAGATTTTTACGGCAACATTTATATCTGCGGTGGAGCTTTCTCAACCGGATACATCGACACAGTCGCCATCCCTGATCCCCCGAATAATACTACGTATTTAAACTACATCGCCAAACTGAATTCAAATCTTGATGGATTGTGGGTAAGGAGCACGAATTACGTCACGCTTGATTTCGGGTCTAAATTGGCTTTGTTTGGAAATCAAGTGGCATTTCTGTCAAACGAATATCCTTACGGTAGTCAAGGGGCGCATCATTTCAATATTAAATACTACGACCTCGCAGGCACATTACTCCATACAGACTCTGTTACAAATGCATACAACCTGGACTCTTATGGTACAGTTGGGATTTCAACGATGAATACTCACTTGCTTCTCACGCTTCCGGTAGGAGATAGCATTCTCCAGCTCATTAAAATCAATCCGAATTATCAATCGAGTGTGCTGGCTTCTGTGAAATGCGGAACCTACGTTAATTATCCACTTTTCATACACAATCAAACTTCACTTTTCTTTACGACTTCATTTTTCACTCCAACTGCTGTTGTCAATTCGATAGACACCATCTATAATTCAGCCGGGACAAGCTCCTATTCGTACTACAGCGGTTTTCGCGAACTTCTCATGAAGTTTGGCCTTGGTCCGTGTGACTCAACTTTCAGCTCTTTTGCTGCCACTGCCTGTGGTTCTTACCTATCACCGAGCGAAAATTACGCATGGACAACCTCAGGCACCTATCACGACACGATTCTCAACTTCAGCGGATGTGATAGTATCATGACGATTGAGCTCACTATTGAATCCAACGATAGCACCCTCACAGTTCAAGCTTGCGGGCCCTACACTTCGCCCAGTGGAAACCAGACATGGAGCGAGTCCGGCACCTACTTCGATACCATCGGCAATGCTGGCGGATGCGATAGCACTTTCACCATCCATCTTACCATCGAATCAAACGACAGCACCTTCACGGTTCAAGCCTGTGAGCCGTTCAGTTCACCAAGTGGGAATTACACTTGGTCTTTGTCTGGAACCTACTTCGATACGGTTGCGAATGCTGCTGGTTGCGATAGTGCTCTTACGATTCACTTGTTGATCCTATCGAATGACACCGCCATTCAAGTGTTCAATTGTGGACCATACACCTCTCCCAGCGGAAATATTTGGAACCAATCTGGGACGTATGTAGATACAATCCAAAACATCAGTGGCTGTGATAGCATCATCTCTGTTGATCTGACTATATCAAGCGACTCAAGCTCTGAGCAAGTCACCGCTTGCTACACCTACCAGTGGGCAGCCAATGGGAACTCGTATACCTCTTCGGGTACATACGTCGAGACATTTATAAATGTCCTGGGCTGCGACTCCATAGCAACGCTAGAATTGGTCATTGACACGGTCGATGTGTTGGTGACCCTCACACAATCCACTTTGACAGCAAATGCATCCGGCGCCTCCTATCAATGGATGAGGTGCGATAGCGCCTATATGTTGCAAAGTGGTGAAGTAGGGCAATCATTTACCGCTACGTCCGTCGGTTCCTATGCTGTTGAAATCACTCAGAACAACTGTGTAGACACCTCAGCATGTATCTCTATTTCTAGCTTAGGCTTCGACGCTTTCAAGGCGAAGTCTTCGATTGAGCTCTTCCCGAATCCAACCACGGGAAATCTGAGCATTGAAATAAATGACACTGAAACATCCTATGAGGTGGTGATACGTAACCCGACTGGGCAGCTTATCAAGCATGAAAGAATAAAAGAATTGGGTCGCCACGACTTCACCCTTGAGGGACCTTCAGGGATTTACTTCGTAGCATTGATATCTCCTCTCGGCGAACATCACTCCTTCAAAGTGATCAAAAACTAACGATCGTTTGTAGGTTCAAAAACGA
This sequence comes from Flavobacteriales bacterium, assembly GCA_013204105.1. Lineage (GTDB taxonomy): Bacteria > Bacteroidota > Bacteroidia > Flavobacteriales_G > Salibacteraceae > SHAN690. The sequence goes on from JABMOM010000040.1 coordinate 135,310, forward strand.
CGACGTTACGCTTGCTAAATCGACCGTTCACATCCAAGAACCTATTCGAAATACTCTTTATAGCCCGCCAGGTGCCTTTTCAATCCTTCGAATGCAATTTTGGATGCATTTGCATCACCCGAGCCCAGGTTTGTGAACTTCTCTTTCATGGGAAGAAGGAAGTTGTGCAACTGGTTGTGTGCCTCCCCTTTCATAGTGCATTTTGTAAAGATCATGGTAAAGTCAGCTTCAAGGCTGTCTGCCAATGTTTGAAACGCGGCCTGATCTTCTGTGTATGTAAACCCATTCATGCGCTCCTTCATTTTGTTTATTCCTTCTGTCGTTTCTGGATTTGCGCTCCAGCGCTGGCCATCGTTCAACGTCAGCCCCGCCTCACTATCTGAATGCATCGCTGCCGACTCCGCCTCAGATCCGTGTTCGTGGTGATGGGTTTCGGTGTTTTCACAGGCCACTGTTGCGGTGAATAGGAAGAGGACGAATATTACTTGGTACTTAGCATTCATTTGTTTGTTGGATTATGTTGACATCATGGCCTTTGAAGACCGAGCTTATTTGTGTTTGCAAGTTCGAAGATAGACATGGCCGCTACCCTTAACAAAAGCGGTAAAACGTATTCCAGCCTGGCATAAAAGTCTCCATGTTTTATGGAATATGCTACAGCCTTGCATCCTAGAGGTATGCAACAGAAAACCAACCTCAACATTAGCCTCCCAGAGCCCTGCTCGGAGGACTGGAACCAAATGACACCCGCGGAAAAAGGACGCTTCTGCGGTAGCTGCGAAAAGATCGTAGTCGATTTCACCCAAATGAGCGACGATGCACTGATCGAATTCTTTGTAACCCAAAAGCAACGTGCCTGTGGAAGGTTTAACGCGGATCAACTCAACCGTGCAATCACGCCAGCTCCTCAGGCACGACGTAACTACACCGCAGCCATTGCATTGGCCGGTACGCTCAGTGTGCTCTCAACCACGGCAGCCTGCCAAACCGAAGAAATAGGAAAGGCAATATTGACGGGAGACACCATCATCCAAACGCACCACATGGGAGAAGTGGATCCGTCGTTCGATATGGATATCGATTCCAATAAGGTAGATACGGTAGGATCGGTAGAGGGAACGAAAGAGCCTGCAATAGAAACAATCGTTCTTCCAGAGGTAATCCAGCTTTCAGGCGTGCCGATGATTTACATCGAGCCCGTGGAAGAGCCAAGGTGGAAGCGCTTTATTCCGTTTCGGAAAAGACGCTAGTGACGCTCCCAAAATCTGTCACTTCGAGTGATCGCTTACGAAATAAACTCGCCAATACAGACCTTGCGCGATCGTATCGAGAAGCCTTACGTGCAGCTTGGGTGGTGTTCTCGATACAATCGCACCTACGGCGTGATCACTCGAACTGACATCTGAGGAGGAGCCCCCTATTCCCTACTCCCCATTCACTCTTCACCTTTCACTTTTCACTTTTAGTTTTTCACTTTTCACTATCAGCCAAAAGCTGCTCTCAATCATTCCTCAAACTCGCCTGTGCTGATGCCAATCTTGCAATCGGCACGCGGTAGGGCGAGCAACTTACGTAGTTGAGTCCTGTGCGGTAGCAGAAGTCGATCGACCTGGGCTCGCCGCCGTGCTCTCCACAGACGCCTAGCTTTAGGGTTGGATTGACGCTCCTGCCCTTTTCGGCAGCCATGGTCACCAGTTGTCCGACGCCTTCTTGGTCTAAGACTTCGAAGGGATCCACTGTCAAGATGCCTTTCTGGATATAGATCGGTAAGAATTTACCGGCATCGTCCCTGGAATACCCGAAGGTCATTTGGGTCAAGTCGTTGGTTCCAAAGGAGAAAAACTCCGCTCGATGCGCGATCAAGTCTGCCGTGAGGGCAGCCCTCGGGATCTCGATCATCGTGCCCACTTTGAACTCGATGCTATCACCTCTCTCTTCAAACACCTTGGCGGCGGTCTCTCGGATGATGTCTTCCTGCATGGTATACTCCTTGACCGTTCCAACCAGTGGAACCATGATTTCAGGAAGGGCTTCGATTCCCTTATCCTTTAGGTTCATCGCCGCTTCAATGATGGCGCGGGTTTGCATTTCGGTGATCTCGGGATAGGTGTTTCCCAACCGGCACCCACGGTGGCCCAGCATAGGGTTAAACTCTTCCAACTCTGCCACCTTGCGTTTCACTTGGTCGAGTGAAATGTGCATGTCGTCCGCCAAATCTTTTTGGGTAGCCAATTGATGGGGTACAAATTCATGGAGCGGTGGATCCAACAAGCGGATCGTAACTGGCAAGCCGGCCATCGCTTCGAAGATGCCCTCGAAGTCTTCTCGCTGCATCGGCAACAATTGGTCGAGCGCCTTTCGGCGACCGTTGACCGTATCGGCCAGGATCATCTCGCGCATTGCCTTGATGCGGTCTACTTCAAAGAACATGTGTTCTGTCCGGGTCAATCCAATGCCTTGGGCGCCGAAGCTTCGAGCGACCTTGGCGTCTTTCGGTGTATCGGCATTGGTCCTAACACGCATGGTTCCATACTTATCGGCCAGCTCCATGAGCTCGGCAAATTCACCGCTCAAAGCCGGTTCTACGGTAGCTACCTTGCCTTCGATGATGTTTCCTGTGGATCCATTCAGCGAAATCCAATCGCCTTCATGGTAGATCTTTCCATCCACGATGAGCGTGCGGTCTTTGTAATTGATCCTCAAGGACCCTGCTCCCGATACACAGCACTTGCCCATGCCTCGTGCTACAACCGCAGCGTGAGAGGTCATTCCTCCCCTTGCCGTCAGAATACCTCGGGCGAGGTTCATGCCCTCAAGGTCTTCCGGAGATGTTTCGATGCGGGTAAGGATGGCGTGCTTGTAGCGACTCGCCTCGTCGGCAAAAAAGACGATCTGCCCGGTAGCCGCACCTGGTGATGCCGGCAATCCTTGGGCAATCACGTTTGCCTTGGCCAAGGCTTTTAGATCAAACACTGGGTGCAAGAGCTCGTCGAGTTTGTTTGGTTCCACCATCATGATCGCTTCCTGCTCGTCCAACAAGCCTTCTTTCAGCATGTCCATTGCGATCTTCACCATTGCCGCACCCGTGCGCTTTCCGTTTCGGGTTTGCAGCACCCAAAGCTTGTCTTGTTGGATGGTAAACTCCATGTCCTGCATATCACGGTAGTCGAGCTCTAATTTCTTTTGATAGCCGTTCAGTTCTTTAAATACATCCGGCATCAATTCTTCGAGTGATGGAAAGCTCTGTAAGCGCACTTCCTCTTCCACACGAGCGAGTGTCGCCCAACGCTCCGATCCCAGTTTGGTGATCTGTTGTGGTGTGCGAACGCCAGCGACAACATCCTCTCCTTGGGCGTTGATCAGGTATTCTCCGTTGAATACGCGCTCTCCGGTTCCAGCGTCCCGCGTAAAGCAAACGCCTGTTCCAGAATCCAAGCCCATGTTGCCATAGACCATGGCTTGCACGTTCACAGCCGTTCCCCAATCGGAAGGATAGTTATTCATGTTTCGGTAGTACACCGCTCGGTCGCCATTCCAGCTATTGAATACGGCTTCTATTGCTCCCCAGAGCTGATCCCACGGATCTTCTGGGAACACCTTGCCCGTTCTTCTCCGCACGGCGCTCTTGAAGTCGTATACGAGGTCTTGCAAGTCTTGCACGTTGAATTCCGTATCGAGCTCAATGCCCCGCTTGTGTTTCAGATCCTCAATGATCTCTTCAAAGGGGTCGATGTCGATCTTGCTCTGTGGTTTCATGCCCAAGACCACATCACCGTACATCTGAATGAAGCGTCGGTAGGAATCCCATGCGAAACGTTCGTTCTTGGTCTTCTTGGCCAGTCCTTGCACCACCACTTCGTTCAGTCCTAGGTTCAACACGGTATCCATCATACCCGGCATGGAGACGCGGGCACCTGAACGCACGGAGATCAGGAGGGGATCCTTCTTATCGCCGAATTTGGCTTGCATGATATCTTCCATGCGGGCGAGGGCCTCTTCCACTTCTGGACGGATAGTCTCAATGAGTTTTTCCTGTCCGAAGTCGTTGTATTCCTTACACACTTCCGTAGTAATCGTAAATCCCGGCGGCACCGGAATTCCGATGGCGCTCATCTCAGCGAGGTTGGCTCCCTTACCGCCGAGCAGGTTCTTCATTTGGCTATTTCCCTCGGCGTTTTTATTTCCAAAGGAGTAAACACGTTTCAAGTCTTGTGCAACTTCCATAACGTAGGTTTTTTGTTCATAATCAGCCCGAAAGATAGAATGGTCACAAAGCGATAATTATGACCGATGTCAAGCGGAGGGTGAACTTCGGGCAGGTTTTTTTGCCGCTTTGCGGCGCGGATTGGGGATTGGGGATTAGGGATTGGGGATTAGCTCGCTGCTTTGCAGCGGGGATTAGGGAATGGGGATTAGTTGATTAGGCGTAGCCCTTGCAGTGCCAAAGATGAAAGATCAGTCGGGCAGCTTCTCGATACGATCGCGCAAGGTTTGTTTTAGCCAGAGGATTTCGTGTGCGATCACTCGAAGTGACAGCTTTTGAGTGGCACTCCGGCATCGTTGTCAGTTCGAGTGGCCACGCCGAAGGCTTTCCTCTCCTGGTGTCAGTTCGAGTGGCCACGCCTCTGGCGTGGATGTATCGAGAACAACCTAAGTGTAGGGATTGGCGAATTAGGGAGTAGTTATTGGTTCGTTGAATTGCCTTGGCAGTTGTAGTTCCAATCGCTCCACCGACAGCGCGCACACTGATCTTTCATCTTCAATCTTTCCCGCACCATTCCTGCCCTATCTTGCGGGGGTGGAACACGTGATCGAATTCTTAAAAAAGGACCGCAAATTGGCCAAGGTCATGGAGAGCACACCCCTGCGACTGCCTAAGACCAACGACGATGTGTATTTCACCTTACTGCGTTCCATTGTTGAACAGCAGCTCAGCACCAAGGCTGCGGCGACCATCTGGGGTCGGTTTTTGGAACGCTTTGATGCTTACCCGAGCCCGGAGGCCGTTCTCGACAAGGATGTAGAAATCTTCAGGGGAGCCGGACTCTCCTACCAGAAGGCCGGTTACATCCAGAACATTGCACGCTTTGCCTTGGAGGATGATTTGAGCAAGAGCTACATGGATGGATTGAACGACCTAGACGCCCTCGCCCACCTGACGCGGATCAAGGGCGTGGGGAGATGGACGGTAGAAATGATCCTGATGTTTTCACTCGGCCGACCAGACGTGTTTCCGGTCGATGACCTCATCATCCGCAATGCCATGATCCTCATCTACGACGTGAAGAGCGAAAAGAAGCAATTGTACAAGGACCTAGAGGAGATTGCCTTGACTTGGAGTCCGCATCGTACCCATGCCTGCTTGATCTTGTGGGATTGGTATGAGGGGCAGGTTAAGGGTAGGGAATTGTATGGGAGCTGAGGGGCTAGAAGCTAGGGACTAGGAATTAGGGGCTAGGGAATAGAGATTCGTACATCATTCAAACCAAGCCCGCACTTTACCGGGCGCACCCTCGTAGGTAGACGTCATGATCAGGTCTAGGCTTTGAGGGACGGGTAGACTGAACCAACGATCGATGGCTGAGTCGGCAGGATAGGAAGGTCCGTCGTTTAGAGTGATGTTCTTGAAGTCTGTGCCTTTAAATAGACTGAACTTGACCCTTCCGTCAGAACCGTCGTTGATCCGACGATAGTGAAACTTTCGATCCCCTGAGGAGAGCGGCACTCGAAACAATCGCACCTCGGTATTTTCTGTGAACGCAATGGTATCCGTCAATTCCTCAGATGGAAGGTCTGTAAGTTCAGTTACCCTTAATCCATAGGATCCGGGCGTTGTATAAGCCGATACATAGCAGTTAATGAGAACCGGCGCATCTCGCCAACCATACAGTGGAACTGCCGCACCCGCGGGTAGTTTAGTCCGCACATCGGACAACAAGCCTTTGAGTTCCACCACCATCTCTTCGCCTGTGTAATCAGAACTGTTGTGTTGATCCCAGAACTCGATCAGGTACAAGTGGCCTTCCTCTAAAAAGGCGTCAAAGGACATGGTCTCCCCCGTTTCCATGGCAAAGGAATACTGCTTTCCGAAGGTGACAATCTTGTAGTTTAAGCCATCCAAGTTGCTTCCGATGGGCTCGCTTCGCACAACGGTTCGTCGCCCCCTATAGTTGGAAATAAACTCATAGACCACGTGGTAGGTGGTGTCTTTGATGGGAACATCAAACGTCGACTGAAAGCCATTGCCATGTGCAAAAAAGCGGTGTGCTCGATCGAAAGGAAAGGGCCAATCTACCGAACCGTATACATAAACCGAGTCTGCCGCCAAGCAAGGACCTTGCTCAAATCGCCCGCTAACGCTGAACTCCTCATTGCTCCTTTCAAATGCCACATCAAACACGTCGACCGAGCCTGAAATGCTTAACAGCTCGCCGCCTTGATCTCCCGGTATGAACAAATGCTTCGCCTCAAAGGTGGGATAAGGAATACCCTCTTCCATGACCTTGGTGTGCAAGGTGTGCTCGACTCCCGGCAATTCATTGAACACTACGCGGCCATCTTCCTCGATCTCCAGTAGCCGTGTGGCACCCGTCTCCTCGTTGGTAAGGGTCAGTTCAATGTTTTCATAAGAAGTATAGCAGATTACTTGGCTCGAAAACGAATGCTCCGAGCGATGGCATGCATTGAGCAAAAGCAGCAAGGAAACAAGGCAGGTAAGTAGATTAGTGCGCATAACATGAAATTTCAATCCTCGATAAAACTACGTCATCGGTCGCATAACGGACTTGGTTTGTGGGTTGACGCAGACGATGGAACCATTACGGTCAATTAACGTACACCCATTTGTGTTATTTTTACAGTTTAGCAAAAAACTGTATGTCACTCTTAATCAATACAATATTCCGTCGCTTAGGAACGCTTAGTTTGCTGTTGATGGGTTTGGGACACGTTGCCTTTGGAACCAATTTTTACACAACCCAAAACGGAAACTTTGGCACGGGTAGCACATGGGTTGGAGGCACTTCGCCCACGCACACGATTTCAGGAGCAGATTCTGTCTTTGTCTTGCATGATGTGACCATAACCGTTGATCTATCCATTAGCGGGGTCTTGGTCATCCAATCCGGTGCAGAACTGAATGGAAATTTTGAAATCAAGGATGTGGAAGTCGGAGGAGTGTTGATTAACTACGGAACCATCGACCTCGGTCAAAAGATAGATGTTGATGGTTCATTGTACAACTACGGAACCATGCTCATAGATGGCGACATTCACATCGATGGATACGTATGCAACGCTGGTACAATGACCGTTACGGACAACACCAATAAAGTGGACTTACATGGCGGAACCCTAGAATGCGGCGGTATCGTTTACGCTTGTGAGTTTAAGTTTCATGAGAAGAACGGCAACAATTATGTGCTGCAGGATCAAAACATAGACACCTGTGCATTGGGGTGCAGCAATGGAACCGTTTGGGACGACAACGGCAATGGCACGATTGACTCAAACACGGTAAGCGTATGTGGCGACACGTTCAACGGTGGCGTGCTCCCGATCGAATTGATCCGATTCCAAGCTCAACGTGTCTCTGAATCTATTGAGTTGCAGTGGGCTACGGCCAGTGAGACCGACAACGACCTTTTTGTCATTGAGCGCAGTACAGATTTAAAGCAATGGAAAAGCATTGCCCAATTACCTGGAGCTGGTTCGAGCTCTGAACGCTTAGACTACAAAGTCACGGATTACAACCCGCCGACCGCTTTAATTTACTACCGGCTGGTGCAGATTGACTACGACGGTGCCACCACCTACTCTGAGGTCAGATCTGTGCTCAACGTAGACCAACTCCCCGCGAAGTTTTCATTGTTTCCCAACCCCAGTTCTGGCGTGATAACGGTGCGCTCAGAAGTCGACTTGAAGGAAGCCACCATCGCACTTTATGATTTGAGCGGCCGTCGACTGAACTCGTTTATATCAACATCAACGGAACATCAAGTGGTGCTTGACTTGAATGCCTGCAAAGACGGCATTTACCTCTTAAAAATAGAAGGTCCTGGCGTCGCTGAATTGGCGCGCATTGTGTTGCAGCGCTAGGCGTGCTTTTCTTCCTTCCCTTTTCACATCCAAAGCATCTCGTCAAGAATCCCACATAATGCACCAAACGTGCACGCTAACAACATCCTGTTTTAGTACTTTTCCGATCTTAAGCAATAACACTATGAAACACATCACTTCAATCCTTCTGGCGATTACCCTATCTGTTTGCGTCAACGCCCAAGGCATCGAATTCTTTGAAGGCAGCTGGGAACAGGCTGTAGAGAAGGCAACCAAGGAGAACAAGCACATCTTCGTCGACGCTTACGCTGTTTGGTGCGGTCCGTGCAAATGGATGAACGCCAACATCTTTCCCGAAGAAGAAGTGGGTGCGTTCTACAACAAGAACTTCGTGAACGTAAAGCTCGACATGGAAAAAGAGGGCGACGGCAAGGACATGGCCGATAAGATGAAGGTGCGGTCCTATCCTTCCTTTTTATTCTTCAGTCCTAAAGGAGAGCCCACGCACCGCTCGGTAGGTGGAAGGCAGACGGAAGAATTCGTAAAGCTAGGAGCAGATGCATTGAACGAGCAAACACAGTACTACGAAATCAAGAAGAAGTACGACGACAACAATGCAGATCCAGAATGGGTATTGAACTACGCCCTTGCCATGCAAAACGCGGGCGAGTCACCCAAGGATGTAATGGGACATTTCGCTGAACTGACCAACCAAGACGATTGGGGCATGCCACACAATTGGGAGCGCATCGTACAAATCGAGGTTCCATTTTCCAGTCCGCTCTATTCGTACGCCTTGAAAAACGAAGCTGAATTGACCAAGCTGGTCAAGGAGGAATGGATGTTCGAGGCGTTTAAGTCTTACCCGCAGCGGTCATTCATCCGCCAGGTCGTAGGAGAAACGGAAAACGAAGCCGACCTCCAACCTGCATTTGTCACCATCACGGATGTATTGCCTCAAAATGACTCCCCTGCCATGGTCGCTAAGCTGCACGCTGAATGGTACAAGCGCCATCAACCGGAAGATGCATGGGAGAAGGAGTGCATCTACCTCGACAATTTTTGCGAGAGTGCGAACGAATTGAACAGCGCCGCATGGAAATTGGCCGAAGATGAAACTGCAGATGCGGAGAAACTACTCAGTGGATTGATGTGGGTGAACAAGTCGATCCAACTCGATCGAAACTATGGGAACTTGGACACCAAGGCTTGGGTGTTGTACCGACTCGGCAAAATGTCTGAAGCTGAGCTTGCGGCGAACGAAGCGATTGAAGCTGCCAAGGCAGCTGAGCAGGATTATGCTGGAACAACGGAGTTGCTGCAGCTGATCCACGGAAGCTGATTCGGTGAATAAAGAATCTATGCCTGTTTCGGCGAAGGACGACGAATTAGAGCGTCTCCTTGAGAAGGCTGGGCATGAGAGTGAAGGGCTCACTGCGCTCTTTTATCGGTTCGCACACGCCGTAGCCGATCACATTCAACTAGCAAACGAATACCTTCCAAGGATACAAGCTGCTTGCGAGCGATGGGTAGACGAAGACCCATCGGCAAAAGGCATTGCACTGTTGAGTGAGGCACTGGGAAATTATTACAGCACCTACTTTGATAAGGTAATCCACCCGGCCGAAGAAGCCATCCTTCTCCTCACCCCTACTGGAAACAAAGACCTTATCGGTTCTGCCCACATGGTGATTGGTGTCAATTACCGCAGCCTTGGAGAGGTAGATGACGCCGTTGAACACCTGCACTTGGGTGCAGAGTTAATCGATCCAAAAGGGCCTATGGCGGTATATGCCTGTTATTGCTTTTACCAGTTGGCGGAGATCAATGTGTACATCAACGACAATGATGCGGCCAAGCATCACTACCTCATGGCCGCTGAGATGGCGGAAAGCATCAACCAACAGGTGCCCCTCTTCCGCGCCTACAATGGCCTCGGCAATCTCTACATGGCACAAGGAGATATGGAAGATGCCAAAAAGTACCTCGATCTAGCGCTTTCCTTTGGCGAAATGACCGAATCACAAACCTCACGCGGATTGTGTGATCTGGGAAACTATTACATCAAGTTAGGAGCCTATGATGAAGCCATTGCTCACCTAGAAAAGAGCTACGCCCAGCGCAAGCATGCCCAGCTTGAGGATGCCGCGTCCACTAGCCTGATCAGTTTGGCTGAGGCTAAAATAGAATCACAGCGAGTAGACGAAGCCATAGCTGATTTGAACGCTGCCATGGCGATCACCGATAAGTTCAATTCTAGGTCTAAGCGAGCTTCAGCATTGCGATTGCTCTGGAAGGCACATGCCTCGAAATCACATTGGCAAGAGGCCAATGCGGCTGCAGAGCAATACGACGCATTGCACAACGCATTGTCGACTGCAAAGCTGCAGAACATCTACAAGCTTAAGAACCGGAAAATCGAGGCACAGCGGGAGTTGCTCGAAGAGAAGAACAAAGAAATCACCGATTCTATCACCTACGCCAAACGCATTCAAGAAGCCATCCTCCCTCCCCTTCGGAACGTGCTAAAGGCCCTTCCGAACAGCTTTGTGCTGTACAAGCCAAAAGACATCGTGGCCGGTGATTTCTATTGGATGGAAAGCCTAGGAGATTGGGTCGTCTTTGCCGCTGCAGACTGCACCGGTCATGGCGTACCTGGCGCTATGGTGAGTGTGGTGTGCAACAATGCCCTCAATCGTTCCGTGCGTGAGTTTGGCCTCGACCAGCCTGCAGCCATTCTGGATAAGACCCTCGAATTGGTACTCGAACAATTTGAATCGTCCGACGAAGAAGTCAAAGACGGCATGGACATCGCCTTGTGCGCGCTGAATACCAAGACCAGGACGCTTCAATATGCAGGAGCACAGAATCCGCTTTGGATCAAACGCATATCATCCACGGAGCTCGAAGAGATTAAGCCCGACAAACAACCCATCGGCAAATACTCCGATCCGAAGCCTTTCACCAATCACACCCTTCAGTTGGAAGCGGGCGACACCTTCTACATCTTCAGCGACGGCTACGCCGATCAATTCGGCGGACCCAAGGGAAAGAAACTTAAGTACAAGCCATTCAAGGAATTGCTGCTGTCCATCAACAGCAAAGCGATGGAGGAGCAAAAGCAGATCATAGATCACCGCTTCGAAGCGTGGAAAGGAGACCTAGAACAAGTCGATGACGTCTGTGTCATTGGAGTGCGCGTCTAAGCCGTTTCTTGCTTATGCTGTCCAATCTCCTCCAGAAAGACTTTTCCGTATTGGTCCAGCTTCGCCTTTCCTACTCCAGATACACTCAAGAAGGTCTCATTGTCATGGGGTAGCTTGTCGCACATGTCAACCAAGGCGGCATCGCTGAACACCACGAAGGCCGGAACGCCGGCAGCGTCTGCCAATCGCCTTCGGAGGTCCCTCAAGCGCTCAAACAGGGCCTCATCTTGGACCGTGAGTGCCGTGCGTGATTTCCGTGCACTGGTCTTTTTCTTCGGCTCTTCTAATATAGTCTTAGGCAAGAGGACCCGGGCGTTTCCTTGCAATACCTCCTTGCTCTTGTCCGTCAATTGCAAGACAGGATACTTGCCCGAACTGACCTCCAATATTCCTTCTCGCAGAAAAGCATGGAGCAGTTTCTTCCAGAGTTTTTGGGTGTGCTGATCTCCTACGCCATAGGTGGGCAAGGTTTTATGTACTTCCAGCATTTGCTCGGAATCAGAACCGGTGAGGAGTTGAATGACGTATCCCATCCCCCTTCGCTCGTTGAGGCGACTTACAGCTGAGAGCGCCATTTGCGCCTCGCGCGTCATATCTTCCTTTTCCTCCTCGCCTCGCATGCAGTTATCGCAGCTTTCACAATCGTCCGGTGCCTGTTCGTCAAAATAGTTGAGCAGGTACTTGCGGCGACAGGTATGCAATTCGCTGTAGGTGGCCATTTCATCCAGCTTCTGGAGCATGATCTGACTCTGTGCATCGTTCCCTTCTACCCGCGCAAATTCGCGCAGTTGAAAGAGGTCTCCGGAAGAATAGAAAAGCAAGGCCTTGCTTTCCAATCCATCGCGCCCTGCCCTGCCCGTCTCTTGGTAATAGCCCTCAATGTTCTTCGGTAGGTTCATGTGTACCACAAAGCGGACGTTGCTCTTGTCGATGCCCATTCCAAAGGCGATCGTAGCTACAATGATCTGCACGTCATCTTTGAGAAAGGCGTCTTGGTTCTGCTCGCGCACATCGCGCTTTAAACCAGCGTGGTACGGCCTGGATTGAAAGCCGTGCTCGTTGAGTTTGACGCTGAGTTGTTCGGTTTGCTTGCGACTGAGGGTATAGATGATCCCACTATCGCCTTTGTAGTCTTCCAGAAAATCCACGAGCTTATCGAAGCTGCCGCTTTTGGGTTGTACGTGGTACTCAATATTGGCCCGATTGAAGCTCGACACGAAAACCTTCGGCGCCTTCAGTTCAAGTTTGTTGAGAATATCGTCCCGAGTCAGCTGGTCTGCCGTAGCCGTGAGGGCGATCATCGGAACATCGGGTAAAGAAATGCGGAGTTTGGCCAATTGCAGGTATTCCGGACGGAAGTCATGTCCCCACTGCGAGATGCAATGCGCTTCGTCAACAGCGATCAAATTGATCTTACAGCCCTTCAAGGCATCCATGAAATAGGCATCGGAAAGCAAGCGCTCGGGCGCAACGTACAAGAGCTTGACCTCAGCATTTTGAATTTTACGTAAGGTCTCTTGGGTCTGTACTGCAGTCAAGGTCGAGTTCAAAAAAACCGCTTCTACGCCATTCAACCGCAGGGCATCCACCTGGTCCTTCATCAAAGCAATCAGCGGCGAGATAACCACGCACATCCCCTCCATCGCCAAGGCAGGAATTTGGTAGCACAGCGATTTCCCTCCGCCCGTGGGCATCAAGACAAGCGTGTCTCGACTGCCGCAAATGCTTTCAATGATGGCTTCCTGATCTCCCCGAAAGGAGTCGTAGCCAAAGGTTTCTTTAAGGATTTGAATCGGTGTCGGCATGGAGGGCCGAAGGTAGGTTTCCGTTTGTTCTAGCATAGCGATGGTGCGTTTGAATGACCAAAGTTCTCATCGCCGAACGTAATGTATTTACAATGCGTAAGAATGCATAGCACGCGAAAGCTGCATTGGCAAATTGCAAATACCACGAACGGCATCCGAGCAGCTATCCATTTGTTGCAAAAAGCTTCTTTCTTTTCTTCTTGAGGTAGTCCTTTTCTGAAGTATTGCGAACCATTTCGATGGCGCGATCAATGGCGGCACATCCCTCAGCATCCTCCCCTACGGCGTGGTAGTACTCCGCCCACAATCCATGGTAGAGATAGGTGCGCTGTTCTAATGCGGCAGCTTCAATGGTGCCCAGCATGGTTTCCGCTTCTGCATACTTCTCTAGCTGGATGAGTACAGTAGCCATGTTAAGTTGCACAAAGGCCGACGGTTGCAGTGCCTGCAACTTCTGATAATGCCCGAGGATATGATTCCAGTTGGTGTCTTCATAGCTCCTTGCCATGACGTGCTCTGCGGCGATGGCCGCTTCATAGTGATACACTCCAAATTCACTGGCAACCGCCTTATTGAGTGATGCATATCCGAGTTCGATGAGAGGGGCATACCACAGTGACCTATCCTGCTCTTTTAGGCTCAGCACTTCTTGCTGTTCGTTCACCTTGCTGCGCAGTCTTGACGCATGAAAGCAAAACAATGCGAAGAGTGCCTGTGCGTCTGATGTAGAGGTATTCGGATTCCTCAAAAGCAACTTGCATAACCTGAGCGCTTCACCGCACAAGTCCTCTCTCACCAAGGTATTTTGCTTCCCGCTGTGGAATCCTTCGTTGAAGATGAGATAGACTACTTCCAAGACCCTCGGTAGGCGATCAGCCAGCTCAGATCCCATAGGAATTTCAAAGGCAATGCCTTCTTTCACAATGGCCTTTCTGGCACGGTGGAGTCGCTTGCGAACCGCTTCGTCTTTGAGGAGCAAGGCGGAGGCAATTTCATTCGGACTGAAACCGGAAATCGTTTTGAGGGCAAAGGCGATCTGATCACGGGGCTTTAGGTCGGGATGGCAGGCAGCGAAGATCATGCGCAGTTGACTGTCCGCAATTTCATCTTCCAAGAAAAATTCGTTGATACCGGTAGAATCCATTCCTTGCGTCCAAACCTCCGCCCTGTTCTTCTCTGCTTGGATCTGCCTATGCAGGTCATAGATCCTGTTCTTTGCCGCGGCTGTCAGCCAGGCTTCCGGGTTATCGGGTGGATTCTTTCGCCAGGCCTTCATCGCTGAGACGAAGGTATCCTGCACGGCATCTTCGATCAGGGGCAAATGCTCCAAACCAAAGATGCGCGTCAGGATGGCCACCATTCTGCCGTACTGATGCCGGAAGAGGTGGTCGATTACAATATCTGAAGTCAAAATTCCATTACCATGACTTCGCGCACCTCAACGGTACCGCCTAAGTCATAATCAGGATAGCCTTGCGCAACTTCTAAAGCCGCATCGAGGTCTTTCACTTTTACAGTGTAGTATCCACCTACGAGCTCTTTTACTTCTGCAGCAGCCATGTCTGTGCGCGTACGGTCTGGACCAGATAGACGAGTGACAGGGCTGTGCAGCGCCTCCCCTTGGTGCTCGACCCCATCGGCAGTCATCTTTTGGCTCCAGGCCATCCAGCGACTCATTCGATCTTGCATTTGTTCGGGTGACATACCTAAGGTCTCGTAGTCATCACCGATAAAAATCAGCATGAATTCTTTCATTGGGTTGCTTGTTTGTGCGTTCAAAATAAGAAGAAAGGCAGGAGCTTTAGCCCCGCCTCTCGACATTGGATTTACATATCGATGACTTGCAAGAATTCGATGTCTGCATGCGGATGGTTCGCACACGCTTGCTTCAACTCTTCCATGTCTGTTGCCTGAAGAAGGGAGTAGCCACTCACATTTCCGCTTGCTACGGCTCCACCAGAACACGCTGCTGGCATGACCGGGGCGCCGAAATCGACGATGTGCTTTTCATTGGCCTCCTTCCACTTCATCCACTCACCCATGACGGCGGCGGATTGCTCGGGGGTTGCATTGGCCATTTGCTGAATAGACTCAGGAGACGCTTGATAGATCGCTAAAAACTTTTTCATTGTGTTGGTTTTAATGATTATTGATTTCGCCCTTATGACGAAGCTGATTTTTAAAACGGGACGCTTTCGTAAAAAAAGATTTCGATGAACCTCGTCGATTGGGTCGCAGTATTGGTTTACTTTTCAATCAAACAGGCATACAAGCAACATCATGAGTACTAAACGAATTCTTCTATTATCGTCACCCCTCCTATTGATCGGTCTACTGTACATATTGATTATGGCCACGGGCATCAAGCCTATTTTTCTTGGTATGCATGAACCCATTGCGGCTGAGGATGGAATCGCTCTTTCTGGCTTTGATCCTATTTCCTATCGCACCGAGCCTATTAAAGGTTCAAAAGAATTCTCTTACGAATGGAAAGGTGTCGTTTGGTATTTCTCCAGTGAAGAAAATTTGAAGCTATTTAAAGATGCTCCAGATAAATATTGCCCTGCATTCGGCGGCCATTGTGCGCTAGCTACCAGCACGGGTTTCGCAGTGCATGGAGACCCCTCGACTTATGCCATCGTAGAAGACACACTTTACATCTTTTCAGGTGACGAAGTAAAAACCACCTACATGAACGACCTCTCTAACAGCATCAAACAAAGTAGAGAGGCGTGGAATGAGTGAAGCGACATTAATGACCCCAAGCTAGCCAGAGCTTTACGTCAACGCCAACTCGAAAAACTCAATATAAGCCTCCGGATGCCAGCCTATGTGAGGATGGTCTTTGCATTCTTCCTCTAGGGCTTCCATTGACTCAGCCTGCAAAACAGAGTATCCGCTGATGGTAACATGCGTAGGTCCAGTTCCAATGTTGCCCCTTGAAGCTAGAGGAGCTCCAAAATCCACGACGCAGCCTTCGTGGGCGTCTTTCCAGTCCATCCATTTCTGCATGCCTGCTTTTTGATCTTCGGGTGTAGCATCCTGCATCCAGGCCATGGCCTCTTTTGGGGTGTGGTAAATCGCCAAGAACTTCTTCATATTGGTGGAATTGGTTGGTAATGAAAATGATAGACTAGAAAATTAGACAATTAGTTGAATTGACAATAGATAGGATGGCCACCACCCAATGCAAGGCATTGGAGTTGTAGTTGAGATTGAACTCGTTCTCGATACAATCACGCCTACGGCGCAATCACTCGAACTGACATCTAGGGAGGAGCCCCCCTACTCCCTACTCCCCATTCACTTTTCACTTTTCACTTTTCACTTCCCCCTAATTAACTACTCCCCAATCTGCCCCAAGTACTTCTCCGAGTTCGCCTTTACATTGGCGGGTGGATTCAGGCTTAGCGCTTTTTTGAAATATTGGACGGACTCCTTCTTATTGCCAGACAGAAAGAGGCCCTCACCTAAGCTATCCCATGCGTTGGCGCTCTCGGGATTGTTATCCGCGTTGGCTTTGAAGACCTTGATGGCCTCTTCGTTCTTGCCTTGGTTCATCAATTGGTAGGCGTAGGTGTTCAACTCACCTTCTGTGGCTACGGCCAGTGCATTGGTGCGAATTTCCGTTGCATCATCCGCCTTTCCTTGTGCTTCAAGGATACCGGCCTTGGTGTTCAGTGTTGTGAAGCTTGGATTCTGATTGGATGCTGCGGTAGCCCAAATGAGCGCCTGGTCCAATGCATAGCTATTGTTCAACAGGTAATTGGCGCCGCTATTGAATCCCTGCCATGAAAAACCCGTGCTACCGTGTAATTCGGTCTTTGCATTCGCGAGGACAATAGCATCCACATCGAATTCAATCTTGACCGGAAATTGCTTTTTCTCCCAATTCAACACCATCTCCGCGGAAGTGCGGTCCAAGTTGATGAAGTCGTAGGTCAAGCGCTCGGTGTGGGCAACGTCTTTGATCTGGATTGGAGCGCGCATGACATCATTGGCTTGGTCGTACCAAAAGCTTCCCCAAGCACGATTTTCAGCACTCAAGACTACCTCACCGGTGTTGTCTTCGTTGATCACAAAGAACATTCCGTAGGAGCCCGCTGGGACTTTTTTACCCTGGATCATCACGTCGTGGCTCAAGGTGATGGTGGTGTTCTCGTTGGCGCCAGCCCTCCAAGGCGCCTCGTTGCCAGCTCCAAAACCTTGCACGTTCCATCCGTATGGAATCAATGCACCCCATATTTCACGTTCTCTGACCGCTGGTCTACTGTAGTTGACTTTTACATCGGATATACCAATCCGTTGGGTGACCTCCGCAGCCGGACTAGGCGTGCGCGGTTGAGTAATGCCCTGTGCCTTTGCAGCATTTGGAAGGTACAATCCGGAGCAAAACAGGATTGCAGCGATAGTTATGGTGGTTCTCATCTCTAAATGATTATTGGTTGTACGTACAACATACAAAGACTTTTAACCATTTGTCACAGAATCAGGCTCAAGCGTTTGGTAAGGGGTGGATGGCGTTGCGCTGCTGCGCAGCGGGGGGAGCTGCTGCGCAGCGGGGAATAGGGAGTAGGGAGTAGGGAATAGTTGATTAGTACATGAGTTCATTGCGGTTGCAGTTGAGATTGTAGTTGAAGCTGAAGATTCGCTGTTGCTTTTGACAACCCCGAACTAATCTTTTCTCTTCCATCTTTCTTCACTCAACAGGTCCCGCCTACTCCCCATTCACTTTTCACTTTTCACTTTTCACTTTTAGTTTTTCACTTTTCACTAATCACTTTTCACTCCACCCAACGCCTTAAAAATTTACATACCTTGTCTTCAGACAATCAAAACCCTATGCAGCCAAGCTTTCCTCGGTTTTCGTTTTTCGCGGTTTTTATAGCCTTCTTCCTTTTGTCCGGATCTCTTATTGGACAGACACAGGACGAGAAGAGCATAGCCAAAATGAAAAGCATGTACATGCTGAATTTTTCGAAGTACGTTACATGGCCTAATGGGGTGATTCAGGATACATTTTTCATAGGTGTAAGGAACGATGATGACGTCATTCGAAATTTGGAAGAAATTGCTTTGGTCAAAAAGGTTTTAGGCAAACCTATTTCTGTCGTGCATCTTGAAGATTTCAAGCAAGTTCCGACACTGCACATGCTCTACGTCAACATCGACCCAGCCATGGACCTTGACGCTATACATGCTTCGATCGCCGACGCAGCAGTATTGCTGGTAACAGAAGGGTATGACCTTGAGCACAGCATGCTCAATTTTGTAAACGATGGTGAGCATCTGAAATACGAAATGAACAAGATTGTGATGGGCACACACCAGTTGAAGGTGGATGAAACCCTCGAGAATTTGGCGATCCGCGTGATCAAATAAAAGAGGTCTAAAAATTCATTGATGATTCAGCCTCTTGGCTTAATCTTGCTTTCAACCTTTAAACTTCATCTATGAGAACCCTAACATCTCTTTTGTTCGCTTTGGCGATCATCACCTCTTCCTTTCGACTTCAAGCGCAAAGCATTCCCACCTCCTACTTTACTTCGAGCATTGTTAACGGCATCCTCGGTATGGAGGGTTGTACGGGTGTGCGTGTATATCCTGCCGCACAAGCGAATGGCTCGTTAACGTCCATGATCGTCGGCACGAATGCCGAAGGAGCGGAAATAGGCAGTTATTATGTGTACGGCGGCACCACTGACGGCAACCCAGTGAACACCCCTATCGACCGAGCCGGTGCAGGAACGTTATGCAGTGCTTATGGTGCTAAGCATCCAAAATTCAACGCTCTATTCACGGCACCCCAGGTGCAAGGATGGGTTGGCGAAGGCAGCCAGGGTTTTGAGGTGAATGCCTCGGGTGATCCCGCGAACAACTTCACAGCCAGTGGTTACATTTACGAGGAAGGAGCTATGCGCGGCGTAGGCGCCAGTGCAGGCGGCGATCCTTGCCCTAATAATTGCGGCTCATCCAGCAACTACGTTTGCCCTTAAGCCAGTTTTTCTTCTAGCCACACGCTGAATGCCTCGAATGAAATGAGGTCGTTGTGGCCTCCTCCTGAGATTGTGGTAAACGTGATCTTCTGTTGGTCTTTAAAGGCCGAGTAAAGCTTCTTTCCTGAATAATAGGGAACTACCCCATCCATCGTGCCATGGATGATGTGTATGGGTGACTGAACGCGGGGGAAATACCTCGCGTTCGAAAAAGGGAAGCGCAATACCAAACGCGCAGGAAGCAACAGCAGACGAAAAGCGAACACCTCCTTGATGGCGTAGAAAGGCGTCTCTAACAGGAGCATCCTCGCTTGCACGCGTGCGGCCAACCAGGTTGCCATAGCGCAACCAATGGAGCGACCGTAGATCACGATGTCTTTTTCGTCGTACTCCTTGAGCAGCGATTTGTAAAGTTCATGTCCGTCTTCATTCATCCGATGCATCGATCGGTGACCCGTGCTCTTGCCGTAGCCTCGGTAGTCGAACACCAGGATGTCATAACCATATGCTGTAAAATCTTGCGCAATCTTTCCCCAACGGGTCAAGTCGCCGGCGTTGCCGTGGAAAAAGAGAATCGCTCCTTTGGCGTTGGGTGTTCGCAAGAACAAACTATTGATCGTCCCTCCGTCTGACATGGTGTGATTGCGTTCCTCAAAAGGAAAGTCAAAACGAAATTCCTCGTGGTGATTCATTCGCTTTGCCTGAAACAGGAAGGACTCCTGAAAAACATAGAAAAACGTGGCGAGCAGCGCGTAAGACACAAGGAGTATGAGCAAAAGGGTGACTACAATTTCCACCTATCCCCTCTTTTTTTGCGCGCGTTTGAAACTCAGGCTTGTCTCCTCTGGATTGAGCGGCGTGAGTTCACGGGAGTTGAGGATTTCGTCCAACATGATATGGTATTCCGGGTAGGTGTACAAGTTGTTGTGGCCTCCTCCAATGACCGTGTACAAGCGCGTATGTTCCGGACGAATCTTGGAAAGCTTGATGCCCAACTTCAAGGGAATCAATTTATCATTCGTACCATGGATGATCCGTATGGGACAATCCACGTATTTGAGCCAGACATACGTGCGAATGGGAAACTTCATGATGATGGTCAAGGGCATGAAGGGCAAGTAGCGCTTTGCCGTGCGCTTCATGCTGTAGTAAGGCGATTCCAAGATCAGCATCCGAGGATTGTTGCTACTGGCGAGCTTTGCGGCAAAACCAGAGCCCAAAGAGCGACCGTACACCACGATGTACTTTTCAGGTACCAGCTCCTTGATCTTGTCGTAGACGATCTGCAGATCAGACTTGATGGCGTCCTCGCTGCGCTTGCCCGTGCTCTTTCCAAAGCCTCGGTAATCGACCATGACCACGTCATAGCCCAAGCGACCAAAGTCCACGGCGAATTTCCCCCAGCCTTTGATCGAACGTGAATTGCCCTTGAGGTAAAGCAAGATGCCGCGCGGACGATCGATGCTGAAGTGAATGGCGTTGATGTTTACCCCCTCCTCTAGTTTCAGGTTGTATTCCTTGAACTGCTGATCCTGATAGCGGTACTCAAAATCCTCGGGTAATTTTTCTGGCTTGAACAGAAACCGCTCCTGAACGAGATAGAGCACCACGTTTACAAGAATGTAAAGGATGACGCCAACGATGATGATGGTGGTCCAAGGCATGGGGCGAAATTAGTCATCTGGGGAATAGGGACTGGGGACTCGGGACTGGGGACTCGGGACTGGGGACTGGGGATTAGTTCGCTGCGCGTACTGAGCTCGGCTTCGCCTCGGTTGGTGATTAGAGGATCAGACCATTGGAAAATTAGCTCATCAGTGCATTAGCTCATTGAGGGTGCAGTTGCAGTTGCAGTTGGTTATGATAACCTCGTACTCATCTTTACTCTTCCATCTTTCTTCACTCAACAGGTCCCGCCTACTCCTCATTCACTTTTCACTTTTAGTTTTTCACTTTTCACTACTCAACTAACATACGTACCGCCCTACCCATGCCTCCGGGGCCTCGCACGTCTAACACGTATACTCCTGGACTCAGCCTCGAGGTGTCTACCTGCTGTTGGACCTTGGTCAGGCGCTTGGATTGGATCGCTCTTCCGTCTAGGGTATGGATGATTAGGCTGCCTCCTAGGTATTCTGCTGGGACGCGCAGTGTGGGGCTCTCCTTTGATGGATTGGGGTATAATCGGACATCTTCTTCGGGCTTGGTTTCTTGCTGACCTGTTGGCGATGACTGGTATACCCGCAGGTAGTCGATCACCATCTTACTTTCGGTGAAGCTGGCGGCAATGCTTGGGAGGATGGCCACATTCAGCAACAGGTATTGCTTGGCGTCAAACGGCCACGTCGATGCGTCTTTCACGGCAGGATCATAGGTGTAGTGTACCGTTCCATCTACGCTGAACTCCATCTTGTCTTCTGTCCATTCGAGGGCGTAGACGTGGTAGGTGTTGCTCACGTCGTTCAGGGACGTTCCTCCTACATTTACGGTTCCACCGAAGGACGATGGGGTATGCAAGGCGCTGGATACATAGTTCTGGTTCGTTCCCCAATGTTCCATGATGTCGATCTCACCGCAAGCGGGCCATCCCACGTTGCCAAAGTTTGGTTGCCAATAGCCTCCGGGCTCATCGATGTTCCTTCCCAGCATCCAGATTGCTGGCCATGTGCCGACGCCAAATGGCAATTTGGCGCGTATCTCCACCCTTCCGTACGTAAAAGCGAATTTCGAATTCAAGCGCGTTGAAGTATACTCCTTGGTAACGCCTTGATCGGTAAAGGTCTCCTTCTTGGCTGCGATGTACATCGCACCATCTTGCAAATAGGCATTCTCTGTGCGATTGGTATAGTGCTGGATCTCGCCATTGTACCAGCTGTTTCCATCGGGCAATTGGGTTTGGTGATACCACTTTGACGTGTCGATTACCCCACTGCCGTCGCATTCGTCTGACCATACCAGAACGTCAAATTCTTCCTGTGCGAGAAGGTTCGTGGAGAGGAGAAGAACGCTGAAAAAAAGAATAATCCGTTGCATGCTATTGTTCTAAGTGATGAAGATAGGAAACTCAATCCTTAGGAAGGGTCGAGCACCTGAAGTGTCTTTTGCTTGCGATCCACTCCGTAAATCCCCCAGTGCTTTTCTGGCTCCAGTGGATCATCAGAGCCTTTCCAGTTTTCGTCAAAGGCCTCAAAGACAAAGGTCAAAACGTCTTCTTCCTTACTCCAAGCCATGAGTTCGACTAGGTAGCGGTCTTGCAATGCCTGACTGGCGTTGTGTGGTTCAATCCCCCTGCCGTTCGACGCTGTAGCCCATCCGGCTTCCGTTATGACTACGGTTTTATGGGGATAACGGTTTGCGACGTCAATGTAATTCTGACGGGTGTAGTGCATTGCATCGTCGATCGACTTGTACTCCCATACCGGGTAAGTGTGGATAGAGATGAAGTCCACCGCCTCTACGAGCGGTTCCAGCTTCGTACCCCAAGGCAAGAAGTTCTCGCAAAAGGTCACGGGCTTGTTCGTGTGTTCCTTGACGTATTGCACGAACTCAACTACGCGCTCTACCGGCACCAAGTGATCGGTCCAGTCCACGGTGGCTTCGTTGCCCACGGAAAGGGAAAAGATGCAATCGGCGTAACGCTCGGTCATCCGCACCAAGGCTCGCATCTGATCGTCGTTGTGCTTTCTGTTTTTGGCGAGCTGCTCTTCGGAGTAATCCGCACCCCAGGGACAATCGGGATTGTTCACCTCCGCCGCGATGTAGGCGCCGAGCATCACTTCAAAGTCCATGTTTTCTTTCTCGATTACCTCGAACACGCGTTCTGCGTGCTCGTCGCAATCGTAGAGTCGGAGGTAGTTCCAATCTTTCTGCAGGATGCGCAGGTCCTCCTTGACCTCATCGTAGGTCGGAAAAATTTGGGCATCTGGACTTTGTCCGTCTCGGAATCCTGAGTAGCAAATGGCGGGTGCGTTCGGAAACATAAGCGCTAGCTAATTAGAATTTTAGTTGTTCGTCCTTGTCCCACAGGCCCCAATAAGCACCGACATCTCCTTCAGCACCAACCTTCCATGATTCATCGAATGAAGTGAAGTAAAACATCTGAATATCAGCCTCATGTGCCCACCGTTGCGCGTCGATAAAATATTGCTTTGCTCTGTCGTGCGACGGCTTAGCTCCGTGAAACGATTGTCCTTGGCTCGGCCATCCGGTCTCGGTGATGATCACCTTTTTCCCACCCGCAGCTCGCTGAGCTCTTCGGTACATATCCTTCATGTAGAGGATTGAATATTCAAACATGCAGCCTTCCCAGAAGGGATAGCAGTTGGACAACACAACATCGCAGGCCGCGGTGATCGCTGGGCGGTTTTCAAATTCGTAGTAGGCATCGACATAACCAACGGGAATGTGTGGTATGGTCGCCTTAACACGTTCGATGTGCGCGAGCAATTCCTCCTCTGGAAGATCCTCGCGGTACATCACTTCGTTACCAACGGCAGCTATGTCCACCATTCCATCCTTGGCCAGCTTCAATAGGGCTTGAATTTCTTCTTCGTTCTTTTCCGCATCCGTTCCCAACCACGCTCCGACGAGGGTCTTGATGCCCATCTCCTTCGCAATGCGCGGAATCAATTCGTTCCCCTCCGTACAGGAGAAGGATCGAATCCAGGATGTGTAGGGAGCGATGATCTCCATCCGTCGCCGGATTTGTGCTTCTGTAATGGCTTGTCCGGGTTCTTGTCCTTCTTCATAAGGACTGAATCCAATGCCGTGCATACCCAATTCCAAGGTCTCCTGAAACGAAAGCGCCCCATCTGTGGCGGCTTTCCGAAGCCCGCTGTTGGTCAATGCCAATACCCTATCCTCGCGATAACTCATATTGTTCTAAACGATTATTGGGGACAATAATAGCGAAAGATTTTACCTTTTGGTTCTTTTTACTATTAGATTCTCAAAAGGATCTAGGGGCTAGGAACTAGGAGCTAGGGGAAGGCCTTGTTTATTGATCTCTTGCGTCCAGTGGTTTTTGGAGTTCGTCGCCTTCTGGTCGGCTGCGCTTCCAACGTTTGTGGCTCCAAAGCCAATACTCTGGCTGCCTTCTGATCGTGTCTTCGAGCATGCGGGTGTGGGTCTGGGTGATCCAGCCGTACTCGGTCTCATTGGGGGATGCGGTGATGTCGAATAAGGAGAATTCGAAGTGGCCGCGTTTAACTTTTTGGATGATGCCGTAGACAACGGGCATGTCGTATTCCTTCGCGAACTTCTCTGCACCGAATTGGACGGGGGTCTCTTGATTAAGGAAGGTCATCCAATAAGCGCGTTGCTTCCTGCTGGGCGCCTGATCGGAACCAAAGATGGTAGCGGTGAGCTCGTTCTTGGAAGACGCCAGGTTCTCTCGAATCTGCGCGATGGAAAGCATGAACAGTCCATACTTCGACCGACTCGTCCGGACTTTGCCATCCATGTACTTATCCTGCAGCGGGGTGTACAAGGCCACCGTCTTGTGTTTGATGCTCTTGTCGATGGCCAGTGCAAGCCACTCCCAATTGCCGTAATGGCCGCCTACAATGACCACGCTCTTGCCTTGGTCAAAGTAGCGGTCGATGACCTCTGGGTTCATGATCTTCATCCGCTTTTGCACTTGCGCGTAGGTAGTGTTAAACCCCTTTAACCCTTCGATCACCAAGTCGCACAAATGGCGATAGAACTTCTGCTCTATCTCGAGTAGTTCCTCATCGCTCTTCTCCGGAAAGGAGCGTTCTAAATTCTGCGCCACCACAGAGCGGCGGTACTTGAAGACGCCGTAGAGCACCAGGTACAACACATCCGAAAGGCGGTACAACAAGCCAAAGGGCAGGTAGGATATCGGGAGGATAACGAGGTAGTAGAGGAGCATGCTTAGCATACGGCGAAGTTAGGAATATGCTGCTTTGCAGCGGGGTCGGTCTGGTCGATTCCATTCCCTTTTTAACGCACCCTCTCTTCCGCATAGGGGTAGCCAGGAATTTGACGCGGTATGTAATGGCGTTATGCGCGTATCAGGTCCAGATGCAATCCGATTTTATCGATTCGATTGGTGCTTTGATTTACTCTTTCTTCCACTTTGTCTTGATACAAAGTGGAGCAAAAATCAAGGCTGTGGAAAGCTTCCGCAACCTGCTCTTCATGCAGACTAAGTTCGAGCGCATGATCTCCTTCGGAGCTTTGCGTTCTCACTAAGTCCACATTTCGATCAGAACGCGGAATCTTTCCAAGGCCGGTCCTTTGATTGCGGGGAGTGGGGAGTGGGGATTAGCTCGCTTCGGTTGGGATATAGGGAGTAGGGAATAGTTGATTAGAGAATTAGAGGATCAGACCATTAGTCCATTAGTGCATTAGCTCATTGAACTTGCAGTTGAAATTGAAGTTCCTAAAGGAGGTTCTCGATACATCACGCCAGGGGCGACAATCGAACTGACCTCTTTGGATGAGCTCCCTACTCACTTTTAGCTTTTAGCTTTTCACTAAAACAAGCTTTCCCCGCGCACTTCTTCCCGTCTATGGCTGCTGATATGATGCCGCCTGCGTAGCCTGCTCCTTCTCCGCAGGGGTATAGGCCTTTTACTTGGGTATGCTCTAGGGTATCTCGGTCTCTTGGAATGCGGACTGGAGAGGATGAGCGCGTTTCTGGGGCGTGTACCACGGCTTCGTTGGTGAGGTAGCCGGGCATGGATATTTCAAATTCTTTGAAGCCTTGCTGTAGGCTTCTATAGATGAATTCGGGAAGTACACTCCCCAGTTCTACCGATGTGATTCCTGGGACGTAGCTAGAGGCCGGAAGGTCCTTGGATGTCTTTCCTTCAACGAAGTCTACCAAGCGCTGGGCTGGAACGCGTTGCGTGCCACCGGCCATTTTCCAGGCTTTCTGTTCTATGCTTTTTTGAAACTCCATACCGGCCAAGGGACCGTGGGATTCGAAGGCGTTGAAGTCTGTGAGGGTCAATGCTACCACAATACCCGAATTGGCGGTGCTCTGATCACGCTTGCTAGGTGACCAGCCGTTGGTGACTACTTCGCCGGGTGCTGTGGCGCTAGGGGCGATGATGCCACCTGGGCACATGCAGAAAGAGTACACGCCCCTGCCTCCTACTTGCTTCACAAAGTTGTAAGGCGATGGCGGAAGATAGGGTCCGCGCACGTCGCACTTGTATTGCAGTGAGTCGATCAGTGCCTGTGGGTGCTCTACCCTCACCCCGATGGCGAAGGGCTTTGCTTCAATGGCGATCTCCTTGCGGTAGAGCAATTCAAAGATGTCGCGGGCGCTGTGACCCGTGGCGAGAATGACTTTATCAGCAAGGATCTCTTCTTTCTCATTGCAAACGACACCTTGGATGGCTCCGTCCTTCACGGTAAGGTCCGTAACCCGCTGGTTGAACCGCACCTCTCCACCGTGCTGGGTGATGCATTCGCGAATAGCAGTAATGATCGCAGGAAGTTTATTGGTCCCAATGTGCGGATGCGCTTCCACCAAAATATCTGGATCTGCTCCAAACCCAACCAGGATGCGAAGGATGCGGTCTACGTCTCCCCGTTTCTTTGAACGGGTATACAATTTACCGTCGCTGTAGGTTCCTGCTCCCCCCTCGCCGAAGCAGTAGTTGGATTCAGGGTTCACTACATGTTCTAAATTCAAAGCTTTCAGGTCACGTCGACGAGCGCGTACATCTTTACCGCGTTCAAGTACGATGGGCTTTCGCCCCATTTCTAGGCACTCCAGCGCCGCGAACAAGCCAGCGGGACCCGAGCCTATAATGATCACCGGAGCGGCGTTCGTGACGTCCTTAAAGTCCGGCAATAAAATCGGTTCGGGAGTATAGTCCTCTCCCACATACAGCTCCAGTCGAAGGTTGATTTTCACGTGGCGTTGGCGGGCATCCACGGAACGTTTGAGGATCTGCACGTGCGTTAGCTCATCCAGCGGAATGCCGCTAGCCTCAGCAGCAGCTTCACGTAAAAGTTCAGGTGTCGCGGCAATCTCAGGGTCGGTAAGGAGCTGGAGGCTTATTGGCATCGTGCGAAGGTAGCTCTCTGCTGCTTCGCGGCGGGGAGTAGTTGATTAGCTCATTAGCACATTGAAGTTGAAATTGAGATTGAACTCGTTCTCAATACATCCACGCCCTTGGCGTGGCCACTCGAACTAACATCCTAAGAGGAGCCTCACCAATCACCAA
>JABMOM010000041.1 GCA_013204105.1 Flavobacteriales bacterium
CACCGACCCTCATTCCGATGCTCGCAGGCATGTACTATCTGAATGAGGACGGAATAGCTGTTGTCGACCCTCAATCACATGATAATGGTAGCACAGATAATTGTGGTCCGATATCATTCTTCGTAGTGCCGTCAGACACGCTCGACTGTAGTAATCTCGACGGACCTGCATTTTACTCCTTATATGCGATGGACGCAGACAGCAACATTTCAGACCCAGCAAACCTCTCTGTGGTCACGATGGATACTTTGCCTCCGACGATTGTAGACTGTCCCTCAAACGATACCATTTGTCAGGGAGATTCGCTTTCATCCTCAGTTGAATTTGATTACTCAGATAACTGCGAAATAGCTAGCATTATTTATGACGGTCCTGAGGGAGCTATTGAGGTGGAAGGTGATACGACTATTTCTCAGATTTGGACAGTTGAAGACCAGTCAGGAAATACAAGTACGTGTTCAACGAACACACTGGTACAATATGCGCCTCCCGTGGAACTTGTAGAGGCTGGCCTCAATGGCGTGACCTGTTTTGAAGTTGAATCAGGAGCAAGTCCTTCGAGTTACATCTGGATGAATGGTTCTACTGATTTCATGGTGTGTGTGTCAGATACTCAATGGGTTTGGGTTCAAGTTACTTTTGATAATGGATGTACGAGAGTTGACTCCCTCTTCGCGGACTCATCTTATTTCTCCGTAGGATTATCCGAACTAGACGCTTTTGATATCAGCCTATATCCGAATCCATTTGAAGCTACTTTTCATTTACAGTCTACCAACAAAATAAAAGAGATATACGTGTCTGATATGTATGGGCGTGATGTCTATACAAAGTCAAGTTTGAACAGCACTAGTCATTCGGTATCTCTACAGGGCTTACCTGCAGGTCTATATTCAGTAAGACTTGTCAACCATGACTCAGAGACTTGGATTTTGAAGGTAGTAAAGGAATGATTAGCGGTCTGAGGACCACAGTTCAGCTAGTTTAAGACTGTAATCGATAGGTTTCTTACCGATGTATTCAAGGAACTGTTTTTCCGTGCTGTGAGCTGTGATATTCATCAGTAACGGAGTAGGATACTTCCTATCTGAATAGAAATTGGTTGCGAACGACCTGCGACAGATATGTGAGCTTACCAGCTTCCACTTTTCAAAGTGTCCATTATCATAACGCTTGCTGTCCTCGTTATATAGATTGCCCTCTGTTTTCTCATTCAACCCCGCTAAACGACAAACTTCCTTTATGTACCTATTGAATAGCGCTGCTGCACTTTGAATTGTATTGGCAAATGAATCTGGAAACTCCCCTTCTCGCTTATCCAATATTGCCCTCACTTCAGAGTGAATAGGAATCTGGACTGTCTTGCCTGTCTTTTGCTGTGTAAGTACAATGAAGTCGTACCCTTCAATCCTTTCCATCATCGCAGTGTTAACCCTTAATAGGTCACTCACTCTTTGCCCCATGTAACAGCCAAGTATCAACCAGTCTTTAGCCCTCTCATGGGTTTCGTTTGGCATGCTTGCTTGCTTCACTCGTTCCAGTTCATCAAAGCTCAAAGTGACCTTAGGAATTTCTACAGTATACCCCTTGAAAGCTTCAATTTGTGGGTTGGTCTCTAAACCTTCTTTCCGTGCGTCAAGAACGATAGTTTTAACTGTTTTGAGGTACCTTCCTACGGTATTCTCAGATAGATTCTCAACGTCTCTGAAAAACCCAATTAATGCTTTTCTATATGCAAGGTCGACCTCGTTGAGCTTGAACTGCTTCTTTGAATGCTTGTCAAAAGATTCGAGCTTGTTTACGATGGTAGTATACTTTTTGCTTGTGGCTAAGCTTACCCCTCTCTTGCCTCGGTCAGTTACCTTAAAATCCAGATTCGTCAAGAAGTAGCGCCCGTATTCAACCAAGCCATCTACTTGTTCAGTCTTGTCAATTGATTTTCTATCGAATGCTTTCTCGATTACTCCCTCGAACCATTCACGGTCGATAACCTTGCCTTTGGTTTGAGCTTCGTTGTATGAATCAAATACTACTTCGTCAAGTTTGGCAAGTTGGTGGTTGAGAGCTTTCGCTCTTGCATCCCTTCCTTTCGCTCTGCCTAGGGTGGTATCCCACAGGCTGGGGTCAATAGTGAATCCCGTTTTGAGTTTGACGGAATTACTTCTGCCCATCGACAATCTGCAATAGACTGGTGCTTCAGGTTTCTTGCTTTGGAGGAGGAACTTTATAGTTGCCATGGTTTATAGATTTCCCGCTAATTTAGTCAACATCTAGTCAACAAAGAGCAATTTTAGTCAACTTTATTCAATGTCATTCAATTCTTGCGCTCAGGGGTTTAGTTCTGAAACCATTGAAATAAAGGGCTTATAGTAGCTATTTGGTGGTAAAGAGGGGTGCTGCATATTGAAAAGTTGTACTCCCACCAGCTCCACTAGATGATCCAGCCTCGCCGCGACAGCGGCGGGGCTTTTTTATGGCTATCCGAGCCGAGCTAGCTCGAGCGCGGATAGCCATAAAAAGCCCAAGCAACGCGAAGCGGTGCCAGGCTTGATTCCCTTCCCGGGAATGGCGGGATCACGACCGAGCGAAGCGAGGGAGTACTCCTGGCTGGGGGAATAGGGATTAGGGATTGGGGATTAGTTAATTAGCGAATTAGAATATTAGACAATTGGTCTGTCAGTATTGCGGTTGAAATTGCAATTGATAATTGGCCGTTAGCTACTGGCTGCTGGCTTGTACTTCGGCAATCCCAATCAAATCCATTGAAAGGACTTTTTACTCGTCCAAAATTGAAGTTGCAGTTGCAGTTGACTCCGATCCTCCCGGCGTGTAACCCTAGCCACTATTCCCCAGAGCATCCGGCATCCACAGGCTCCACTAATCTTCCATCTTCAATCTTTCACACCCTAAACCATCATGCCCGTGGGGAAAAGCCGTTATCTTTGCCGGCCTATGAAAAATTGGGTTCGATTTCTAGTGTTTGCGATGCTGCCGTTGATGGTGAGCTCCTGTATTTCGTACAAGAAGTCCTTGGTTTTGAAAGGAGAAGAGTCACTTTTTCTGGATGCTAAAGTGTCTACACCTGAAACTACATATGTGCTACAAACGAGCGATGTAGTCTTCATTGAGATCGACCGTTTAGTCATGGGTGACGAGATGTATACCATGGCCGACCACCTCAATTCGCAACTGCGGGCCCAGCAGATGAATCCCTATGTCGCCGGTAATCCGATCAAGGAGAATGGCAAATTGGACGTGCCTTTGGTAGGTGAAGTGCAAGCTGCAGGGCTGACAATCGACGAATTGAATCAATCAATTTTGGCTGCGGCTCAAAAAGTTTACTCAACCGCTGCTGTGAAGGTATTCTTACTCACACAGAACATTACCGTGATGGGGGAGGTGCCCCGGAGTGGTCGCTTCTCCTACTACACCGAAAGGATTAATATTTTCGATGCAGTTGCTATGGCAGGAGGTTTTACCGATTTTTCTGACCGAGGAGAAATCAAGATCCTGCGCGAAGAGGGGGGAGAAACGAAGGTGATTCACGTGGACCTAGCTACCTTGACCGACTTTGAAGGGCAATACTTCTATCTAAAAAGCAACGACGTGGTGTTGGTTAGTCCTCAAAAGCGCAAACGCTGGGTAGCGAATAACAATTTCGGTGCGGTATTGTCGTCCATCACTGTAGCGGTAACGGTGTTGAGCTTGGTTATTTCACTCAATAGCGCCAAGTAGTATGAGGTATATTAAAAACGGAGAAATTGACATTCGGAAGCTCGTTATTGAGCAAGTGAAGCATTGGTACATCTATGCCGGCGCGGTTGTTCTTTGCCTACTTGCCGCCTTTTTGTACAACCGCTATACGATTGAGCAATATGAGGTGTTGGCAGCGGTCCGTGTAGAACAGTCCTCTTCTCAAAGCATCGATCCAACAAAAATTTTGTTTGGAGGTGAAACGTCTCCATTTCGGAACGACGTAGAAGATGAAGTCTTTATCATCAAGTCGTACCCGATTGTATCACAGGCCGTGCGCCATCTTAATCTCGGGGTGAATTACTATCGTTTGACTGAGCAACTAGGTCGTTTCATTGAAATGCATAATGACATGCCATTTTTTGTGGAAGTGTCTGAAAACCTTTTGACAGAAGGATATGCGGGTGAGTTTGAAGTGGAATTCAGTGAAGATGGTTCAACCTTTCAACTGAGCATCGATGGACAAAATGTCAACCTGGATTGGGGCAAATCTTTTCAATTAGGTGGTGGTTCTGTCCAGATCCTTAGAAATGACTCCGTCAGTTTGGGCGAGTTTCATGAGTTCACTTGGGTATTTACTATCCCTGGAACCAAGGCTGCTACATACAATTACATCGATCGATTGAATGTATCTCCGAAAGCGGAAGATTCGCGAGTCTTGTTTTTTCTACTCACGGGTGGGAATGCCGATAAAGAACGCAACATGCTTGATGCTTTGTTGCATTTCTACATCAAAGACGATTTACGCGTGAAGAATCAAGTGGCTGCTAATACCATAGATTTTATTGAAAGCGAGCTACAAGAGATACGTGATTCCTTGAATAAGATTGAAACCCGTTTGGAATTATTCAAATCATCCAAGAAGATTTCGGATTTGAGTTCTGAGGCAAGTAAGGTATTCGATCAATTGGTTACCCTAGAAGAAGAAAAAGCTGTTTTGCGCTTGAAGGACAAGTATTACGAGTACTTGTTTGATTACATGGACAGCCCTGAATCTAGTGATTTGCTCGTAAGCCCTGAGTCGTTTGGTGTAGACGATGCCAACCTGAACCAACTGGTACTTGATATAATCCAGGCACAGCTTCAAATCAACAGTTTAGAGGAACGGGGCAATGTTCAAAATCCGATTTACAACGAGATGAAGGTGCGGATAGAGCAGTTGCACAAGGTGCTGAACAGTTCGCTGAGCAACGCGCGAGCCGCGAATCAATTAAAGTTGCAGGAGGTGGATCGGCGTCTTTCATACATTGAAAGTTCGATGCGCTCCTTTCCCGGTTCTGAGATCCAGTTGATCAACATCCAAAGGCTATATAAGATCAGTGAGAACTTGTACCTGCTGTTGATGGAGAAGAAGGCTGAAGCGGAAATCAGCTTGAGTTCAAGCACCTCTGACATACGCATTGTGGAGCCCGCGCGGATGGCTTCACCGATGCCCATCAGTCCAAACAAGAAGCTGGTTTATCTGATCGCCTTATTCGGTGGCTTGGTGTTTGCTTTTTCTTTTTTGTTAGTGAGAGACTACCTTGATGATAAGATTCAAGGCAAGGAAGATATTCTTGAGCGTGCCGATATCCCTTTTGCGGGCGAGGTTGTGACTGCCAAAAGCACAGAGCTGAGCTATCTCAAGGAAAATCCAAAATCACAATTGGCCGAATGCTTTCGCACGGTGCGCTTCAATTTCAATTACATGATCGGTGAAGTGGAGACGCCTGTCATCTTGGTGACCTCTACCATACCGGGCGAGGGCAAGACTTTCTTCAGTTCCCGCTTGGCCTATTCCATTTCGGGGCCGGAGAAGAAGGGCATCATCATCGGGGCTGACCTGCGCAAGCCCAAGTTGCATTCCGAGTTTGAATTGGACAACAACGAGGGATTGAGTTCCTACCTTGTAGGGCGCGCTGACTTGGATCAAATTATCCAAGTATACAATGATCACCTAGACGTCCTTCCCTCGGGTCCCGTTCCTCCGAATCCCCTGGAGCTGTTTGAAAAGCCCAAGTTCAGAGAATTGATCGCCGAATTGAAACGGCGCTACTACTTCATCGTGATCGATACTCCACCGATTGGTATAGTATCCGAGAGCGCGGAGATCATGAAGGTGGTCGATTTGTCTGTTTTTGTGCTTCGCGCGGGCTACAGCCCCTTGGTTACAATTGATCGCATCCTTGAAACCACTACTAAGATGGAAGACAAGCCTTTCGCATTCGTAATCAATGACGTGGAACAGACTTCGGGATATGGATATTACGGGAAGTATGGGTATTATTCCGAATAGCAATCCTTGAATGGTTAATGCTTTCAAAAGATTTTTCAACCAGGGTGGACAGAGATCATTAGCTGTCAAACAGCATGTGCTTTATTCTGCTTTTTTTAAAGGTGGAAGCCTTTTGATTAACCTCATTTTGGTTCCAATTTACTTGGGATTGCTTGATACTTCTTTATACGGTGTTTGGCTTGCGCTGAGCTCAATTGTCACGTGGTTTCAATTTTTTGACTTAGGCCTAGGAAATGGTTTGAGAAATAAATTAGTTGAAGCCAAAGAGGGTATTCAAGAATATACCGAGAGCCAACTGGTATCTTCTGCTTATGCTATGGTTTGCCTACCTGCGCTATTGTTGATTGCAGGGTTTTCAGTATTGCCATTTTTTCTTGATATCGGAAAATTATTAAGGATTGAGAGCCAAGTCTCAAATGATTTGTTAGCGCTTACATTGATGTGGCTTGGATTGTCATTTGGGGTTCAACTCGTCTTAAAAACCATCACATACATTTACCTCGCGGATCAAAAAGCTTCAATGAATAATGCTGTCAATTTCAGCATGAATATCCTTTTGCTCCTCGCTTTATACGGATTTGACTATTTTGATTTTCAACCATCGGTCGCTCATATTGCGTTTCTGAATGGTCTTTTCCCGGTATTGATTCTGCTTATTTTAACTCTCTATGCTTTTAACGGGCCTTTCAACCACATTAAGCTTAGTTTGCGAAACGTTAGTTTCAATTCAATAAGAGCCGTGCTAGTATTAGGCGGGCAGTTTTTCATTATTCAGTTTTCGGCAGTTGTGTTGTTCAGTACAGATAATATTATAGCATCTTATCTATTTGATGATTCGTCTGTTTCTCAGTATGCGATTCATTACAAGTTGTTTCAATTTCCATTGATCGCGTTTTCAATATTAATGCAGCCTTTTTGGTCGGCATTTACGCAGGCTAAAGTTCAACAAGACTGGGTTTGGGTTCAAAATGCCATTCGTAAGTTGTTGAAACTTTATTATATGACTATACCCATAACGTTGACTTTATTATTCATTGCACCGTTTATAATAGAATTTTGGGTGGACGGCCTCGTCGAATCGCCTTTTCTTTTGCGTTTCTCCATGACACTTTATTTTTCATTGGCCATGTTTGGTTCTATTTTCGTAGCTGTAATCAATGGCTTCGGTATAATAAAAATTCAAATGTATTTTAGCATAGCTAACGTTTTTGTGAATATTCCGTTATCCATACTTTTTGCGGAATATTTATCGATGGGTATGTCCGGCATTATTTTAGCAAGTGCTATATGCCTTTCTTACGGCCCATTTGTAGCTCCTTTTCATGTGCGTAAAATTCTTAGATCAAAACTTGTATGAGCCAAGTAAAATCTCCCGTTACAGGAACTAATAATGTTGAGAAAATCCGAAGCATTAATGTTCAAAAGTTGATTTCTGGGTATAAGAATGCATTCGGCACTGATGTTTCACATTTCGTAAATAATAAAGACATATCTGTTTATCGTTGTTTGGATTCTGATCTTCTTTTTTATGAGCCTAGAGATGCTGCGGGCGATGGGGGGTTTTACAATGAATTATCTCGCTTTGATTGGTACTATGAGGAAAACAAGTGGGAGTTCGATCAAGCTCTTGAATTCATCACATCGAATGACAGAGTTTTGGAAATAGGCAGTGGTGAGGGCGCTTTTTTAGAGAAAGCTTCAAAAATATGCAAAGAGGCAATAGGTTTAGAGTTGAATGAAGATGCTATTGAAGTTTCAAAGGCCAAGGGATTATCAGTAGAAAAAAGAACGGTTCAAGATTTTGTGAGAGAAAATGGTTTGTTCGATGTGGTTTGTTCTTTTCAAGTCATGGAGCATGTCGAGGATGTAAAAGGAATCTTGGATGCTTCAATTAAGTTGCTGAAAAAGGATGGGGTCTTAATTATAAGTGTGCCAAATAATTCAGGATACTTGAAAAATCTTGAGTTTTCATTGTTGAATATGCCTCCACATCATTTGAATTTGTGGACGGTCGATTCATTTAGAACTCTTGAATTTTTTTTTCCAATTAAACTTGATTCGATGAGATTTGAGCCTTTAAGGCAAGACCATGTATCGGGTTTTGTGGCCTCGATATCTAAAGAGCTTACTTCCTCGAATTTGATTATCAAGTTATTGTACAAGATGTTTATGAGAAAGAAGCTGCATAATGGTGTGGATTCTTTGAGAAGCTCTATTAATGGAATAACATTGTTCACCGTGTTCAGAAGGCAGGATCAGAATAATTGAATAGGTCAGATTTTATATTAACTGGTATTGTTCTCGCAGTATCTTCTTTTCCATTTTTTACGACAGGATATTTATTTAATATCATCGGGTTCATACTTTTTGCATCCATTTTCGTTATTCGAAAGCTTCGATTTGATATCACTTTTATTTATTTCTTGCTTTTCTTAACCGCTTTATTGATCGGTCAGGCGCTTATTTTTCAGTTTATGTCTATTAGAACCACTTTGGGCATTTACATTTCTTTTATTAAAGCCTACCTGGCAATAAAAATTATTGGTAAATCATTTTTCGATTATTTTTTGAAATGGATGGTAATATTTACCTTGATCAGCTTTGTTTTTTTTATTCCATCATTGGTCTTTCCAAGTTTTGAGTCTTTTTTGATATCGGAAGTGGCTCCATTTTTTGAGCGGACGGGCAGTAGGTATGGCTACTCTTATAATCCGAATTTTATCATTTACACCCTCAATACTGGCATTACTAATACCAGTATGTCTGATTTCTATTTTTTCCCTGGAAGGAATCCGGGGCCGTTTCATGAGGCAGGAGGATTTGCTGTGTTTCTGGTTCCTGCAATTGCCATAAATGCATTCAGGAAGGGTGTTTTTTTTTCTCGGTGGAATTTGATTTTAACTGCGGGTCTAATTTCAACTTTCTCCACATCAGGATACATTGCCCTAGGAGTCTTTTCTGTTTTATATATTTTCATACAGTACAGGGCATACGCTAGTTTATTCTTATTGCCTTTGTTAATTTGGGGCTTTTACATTGCTTTTACCTCTATTGGTTTTCTTGGGGAAAAAATAGAGACTCGGTTTACTGGGTTTGATGTTGAAGCTGCTCAAAAAGCTCAACGTAGAGAGCGCTTTGCTAATTTCATAGTTGATATGAATGATGCGGTGCATTATCCACTAACGGGTAGAGGTGCAAATGAGCATACGCGTTTCGCAAATTTTGAGGAATTTAATGGAAAGACTCACAAGAATAATGGTGTGTCGGATTTAGCGGCTACTTATGGACTTGTTTTCTTTATTGTCTATTTTGTTTTGTTGTTTCGAGCATTTAAAGTATGCTTTGAACTTTATTCTGAAAATATTTTTATGATGGCGGGATCGTTGCTTTTTTTGGTTTTGCTTGTGGGGTTTTCCCAAGTAGTATTTGAGAATTTCTTTTTTTTGACTCTTATGTTTTTGGGTTTATTACCGAAAGAAAATTTTAAAAATGCATAAGTCAAAGATTAAAGTTCTCTGGCTTTGTCCTTTTCCTGTGTTTGATCTTTCTGATTTTTTGAAAATTTCAAGGAAAGTGTCAAGTCACTCATCAAGTTGGATTAGAGTTTTGTCTAAGGAACTATCAAGTCATTCAGAAATTGATTTGCATTTACTAACAATGTCCCAATATGTAAATTCAAATTGTACTGGTTTTAAAGGTGGAATTACTTATCACGTAATAAGGGATGGCGTTCCTTTCACAAATAGCGGATATCCAAGTTTTATCCCAGTTCAACGATTGACCGAATATTATTTTTTCAGACGCAGAGCTTCAAGGTATATTCAGTCTAAGATTCAGCCAGATATTATTCATGCGCATGGCACAGAAGGTCCATATTCCTTGTTGGCTTCGCAGTTATCTTATCCGTATATAACGTCCATTCAAGGTATATTAAGAGAAATTGTAAAACATGAGAGTTCAATCTTGAATTTTTTGAAAGTACGCTCTGAAAAGAAAGCGATCGAATCGGGTGACTTCTTTGGATGTCGAACAGATTTTGACTCGAGTTATGTGAAATCCATAAACAAGAAAAGCAACATTATTTATTTGCCAGAAGCTATGAATAGTCTTTACTTTTCAGAAGAGTGGAAAATGGTAGGTGAGAATAATTTGGTTTTTATTGGAACAATCTGTGAAAGAAAAGGAATTTTTGACTTGATAAAAGCATTGAATTTGATAAAGCGAAAAGTGAATTTGAAGATTATAGGTACGGGTTCCGCTTCGGATACGCAAAAGCTTTCGAAAATGATAGAATATTTTCAACTAGAGGATAGTGTAGAGCTTATGGGCAGACTCGATCCTCAAGAGATCTTAGTAGTTTTTAAGGAATCTTTATTGTGTGTGTTGCCAAGCCATGTTGATAACAGTCCAAACACTGTTGCTGAAGCTCAGGCATTTGGAATTCCAGTCTTAAGTACGAGGGTAGGGGGTATCCCATCCATGATTAGTGAAAATGTGACTGGTTTTTTGACCGAGCCAAAAAATTCTGAAGGACTTGCGGAGTCAATTGAGAAAATTTTGGATAAACGAGAAATCCTAAATGAAATTTCAGAAAGGGAAAAGCTTTTAGCACATGATAATTACTACCCATCTAAAGTAGCAGAGATTACAGTAGCCGCATACCGGAATATTTTGAGTTTATAAAACAATTTTTTTCTCTATAATTACTTTTGCCAATTTAATTTAAGCCACCACGAATGAAAATTTTAGGTATTCACGCCGGTCACGACGCCAGTGCAGCACTGATTGTTGATGGAAAAGTTGTCGCTGACGTGGCAGAAGAGCGGTTTAACCGAATTAAGCATTTTGCGGGTTTGCCGATAGAAGCTATTAAGTATTGTTTGCAATCAGGTAGCTTGGGAATTAATGACGTGGATTACATCGTTTTGCCGTCGAAAAATCTTCAACCTAAGATGAATGTTTTGTTTGACCTGAAGGGTGATGATGCTATCCAGACTTCTTTGACCCACAAAGCAGTCAAACTTTATAAAGAGAAGCTGAAAAGAAGTGATGTGAAACCTCCCGTTTATATGGAGTTTTTCCCATTGAAAGATGCGTCAAAAATTAAGCATATTGACCATCATTTGTCGCATGCTGCTTCAGCTTACTACACGAGTGGAACTGCGGAAAGACAGCTCATCTTCACGATGGATGGTATTGGCGATGGTGCATCAATAGTAATATGGGAAGGTATCAATGGGAAAATCACAGAGCTGAAGAGATTTGGTGCGAATGCAAGTCTCGGTTGGTTTTATGGCAATGTTACTGAAGGGCTCGGGTGGATTCACGGGGATGGAGAGGGAAAGACAATGGGGTTAGATCCCTATGGCAATGCTGAAAACTGCACAGGAGTATTGGATAGGTTTTGTCCCAAATTTAAGAATGGTGAATTGGCTGAACCGCACGATTTTGGAAGGACTTTTTACTGGAATGAGAATGGCAGTTTTCAATATCACTTAGAAGAAGCAAAAGAAATACAAGGCTTGGTTCCTAAATATGGAAGAGAAGATATTGCAGCTGAAGCGCAACGAGTGTTGGAACGAGAGGTGTTCAACATTGTATTGCCTTGGATTGAAAAAACGGGTTGTGATTTTATTAGTTGCTCGGGTGGAATATTCTTAAACGTAAAGCTTAACCAACGCTTATGGGAGTGTGAACAAGTTAAGAAGCAACATATTTATGCGAACGCAGGAGACTCTGGTTTAGCTGTGGGATGTGCACTGCAAGTATATTATGAGCTGAATCCAAAGGCAGAAGTGTTGAGACCAGAGGACATTTATTGGGGGCCAGAATATTCGAACGACTATGTCAAAGAAATTCTGGATGCTAGAGGCCTAAGCTATGAATATGTTGAAAATATAGAAGCTTATACGGCTCAATTGCTCGCTGATGATAAGATCATAGCATGGTTTCAAGGTCGCATGGAAAGTGGCCCTCGTGCATTAGGAAATAGGTCAATTTTAATGAGTCCGAACAAACCAGAGAACAAGGATGTGATAAATGCTAAAGTGAAGTTCAGGGAAGCCTTCAGACCATTTTGTCCTTCATTACAATGGGAGAAAAGAGATGAATACCTAGAAAATGCCCGAGATGAATTTTTTATGATTACTTCATTTACATGTAAGGAAGATAAAAGAGCTAAAGTGCCTGCCGTAGTGCATGCGGATAACACGATGCGTCCTCAAACTGTTAAGAAGGAGTTCAATGAACGCTATTGGAATTTGATCAATGAATTTGGGAAACTTACAGGTGAGTACGTGTTGCTTAACACCTCATTTAATATCATGGGTGAACCGATGATTAACCATCCTCGAGAGGCAATCCGATGTTTTTATGATGGCGGGATTGAAGTGCTCGTAATAGGCAATTATGTCCTCAAAAAGTAATGAAGAAAATCTCCATCATTACGATTTCATATAATCAGAAGGATTTTATCAAAGAAGCCATAGATTCTGTACTGGATCAGGAGTGTGAAGACTTAGAGTACATAGTTATTGATGCTGGATCAACCGATGGAAGCAGAGATATTATTGATCGTTATAGCGATCAAATTATTAAAGTGTATGAACCAGACGAAGGTCAGGCAGACGGATTGAATAAGGGGTTGCGCATGGCGACAGGCGATGTGATTGGATTTGTGAATTCAGATGATTTACTTATAGATGGCTCCCTGCGCTATGTGGCTGAGCAGTTCACACGACGAGGTAAATTGGATGTTCTCTTTGGTTCAGGATATAAAGTAGATGAGGATTTGAATGTGATTCATGACATCTATCCAGATCGATTTACAGTAGACAAATACGCTCACATGGCGTTTAATTTTATCCAAACCGGCACATTTTTCAAACGTAGTGCAATCGATAGGATAGGTGGGTTTAACCTTGAGAACCGAACGTGTTGGGATGGCGAATTGATTGCCATATTGGGTAAGGAAGGTGCAGTGATGAAGCGCTCACTCAAAAAACTAGCTGCTTTCCGCATATATGGCTCTTCGATAAGTGGCTCAGGATCAAATAGCGCCAACTATCTTGCGGACAGAGCAAGGCTCTTCGTTGAGCTTACCGGTCGACCATCAGATGAGTTTTTGAAAGGCATTGTGCCGTTTTGGTTGCGGTTTGTGAATTTTATTGAGACCCCTCTGAAACTGAAGGTTTATGGACAAAAATCCTTCCCAGCATTGTGGCGAAAGACTTTAAAATAACGTATATAACGAATATTCCTTCACCTTATCGGGTTTACTTCTTCGATAAGCTTGCTGAACGGATTGGGTCGAGATTACACGTTATCTATTGCGCTACAAACGAAGCCAATCGTTCATGGAATCTGCCTAACATTTCGCACGAAGCGACCTTTTTGAAACCAGGTAGGTTTAAGTTCATGGGTTGGTCCTTTTACTTTCAATGGGATGTTTTACGCTACTTAATAAATCAAAAACCAGACATCGTCGTTACGGGAGGTTTCCATCCAACCATGTGGATTGTGATTCTTTATTGTTGGTCTACAGGAGTGAAGCATGCCATCAATACAGACGCCTGGGAGCTCACAGAACGTTCGTATAAATGGTACCATCGATGGATGAGAAAGCTAGTCTATGCGCGTGCGACATACTTTTTCCCGATCAGTCAAAAGGGTAAAGTCAATTTGGTCAATAACTACCGCGTACCGGCGAAGAAAACGTGCGTGATTCCCTATGTTATTAATCAAGAACCGTTCAATAAGATAGAATCGTCTAGGAAGTTTGATGTGTTATTTTCAGGTCAATTTATTGATCGCAAGTTGCCTCTTTTTTTTGCTCGAGTATGCGTTTTATTGGCTGAGCGTCTATCACGTAGAGTAAAGGTGGCAGTTCTAGGCGATGGGCCATTGAAGGATCAGTTATTGAAAGCGTTAAGTATGGATGGAATCGATCTGTATTATCCAGGATTTGTTCAGCAAGAGCAAATTCCAGAAATCTTCCGTAGTGCTAAATATTTTTTATTTCCTACTCTTGAGGATGGTTGGGGTGTGGTAGCAAATGAAGCTGTCGCGGCAAGTATCCCTTGTTTAACAAACGAATCTGCCGGTGCCGCCAATGACATAATTCGAAACGGTGAAAATGGTTTTGTCCTTGAACTTATTGAAAGTGTTTGGGTAGATTATTTAATGAAGCTTGAGCAATCAGCTGAGCTTTACAATCAAATGACTGAATCAAATCGAATCATTGGTTTGCGTTTTTCGGGTGAGGTAGTTGTAACTAACTTACTAGCATTTTTAAATGAACAATAGAATCTTGTTCTTGGTGAAACTTCCGCCGCCTCATACAGGCGCGACCGCTATGAACAGGTTGGTAACGGAAGCTCCTATTGTAGGACAAAACTTCTCAAAAGAGATATTGAATGTTAGCTATGCGGAGTCTACCGCTGACTTGGGCTCTATTTCGTTGAAAAAATTTGCCCGTATTCTGAAATATCATATCAAACTGCTTATTGTTTTAATTTTCAGAAGACCGAATCTTATTTACTTCCAGATATCTCCGGTGGGGATGGCTTTTATCCGTGACCTTTTATTTGTTTGTTGGATAAAGCTATTTAGAATTAAAATTCTATTTCATCTGCACGGTAAAGGGATAAAAGGAGCCTGCCAGAAAAGCGAAATGCTCAAGACCCTTTATAGATGGGGGTTTAAAAATGAACAGGTCATTTGCTTATCTAATCTATTGATTGAAGATATTGAGCAAGTTATGGATGCACCCCCCCATATTCTGCAGAATTGTTTAACAGAAGATATCACATTCGATGAAAAGCGGATCAAAGTGTATGACTTTGTCTTTTTATCAAATTTGACCTCGTCCAAGGGCGTTTACGTATTCCTCGATGCATTGCAAATTGTAACAAAAATGGGAATTGATTATTCTGCAATAATAATTGGTCAACCTGTTGAGATAAATGAAAAATCGCTCCAAGTCGAAATTGAATCCAGGGGATTGTCGAATTGTGTAATGTACAAAGGACCTGTATTTGGTGCTGAAAAATTCGAGCTCCTTGCTCAGAGTAAATGTATGGTGTTTCCGACTTTAAATGACGTTTGGGGCCTTGTCATACTTGAGGCTTTTTCTCAAAAAGTTCCGGTGATTGCGTCGGTTGAAGGAGCTATTCCTGAAATGGTAATTGATGGAGAGACGGGTTTTTTAGTGGAGAAGGCAAATATTACTTTAATCGCGGAACGCATGGAATGGACTTTATCCAACCCGCACTTGACAGAGCAAATGGGCTTGCGAGGGAATAAATTGCTCAACGAAAACTTTACGGTGGAAAACTTCCATGCTCGGCTACTTCGAATATTGCAAATTTGCAGCCAATAGAAATGCCCCTCATGAATGTGCGGAATTGCTGGCTTTGTTAGCCATAGAGATATTGATATAGATGCCATGTTGGATAGTATTATCCATCGTGGACCAGACGGAAGGGGTAACTATCGATTTAAGCTTGGTCAATTGAATGCAGTCTTAGGTCACACACGCCTGAGCATCATTGACCTGTCAGAAGCAGGTGCGCAACCCATGTTTTCAGACGATCAAAGTGTTGTCATAACCTTTAATGGTGAGATATACAATTTCAAGGAGCTCAGATCTCGGTATCTTCAGAATGAATTGTTCAAATCAAGTAGTGATACCGAAGTCTTGTTAAGGCTGTATCTGAAGTTTGGAATAAGTGCCGTGAAATATCTCAACGGTGATTTTGCCTTTTCGATTCTGGATAAAAGAACAAACAAGGTTTATTTGGTCCGTGATAGGGTCGGTGTTAAACCGCTTTACTACTCACTGAACAATGGAGAGTTGGTTTTTGCTTCGGAAATCAAGGCATTGCTGACCGCT
Organism: Flavobacteriales bacterium; assembly: GCA_013204105.1. Classification (GTDB taxonomy): domain Bacteria; phylum Bacteroidota; class Bacteroidia; order Flavobacteriales_G; family Salibacteraceae; genus SHAN690. The sequence continues at coordinate 15,921 of JABMOM010000041.1, forward strand.
GGCGTTTCTCGTACGCTTAATGAAAATGAAATTCAGAAGTATTTCGTATTCAAGTATACGCCGCAACAAAACACCCTCTTCGATTCGATTAAAAAACTAGAGCCCGCGCATATTTTAACGTTTGACCTCGAATCGAAAGAATCTAACATAAGCAAGTATTGGGATTATTCTGACATTGAATTGTTCGATGACAGTTACGCAGCGGCCAAGAAGGGGTTGTATGATCTAATGGAAGATGCTGTTCGCCTCCGCTTGATTGCAGACGTACCTATCGGAACCTTTCTTTCAGGAGGAATCGACTCTTCAATTGTAGCGTCTTTCTTGAAAGATCGACCTGATATTAGACATTATTGTGCGAGTAAAAATCAAGATGACCTCGCCAAGGAAGGAAGTACTTCTGACTTCTATTATGCAAATAAGCTTGCCCAAGAATGGGGCTTTCCATTGCATGAATTGAAGATTAGTTCCTCTGAAGCTTCCTTAGAAATGATCAGGACTACACTTAAATACAGTGATGACATCATAGCTGACGGTTCTCAAATCCCTTCTTACCTGATTACGAAGGAAGCTTCTAAAACCTCAAGAGTCATTCTCTCGGGAATGGGAGCAGATGAGATCTTCCTTGGTTATGCGGGCCATCAGATCACATTACTAGCATCTTATTTCGATCGTCTTCCTTATTTCGTTCGGAGACAAGCGGGGGACATACTTGCGGGTTTGAATCAAGGAAAAGGAAAGTTTTTAGCCTATCGTAGGTATTTACATAAGTTCGGGAAATACCTTGACAATCCTTCCGAGCGCATGATTGCCTTCAATGTAGTGGGCGATTTTCAGAATAGCCTAAGCGTATTTAGAGGAGGAGAAGATGTAATGAAAGAAGTCGGCGATTACTACTTCGGAAAATCAACCGATTTCAAATCGCTTAATCGATTTGAGCATGAGAATTTTCTGGTCAAGAATTTGAGCTACATGGATCGGATGGCAATGGCAAATCATGTAGAAGGACGAGTGCCCTTTTTAGATCACCGAATAGTGGAATTTGCACATAGCCTACCTCGTTCATTTAAACTTTCTTTTTTTGGAAAAACGAAAAGAATTGTGAAAGATACATTTGCTGATGTTTTACCGAGTTATATCGTAAACAGGCGAAAGGCTGGTTTTGGGATGCCGCTTCGGAGCATTTTTAGCAATGAATTTCAATCGCGGAAGATGATCGAGTTGGACTTTTTTGAAAGTGATCCACGTTTTAATATCGAAAGTATTCAGTCGTTGTGTGCACGTCATTGGAGTGGTCAAGAAGATAATTCAGCATTGATTTACGCTTTGATTACTTACAAGGAGTGGTATAAAATTTACATAAGCGGTTATGGAAACAACTAAGAGTTTAGAGCAGGTTGAGAATTTTTGGAATGATAACCTTTGTGGAAAGCATTTCATTACGTCAAGGTATCCGACACCTGAGTTTTTTAAAGAGTATCGTGATTTTAGATATAAGAAGACGCATCACCTTGATTTTCTAATTCCTTGGTCTAGTGCCAAGGGTAATAAGGTTTTGGAAATCGGTCTAGGAGTTGGTGCAGACGGTACCAGATGGGCCGCTCATGCAGAAGAATATTTTGGTGTCGATTTGACTTTTGAAGCTGTTACTGCAACCTCAGAGCATCTGAAACTATTGGGTCTCAAAGGACAGATTTCTCAGGGTAACGCAGAGAATCTGGACTTCCATGACAAATCATTCGACATTGTATACTCGCATGGAGTTCTTCACCATACTACAAATACTTTACAAGCGATCAAGGAAGTGACAAGGGTTCTTAAAGATGATGGAGAGGCAATAGTTATGCTTTATTGCAAGGACTCATTTAATTATTGGTTCAGAATCCAATTGTTTTTTCGATTGAAGTTTCTGGTAAGTCTCTTCTTAAGCAAACTGGGCCTTCAAATTAAAGGCGTCTGGAAGGAACATTTGGATAATTTCAAAACGAAAGGATGGAGCTACTTTAGTTGGAAAGAGTGGCCGCATCATTGCACAGATGGCGCCAATTGTGACATTGCAAATATCTATTCGAAAGGTGAGCTATTGAAGTTGTTTGGCGCAGCTGGCCTGCGGGTCAATCGGATAAAGCAAGCCCATTTTCCAATAGGAATAAATCCGAAGTTAGAAAGAAGACTGTCGTCGTTTCTTGGTTTTCATGCCATCGTTTTCGCTTCTAAAAAATGAATCATTTGAACCTATGAAACAACTCACCCAGCAACTAAAGGATGGAGCGATGGAGTTACTTGAAACTCCTTTTCCGGCAATGAAGTCGGGGCACGTCTTGGTGAGAACGCATTTTTCCGTGATCAGTGCAGGCACAGAAGGCAAAACCGTAAAGGATGCACGGTTGGGGTATATAGGGAAAGCCAAGGCGAGGAAGGACGAGGTGAAGAAGGTAATTACAATGGCTCAAACGCAGGGTCTTGCCCAAACCTACAATACGGTGATGAGTAAACTGGAGGCGCCCAGTGCCTTAGGTTACAGTTGCGCAGGACAGGTGTTGGAAATCGGTGCTGGGGTAGAAGGAATTTCAGTAGGTGACATTGTGGCCTGTGGCGGTGCAGGGGCTGTGCACTCAGAGGTGGTGTGCGTGCCCAAGAATCTGTGCGTCAAATTGACGGATCCCTCCAAAGTAAAAGAAGGCGCATTCGCAACCATCGCGGCCATCGCAATGCAGGGAATCCGTCAAGCAGACCTGCGTCTGGGAGAAAATTGTGTGGTGATTGGCTTGGGCCTGATCGGTCAATTGACTGTGCAAATGCTCAAGGCAGCCGGCGTGAAGGTGGTTGGGGTTGACATCGATCAGAATGCGGTGGATCTGGCATTGAAAAGCGGTGCAGATTTGGCGTTGAATCGCAGTGCAGATGGAATCGAAGATGCCATCAATGAAGCAACCAGAGGAGCAGGAGCAGATGCTATAATTATCACGGCAGCTACTTCATCCAATGATCCGGTAGAGTTTGCAGGATTGATAGCACGTAAAAAAGCCAAGGTGGTGATCGTTGGGGCTGTGCCTACAGGGTTCAGTCGCAAGCATTACTACCAAAAAGAATTGGATTTGCGGATGTCTTCCTCTTACGGCCCAGGGCGTTATGACGTGGAATACGAAGACAAAGGCCACGATTATCCCATTGGTTATGTGCGATGGACAGAACAGCGCAACATGCAAGCCTATCTAGATTTGCTCGAAGCGGGCAAGATTGAATTCGATCATTTACTTTCCCATGAATTCGCCTTTGAAGAAGCACCGAAAGCCTATGATATGATCCACGAGCGGTCAGAACCCTTTGTGGGTATTGTATTGAAATACAACCAAGATCAAGAGCTTAAACGAACCGTTCATGTTCAGCGCAATATAGATGCTTCCAAAAAAGCCAAGGTGGGCTTTGCGGGTGCGGGTTCTTTTGCGCAGAACTACTTGTTGCCGAATTTAAAGGGCAAGGTTGATTTTACAGGAGTAATTACGGCCAGAAGCAATACCGCTAAGAATATTCAAGACAAGTATGGTTTTCAGTTTGCTTCTACCGATGCAGACGAATTGATGAAAGATGCTACTACAAACACGGTGTTTGTTGCTACGCGGCACGACCTTCATGGCGAAATGGTGTTAAAGGCACTCAAGGCTGATAAGCACGTGTTTGTGGAGAAGCCGCTGTGCTTGAAAGAAGAAGAACTGGAGCGCATTGCCGCGGAGTATACAAAGCACTCGACACATCTTATGCTCGGATTTAACAGGCGCTTTGCACCGCTGATTACAGCACTGAAGAAGCAATTGAATCCTGCTTCCTTGCGGAGCATTCATTACCGCATCAATGCAGGTATTTTGCCTACTGATCACTGGGTGCACGATCTCGAAGTTGGTGGTGGAAGAATCATTGGCGAAGCCTGTCACTTTATTGATTTGGCTGCCTTTATTGCTGACTCGCGCATCAAGCATGTGAGCGCCCAGCGCATGACAGATGCAAAAAACGTCTCCGATACCGTGACTATTCAAATGCAATTTGAAAATGGTTCAATCGCTTCTATTGATTATTTGTCCAATGGAAGCAAGGAGTTGATGAAAGAATACATCGAAGTGTTTTCGGGAGGTGTGGTTTATCAGCTGAATGACTTTCAAGAATTGTTGACCGTGAATAAAGGTGTAAAGAAGGTCAAGCAATCAGGGCAAGACAAGGGGCACAAAAAGGAAGTAGAGGCATTTATAGCATCTATTCAAAAGGGTGGTGAAACACCCATTGCATTTGATGCTATCTACAACGCCATGAAGGCAACCTTTGCGGTGATCCAGTCCTACAAGAACAGCGGAGAACGCATAACACTTTAATGCATGACGAAAGAGGAAGTCTTTCAGCACATTGAAGCCTTAGATACCTACGTTCAGTCAGAAGGATTCAAAGGATACGATCCGTACGACATTCTGAATTCAAAGTTTGATCTCTTGCGCTTGGGTAAAATGCCTTCCGCCATCTTGACGCAAATTCAGAAGCGCAATCCGTTGAACCTTCGTCCATTGTTGGGCATTGAAAAAGAGCACAACCCCAAGGCAATGGGGCTTTTTCTAAAGGCCTATTCGAAGTTGTATCAAATCACGGGAGAGCAGCGCTACAAAGAAACGGCTGATGGCTTGTTTCAATGGCTCAAAGACAATCCTGCCAAAGGCTTTAGTGGCCTGAGCTGGGGATATAACTTCGGTTGGGCAAATCCAGGTAAAGTGGTGCCACGTCATTCACCGAACTTGGTGGTCACGGGATTCATTGCCAAAGGTTTATTTGAATACCAAAGAATCGAACCTACCGCGGAAATAGTCTCGATGACGAAGCAGATCATCACATTTATTGAAGACAACCTGCAAACAACGGAAGATGAATCAGGCCTTTGTTATAGCTATACTACCCTCGAACGCGATAAATGCTATAACGCAAGCCTGCAAGCAGGTGAAATTTTTGCTTGGTACTATGCTCAAACTAAGGATGTGGCTTTTAAGGAGAAAGCTATACGCATCGCTCATTTTGTTGCTTCAAGACAGGAAACCGACGGTAGCTGGAATTATTCAGAAAGCTTGGATGGAAAAGCGACCAGAAGACAACTTGATTTTCACCAAGGTTATGTGATCGAATCCTTAGACTTCATCCAAGATCAATTGGGTGAGGAGCTACTCTTTGCGGATCACATTGCAAAAGGAACTTCCTTTTATCGCGCTAAGTTGATGAAGGAAAATGGTCAAACGATTTACAGATATCCAATTGAGTTCCCAGTCGACATTCATAACCAGAGTCAAGCCATTATCAGCTGCGTTCAATGTGGTGATTACGCACATGCGGCAAAGACCTTGGAGTGGACAATAAGAAATATGCGCGCTCCTCAAGGCCACTTTTATTACAATAAGTACCCGCTTGTTTCAATTAAGACGCCCTACATTCGATGGGCGCAGGCTTGGATGATGCTGGCGATGAGTGAGATGTGTGAGAATAAAATTAAAGTTACTTCTTGAATTTTCTATTCTATATAGGTCACCCTGCACACTATCATAATTTTAAGAATGTTGCCAAACGTCTTATTGAGATGGGCCATGCCTGCATGTATTTGGTGCGACCCAAAGATGTCTTACTCGATTTGCTTTCAGAAGAAACCATAGAGACCGTTCTACTTCCGAAAAAATCAGGAAGGACAAAGGTGTCCATGATCAAGGATGTACTTCATCGCAATAGAATGCTGGTTAAACTGATTCGAAGTAGACATATAGATCTGATGGTTGGTACGGATGTTTCGATTGCTCAAATGGGTCGTTTGATGAAAGTCCTATCCGTTGTCGTGAATGAAGATGATGCCGAGGCAGTTCCTTTGTTTGCAAAGTTGGCCTATCCGTTTGCTCATAGAATTCTTGCACCCAATGGATGCAGTATGGGAAGGTTTGAAAGCAAGACGATACGCTATGCGGGGTATCATGAACTGGCATATCTGCATCCGGAGCATTTTGTTCCTGATACCAAATTATTAGCGGTTCATGGATTGAGCTATAAAAATTATGTAGTGATGCGTTTCTCTGCACTTAATGCCCACCACGATAAGGGAGTGCAAGGCATCGATGACCATTTCGCGCGAAAAATCATTGATGCTTTGGGAGAAGAGCTGCAAGTAGTAATAACATCTGAGCGCAAGCTGGGAAATGAACTCGAACCCTACCGTATGAAGTTCCAACCAAGTGAAATACATCACGTGCTTGCCGGAGCAAAGTTGCTTGTTGGGGACAGCCAAACGATGGCAGCCGAAGCGATGGTGCTAGGCACGCCATCTATAAGGTGCAACGACTTTGTGGGTCGTTTGGCATACCTCGAAGAATTGGAGAATAAGTATAATCTGGGCTTTGGGGTGCTTCCAGAAAGCAAGGAGGAAATTTTGGGACTTGTAGACAAAGTAGTGCTGTCCACTGATCAACAGGTATGGGCTGATAGGCGCATGCACATGCTTTCGGAAAAAGTAAATGTCGCCAACTACTGGACTGAATTATTCGTAAACCTAGCTCAGGAAAAATGAAGAAAGTATTGATATCGGTCGGTACCCGGCCCAACATAATTAAGATTACCCAATTCAAGCGCTTGTCCTTAGCGATGGGTATGGATGTGAAGATCCTGCACACGGGCCAGCACTACGATCATCAAATGGCCCAGGTCTTCTACGATCAGTTCGGGGTTCAACCCGATTTCAGGAAGGAGCTTCGGTCCGGTACAACCTTGGAACAGATCACCCAGATCATGTACGATGTCACGGAGGTAATCGAAGAGGTGAAGCCCGATATTCTCTTGACGCCGGGCGATGTCAATTCCACCTTCGCTGCAGCCTATGCGGCGTATCATGCGAAGATCCCAGTGGGGCACATCGAAAGTGGTTTGAGAAGCCATGACCTTGGGATGCCCGAAGAGATCAATCGTATGTTGACCGATGAGATCACGGACCACTATTTTATTACGGAGCGAAGTGGTGAGGAAAACCTGGAGCATTTGGGAAAGGATACTAGCCGTTTGCATATGGTAGGCAATACCATGATCGATACACTCGTGGCATTTGACGAGCAGATCGATGCTTCGACCATTCTTTCCACTGCTGGTGTCACTGGTGAATTTGCGCTAGCCACCTTTCACCGGCCATCCAATGTGGATGACAGGACCAGTCTGGAGCATCTTGTTGCATTGATCGACAAGGTCTCTGCTCGCATTCCATTGGTATTTCCAGTACACCCGAGAACTCGAAAAGCGCTGGCAGGATTTTCCTTGCTAGACCGAATCGAATCAAACAAGAACGTTTTTCTCCTAGATCCTCTCGGCTACTTTGATTTTCAGAAACTAGTGAAGGAAGCTCGTTTTGTGTTGACCGATAGCGGCGGGATTCAGGAAGAAACAACGTTCCGACAGGTTCCATGCCTAACCCTGCGTCCCAATACGGAACGTCCTATCACCATCGACATGGGGACCAACAAGCTCCTTGATTTTGACGTAGACAACATAATAAAGGAGGTTGATCAAATCCTTGGAGGTAACGCTAAAAAAGGCCAAGTTCCACCGCTTTGGGATGGAAAGGCCACGGAGCGTATCTTGCAGGTACTTAAGAATCTGTGAAGAAGCTTGGTTTCATCCTCTTGATCGGTTTCGTGATGAACGGAACCGTGCTTGCGCAAGTCATCCCACTTGATATGCGACAGGATGATGGAGTTATGGATATACTAGATGAATGGAATAACCTGCGTCTCACCAACACTTCGTTGATCACTCAACCGCTATCTAGAAGAAGTGTAATCCAGTTGTTGGACACGGCAGCAATCGATCAACTCAATGACCGACAGCTGAAGGAAAGGACATTCTATCAATTGGCGTTTTCAAAGGATCGGAATGCAGAAGAGAGGCCATTCATTGAGCGGTGGTTTACAAGTCCACTCAAAGGACTCAATCGTTTCAAGCAACCAGACCTCGCTTATTTTCATCAGGACGAAGCGACCATCACGATCAATCCGATCATCGGTGGAACGTATTGGAGTAATCAGAACGGAGTCAACTGGCAGCGCAGGGTTGGGGCAGACCTTCAGGCCTATTTTGGTCGCGTCGGTTTGTACGGCAGTGTCCGCGACGTCTATGAATTAAAACCCATGGCGCAGGACTCCCTACTCACACCACAAGAAGGTGCCATCTACAAGTTCAACAGCGATGGTTCCAGAGAATTCAGTGAGACCAGAGGAGGCATCACCTACAGTTGGGATGGAGGCTATGTTGGGCTTGTGCGAGATTATGTTCAATGGGGTTATGGCTATTATGGGTCGAATATTTTCGGGATCAATACACCTCCCTTTGCCCACCTAAAACTGCACCTTTCACCTATCGAATGGTTCCAGTACGATTACATCCACGGCTCCCTGCAGTCGGGCGTTATAGATTCGAGTTCAATCATCTCTACAGCAGGTGCAAGCACGGTAGATTTCTACAACAAGTTCATCGCCGCCAACCTGATCAGCGTTCGCCCCTGGAAGTCACTTTGGCTGTCGGCAGGAAACAGCATCATCTACTCGAAAAACACACCAGAGCTGACCTATATGGTGCCTCTGATGTTCTACAAATCGGCAGACCATTTCTTGGGTGCGCGCGCTAATCGAGCAGGAGGGTCGGGTAATTCTCAGATGTTTGCGGCTGCCTCATTCCGTCCCGGTGCGGGACTTCATCTTTATTCGACATTGTTCGTGGACGAAGTTTCTTTTCGCCGCATGTTTGATCCTGATCTTCATACAAACTGGTTCAGCCTTAAGTCGGGTGTGCGCTGGACGAATTTCTTACCCAATACAACGTTGACCTTTGAGCACCTTCGATCCAACCCTATGGTCTATAAACATTACGACCCGACCACCACTTTTCAGAATGCCGAGTATTCGATGGGGCACTATCTTGGAGATAACGCGCGTGAATTTATTCTTGCCTTGCGCTACAAGCCCTACTACTGGCTGACGTTAGAAGGGCGCTATCAATTCGCCCAGAAGGGGACCGATTTCCCAGACGACAGGACACTGCGCGATCCTGTGACAGGTGAGTATTTGATAAGAGGACGTAAATATTTAGACAAAACCACCTGGCTACAAACCGTCTACTCCCTCCGCGCAGTAGCCCAGCCCATCTACCGCCTCAAGTTCAGCGCATCGCTCGACAAGGTCCAACGCCCTGTGGAGAATGCGAGTTATCAGGTGCCATACATGAGGGGGAGCGGATGGACCTGGAGTTTTGGGGCGCATTTTGGCTTTTGATCCTAGGGAGTAGGGGGTAGGGGGTAGTAGGGAGTAGGGAGTAGGACAGCGCTGGTACTGACCTCATAGAATCAGTTCACTTCACTTCATACGGAAATCTTAGTTTTTCACTTTTCACTTTTCACTTTTCACTGCACCCTGTGCCCTGAAATCGACTAACTTTGCATGCGCAGACGTAGATGCTGTTAAGAACTTGGTCATAACCCAACCAAACCTTAATGTATTTTTTACCGTATGTAGGTGGTATTTAGCACCTTTGCACCGTCTAAAGTGACTAGCCTTAGAACTAAAGGATTGAGCCTGTTATGGTAGTATTGTCCCAAATGGAGACCCTGAAGAGCGTCTCCTATAAACTGAACCTGAACGAATTTCCGGGAGTCCCTGGCGCTGAGCTGGAGGACCTCATTTCGTACTATCTGGATATTTACAACCCAACTCAGACGCTTGTATTGAGCACCGGCGAGGGTTTGAACATTGTCAACGCCCTCAAAGGCCGAGAGGATGGTCCTGTTACCTGCATCGTCAACCTGAAGAGGATCAATGACGTGCGGTGGATCAATCAACTCTATGAGACTACCAATAAAAGCCTTCCTGAAGGAGGGGTGTTTGTAGGTTGTGTTGAGACGTATGGACTTCGCAAGCAACGCATCCTTCGCAAGTATCCTAGAGGTTTCAATTATCTGTATTATACCGGTGACTATCTGGTCAAGCGGGTTTTTCCGAAATTGCCGATCTTGAAGAAGTTGTACTTCTTACTCACGCGGGGACAGAATCGTAGCATTTCGATGGCAGAGGCTTTCGGTCGATTGTACTTTACGGGATTTGAATTGATTGAGTACAAGACCATTGGGTCGAACCTCTACTTTGTAGCCAAGAAGACCCGCACGGTTTCGAACGTGAAAACGCCTACGTATGGTCCTCTCTTTCGAATGAACCGCGTTGGAAAGGGTGGAAAGATGATCGAGGTGTACAAGCTTCGATCGATGCATGCTTATAGTGAATACTTGCAGGAATACCTCTATCAGCGAAATAACCTGCAGGATGGGGGCAAGATCAAAAATGATTTTCGAATTTCTACACTTGGACGATACCTGAGAAAATCCTTCCTGGACGAGGTTCCAATGTTGTATAACATTCTGAAGGGTGATCTCAAATTGGTCGGCGTGCGCCCCATTAGCGCGCATTACTTGAGCCTTTACGATAAAGAATTGCGCCTTATGCGTCGTACGGTCAAGCCGGGACTTGTGCCTCCTTTCTATGCGGACATGCCCAAGACCATCGAAGAAATCATCGAGAGCGAGAAAAATTACATCCGGGCGTACATCAAAAACCCATTGAAAACCGACGTGATTTACTTCTTCAAAGCCTTTGCGAACATCGCCTTTAGAAAGGCCAGAAGTAATTGATAGACAACGATACAGTCCTTACCTTTGCACGATCTTAATCAGACCATGAAACACTTGTACAAGACCTTATTCATTTTGAGCCTCACGCTTCTCACGGGAAGTGCATGGGCACAATGGACCGTCGGCGCAACCGGCGGATTGCTCAATTACTACGGAGACGCCAGTCAAAACAACCGATTCAACCCCAACTCTTCACGACCTGGTGGAGCGTTGAGTATAGAGACAAAGCTGGGGAGTTTCCTTCGTCCTCAGTTGCAAATCATGGGTGGTCGGCTTTATGGTAAAAAGGATTACCTAGATGTTCAAATGAAATCTACCCACATTGAGGCTTCTTTGAAGTTGGGTGTGGATGTGATGGGATTGATTAATTCGGATTCGAAGCTTGAGATTTCTGGAAATATCGCGGGCGTTGGGGCTTACTATACTCCTGAAGTTACCTACCAAAGCAACGAAGCACCTGTTATTGCCAGCCATATCAACCAAGGTGAGAACATGGGTTTTGGATTTGGATGGGGTGGTCGTCTCGGATACGAATTCAATAGTTCATTTAAGGGATTGGCAGGAATTGACATGCGCTACTATTTGACGAATCAAATTGATGCGTATGACGGAACTTTAAGCACTACAAACGACTGGCTTAGCTACATCTACGCAGGAGTAGGCTACACCTTCGGCGGCGACGACAAAATTGCCGATGAAGAAGGAGCGCCAGATCCAAGGCGTCTCTTCGTAGGTCAATTCACCTACAACAACCTCCCCAAGAGCGGAGTTAAGCTGAACCTGTTTGACGAGGATGACAATTTGATGTCGAGTACTGAAACGAATATGGACGGTAGCTTCAATTTTGCTGGGCTGAAGCCAGGTAAGGATTATACCGTGCGCATCGACGATGAAGACGCTGACGTTGCGGTAGGGGGGAAAATCTTTGTGGTGAACGCTGCAGGTGCGAGAGTGGAAGAGTCTAAGAAGAAGGGAACGAACAAGTTCGCGTATACCCACATGAGCCAGGATGATGTCAATGAAATGGCAGAGATCGAAGTAGACGATAGTGAGACTACGTTAACCGGTCTCTTTACTTATAAGAAATTAGCGAAAGGCGGCGTGAAGCTGAACCTGTATGATAACAGCGGTGTGAAAATCGCCTCTACTGTTTCTGATATTGGCGGTAAGTTCAAGTTTGAAGGGCTTACCCCAGATGAGAAATACATCGTGAAGTTGAACGAGGACGACAAAGACCTCTTCAACCAAGGTAAACTCTACCTCATCAATGATGAAGGTAAGCGCGTTGCTGCCTCGGAGCGACCTGACTTCAATGAGTTCAAGTTCACGCACTTGACCACAGCGAACCGGAACATGCTTCCAGTGCTCGAAGAGTCAGATGCTGAAGCTGACATGCGCGCCGGTCGTGAGAAGGATGCGAAATTCTCCTTCGAAGCCATGGATGAGGAAGACATTGCCACGCTTCAAGTATTGCACGTTGAAGTGGCGGGTGAAGGAAAAATGCTGTACAGACGAGAGACGTTTGACGGTGAATTCATCAAAGGGGAAGAGCTAGACAGCAATGCAATGGAAGGCTTTGAGTTAGTGGGCAAAACACCTGATTCAAAGGATAAGCCAAGAGATCCAAACGAAGCGCTCTACGATGTGAGCTTCGAGAAAGAGACCATCTTCTTCGAGCACAACAAGTACTCGATCTCGCAAAACCAAGAGGGTTCTAAAGGATCGGTGATCGCTAAGAAACTCAAGGCGAATCCTGCCATGCGCATCGAGATCCAGGGTTATGCATCTCAGCCAGGTACGGAAGCGTACAATATTCTGCTCAGCCAACGCAGGGCGGATCAACTCAAGAATTTGCTCGTTGAAAAGTATGGTATCGACGCAGGACGTATCGTTCCAGTTGGAAGGGGTGAAGATCCTTCCTGCTCTGAAGCAGAGGCACGTCGCGCCCGAATCATAATTCTCGAGTAAGACAATTCGATATATTCAAGAAAGCCCTGCATCTTTGTAGGGCTTTTTTGTTGGAACCATGCCAAGAAAGATTACATATCTGGTGCTGATGATCTTGCTGCTAACGGCAGCAGAGTCTATGGGGCAGGGTTATTTCTGGCAGAGCGGACAGAAGAAACAGCACTACCGATACCTTTCTGCAGATGCTGGAGTTGGACTCCGCATGTATTCCGGAGACATCCAGCAAAAAGGGGCCTTGTTCAATCCATTGAAATTTGCCTATGGTCTGGGCGTGCGTTATCAATACCGCCCCCGCCTTGGATTTGCGCTGCATGCTGGTGCGCGGGGCTATAAAGGAAAGGCCGAGCACGGTGGCTTCCCAGATGCCTTAGATGAAATGAACGGTAAGCTATGGGAGTTCAGCCTCATGACGCAATTCAGCATCCTGCGCTGGGAAGACTTTACCCAAAGGATGTTCACCGATCGCGACCCCGTGCGGCGCATGAATGTATTTGTCGGCGTGGGAGCAGGTGGAGCCTTGTTCAATGGATCTTATTCTTCGAGAAAGTATAAGACGGAAGTACTTCAAGATACCGCCGGACGCGACTCAACGGCATTCATAGCCCTTGATAATTCGGGGTCTGGAGCTGGCTTCGCTTTTCATGTCCCTGTGGTACTGGGTGCTAGGTATCGCTTCAATCCATCCTTGTTCCTGTCCTTTGAAGGGCATTACGATGTGTACTTCAGTGATAACCTTGACGGGCTGAAGCGCGGACGTAATGATGGCATGGGATTGTTCATCGTGAAGTTGGGCTATGCCTTCGGTCAAACGAAAAAGAAAGGTTCCATCGGCTTGACCCCAAATCAAAAGAGAAAGCTGAAGAAATGAGGCACTTCGGAATTATCCGGGAAGGAAAAACGCCTTCAGACGAGCGCGTTCCGCTCATCCCCGAGCAGATCATTGCGCTGAAGATTGAGAAGGAGTGCGATTTCACGGTGAAATCTTCAGAGGTGCGTCGCATCAAGGATCAAGAGTACACGCGGCTAGGGATACCCGTAAGCGATGACGTCAGCGCTGCAGATGTCCTCCTTGGGGTGAAAGAAGTGCCGATCTCTGAGCTCATTCCCGACAAGACCTACCTGTTTTTTTCCCACACCATTAAGATGCAGCCGTACAACAAGGGACTCTTGCGGGCAGTCTTGGAGAAGCGAATTCGACTGATCGATTGGGAGTGCCTGCGGGATGCGATGGGGCGACGGCTCATCGGCTTTGGTCGATATGCAGGAATCGTTGGTGCCTACAACGGATTTCGTGCATTGGGTATGCGCGACGGCAGCTTTTCCCTGAAGAAGGCACAGCAGTGCGAAGACCGTGTTGAGATGGAAAAGGAGCTTACGAAAATTAAGCTACCTAGTATGAAGATTCTCTTAACCGGAAGGGGAAAGGTGGCCAAAGGCTCAATGGAAATCCTGGATCGCATGGGGGTCCGAAAAGTGGGCATTCGTGAGTATTTGAAGAATGGGTTTTCGGAGCCTGTCTATTGCCAAATCACCTTTACCGAATATTATAAACGAAAGGGTGGTGGCTCCTTTGATGTCAAAGAGTTCTATACCTATGGAGGAGAACGCTATGAGAGCGATTTCATGCGTTTTGCCGCAGTGACGGACATGCTGATCGCTGGTCATTATTGGGAGTCTCGGTCTCCCTTCTTGTATACTCGCGAAGATGTCCGCAAGCCTGACTTTAACATAAACCTCGTTGCCGATATCAGCTGTGACATTGATGGCCCAGTTGCTACTACGCTGCGTCCATCGTCTATTGAAGACCCTTTCTATGGATACGATCCATCAACGGAGCAGGAAGTCGCCTTCGATGCACCTGGTGCCATTACGGTGATGGCGGTAGATAATTTGCCCTGTGAACTTCCGCGGGACGCGAGTCGTGACTTTGGAGAGATGTTTATCCGCTCGGTGCTGCCGAGTTTCTTGAACGGCGATAAGAACCGCATCTTAGAAAAGGCAACGATCGCCAATCGCGGTGAAATCACGGATCATTACGCCTACCTCAGGGAGTGGGTGGCTGCAGATTGATCAGCAATTGCCCAGGGCAGTGATGGTCGCTTTCGGATCTTTAGACTTGTAAACGGTGCTTCCAGCCACCAAAACGTCCACACCTTCTTTCACCAATATGCTAGCGATTTCGAGGTTCACGCCGCCATCAACCTCAATCAAGGTAGGTTTGCCGACTTGATCGATGAGCGACTTAAGGTAGCGCACCTTGTTGTACGTATGGGGAATGAACTTCTGTCCTCCAAAGCCAGGATTGACACTCATGATCAACACCATGTCCACATCTTGAATGATGTCAGAAAGCGCACTCACGGGTGTGTGTGGATTCAGCGCAACGCCCGCTTTCATTCCAGCCTTCTTGATGGCATCGATCGTTCTGTTCAGGTGAGGACAAGCTTCGTAATGGACGGTGAGTACATCCGCACCGGCCGCTTTGAAATCAGCGATGAAGTCGTCTGGCCGCGCTATCATAGCATGCACGTCCAAGGTCTTCTCGGTGTGCTTTCGAAAGGCCTCAATGATGGGAAGTCCAAAGGAAATGTTCGGTACAAAGACGCCGTCCATCACATCGAGGTGGAACCATTGCGCATCGCTTTCATTGAGGAATTCTGCTTCTTCTTTGATGCGGCCGAAATCGCATGAAAGAAGGGAGGGAGCAACGATTGTTTTCATGCGACAAAGGTATTTATCTGGGTCAGTCCAAAGGGAAATCGAGCTGAATAATCAAGGGGCTTCTAGTGACGAGTTGAATCGTTCCATTGATCTGCTGCGCAAGCAGCTCGATGACCTTCATTCCGATGTTCGTGGGGTCGTGTTTACTCGACGCAGGATCCAGTCCAGAACCATCATCCTCGTAGCGCAAGAGTAAGCGATCGCCCTCGCGACGCAGTTGTACAGCGATCATTCCCTCACTCAGGTCTTGGAAGGCGTGCTTCATTGAGTTCGTTACCAATTCATGGATGATCAAGCTGAGCGGAATCGCTTTGTCCATTTTAATGTCAAGGTATTGGATGTCTATGTTCGTTTCAACCTTCAAGTCGTGCAAGCGGTAGGAGGAAATGGATTGCCGGATCAGCTCCGTGAGGTAGGTGTCGAAGTTTACCTGGTTGAACTGGGATTCCTGATAGAGCTTCTGGTGGATGAGAGACATGGTCTGCACCCTCTGGTGGGCTTCCTTGATCAGGGCTTTTAATTTCGGATCATCGCTGTTTCTGGATTGCAAGAACAAGAGGCTGGATACGATCTGAAGGTTGTTCTTCACCCGGTGATTCACCTCTCGAAGCAATACCTCTTTTTCTTTCAAGGATGCTTCGATGGTACGTTTTTGTTCTTCGATTTCATCGTTCTTGATTTGAATGGCCAGCTGCTGCTTGTTTTTAGCATTGAAGCGATAAATAACGGCTCCTGCGATGATTACGGTGATAATGATGACGATGATGAATGCGATGTTGGTCTCTTGCTGCAACTTCGTTTTCTGCTTGAGCACTTCAATCTGTTTGCGCTGTGCTTCCTTTTCACGGTCCTTGATAATGGACTCGTATGCAATCACCACATTTTGTGTTTGAATCAATGTTTGGTGCGATTGAATGGAGTCTCTCAAGGCGATCAATTCTTGTAATGCTAAAAGCGCATTCTTGTCGTTTCCTATGAACTCAGCGTGATGCGATTTTGCCTTGTAAAGGGCATCCCATAAGTAGGGTGGGTCAGTGGTCTGAATCAGCTCGATGGAGCGGTGGATGCAGTTATCAGCTTTTGGTGCTTCATCGATGGCTATGTAGCTGTATGAGAGCTTGAGCAGGCTTGTGATTGCATTGATTCTCGCTTCTTGTCTTGAAAGATCAAGGATGCTGGCTTCGATGTCCTTTCTGAACAAGGGAATGGCTTCCAGGTGTCGGCCTTGACTCGCCAAGATTTGACCTTGGTTTCCTATGAGCAATCCTTCGATGTAGTTGTAGCGCACAGGATCCATGGAGCTACGGTCAATTTGCGTTTCTAGGATATACCGTGCCTCTAGATAGTGGGCGAGTGCGCTGTCCAACATGCCGATGCGCTCGAAAACGACACCGCGGCTGTTCGTGAACGATAGTTGCCAATAGGGTTTGTGGTGAGACGCCATTTTTTTCATGGAGCTACCGTACGTGGCGAGCGATTTTTCATAGTCTCCGATTTCCAGGTAGAGCCCAGCCAGAAAGCTTTCGGGGGCATATTTCTGGTAGAATTCGGGTGCGTTCATCCAATCAATTTCTTGGTGCAGTTCAAAGGCTTTGTCGTAAGCGCCCAGCCCCACGTAAAAATCGCGGAGAACGATGGTCGTGGAGAATTTGAGTTCGGCAGAACAAGAAGGACTGCTTCGAATGGAATTGAGGATCCCGATCGACTTCCCCTTCAGTCCCGTCAAGAAGAAATGGCGCGCGCGGACGAATTGAGCACGAAGAATGTCATTGGAATCGCCGTTCACCTTGCTCCATTCCCATGTGGACTCGATTACTTCGAGCAAGGAGGCTTCGATTTTTAGCACTTCGTCGTCTAGAAATTCTAAGTTCCGTTCGAAGTCATCTCGCCCGGCGTTGGAGTCTAGAATGTACTGCCGAATGGATGTGCTTTCTTGACTGGATGAGACTGCTGAAACCCCTATGAATAGAGCGATTAAGAGTAGTGTGGGTCTGACGTGTAGCATGCGATTCTCAGTGCACCAAACATAACTTATTTGGTGCTGCTTCAAGTTAGACCGTGTATTTATCTGACAATCATAGGGTTCTACTTCAATAAAACCTGTAAAAAACCCCAACCTTTTCCCGGTTTCAGCCGTAAAAGTTTGGATACTTGCAGTCGCTCGTATTCGTCGTTTCCCTATCTTAGGGCTTCTCTGCTAAAACAGTTGATTTTATTGGCGGTTTGGGAGTTTGAGTGGTCCTAAAATTGGAAAATTTCAGAGCACTGCTGAACCTACATCTGTGGAAATGCGCTTTTTGCGATGGTTGATTATATTATTTGCGCTCGGAATTACTTCTGGGAAAGGGTGGGCTACGAGCCTGCTCCCAGGAGATATTGCGTTCACTACGATCAACGCAGATGGCAACAAGCGTTTCAGCTTTGTACTACTGACGGATATTTCAGATACTACTTCCCTTTACTTCACGGATAACGGCTGGTCTAGCTCTACTGGTACCTGGTCAAATACAACCGAAGGCACCCTCTTGTGGACTTTCGTTGGAAACCTTCCATGTGGAACAGAGGTAGGCATCGACCCTACCATGGACACGGCTAGTTTGGGGGTGTACGCAGAACCTGATTTAGGATTCAATGTGAGTACCGCTGGCGATGCCATTCTTGCATACTCCGGCATGGGCGTAGGAATTGTAAATTCCTTCGTCGCCGCCATCAACCATTCAGGACTTGGCTGGGTGAGCTCTCCTTCAGGTTCGGGGCAAACAGGATTGCCTTCAGAATTAACCAATGGACAAAATGCCGTTGCGCTGACACCTCACCGTGACAATTGGCAATACGACTGTTCGGTGCAAGGAGGTGATACTGCAAATCTCAAGGCAGCCCTGAATGACATTGGCCATTGGAATGCGAACAACGTTTCTGAGTTTTCTGCTCCAGCATGCATAGCAGGTTGCGCTTCAGGTAATTTGTTTGCTTCAGCAAATGGGGCCGGCAACAGTTTGCGTTTTGATGGCTTCAATGATTACTTGGGTCTTTCCACCTTCTTCAATCCTGCAGCCACGGATTTCACGGTTGAGTGCTGGTTCAA
>JABMOM010000042.1 GCA_013204105.1 Flavobacteriales bacterium
CATCACCTTACAGCTACGCATGGAGTGGAGGAGCAGGGTCATCAGCGACAGCTAGTGGTCTATCAGCAGGAACTTACACGATAACAGTAACGGACGCCAACGGTTGTACCGATACAGAGACCGTAACGATCACCGAACCCACAGCGGTAGTCGCGAGCATCGGCACCCCGACCAACGTAAGTTGCAACGGAGGCAGCGATGGATCAGCCACAGCCTCAGGGGCAGGTGGAACATCGCCTTATAGCTACGCATGGAGTGGCGGGGCAGGATCATCAGCAGCGGCTACCGGTCTATCAGCAGGAACATATACGGTAACGGTAACAGACGCCAATGGATGTAGTGACACCGAGACGGTGACCATCACTGAACCAACCGCTACGAGTGCCTCCATTAGTTCATCTACGAATCTTTCATGTTTTGGAAGCAACGACGGATCAGCGACAGCTTCGGGCTCAGGCGGTACTTCTCCATATTCATATGTCTGGAGTTCAGGAGCGGTTACGGCAACCGCCAGCGGGTTGGCAGCAGGAACGTTTACGGTGACCGTAACGGACGCCAATGGTTGCACGCAAGTAGCTTCAGTTACAATTACACAACCTACAGTGCTCGCCACGACTGTTTCACTTGACAATAATGTCAGTTGTAACGGCGGAAACGATGGGGGAGCAAGTGTGTCTGTGAGCGGTGGAACGTCGCCGTATTCCTACATATGGAGTTCAAGTGAAACCGCAACTTCCTCAGACTCTTTAAGTGCGGGCATGGCATACGTCACGATTACTGATGCTAACGGTTGTGAAGCCATTGACTCGATACAGGTTACTGAACCGAACGTGTTGAGCGCGAGCATCAGCGCTTCAACAAATGTCAGCTGTAACGCAGGAAGCGATGGGTCTGCAACAGTGTCCGTTTCAGGTGGCACAACTCCGTATGCATATGCATGGAGTGGAGGCGGCGGAACCGCCGTATCTGCTACTGGCTTGTCAGCAGGCACGTACATAGTGACAGCAACCGACGCTAACGGTTGTACCGATACGGCTAGCGTTACGATTACCGAACCCACTTCGATCAGTTTAGCAACCTCCCCAACCAATGTGTCGTGCAACGGTGCAAACGATGGATCCATCAGTGTAGTTGCGTCAGGTGGTACGGCAGGATATTCTTACTTATGGTCAACAGCAGCGACAAGTGCGACAATTACGAATCTTTCACCCGGTAATTATACCGTGACTGTGACAGATGCGAATGGATGTACCGAGACTGCCGCCCAGGCAATCACACAACCCGCAGCATTGTCCGTAACCGCAACACTTTTGGCCAACGTTTCCTGTGCTGGTGGTAACGATGGGTCAGCAAATGCCTCAGCGGCTGGTGGAACATCTCCTTATTCCTATGCTTGGAGTGGCGGTGCTGGATCATCTGCTACAGTAGTTGGATTGTCCGAGGGTACCTATACAGTGACGACTACGGATTCGAACGGGTGCACCGCTGTTGACTCTGTCACAGTAGGCCAATTGGACACTGTTAGTCCATCCGCACTCTCTTTCGATATGATAACGCTCTACCTTGATGCAACTGGAGCCGTTTCTATATCCTATAATGATGTAGATAGTGCTTCTTCTGATAATTGCAGCGTTACAAGTCTCTCGCTCAACGATTCTGTATTTGATTGCTCTGACGTCGGTTCATCCTTTAGCATTGTACTCACAGCCATGGATGGCGCTGGCAATAGCGACACATCTCATACTTGGGTAAGTGTAATGGACACCATTGCACCAAACGTGCTTTCAAATGACACCACGTTGTTCTTAAGTGCAGCAGGAACGGTAACCATTACCCCGAACATGCTCGATGCTGGATCATCGGATGCCTGTGGCATTGCTAGCATGCAATTGGATACTACAGCATTAAATTGTTCGTCTGCTGGAGACAGCGTTGCCGTGACATTGTATGTTACCGATGTCAATGGTAACGTAGATTCATCGACGTCCTACGTTTATGTAGTCGACACAGTGGCTCCTAACGTAATTACACAAAACATTAATGTCCAGCTCGATTCCTCTGGTTCGGTCTCAATTACAGCCAGTATGGTCAACGCTTCTAGCGGTGATAGTTGTGGCATTGATTCCATGTGGATAAGCCAAGAGACTTTCAATTGTGGAGATACGGCCGCGCCTAATTTGGTGATGCTGTATGCTATGGATGTATCTGGAAATGTGGACTCCAACTCTGCGTTCGTGAGCGTATCCGATGTGATGGCTCCGAATGTTCTGCCATTTACAAGCTTCACAGTGGCGTTAGATGCTTCTGGAAATGCAAGCATTACTGCAAATGAGTTGGATTCTGCTAGCTTGGACAATTGTGGTATTGATACCCTTTACTTGAGTCAATACACGTTTGACTGTTCAGATACCGGCGCCTTTGCATCGGTATGGCTTTATGCGGTCGATTTCAGTGGTAATGTGGACTCTGCGCAAGCGTCGGTTGAAATCATTGACAGCTTAGCGCCAACGGTGATTACCCAAAACTTAGTCGCGTACCTCGATGCATCAGGTCAGGTTACGGTTACCGCGGATAGCGCTGACGCTGGTTCTTCAGACAATTGCGCGATTGATTCCATGTATTTGGGACAATCGACCTTTGATTGCGGCGACGTTGGAGTGAACTTTACCAACCTTTTCGTAGTCGACGCGAGTGGAAACTTGGGAATGGACTCGGTGAGTATTACAGTATTTGATACGATATCTCCACAACTTACAGTACAAGGGGATGATACCATTTACTTAGACGGAGTGGGTGAGGCTTCCTATTCATACTCGCAGGCCATTGGGGTGCTTTATGATAGTTGCGGCATTGACTCGATTTGGTTGAGTGATTCACTCTTCACTTGTTCAGATACAGGACAGAACAGCATAACAATTTTCGCGCAAGATGTTTCTGGAAACATCAGTCAGGATCAGTTTACGCTTACCGTGATGGATACCGTATCGCCTGAGACGTTTGCCATAAACGATACGACCTTGTACCTGAATGCTTCGGGTACGGTGTCTATAACGGCTGCAGAACTGGACAGCGCTTCGATCGACAATTGTGCCATCAGCTCAATCATCTTAGATCAATCAACGTTTGATTGTTCTCATTTAGGATCGAATACAGTGACCTTTACAGCAACAGATGTGAGTGGAAATTCCTCTTCTGCTGAGGTGATGGTTACCGTATTGGATACCATGACCACTATTTCCATCAATATCGATTCCGCGCTTCAATGTGCTGGGGATAGTTTAGGAGTAGCAACGGCGACGGCGACTGGAATTTCAGGAGGGTATACCTATCTGTGGAGTGATGGTCAAACTAACGCAACAGCTATAGATCTGGGACCAGGCACTTACTATGTGACAGCTACCTCAACAGGAGGTTGCGAGATAGTTGATTCTGTCACTTTTGTCGAGCCAGTGGGAATGCAAGGTGCGTTAACCGCGCAAGACATCACATGCTTTGGTGGAAACGATGGTTGGGTCAGTGCTTCTGTAACCGGAGGAGCTCCTGGGTACGTATACGCATGGAGCAATGCGGCCACAACGGATTCTATCGGTGGTCTTTCAGCCAGTACTTATTTGGTGACGATCACGGACACAAATGGATGTACGATTGAAATGGATACGACGCTTGTTTCTCCAAGCCAGATCCTCACGCAGATTACATCATCAGACAGTGTCCTGTGTGCTGGAGACAGTTCAGCAACCCTTACGGTTGTTATCTCAGGCGGTGTAGGTGGATACGGTTCACTATGGGATATCGGAGGCAACGCAATGACAGGAGATACTGTTGAGAATGTAGGGGTAGGTACCCACTACCTAGTCGTTACAGATTCTGCAGGATGTATGGTATTTGATTCTGTCACCATTGCTGAAAACCCACTTCCTGCAGTCTCATTTGAGATCGCAGAGGATACGGTATGTGCGGGAACCCAAATCGCCTTGGACAGTGTTTCTCCTTTCGGAGGATTCTACCTAGGCAACGGAGTGGTCGGTGATACCTTATTTACGGACTCACTGATTGGAACCCAATTCGTCAGCTATACGTTCGTTGATTCCAACGGCTGTGCGAATGCCGCTGTGGATTCGATTCATATTCTGCCATTGGCGATCATCAGCTTTACTTCAGATCCAGTTGAATTATGTGCGGGAGAACAGATTGCCCTCAATTTTGCTTCTCCAGCGGGCGGGGTGTATACATCTCAGTTCATTGATGGCGACATGCTCGTGGCTCCGGATACTGTTTACAGTGGCATCGGAGGCTGGTATGTATTCGAGAATGCCTGTGGGGTTGATTCGGATACGTTCTCCATTCTGGTACATCCATTGCCTACAGTGGATTTGGGTCCGGACACTATGCTTTGTAATGCAACTGGAATGACCTTGACTGCTGGTTCACATGCGGGCTATCTCTGGTCTACCGGCGCAACTACCTCAAGTATCTTATTGAACGGCGGTGAAGAACCCCTCACGGAAGATCAGATCATTTGGGTGCAGGTTTCAAGCGCCGAAGGATGTCTTGGGTCGGATACACTCATGATCGACGTGATAGAGCAGCCAACCTTCTACCTTGGAGACAACTTGGATATATGCTTGGACGAAGAGCATACCCTAAGCGTGCCGAATGTTTATGACAACTTCTTGTGGAGCGATAGTTCTACAGGACTGAGCATCCTTGCGCACGACGGTACCTTGAAGACGCCAGGAATCTATCAGTTCTGGGCACTTGGATACAATGAGGCTGGATGTAGTTACTCAGACACAATGTACCTGTCACTGATTGATTGCGATGGAGTATTTGTAGGCATCGAAGAAGTGGGAGACGGCGCCTTTGGATTCGATTTCTATCCTAATCCTGCTTCTGACAATGTCAACTTGGTCCTCAATGCTTCTGCAGATGACCTGCGTTCAGTAGGCATTTACGGTGCGATGGGGGAGATGGTGAGAACGTATGGGAAGGCCGATTGGAATTCCAACGGACACGAAGACGAAGTGGTGATTGATTTGGGAGAGATGGCCAATGGCATCTACCTCATTCAAGTGAATCACGCAGACGGTATTTCAACGAAGAGATTGGTCATCGGACGCTAAGTTCGATGACTCAATGCTCGGATTGCTCAAGTTGGAGTCCTACTTCCATGAGCAAAGGCAAAGGATTCGCCGTTTCTTGACTGATGCGAAAGCTGTATTCGCCTGGGACGAAGGTGTGTCCAGCCATAAAGCGATAAGAAACATCCCAAAGGTCCACAGAACCTTCACCTAAATAATCGCCTTGATCATCCCTGATCGGGATAACAAAGGATACGACGAGCGATGTGTCTGGAGTAGTGACCTCGCATTTCAAGGCAATGGACCTGTACTGAAACCCATGGAGATGACGGATGAGGACGGTAGCATCCAGGACTTGAGTTTCATAGGTGGTATACTCGAAAGTTTGCACATCATCTGCAGCCCATGTCCAATCTTTGATTTCGTGATTCTCTCTGTACTCCCAAAGCAAACCGCATCCAAGGAGAACGACAGAGAGCGTGGAAATTCTTAAAAACGAATTGACTTTCATACACTTAGTTTAGTCCACAAGCATAAGCATTAAATTCGTGGACCAACAAACAACACAATGAGCATAGCACAACAGATCAACGACGATATCAAGAAATCCATGCTTGCAAAAGACAAGGCTAGATTGGAAGCGCTGCGCGCCATTAAAAGTGCCATCCTCATGATCGCAAGTGAAAAAGCAGGATCCGTAGTTTCCGATGACGATGCCATGACAGCTATGCAGAAACTGGTCAAGCAACGAAAGGATGCTGCGGCCATCTATGAAGAACAGGGGAGGGAAGACATGGCCGAAGTCGAAATATTTCAGGCAGATGTGATCTCAACTTACCTTCCGGAGATGATGGGTGAGGAAGAGGTGAGAAAGCTTGTAATGGATAAGATTGCGGCCAGCGGTGCTTCCGGGCCTCAGGATATTGGTAAGGTGATGGGACCTTTGATGGGTCAATTGAAAGGAAAGGCTGACGGTAAATTGATTTCACAATTGGTGAAAGAAGAACTGGGAAAGCTCTAACACGAAGCTTCAGCACATAAAAAAAGCCCCGGACACCCGGGGCTTTCTTGTTTATTGTAGTGAAAGATTTACATCATTCCACCCATGCCTCCCATTCCACCAGGTGGCATTGCTGGACCATCCTCTTCAGGCTCGTCAGCAAGTACACATTCAGTGGTCAAGAGCAAGCCAGCAATCGATGCTGCATTCTCTAAAGAAACACGTGATACCTTCTTAGGGTCAATTACCCCCGCGGCGTGAAGGTTTTCGTAAATCCCGGTTGCGGCATTGTATCCGAAATCATCCTTCCCTTCGAGAACTTTCTGCACTACGATACTTCCTTCGCCACCGGCGTTAGAAACGATCTGTCGAAGTGGCTCCTCTAAGGCACGACGTACAATCGCGATTCCAGTATCTTGATCTTCATTATCGCCTTTAAGCTTGTCTAAGGCTGCAATGGCTCGAATGAACACAACACCTCCACCTGGAACAATGCCTTCCTCTACGGCCGCGCGAGTGGCGTGTAGTGCATCGTCAACACGGTCCTTCTTCTCTTTCATCTCGACCTCAGTAGATGCGCCGACATAAAGTACAGCAACACCACCGCTCAACTTAGCAAGACGTTCTTGCAGCTTCTCTCGATCGTAATCGCTGGTTGTCGTTTCGACTTGAGCTTTAATCTGTCCAATGCGAGCCTTGATGTCATCGCTTCCACCAGCACCATTGATGATGGTAGTGTTGTCCTTGTCGATGTCAATTTTCTCCGCACGACCGAGCATGGTCATGTCTGTCTGATCCAATTTATATCCACGCTCTTCGCTAATGACAGCACCTCCAGTAAGGATCGCGATGTCTTCAAGCATGGCCTTTCGACGATCTCCAAAGCCTGGGGCTTTCACAGCTGCTACTTTCAAACCACCGCGAAGCTTATTCACCACCAGACCTGCAAGCGCAGTTCCTTCAATGTCTTCAGCGATGATCAGAAGGGGAGAGCCAGATTGGGCCACTTTCTCCAAAATAGGAACGATGTCCTGCATATTAGAGATCTTCTTATCGTGTATAAGAATGTATGGATTCTCCAACTCAGCTACCATCTTCTCAGCGTTTGTAACGAAGTAAGGAGAAAGATAACCGCGATCGAATTGCATACCTTCCACTACATCAACTGTAGTTTCAGTACCCTTTGCTTCTTCAACCGTGATGACACCTTCTTTTCCAACTTTCTCCATCGCTTGAGCGATAAGCTTACCGATGTTTGAATCACTGTTGGCTGAGATGGTGCCGACCTGCTCAATTTTGCTGAAGTCGTCTCCAACCGATTGCGTCACATCGGCCATGAACTTGGTAACAGCTATAACCGCCTTGTCAATGCCGCGCTTCAAATCCATTGGATTCGCGCCTGCAGTCACGTTCTTTAAACCAGCTGTAACGATGGCTTGTGCAAGCACAGTGGCAGTAGTAGTTCCATCGCCTGCTACGTCTGCAGTCTTGGAAGCAACTTCTTTCACCATTTGTGCACCCATGTTCTCAACAGGGTCTTTCAATTCAATTTCTCTTGCAACAGTCACCCCGTCCTTGGTGATGATTGGAGCACCAAATTTCTTGTCGATGATAACGTTGCGTCCTTTCGGTCCGAGCGTCACCTTTACGGCATTCGCCAAGGCGTCTACTCCTCTCTTCAGTCCATCACGCGCTTCAGCGTCAAATAATATTGTTTTTGCCATTGTTCGTAGTTTTTATGTGGTTTTGAATTATGTGAGGCTACCCAAGATGTCGGATGCTCTCATGATCAAATATTCCTTTGCGCCGATTTGGATCTCTGTTCCTGAATACTTTCCGTAGAAAACAGTATCCCCTTCTTTGAGCGTCATCGGCTCATCCTTTTTGCCAGGACCCACAGCTATGATCAAGCCTTGCTGCGGTTTTTCTTTTGCTGTATCAGGAATGATGATTCCTCCTGCTGTTTTTTCCTCTGCCGCAGCTGGTTCTACCAGCACACGGTCTTCGTTTGGTTTGAAATTCACTTCTGCCATTATTAAGAAGGTTTATGTTACATGCAGGCCATGGTCACAATTTGTGCCAGCGGACCTTTGTGTCATGATTTTGACAGATGGACAAAAAAAATGTCAGCTCGCCGTGACAAGCTGACATTTTATCAATGTTTTGAGTGACGCTACCTATTCAGGAAGAGGCACTGAGCTCTCTTCGACTCCCTGCACTGGAGCACCCACTTGATCTCCGATCATGCCTTCAATCTGACTAGATGCTTCTTCAGTCGATGAAGTGCTGATCATAGCAGTAGACACTAGGCAAAGTGACAAAAGCGCAATGGCCAAGATCCAAGTACCTTTTTCAAGGAAGTCAGTGGTTCGCTGTACACCGGCGATCTGGTTGCTCGATGAGAAACCTGAGGCCAAGCCGCCTCCTTTGGAGTTCTGTATCAGAACGATACCCATCAGTAAAAGGCTGACGATAAAGATGAGGATAGAAATGACGATCATGATCTATATATTTTTAATCTGTCTTCAGTTTTTCAATAAGGCCGGCAAAATAACTGCTTTTTTCAGGATGCAGCAAGCTAAGTTTTTCATAGGTCGAAATTGCCTTGGAAATGTTGCCTTGTTGAGCATATACCTTGGCAAGCGTCTCGGTTACAATGTCTTCACGATCTAGCAGGCTCGACTTCGCTGCCTTCGCTGGTTTAAAGAATTCGGCTCGCTTTGGTACGATGTCATCTTCCTTTTCAATGAAATTATCAATGATCGAAGCAGCTTCTTTGAACGAACGAGGCGTGCGGATCTTCGATGCTTCATTAGAGGCTGTCACCGAAGGACTCACAATATCAATATCCCTCGAGCTGTTCGCATCGTTAGACAAGGTGGCCATCCAGCGTGAAAAACTTTGTTTGTCTGGCACTACTGGCGCAGCACTCTCTTCTTTGTCGTCGATTGCTGCCTCGACACCAAGCGACGCTTCCTTTTCATCGACCTTGGGCTCTTGCGCTCCGATGGCATCGACGTCCTCAACTGCCTCACTTGATTCCGCAACGGCTTCCTGTAAGGGTCGATCTTGATCTTCAAACGCGTCTAATCGGTCAATCAAGTCTAATGCGGCCCCAGCACTCAAAGCCTCCGCTAAGTATTGCAGTTCAAAGGGGTCGTCCGTTTGTACGTTCGTTTCTGGTGTTTGAACGGTTTCTTCTAGTGCCTTCAATGGCAAACGTTGGACACCCTCAGCGTCTTCATTTACGCGTGAAATCAATTCGATCGACTCAACTACGCGTGAAATCAATTCGATCGACTCAACTTCAGGCACGTCTACCAATTTTGTCTCGGAGGCGCCAACGGTGGTGTGAGGATCGACTTCAGTTTCTTCCTCAAACAAGAACGAGTGCAATTGCCGTCTGCTGTTACTCAGCAGCGCGGCCCTTTGGATTAATGTTTCGTACCGCACATCACCCTTCGCTTCGTAAGCCTTTGTCAAGGCAATGGCCAACGTGGATGAATACGGATGTTTTTGTAGGGTTTCAGACAAAAGCGTCAGCTCTGTATGATCCAATCCTTCTAGGCGATCGATATTTTCTTCGGTGATCTTCATTACCAATTTCCGAGTGTTCGGTTGAAGATATCTTGGGTTAGTTTTTCGTTGATCGCTTCGATCAACTGCTCTTCCACTTCAGCCAAGGTCTGAGTAGATGCGTCAAATTGTTCCATGTTCGAGAATGATTGCTCGTAGCTGTTCTGCTCATTCTTGGTGTCAATGAATCGCACCTTTACTGAAATCGTCAGTCGACTCAAGGTTGTAACCGACGCTGTTGTTCCTGTAGCAGCTTCATCTCGCTGAACATAGCCTGTGATTTCGCCGTCGATCATTAAGTCTCCATTGTTCTTGACCAAGGTGAGACTCGTTTGACGTAAAAAACGATCCTTGAGCGCTTCCGTAAAGCTGAGGCTGAGGCTAGGGGGGGCAAGAGGAGTGCGCGTAGCGTCGAAGGTTGCGATGGAAATGGTGTTGACATCAAGTGAAACGCTGGCTCCGGTGAAAGAGTAATTCACTTTGCAACCTCCGAGGAAGAGCAAAGGAAGGCACAGCCATATTCCCCTGAGGTCAATTGAGGGCATATTCTTTAATCTTTCGGTACAACGTCCTTTCTGATATTCCCAATTCCTGAGCGGCGTTTTTTCTTCTGCCTCGGTGCTTGTGCAAAGCTTTCTTGATCAACTCCTTCTCTTTTTCTTCAATACTGAGCGACTCTTCTACCACTTCCGATTCGTAAATAGTGCCGTCTGCAGAATAATCTTGATCATAACGTTGGATCTCATACTCCATTCCTTCTGGAGTAGAAGTTCCACTCGAACCCGCTGTTCTTCCCTCGAGTAAGGGGTAAAGACGTTTGATGGCATCGGTGTCCAAATCAGAACCGTTGTTTTCTATGATTTCCATGACCAACTTCTTCAAGTCATTCATGTCATTCTTTAATTCAAACAAAACTTTGTACAAGATCTCCCGTTCGGACATGTCTTGCTGCTCCTCCTTCTCAAGCACCATTGGAAGCCGGCTCGCCGAAGCGTTGGGAAGGTACCTGGCCAATGTAGGACCGTTGATCTCACGATCGCTCTCAATGACCGAGACCTGCTCCGTCACATTTTTCAATTGACGGATGTTTCCAGGCCAGCGATAACTTTCCAGCATCGACACGGCGTCTGCAGTAAGTCGAACGGGAGGCATGCGGTACTTCTCTCCGAAATCCGACGCGAATTTTCTGAACAGGAGATGGATATCTTCTTTGCGTTCTCGAAGGGGCGGTAGGTGAATTGGAACCGTGTTCAATCGGTAGTAGAGGTCTTCCCTAAACTTTCCTTTTTTGATCGCATCGGGGATGTTCACGTTGGTAGCGGTCACTATGCGTACATCCGTCTTTTCAACCTTGCTCGATCCCACTTTGAGAAATTCGCCCGTTTCCAGCACGCGAAGCAATCGCACCTGGGTCGAGACGGGAAGTTCTGCTACTTCATCCAAAAAGATGGTGCCGCCATTGGCAACTTCGAAATATCCTTTGCGAGCTTCATGGGCACCCGTGAAGGAGCCTTTTTCGTGACCAAATAGTTCTGAGTCAATCGTTCCTTCAGGTATAGCACCGCAGTTTACAGCGATATAACCAGCATGCTTTCTGGTGCTGTTGTGGTGAATGATCTGCGGCATGCGCTCCTTTCCCACACCACTTTCACCCGTGATGAGTACCGAAAGATCAGTAGGCGAAACGCGCAAGGCAGTTTCGATCGCCCGGTCCAAGATTGGACTGATCCCAATGATTCCAAAACGTTGTTTAGCTTGTTGTATCGTCATGCTTTTTCTACGATTTCTCCGATGAGCGTGGCCGAGGTGCAGTCGGTTATCTTCACCTGCACATAGTCTCCAAACTTATGATCGCCTTTTGGAAAGACACACATGACGTTCTGGGTATTTCTGCCACAAAACTGAGCATCGCTCCTCTTGGATGAACCTTCTACCAATACTTTAAATGTCTTTCCGACCGAACGCTTGTTGCTTTCTAGGGAGTGCTCCATTTGCAATTGTATGATCTCATTCAATCGCCGTTTCTTTTCTTCTAGGGGCACGTCGTCTTCAAATTTCCGTTCGGCAAGCGTCTTTGGACGTTCACTGTAGAAGAACATGTAGGCGAAGTCATACTTTACAGCTTGCATCAAACTCAATGTATCCGCATGCTGTTCTTCGGTCTCACCGCAAAATCCAGCAATGACATCCGTGCTGATGCCACAATCCGGCATAATCCTGCGGATGGCGTCGATTCTATTGAAATACCATTCGCGGGTATAACCTCGGTTCATCCTCTGCAAGACGTCGCTGTTTCCCGACTGAACAGGCAAGTGGATGTATTTGCAAATATTTTCGTGTTTAGCCATCGCGTACAAGACCTCATCGGTCATGTCTTTGGGGTGTGATGTGCTGAAACGAATGCGTAGATCGGGATGCACCTGGGCGACCTTCTCAAGCAGTTGCGCGAAATTGACGCTCTCCTTTGCATTGTCGATCACCTCACTTTTCTTGCTCATGTTCCAGCGGTAGCTGTCTACGTTCTGGCCAAGAAGTGTGACTTCCCTATACCCGCGATTGAAGAGGTCAGCGGCTTCAGCAACGATCGATTCAGGGTCACGGCTCCGCTCTCTTCCTCGCGTGAAAGGAACCACGCAAAAACTGCACATGTTGTCACAGCCCCGCATGATCGAAATGAAGGCACTGATGCCATTGGTGTCGAGTCGAACCGGTTTGATCTCAGCATAGGTCTCTTCTCGCGAAAGCAATACGTTTACTGCCTTTTGCCCAGATTCCACCTCCTGTATTAAACCAGGAAGTTCTCGGTACGCATCAGGACCCGCAACCAAGTCAACAAGCTTCTCTTCTTCGAGAAGCTGAGATTTGAGACGTTCAGCCATGCAACCTAGAATTCCAATCACCTTGTCTGGATTTGCCTTTTTCTCTTGATTGAATTGTTTCAATCGATTGCGAACGCGTTGCTCCGCATTGTCGCGAATCGAGCAAGTGTTGATCAGAACGACATCAGCTTCATCAGCAGATGCCGTGGTCTCGTATCCGGCTTGTCCCATAATAGACGCGACGATCTCGCTATCAGAAAAATTCATCTGACAGCCATAGCTTTCTACATAGACCTTCTTTCCGTTCAGAAGTTCACTCTGTGCCTTGAGTACTATTGCCTCTCCTTGCCGCTGTTCTTCTAGCATTTCTTCGCTCATCGACCTTGCTGTTTTTTAAAGGTCAGCAAAGGTACGGAATCGACTTGGCTGCAAAAATGTCAGGTGTTAAAATCGCTTGTTGAGGGGTTGCTATACCATAAAGAGAAACGAAGCAATATATTTTGCGTTTTATTTGCACTCATCGAAATGAGAGGAAGCATATGAATTTGGTGATTGTTGAGTCTCCTGCGAAAGCAAAGACAATTGAAGGGTATTTAGGAAAGGATTTTGTCGTACGGTCCAGCTATGGGCACGTTCGGGATCTTCCAACGAAAGGACTTTCGGTAGACCTTGAGAATGATTTTAAGCCCGATTATGTAGTAATGCCTGACAAGAAAAAGGTCATTACCGAATTGAAAAAATTGAGTAAAGACGCCGAAATGGTCTGGCTCGCGACGGATGAGGACCGTGAAGGAGAGGCCATCAGTTGGCATTTATTCGAGGCACTTGGACTGAAAGAGGATAAAACCAAGCGCATTGTGTTTCATGAGATCACCAAGCCGGCGATCATGAGCGCGATCGATAATCCAAGGCAGATCGATAAAAATTTGGTGGATGCCCAGCAGGCTCGAAGAGTACTGGATCGGATCGTTGGATTTGAATTGAGCCCAGTTCTCTGGAAAAAAGTAAAACCTTCCCTTTCTGCTGGTCGTGTGCAGTCTGTCACAGTGCGTTTAATTGTGCAGCGTGAAAAAGAAGTCGATGCATTCACGTCGAAACCTTATTTCAAGGTAAGGGCGGTTTTTTCGTCGGATGGAAAGATATTTTCCGCGGATCTGTCCAAACGCTTGGAGTCCGAAGCAGAAGTGAAGGATTTCCTGAAACGATGCGAGAAAGCTTCATTCGTAGTGAATTCGGTAGATAAGAAACCAGGAAAGAAATCTCCGGCGGCGCCCTTTACCACATCAACCTTGCAGCAGGAAGCGGCTAGGAAGCTGGGTAACTCGGTAGCTCAGACCATGCGCCTGGCGCAGAGTCTTTACGAAGCAGGAAAGATTACCTACATGCGAACGGATTCGGTCAACTTGAGCACAACGGCCATTGAGGCCGCCAAGGCCGAGATCATGAGTCAGTATGGCGACGACTACACGAATCCACGAAAATATTCTACCAAGACGGCAAATGCCCAAGAAGCGCACGAAGCAATCCGCCCGACTTATTTCAATCGACTTCAGGTTTCGGATGACAAGCGAGAACAACGCCTCTATGAATTGATCTGGAAGCGGGCCATTGCCTCGCAGATGAGCGACGCGAAATTGTTGCGCACAACTATCCGCATCGGTGCTGAGGGATTGGAAGAGCTGTTTGAAGTGAAGGGTGAGATCATCACGTTCGATGGCTTTTTGAAAGTCTACATGGAGGGTTCGGATGATGAGAACGAAGAGGAGAACAATGCCAACCTCCCCAATGTGAACGCAGGAGATAAGCTTGGTCAAGAATCATTTGAAGCCACGCAGCGCTTTACACACCACCCGCCCCGATATTCGGAAGCTAGTCTGGTCAAGAAATTGGAAGAGCTTGGGATCGGCAGACCATCAACCTATGCGCCGACCATTAGCACCGTTCAAAAGCGAGGCTATGTAGTGAAGGAAGACCGCGATGGAAAGGAACGCGTTTACACGGTCATCACACAAAAGGGTTCTGAACTTAGCCAAGAAGAGCGTACGGAGAATACCGGCGCTGAACGGAATAAACTCTTTCCGACGGATATTGGAGTTGTCGTAAACGATTTTCTTGAGGAGAATTTCCCCAACATCCTGGATTACCATTTCACGGCAAGTGTAGAGGAGGAGTTTGACCATATATCTCGGGGTGAGCTGCAGTGGTCGACGATGCTCTCTAAGTTTTATAAACCTTTCCATGCCACGGTTGAAAACACGCTAGAGCATTCGGAGCGAGCCACGGGAGAACGCGTGTTGGGTGATGATCCAAAGACGGGAAAACCCGTCATCGCAAGACTTGGTCGATATGGGCCCATGGTTCAAATCGGAGTGGTAAGCGATGAAGAGAAACCACAATTTGCAAAACTTCGCGATGGTCAGAGCATCCAAACCATTGAATTGGCAGATGCCCTAGAGTTGTTCAAGTTGCCGCGAAGCGTGGGCGAGTACGAGGGTAAAGAGGTGATTGCCTCCGCAGGTCGCTTCGGTCCGTTTGTTCGCTTTGATGGAGGCTTTTACAACCTCGGTGAATTGGATCCATTGGAAGTCACTTTGGATCAGGCGATCGAGGTGATTGTCACCAAAAAGGAAGAAGCAAAAAAAGCGATCATCCACGAATTTGATCATGATCCAATCATCAAGGTTTTGAAAGGGAGATTCGGTCCGTACATGACCTTGGGGAAGGAAAATTACAAGCTTCCGAAGACAGAAGATCCGGAGGCCCTTACCTTGGAACGTTGCTTAGAGATCATTGAAAGTTCTGAGCCGACCAACAAGGGTAAAAGAAGAAAAGGCAAGAAATAACCGCTTCCAATGGAACTCAGCCATTACTTCAAAGGAATTGAGATCGAGAGCGATCGAAAAGCTACCCTGATCGATAGCATCACAGCGTATTCGGACGGATTGGATTGCCGAGACTTTGATCTCGCCATATTATACGTTCCCGAAAATCGATGGATGAGCAATGAACGTGCTGACCACGCCTATCAGATCACAGCGGTCCTCAACGAATTTGCATCCCTCTTTGTGCACGACTACGAACCGAAGATTCTCAACTTTGGAGAGTTCGTTCTCGGCAATGAAATTGCTGATACCGAAGCGGGTCTTTCCGAAGTGATCGGTCACCTCGTAAAATCCAAGGTGATTCCGATTATCCTTGGTGGCGGGAGAAACTTAACCTATTCGGTTTACAAGTCGTTTGAAGCGCAGGAGCAGATCGTGAACATAACTTCAGTAGATAACTACCTGAACTTGGATGAGAGTACCATTCAGAATTATGTCGGAAGGATCATTAAGGAGCAGCCGAACTTTTTATTCAATTACTCGAACATTGGTTACCAGACCTATTTCGTTTCACCCGGCGAACTTGAATTGGCAGATGAACTCTACTTTGACACCTATCGATTAGGTGTTGTGAGAAGAGAAGTGTTCAGTGTTGAACCTGTCCTTCGAAGCGCAGAAGTGACCTCTTTTTCAATGGACGCGATCAAGTCAAGTGATTTCGGTGCCAACTGCGAACCCCAGCCAAACGGTATCTATGCTGAAGAAGCTTGTCAGATGTTTCGTTACATCGGTCTGGCTGAAAAGACGAAGGTTGTTCTCATTACGGAATTGACAGGCGAAGGAGCAACGCGTAGAGACGATCTGTTGCTCGCTGAAATGCTTTGGTGCGTTGTGGACGGATACTACGGACGGCGTTCGGAGATCCCTGGCTCCAAGAAAGAAGGATTCCTCAAGTATCGCGTTCCGCTGCGCAACGATGAATTCCAATTGATCTTTTATAAAAGTGCCGCTACCGATCGGTGGTGGATGGAAGTTCCGGTACCCCCTCAATATGCCAACAAGTACAGGAAACATCATTTGGTTCCTTGCGCATATGAAGACTACTTGATAGCCACGCGGGACGATCTACCAGAAAGGTGGTGGAAAGCCTATAAAAAAATGCTCTGAACAGGGTTTCATCGGGGAAGTGAACCGATTGATGTTGAAAAACTGCACTGTTCGTGGAAAATCTTGACTCCATTTGAATTTTAAGTAATTTAGCGACTCTCAAAAATCTAGACCTGTAGTACGTCCTATGAATTTTAAGATTGGAATACTTTTCGTGGCTATAGCGGTTTCCGCCGCAACAGCAACCCAGGCACAGCAGGACCCACAGTTCAGCATGAACGTGAATAATAAGCTGTTCTTCAATCCTGCATATGCTGGAATGAATGATGGCATCTGCGTTTATACCATCGGCCGACAGCAATGGGTTGGGTTTGAGGGTCGTCCAGAATCTTACTTGTTGGGTGGACATGGTACGTTTACCATCCCTGGCATTAACTTAAGGAGTGGTGGAGGCTTGGTGGTTTTGGGTGATGCACTCGGTCAGATGCATTTCACGACAGTGAAAGGGATGTACAGCGCACATATCCCCTTGGATATCATAGGTAGTGATCCCGGACACTTAGGTGTTGGCGTCTCCGTTGGAGCCATTCAATTTGGAATTGGAAACAACTGGAGAAGCGTAAGCCCATCTTACAGTGACCCACTTATTCCGGATGGTGGATACCAGGCAACCTCATTTGATATGGACTTTGGTCTTTGGTATCAAACAAGTAAGTTATACGTGGGTGCGTCGATGTCTCACTTGAACCAAGCATCTTTTTCTGATACAGGTAGACTTCCTGGCTTTGACGACAATCCAGAGGTTGTGAATTGGAATACAAGTTTTAAAATGAAGTCGCATTTGTTTGTGACGGCTGGATATGACTTTCCGCTACCGAATCCTTTGTTCGTTCTTAAGCCTTCGATCTTCGTGAAATCTGATCTGGTAACTGCTCAAATTGACCTTAATGCGATCGTGGAGTACAATAATTTTATTTGGGGAGGGTTAACCTATAGGTACATCGATGCTGTGGCAGTTATGGCAGGTGTCAATTGGCTTCCTGGTTATATCCCTGGAACCGTGCGCGCCGGTTATGCGTATGATGTTACCACTAACAGACTTGCAAGTGGAAGCAGTGGATCTCATGAGATTTTCCTGCAATACTGTTTGCAGCTGAAACAGAAATCCCCAGTTTCTAGACATAAGAGCGTCAGGTTCTTATAGGATTCGCTTACTTTTGTAACTTTTGAGTTCAACCCTCAAGAAAGTTCTAAACCAAAAAAAGGAGATAATATGAAAAGATTGCTCAAATACTCAGTGGCGGCGGCACTCGTGTTGCCTTTCCTTCTGAGCAGTTGCGGAAGCTCCGGAAATGGTCAGTTGATCGGTGTTCAGAACAGGATAGCCTGGTATCAACCCGATCCATATGGTATGCTCTACCTTCCGATGGGCTCCTATAATATGGGACCCAGCGACCAAGACGTGCCATACGCTACTACGGCTAAGTCAAAAACCGTTTCGGTTCAAGCATTCTACATGGATGAGACCGAGGTTACCAATAATGAATACCGTCAGTTTGTTTACTGGGTACGCGATAGTATCGCACGCCGCATCCTCGGTGAGGAAGTAGATGAGGAGGAATACCTCATTACGGTGAATTATTATGATGAGGACATCGATCCGCCTCATATCGATTGGAATTCACGCATTGATTGGGAAGATCCCGATCAGCGTGAGGCGCTGGAAGTTATGTACTATCCAGAATTTGAGCGATTCAGAGGGCGCAGAGAAATCGACGCAAGAAAGCTTGATTTTGAATACTTCTGGATCGACTATCGCGATGCGGCAAGAAAAGGTGGCCCAGGTGCTCCTCTTCGGCAACGTGGTATGACAGACCGTTCGATCTTCATCAAGCGAGATGTCATCAATGTTTATCCGGATACATTGTGTTGGGTACATGATTTCACGTACGCCTTCAATGAGCCGATGACCAAGATGTACTTCAGCCACCCGGCATATGATGATTACCCAGTAGTGGGAGTCACTTGGAAGCAGGCAAGGGCCTTTGGAATCTGGAGAACGGAATTGCTCAATCACTACTTGAGAGAAATCGGGGGTGGTCGTGTGCAAGATTTTCGACTTCCAACAGAGTCAGAATGGGAATATGCCGCAAGAGGTGGTCTGGACTTGGCTCCTTATCCATGGGGCGGACCGTATATCCGGAATACACGAGGATGTTTCCTCGCCAACTTTAAGCCGATGCGCGGTAACTATGTTGACGATGGTGGATTCCATACTGTACCTGTAAATTCTTATTCTCCAAACGACTATGGTTTGTACTGCATGTCAGGAAACGTAGGCGAGTGGACAAGTAATGCATTTGATGAGTCTTCTTTCGACTTTGCCCATGATCTGAACATGGACTATGTTTACGAAGCAAAGGATGACGATCCTCCCGTTCTGAAGCGAAAGGTTATTCGCGGAGGTAGCTGGAAGGACATAGGATATTATCTACAAACGGGTACACGTAGCTATGAGTATCAGGATACAGCTAAGAGTTATATTGGTTTTAGAAACGTAATGACTTTCCTTGGCCGTGCCAAGGGGGATGATATTTGATAATTTTCAACGTCTTTTTTAACTATAACTATAAACACAACCCAAATCGTTATTAATTATGTCTCAAGAAGTTAAAGGATTCAGACCAGGAAGCGCCAGCTGGAAAAAGTTTATGGCTAAGCTTTATGGAATTGGTGCTGCAGTAGTAATTATCGGTGCCTTGTTTAAAATTATGCACTGGCCATTTTCTGGACCACTATTGGTAGTTGGTCTTAGTACTGAGGCTGTGATTTTCTTCTTTTCGGCGTTTGAACCGCTTCACGACGAGCCAAAGTGGGAATTGGTATACCCAGAACTCGCAGCGCATGTGGAGGATGAAGAGCACGAAGAGATCGCTGAAACATCATCTGATGATGGAAAGGAAGAGCTTCCGATTACAGAGCAACTGGACAACATGCTTGAAGAAGCGAAAATTGGCCCAGAACTTATTGAAAGCCTAGGTACTGGTCTTCGATCACTCTCAGATAACGCGGGTAGATTGAGCAATATTTCTGATGCATCTGTTGCAACAAATCAGTATGTGGACAGCGTTCGAAACGCTGCAACAAGCGTTGATCAATTGACTCAGAACTACGCTAAGGCTTCTGAAAGCCTTGCGAGCATCAGCATGACATCTGACGATGGCAACAGCTATGCAGACAGCTTGCGGAGCGTTTCTGCTAAGCTTCAAGAATTGAATCAAGTGTATGACCTTCAACTACAAGGGAGCAAGGAGCAAATGGAGACGAACAAGCAGTTCTATGCTGGTATCTCTGAAATGATGGGCAACCTTCAGGCTTCAGTGGAAGACACCAAGAGCTATAAAGAGAACATTGCTGAGCTTTCGAGCAATCTGTCCGCACTCAACAGAGTGTATGGCAATATGCTAGCAGCTATGAACATGGGTGGTGGTAATAAGGGTTGATAGTTTCATATAACACCAGAAAAGAATAGAATAAATGTCAGGAGGTAAAGAAACCCCGAGGCAGAAGATGATTGGTATGATGTACTTAGTACTTACCGCTCTTCTTGCCATGAACGTATCGAAAGACATCCTTGATGCATTCGTAATCATCAATGAAGGACTTGAAGTGACCAATGCAAACTTCATGGCCAAGAATGAGTTTACGTACAGTCAGTTCGAAAAAGCCAAGGCGAACGACCCAGCGAAAGTTGCTGAGTACTACAACAAGGCAATGCGAGCTAAAGGATTGACGGAAGAAGTCTACCTACACATTGAAGAACTGAAGAAGTATTTGATCGCGACAACCAGTGGAAAGAATTCCATTGAAGAGGTTGAGGCAGATTCGCTCTTTAAGCTGAAGAATGTGGATTCAAAGGACAACTACGATATTCCAACACTGCATTTGATAGGGGGTGACCCTGCAAATCCAAAAGATGGTGAGTGGTCTGCGCAAGAGTTAAAGACGAAGATTGATAACTTCAAGCAGGAGCTGTTGTATTTGT
The DNA here is from genome assembly GCA_013204105.1 of Flavobacteriales bacterium. Classification (GTDB taxonomy): domain Bacteria; phylum Bacteroidota; class Bacteroidia; order Flavobacteriales_G; family Salibacteraceae; genus SHAN690. Next base: position 20,451 of record JABMOM010000042.1, read on the forward strand.
TCGAAGATGATGTGGAGCGCGATGCACTGGCTCTAGGATTGATGACGGATGGTGAGTACAGGGATGCAAGCGGTGTCAAGGAGAGTTGGATTTCAGCAAACTTTTATCACTTACCCTTGGCGGCTGTTGTGACCAATTTGTCTAAGATTCAAGCCGATATAAGAAATGCCGAAGCGGATATCATTAAGGCGCTTTATCGCAATATCAGCGCGGATGACTTTAAGTTTGACACGCTTGCGGCCAAGGTGATTCCACGATCTACCTATGTGATTCAGGGTGATAGCTTCATCGCAGACGTTATTGTTGCGGCATTCAGTACAACACAGCCACCACGTATGCGGCTGGCTACTGAATTTAATGATAGCAACGATATGCCAATCTACGATGATTTTGAGCAGCTTGATAGCAGCAATATATACATGGTTGGAGGAGCAGCACGCTATGCATTACAAGCGAATACGACGGGTATTCAAGAATGGGGCGGAGTCATCCAGATCAAAGGTCCTGATGGAACGTACCGCTCTTTTCAAATCCCTAAGCAAACCTATACGGTGGCCAAGCCTGCGTTGGTTGTTTCACCAACCAAAATGAACGTTTTCTACCGAGGTTTGGATAATCCTGTGGAGGTATCCGTTCCTGGTGTGCCTACTGAGAAACTGGAGATTAGTATTTCTAATGCCAGCAAGTCAGGAAGCAACGGAATATTTATGGTTAAACCTGGAAACGGAACAACGTGTAATATATCCGTGAGCGCCGAATTGAATGGAAAGAAGCAAAGTTTTGGCACGAAGGAATTTCGGGTAAAGAACGTACCGGATCCGAAACCATTTTTTGGTGGAAAGACGGGCTCGGATGCGATTCCGAGACGTGACCTTTTGGCGGCAGGTGGTATCATCGCTGAAATGGAGAATTTTGAATTTGACCTTCGATTCCAAGTACAGAGTTACGTTGTATCTGCTACAATCCGCGGCAACGTTGTTGAAGCCAATTGTGGTGGACCGGGTTTGTCTTCTGATGCAAAGAAGATTCGTGCGGAATTGAAATCGGGTCAGAAAATCTATTTTGAGAAGATCAAGGTAAAAGGTCCTGACGGCTCAGTACGAGACCTGGGAACGCTTTCGCTGAAGATCATCTAATACTGAATTTAACTCATTTGTCATGAAACGATTGATCGTATCCCTACTGACAGTAGCAAGCTTAGCAGCAATTCCTGCTGAAAGCCTTGCTCAGGATGTTTTGGATGGTATTTACCGCCCTGAACACACCCTGGAACGTCGTGTGATTCCATACGCTCCCCTTCGAGAAGCCGATGTAATGTGGCTTCAAAGAGTATGGAGAAGGGTGGACCTTAGGGAGAAGATCAATCATCCGATGTACTATCCGGAAAAGGCAGCACAAGGCCGAAAGTCACTTTTTGATGTCATCAAAGATGCCATCATGAATGATGGAACCCTCACTGCGTATTATCCTGGAGCATTGGGAGACAATGATATGTTCACCGAGCGAATGACCACCGACGAAGTGCGTGACCTACTCTTTAAAAAGGATACGGTTTTCACACAGGATCTCAACACCGGTGAAATGGTTCAGAAAGTGGTTCCTATGGAGGTGAAATCAAACGAAATCAAATGGTATGAGATCAAGGAAGAATGGTTTTTTGATCGTCAGCGTTCTGTAATGGACGTTCGGATCATAGGCATCTGTCCTATGAAGGCGAAGATTGATGGCCTTACGGGTGAGTACCGTGGTCTCCAACGCCTTTTCTGGATCTATTACCCTGAAGCACGTTATGTCTTCGTCAAGTCTGAGGTGTTCAACCGAGGAAATGACGTTGAGCGCAGAACGTATGAGGATGTATTCTGGAAGCGTCAATTCGGTAGCTACATCGTGAAATCAAGTAATGTGTACGATCGACAGATTGTCGAATACAAGACGGGATTGGAAGCGTTGTTAGAAGCTGAAAAGATCAAAGGTCAGATCACCAACATGGAACATGACTTGTGGAGCTATTAAGCTTCTGTTTATTGATAGTTAAAAGAAGAAGGGGAGGCGAGAGCCTCCCTTTTTTTTGTGCTAATACTACTTCTGTCTGACGGGCGTTCAAGGTGCATGACTTTTGTTATCCGCTCGAAGCAAGCACCCCAAATCTTGTTGTCGCTCGGATTGGTTGTAGGATTAGCGTACCAAGCTAATGCCCAATTAGAGCCCTCCCCAAATAATCCTTTGGATGGTCGTCCAGCGCCTAGACAAAGTGTTCGGCCGAACGACATGCTTTGGATGCGGACCATATGGCGCAGGGTTGATTTGAGGCAGAAGATGAATCAAACCATGTATTTCCCAGAAGATCCATCCCAGGGGCGTAAATCCTTGTACCAATTCATGTTAGATGGATTACTTCAAGAACAAATGTTTACGGCTTATTCAGTAGGTCCGCTCGGCTTAGATGATATGTTCTCTACTCCTCTGGACAAGACTGGAGTGCTGGACATTGTCCGTAAGCTGGACACAGTGCTTTCCATCGACCCCATTACACTTGAGGAAGGGTACGTTTCGGTTACAAGTTGGATTGATTCAGAGGACATCATCGCCTTTGATATCAAAGAACGCTGGTACATAGACGCTCAACACGCCACCATGAAGGTTGGGATAGTAGGCATTGCCCCAGTTGCCGTGGTCATTGATCCGGAGACAGGTGAATACAGGGGAACGAAAAGATTGTTTTGGGTCAACTATGAGGAGGCTCGATACGCCATGGCCACTTGGCCAGTATTCGTGCGCTCTAATGACGTGCAATACATCTCCTACGATGATTTTTTTACCCAACGAAGGTTTGACGGTACCATCACCAAGGTGTCGAATGTGTACGACCGGGCTTTTGTGGAATACTTAGAACCTGAAGACGCCCTCTATCAAGCACGCCAGGAGCATGAAAAGATCAGGGAGCTAGAGTTGGATATGTGGAACTTCTAACGGTTCAGCGATGGGTGTACTGCTGCTCATAGTACGCTTGATACGCTCCCGTGCGCACGCGCTCGATCCATTCTGGATTTGATAAGTACCAGTCGATCGTCTTGGCCAAGCCTTCTTCAAAGGTCATGGACGGTGACCAGCCTAGGGCATCCTTGATTTTGGCGCAATCGATGGCATACCTGAAGTCATGACCCGCGCGGTCCTTGACATACGTGATGAGCGCATTGCTCTCACCTGCAGATCGACCAAGTTTTTGATCCATTTGGGTGCAAAGGACCTTGATCAATGCGATGTTGCTCCACTCGTTTTCTCCACCGATGTTGTAGGTCTCACCCATCTTCCCTTCATGGAAAATGAGATCGATGGCTTCGGCGTGGTCCTCAACGTACAACCAGTCGCGCACATTTTCACCTTTTCCGTAAACGGGGAGGGGCTTCTTCTCTACAATGTTGCTAATGAATAGCGGAATCAACTTCTCTGGAAATTGGTGGGGGCCGTAGTTATTGCTGCAATTCGAAATAACAACCGGAAGGCCATAGGTATGACCAAATGCCCTGACCAAGTGGTCCGAACTTGCCTTGGAGGCAGAATAGGGGCTTTTGGGGTCGTAGGAGGTCTCTTCTGTAAAGAATCCTTCATCACCCAGCGATCCATACACCTCGTCGGTTGAGACATGGTAGAATCGTTTTCCTTCAAGGTTTTCGCCCCAAGCCATTCGTGCACATTGAAGCAAGTTTGCCGTGCCCACCACGTTGGTGTTGATGAAGGCCAATGGATCTAAAATGGAACGGTCGACGTGGGATTCTGCCGCTAAATGAATAATGCTGTCTGCATCGTATTGGTCAAAAACCCGTCCTACTTCCTTTGCATCGCAGATATCTACTTTCTCGAAAACGTAATTGTCCGAGGATTCGATGTCCGCGAGGTTTTCTAGGTTGCCGGCATAGGTCAGAAGATCTAGGTTGATGATCCGGTAGTGCGGGTATCGGGAAACAAGTCGGCGTACGACATGGGAGCCAATAAAGCCTGCTCCACCCGTAACAATGATGTTTCTTTCGAACACCATTATAGGCTCCAGTATATCAATTCCTTGATCTTTCCTTTGAAGATGCCTTTCACGTCCACGAAGATGCCTTTGTCGTCCGTCATCATTTTGCGAAAATCGGACTCTTGCAACTTCACGTATTCATCGTGGTTTACGGCAACGATGATGGCGTCATACGCGCCTTCTTTGATCTCCGAAAGACCAAAGCCATACTCGTGTTCCAATTCAGCACTGTCAGCATAAGGATCGGCAACTTCTACGTCTACCATAAAGGACCTGAGTTCCTTGATGACGTCAGCAACCTTCGAATTACGGATATCGCTCACGTTCTCTTTGAAAGTGGCTCCCATGACCAATACTTTAGCCCCGGCAACGTTTTTACCCTGCGCTAGGATCTTTTTTACCGTTGTCTTAGCAACGTAAAATCCCATGCTATCATTGACGTAGCGTCCAGAATTGATGATACGCGCGTGGTATCCCAATTTTTCTGCTTTATAGGTCAAATAATAGGGGTCTACACCGATACAGTGACCACCTACCAACCCAGGAAAGAATTTAAGGAAGTTCCACTTGGTACCCGCTGCTTCAAGGACCTCGAACGTGTTGATGCCGAGGCGGTTGAAGATGATAGATAGCTCATTCATCAACGCAATGTTTACATCGCGCTGCGTGTTCTCAATGATCTTGGCAGCTTCTGCTACCTTGATGCTGGATGCTTTGTGCACACCAGGTTCAACGATGATCCTGTATACATCGGAGATGATGTCGAGAGACTCTTCATCACAGCCAGAAACCACCTTCAGGATCTTTGTGATGGTATGTTCCTTGTCGCCTGGGTTGATGCGCTCCGGGGAATACCCAACCTTGAAATCACTGATGAACTTCAATCCAGATTTTTCCTCGAGTACAGGCACGCAATCTTCTTCCGTACAACCAGGATATACCGTTGACTCGTACACAACGTAGTCGCCTTTTTTCAAGGAGGAACCCACCGTGTTAGATGCCCCCAGAAGGGGTCTCAGATCTGGAGTATTATGCGCATCAATAGGAGTTGGAACTGCGACGATGAAGAAGTTTACCTCCTTCAGGTCTTCTTTGTTGGCGGTGAAGACGATGTCGCTATCTGCGAAATCAGCAGCGTCCAATTCATCGCTAGGATCCACATGTTTCTTCATCATCTCAACGCGCTCTGCGTTGATGTCAAATCCTACAACCGCTACTTTTTTCGCAAAGGCCAAGGCGATGGGCAGGCCTACATAACCGAGACCGATCACGCCGATCTTCGCTTCTTTCTTCAAAATTTGCTCGTACAAATTGCTCATATCTATTTTCTTACGCTTCTATTTTGGTGACCCGTCCATTGTCGAGTCGATATTTCTGTTTGGATTCAGGACAGATGGCGATCCCTGATTCGTCAAAATGAAGACGATGACCGTGGGTGCTCATCCAACCGATTTGCTTTGCAGGATTGCCAACTACAAGGGCAAAGGACAGGACCTCCTTGGTCACCACAGCCCCTGCGCCTATAAAGGCGTATTCTCCGATGTCATGACCGCAAACGATCGTAGCGTTGGCGCCGATCGATGCTCCTTTTTTCACCACTGTGCGTGTGTATTGACCCCGTCGGTTCACACCACTCCTAGGGTTGACTACATTGGTAAACACCATGCTGGGACCTAGGAATACATCATCTTCACAAATCACACCCGTATACACCGAAACATTGTTTTGGATCTTTACGTTTTTTCCTAGCACAACGTTAGGGGAAATCACACAGTTTTGACCGATGTTGCACGACTCACCAATCTCGCAATCCGGCATGATGTGACTGAAGTGCCAGACCTTGGTGCCTTCGCCGATCGTGCAGCCTTCATCGATTACTGCTGTTTCATGTGCGTAGTAGGACTTGCTCATCTGAAGTAGGCTTCGAAATTCTTATGCTCGTTCTTGTACAGCTCATCCTTCGATAGGCCTTTGAAGTAATCGTATGTGATACTCAATCCTTCGGCTCTATGCACTTTAGGCTCCCAGTGGAGGATATCTCTTGCCTTAGTAATGTCTGGTTGTCTTTGTTCGGGGTCGCCTTCTGGCAAATCCATATGGACCACTTTCTGGGTCGTTCCCGTCAATTTGATGATCTCTTGCGCGAAATCTCTGATGGTAATCTCGTCGGGATTGCCAATGTTCATCGGCATGGAATAGTCGCTCAATAGCAAGCGGTAAATGCCCTCAATGAGGTCGTCCACATAGCAGAATGATCGGGTTTGGCTTCCATCCCCGAAAATGGTCAGATCCTCACCACGCAGCGCTTGTCCGATGAAGGCAGGCAATACACGACCATCATTCAGGCGCATCCGCGGACCGTAGGTGTTGAAGATTCGGACGATTCTTGTTTCAAGCTTATGAATGCGCTGATAGGCCATCGTCATCGCCTCCTGAAAACGTTTCGCTTCGTCGTAGACACCTCTCGGACCCACCGGATTCACATTTCCCCAGTATTCTTCCGTTTGAGGGTGCACTTGCGGGTTGCCGTATACCTCTGAGGTGGAGGCGACCAATATCCTAGAGCGCTTGGCGCGGGCCAAACCGAGCAGGTTGTGCGTTCCAAGCGAACTCACTTTCAAGGTTTGAATAGGGATTTTCAAGTAGTCGATCGGGCTCGCGGGAGAGGCGAAGTGCAGGATATAGTCCAATTCGCCCGGTACATGGACGAAGGAACTTACATCGTGGTTGTAGAAGCTGAAATGTTCGTTGGAGAAAAGGTGCTGAATGTTTTTCAGGTCTCCAGTAATCAGATTGTCCATCCCGATTACCTTGTATCCTTCCGCAATGAATCTGTCGCAGAGATGGGATCCTAAAAATCCAGCTGCACCTGTTATCAGAACACTTTTCATCGTCTTACTTATTGCTTACGGTTTCTCGGCCGATGCTCTTGTAATAGTATCCACGCTCGCGCATTTTGGCTGGAACGTAAAGGTTTCTTCCATCAAAGATGGTCTTCTCTTTTAAACGGCTGTCCAGTTCACGGAAATCCGGCGTACGGAAAACCGACCATTCGGTGCAAATGATCAAGGCATCCGCACCGTCAAGGGTGTCGTATTCGTTAGTCGCATACTGAATGCTTTCGCCAATCTTGTGTTGGACGTTGCTCATCGCTTCAGGATCGTAAGCCTTAACAGTAGCCCCGAGCTTGGTGAGCATTTCAATGATATACAATGCGGGTGCTTCACGGATGTCATCCGTGTCCGGCTTGAACGCCAGTCCCCACATCGCAAAGTGCTTTCCTTTCAGGTCTCCACCGTAATAATCTATGATGGAAGGGAGAAGCACCGTCTTTTGATTTTCGTTAACGCGCATGACAGATTCCAGGATTTCGAGGTTGTACCCATATTCCTTAGCGGTTTTGACGATGGCTTGCACATCCTTCGGGAAGCAACTTCCTCCATAGCCGATTCCTGGGAAGAGGAAACGATTTCCTATGCGTGAATCTGAACCAATACCGATGCGAACCTTATCGACGTCAGCGCCCACTCGTTCGCAAAGGTTGGCGATTTCATTCATGAACGAAATCTTTGTGGCGAGAAAGGCATTGGCCGCATACTTAGTCATTTCTGCAGATTTCTCATCCATGAACAAGATTGGATTGCCTTGACGCACGAACGGCTTAAAAAGCTCGTCGAGCACTTGCTGGGCGCGCTCTGATTCCGTACCGATCACGACGCGATCTGGCTTCATGAAGTCATCAACGGCAAATCCCTCCCGTAAAAATTCAGGGTTGGACACAACATCAAAATCACCGGAGTAATTGGCAGAAACAGCAGCGTGTACACGATCAGCGGTGCCAACGGGGACCGTACTCTTGTCAATGATGATGGTGTAGTCTTGGATCATTTTTCCAAGATCGTTAGCCACCTGGAGGATGAACTGCAGGTCGGCGGAACCATCTGCATCTGGAGGCGTTGGGAGCGCGAGGAATATCACATTCGCATGATCTACCGCGTCTTGCAGCACAGTGCTGAAAGAAAGGCGCTTTTGCCTGATGTTTCGTTCAAAGAGGTTGTCAAGGTGTGGTTCGTAAATGGGAATGATGCCGTTGCGCATCTTCTCCACTTTCGCTTCGTCGATGTCTACACAAACCACATGGTTGCCCATTTCGGCCAAACAAGTGCCCGTTACAAGTCCTACGTATCCGGTTCCTACTACAGCAATATTCATCCGTTGATAAAGCTTTTAATGTGTCTTGTGATGTGATTCAGTTGTTCCTCACTGAGTTCCGTGTGAATCGGCAGAGAGATTACTTGTCGCGTGAGATCCTCTGTCCTTGGCATGTCCCCTTCTTTCATTCCGTATTGTGCGTATCCTTTCTGCAAGTGAACAGGCACTGGATAATAAATGTTGGCTGGAATGCCATGCTCTTGGAGGTAGGTTAGCAAGCCATCGCGATCCACGCCCTTTAGCTTCATTGTGTACTGATGAAAGCCGTGGTTGGAGTATGGGGCGCGATAAGGGGTGGTAATGGCTTCTACGTCTGCAAATGCGCTGTCGTAATGGGCCGCGACTTCCTGACGCGCATGGGTGTATTCATTCAAATGACGCAACTTGATGCGCAGCACGGCAGCCTGAATGGAATCCAATCGCGAGTTGCAACCGATCTCATCGTGGTAATACCTCACGCGCTGACCGTGGTTGGCCATCATGCGCAGTTTCTGCGCCAAAGCATCGTCATTGGTCATGATTGCGCCACCGTCGCCGTAGCAGCCTAAATTCTTGGAAGGAAAGAATGAAGTGGTTCCAATATCGCCGATGCATCCAGCCATCTTCGTCGTTCCGTCGTTCGAGTGGAAAGAGCTTCCAATCGCTTGCGCCGTATCCTCAATGACGCGGAGGTTATTCTCCTTGGCAAAGGCCATGACCTCATCCATTTGGGCACATTGGCCGTAAAGGTGAACGGGAATTATTGCCTTGGTTTTAGAAGTAACCTTGTTTTTGGCGTCTGCAATATCGATCGTGAACGTGTCTTTATCTACCTCCACAAAAACAGGCTTCAGTTGCAACAAGGCGATCACCTCCGCAGTGGCGATATAGGTGAAGCTCGGAGTGAGAATTTCGTCTCCAGGTTGCACGTCCAACGCCATCAATGCGATCTGAAGCGCATCCGTCCCATTCGCGCATGGAATCACGTGTTTGACACCTAAGTACGACTCAAGGTCGGAGGCAAAGGCTTTTACCTCTGGGCCATTGATGAATGCGGTGCTTTCGATTACATCGATCACCGCTTTGTCGATCTCTTCTTTGATCTTCAGATACTGCGTGTGCAGATCAACTAGTTGGATGGGCTTCATTCACTTAAAAATGGGGTGCGAAGATACTCTTTTCATTGGCTCTTTTTAGCCGTATACTAGTTGGTATGAGTGCAAAGCGCGTTGCAAGAACTTCCGGTGGCTGGCTTTCGTATTTTCGTGCTGTGAAAAGACCTCTTTTGCTCATCGTTTTGCTCTGCTTTGGACTCACGTCTTCAGGTCAGAAGACGATCCAAGACACCACCCTTCAATTCTTTGCGATTGGAGGTGAATTGGGCATTCATCAACCTTTTGGCGATTTGCAACAGCGCTTTGGAACTGGTGGATTGGCAGGTGGGTCATTCATGTTTAAATCGAGGAATAACTGGACGGTTGAAGGCAATGTTGGATTCTTTTTTGGGAATCAAGTAAAGGAAGATTCCATCTTGAAAAATCTCCAAACGGAAAATCTGAATTTTATTGGCCGCGATGGAAACCCTGTGGATGTATTCCTGTATGAAAGAGGGTTTGTTTCGACGGTTCGCGTTGGAAAGATCTTTCCCATTGTCGGTCCGAATCCAAATTGCGGGATGCATTTGGCCCTTGGAGGTGGTGTGATGCAGCATAAGATTCGTATTCAGCCTGAATTTGAGACACTTCCTCAATTAGAAGGGGATTACAAAAAGGGATATGACCGCTTAACCAATGGTTTGTGCCTGAGTCAATCATTGGGATACCAGCATTTCGGTAATTTTCGCTTTGTGAATTTTTACGTTGGGGTGGAGTTCTATGAAGGATTCACCCAGAACCGAAGGACCCTCAATTTTGACACGCAAATGCGCGACACGAAAGAGCGCATGGACATCATCGGGACCTTCGTTGTCCGATGGTATTTCCCCATCTATAGGCGCCAAGCAAGGGACTACTACTTCTATTGATTTAATTTCGCGCGGATGCTGTCTCTCTACACGTTCGTCACTAGGATCTTTCTGGGACTTGCTCCGCTTTTCAAGTGGACAAGCGCCAAGTTTGCGATTTGGGTTTCGACTCGAGGGCAATGGAAGGAGGATGCCCAATCCTTCAAGAAGTCAGGCAAAGTAGTTTGGTTTCACTGTGCCTCCGTAGGTGAATTCGAGCAGGCACGACCCTTGATTGAGGGAATGAAGAAGGAGAATCAGGGCGTTCAAGTGATTGTCACCTTTTTTTCCTCCAGCGGTTATGAAGTGCGAAACGACTATGCGCTTGCCGATGTCGTTACCTATTTACCTGCCGATCTGCCAGGCCGTATGCGAGACTTCATTGCGTGTATTCAGCCGGATTTGGTCGTTTTCGTGAAGTATGAATTCTGGTTCAATGCCATGGAGCAGTTGCAACAAAAGGACATACCTATGATCCTCGTGAGCGCTCACATTACCGATAAGCATTGGACTACTCAGTGGCCAGGAATCTACCTGGGGCGGCGACTGCGTCAATTCACACGCATATTTACCCAAGATGAGGCCACGGTCAAACGTCTAGAGAGCATTGGGATATTCAATGCGGCAGCGGTGGGTGATACAAGGGTGGATCGCGTGATCTCCAATGCCGAGCAAGGCTATGATCTTCAAGGAATCGAGGCTTTTAAAGGGGAGTGTCAATTGTTGGTTATAGGCAGTAATTGGTCATCCGACGATGCCATAATCCTCGACGCGGTCAAGACAAGAAACAACCTAAAGTTGATCGTGGCCCCCCATGAAATCAACGCAGATCAGTTGGATGTTTGGAAGCATCAGTTTGGACGTGAACTGGTTAAGTTCAGCGAGATCGAACAGACACCTGGTTGGGAAAAGGCAACCGTACTCTATGTTGACCGCATTGGGTTCTTGTCAAAACTCTATCGATTCGGAGATGTGGCGTACGTGGGTGGAGGTTTTGGTAAAGCGGTTCACAATACCCTTGAAGCATCTGTATATGGCATTCCGGTGCTCTTTGGGCCAAAGAATATGCGTTTTCAGGAAGTGCAGGAATTGAAAGCCTTGGGCGCGGGGTTGGAAGTTGAATCCGCTGAGTCGTTTCGCATTTCATTGGAGAAAGCGCTTGTTGATACAGACTTCAGAAAGGATGTCAATGCAGCTGCGGCAACGTATTTTGAAAGGCAACGCGGAGCTTCCAGCTCAATATTGAAATGGGTCAATGAGCGCTTACACTTTAGGTAGGAAGATGCCCTCTATACTGGCAAATGCACTAACTTAGTCGCAATCTAACCCAAGGCCACCACCATGAGCAAACGGTCTTTGTTACTGTTCATCTCAACTGCATTTCTATGCTGTATCGTAGTTTCTTGCTCCGGTGATGTTGAGCGACTAGAATCCGAGAACAAGGAACTGAAAGAGGAACTCCAGACGCAAGAGGATCAGATCATATCCCTGACGCTGGGCACCAAGTTCGTGGATCGCTACGTGGACTCGCTCGAACAGTTGGAAGCGAGCATTCGGGAGAGAATGAACGGTGATGAAGAGGATACCATCCTCATCCAAAAGATCAAAGACCTCACCCAGCTGGTGCATATGAACAATTCCATCGTAGCTGAAATCGAGTCGCTCTTGGTGGGTAAGAATAAAGTCGTGAAATTATTGATGGACCACGTGGTAAAACTCGATAATAAGGTCCAGCACCAAGAAAAGCAGATCGCCCAATTGTTCAGTGAGTTGGATGACATGGGCATTGAATTGGAAAATGCAAAGCAGCTGTACGCAACATTACAAGATAAATTCAAGGGTGAAAAAGAAAAGGCCGTCGAGCAGTCTCACAAGATCGAAGACTTGGAGCAGTCCTTGGTAGCGTTGGACAAGGAACTTCAGCGCAAAGACGCACAGATGAACGAAGCGTTTTATTTCTTCGGAAGTAAGAATGAGTTGGTCAGCATGGACCTCATTGAGCGCAGCTCCATCTTGTCATGGCAGATCAACGAAGAGGCCGATTTCAACTACCTAACCAAGGTAGATATTCGTCACTTCGCCAAATTGAAGATACCCTCAGAGGAGCTAGAATTGCTTTCTGAACATCCGCGTCAATCCTATCGTCAAGTAGCGGAGAATGGCGGCTCTGCCCTCTATATTGACGATTACGAGCGTTTTTGGTCCCTTTCGAAGGTCTTGATCGTCAGAACGGGGAAGTGAGGTGAAACTGACGTAGGAGCATCACTGCCTAGGCTTACTTCAAATATCTTCATTGTGCTGCATAAGTCGCGCACTCAATTCTGAGGTTTGACCCTTGTATAAGGATCCATCAACCTCACTTTTTAGTATGTATACTGAGAAGCGCACGATTTACAGGGAATGAAAGAGCCACCCAAAGGTGGCTCTTCTCATAGTGGTACCCGGGGCGGGACTTCCCGCCCGAACGGCTGAAGCCCTTCAGTCGGGCGGGGAACCCGCAAACACTAATTCATTTACTTAGTTCTTAGAAACAAAGAAAGCAGCCAAATGCTGCTTTCAAAAATAAGTGGTACCCGGGGCGGGACTTGAACCCGCACGACCGCAATGGTCACGGGATTTTAAGTCCCGCGTGTCTACCAATTCCACCACCCGGGCAAGTGACAAACTTGCGTTTGTCACCCGCACTCAAGCA
>JABMOM010000043.1 GCA_013204105.1 Flavobacteriales bacterium
ACTGTGCTCTACCACCCTCCAGATGGTTTCCAAGGGCGAAGAAATGAGCCGCGCTCGACCGACGAAGAAATCATAGTCTTCCGCGTACAACTCAGGAAGCCGCGACTCCCAAAAGCCATGTATGCCCTGTTGATTGGTCATTTGACCGTTATAATTCTCGGTGGTATGCAAGGGCACATGCGCGTCGGCTATATAGTGCCCTAAGTCACTCGCTGTTTTTAGCACATACGCCGCATCCTTCCTGCGAAACGCCTCCACCAGCCGATAATACATACGGTTCACATGCCACGGAACAATGCCATACGCCTGCAAAGTATCCTCTGTAAACTTATTTACCGCGGAGTCCCAACGTTGAGGAACCTGCTCAAAAGCATCCTCGCCGTAATGATCAATGTCGATGTAATGTCGAGGTGCTTCCCCCTTGAGCGCGTACCGTCGCATGTCGGGGTCTACGGCATGGTTTGCAATGAAATCAATGTGCTCCTTGAAGAATCCCATCAATTCGCTCGGTAAGGTATAAACCGCCAAACGATTGATGCTCTTATGTCCGAAGAACCCCCAGCTGTGAGAAAGCAGTGGTAATGCTAGGAAAAGTATGAAAGAAACTATGCGACGCATGGAGCGCCCAAAGTATTTCAAGCTGCACAACAGGGCGACGCAATCGTTGCAACCAACAAAGGGCGATTTGCACTTTCTGACCTTTCCTACGCCTCCGATGCGCCTGCAACTGCGTAATTTTTCTCCTACCTCTTCAAACAAAGCCGTGGCTTATGCGTTTCAAAACCACTCATTGTATCATCCGTGAAGACATCCGCATTATTTGTAATTCTCGCACTCTCATCCTCGCTATCGCTGGCCCAATCTACCATAGATATTGCGGTGACGGGCATTGAGGACGTCGATGGATGGATACAAATTGCGGTCTACAATAGCCCAAACGATTTTCCAGATGACGAAGCTGCCATCCGCATTGAAAGGTTTCGAGTTACTGGCACGTCTACGGAATGCTCTATTGAAGGACTGGAAGCAGGTGATTATTCATTCGCACTGTTTCATGACGTCAACAGCAACGGGCAATGTGACTTGAACTTTTTGGGAATTCCTACCGAACCTTACGGGTTTTCGAGAAACGTAAAACCGGTCTTTAAGGCGCCTTCTTTCTCAGAAACAAAAATGGAGATAAGCCTAAATACCCAAATAGAAATCGAGCTGATCCTTTAAGCCAACCCAGAATTCAACCTGCAGCTAAAAAAAAGCGTTTATCCCTTGTAAAAAGGAAACTTCACCACCTTGGCCGACAACACCTTGTTGCGGATAATGATGTTTACTTCCGTTCCTTCGGCAAAGTACGGTCGATCTACATAACCCATCGCAATCGCTTCTCCTAGGCTCGGCGCCATGGTTCCGCTGGTGACTTCACCGATGCGCTCACCTTCTTTGTTTTGGATCTCATATCCATGGCGTGGGATGGGCCCTTTGTCCAGGACTTCAAATCCTACCAAGCGCTTGCTCACCCCTTCTTCCTTCTGCTTCAAGAGGTAGGCCGAATGCGTAAACTCCTTGGTGAATTTGGTGATCCACCCTAGGCCAGCCTCGAGCGGAGATGTCTCGTCGTTGATGTCATTTCCGTACAAGCAAAAGCCCATTTCCATGCGCAATGTATCACGCGCTCCCAAGCCTGCGGGCATAATGCCTTGCTCCTTCCCTGCCTCAAACACGGCGTCCCAGATTTTCTCTGCATCGCCGTTCTTCATGTATATCTCGTATCCACCTGCGCCGGTGTATCCAGTGGTTGCCACGATCACATTATCGACACCTGCGAAGCTGCCTACTCGCACGGTATAGTAAGGCATCTCCCCAACATTCAAATCGGTCAACGAAGCAATGGCAGCCGTAGCTTTCGGTCCCTGAACAGCGAGCAGCGCATACTCATCCGAGCGGTCTACGATGTCTACGTTGTCTGTATTGAACTGCTGGATCCAATTCCAGTCTTTCTCCATGTTGGAAGCATTCACTACGAGCATGTATTCGGCCTCGCCCAAGCAATACACCAAGAGGTCATCCACGATTCCGCCTTCTTTGTTTGGCAAGCAGGAATACTGCACCTTTCCAGGTGTCAGTTTTGAAGCGTCGTTGGACGTCACACGCTGGATCAAATCCAAAGCTCCAGGTCCTTTCACAAAAAACTCACCCATGTGTGACACATCAAAGACACCTACATTGGCACGGACGTTCTTGTGCTCCTCCCCGAGGTTGCTGTATTGAACGGGCATATCATAGCCTGCAAAAGGAACCATCTTGGCTCCGAGGGCGACGTGCTTGTCGTAAAGGGCGGTCTTCTTCATAAGTGCAGTTTTTTAAGAGGTCGCAAAAGTAGCATTGTGCGTTCGATTGACTATGCTAAAACGCGGTCAAAAAGCTCCATGTAATGTTGAAGATTTGCTTTGACAGAATACTGATTCTCCACCGTTTTTCGTCCGGCCTTTCCTAACCGCACTCGTAAGGCGGGGTCGTCGATCAACTTGCTCAGCTTTTCAAACCACTCGTCTTCATGGGCCGCCAAGAAACCATTCTCTCCGTCCTGAATGATCTCGGTATTGACACCTACCGGTGACATAATCGTAGGGATCTCTAACGCCATGTATTGCAAACCCTTCAGCCCGCATTTTCCTTTAACCCACTCGTCGTCTGGCAAAGGCATGATGCCGATGTCCATTTCGCACAGATCTTCAATTTCGGTATTGGCATTCCATCCTTGGCCTTCAATACCCAACGCTGGGTTCCTGTATTCCGCATCGCCGATCACCTTGATCGCAATCCGATCTCCATACACATCCTTAATTCGTTGGAGCACGCTCACCGCAAGGTTGAAATGTTGGATGGTGGTAATGCTTCCACTCCATCCGATGGTAATCACATTGCGCTCTTCCGTTTGCGAAATAGGCCGATAAGCTTCGGTGTCAATCGTAGTGGGAATAATCGAGACCTTATCATTAAACCGCAGTGCATAGTCCGCCAGG
The DNA here is from genome assembly GCA_013204105.1 of Flavobacteriales bacterium. GTDB lineage: Bacteria > Bacteroidota > Bacteroidia > Flavobacteriales_G > Salibacteraceae > SHAN690. Next base: position 3,021 of record JABMOM010000043.1, read on the forward strand.
TACTGGTTACCAGCAATAACATGATCAGCCAATGGAATGATGCGGGCTGTTTTGTTTGCCCCTTTGAGGAATTTGAGCGATCGATTGGCTTCGGAAACATTATGGAGCCAAATGCTATCGTCAAAGTCGAAAATGAACTTGGCAGGGCTCTTCGAAAATTTTCGTTCAAAAATGATGTTACGCGTCATGAAGGCTTCGCGCTGTACGAAGACGATGTCAAACTGGTTGACCCAAACTGCATCGTCCTGACGACGTTTGAAGCTGTCTGCTAATATTCTAGCCTTGGCTTCATACCTCCCTTTGGTGTACAAAACCTTATCAGCGGCTTCGTCTATTAAGTAGGAGAATTCGTATTCGTAGCCACTAGATCTTAAATGCTCCAAGTATTGCTCAAACCTGAACCGCTGCGATGGCGATCGATTCGGTCGATGCTGAGCTATGAAAAGAATACGACGTTGGGACATTCAATGCTTAATTATTCCAAATGGGAGGTAGGTTCTCTTCGATCTCAATGTTGTCAAAGGTGGTGCTTGCCCGCGACCCAACCAATTTTGCCCAATCTACCATCTTCCGGATGCCTTCCTCAAGCGATGCGTAGTCCTGTTCGCCAAAAACCCGACGTACTTTGGAGTGATCCGCATAGGCATGAACCACTTCATTTCGAGGAGGTAAGTGTAGCAACTTCCCTTCGGTTTTCATGGCATCCACGACCGCACTGGCGAGTTCCTTCACGCTGTACTCTTGGTCTGCCCCAATGTTAAACACCTCATTGTAAGCGCCTTTTACTTCCACAGAGCGCGCTATGATCGGCGCCACGTCATCGATGTAACTGAAGGCGCGCGTTTGTTCCCCATCGCCAAATACGGTCAAGTCCTTTCCTTGCATCAATTGATTCATAAAGATCCCCACCACATTGCGGTAGCGATCCCCGATGTTCTGGAATTCGCCATAAACATTGTGTGGTCGAAAGACGATCGAGTTCAAGCCGAACATCTCATGCGCACATTTCAGGTCCATCTCCACCGCGTATTTCGCGATGCCGTAAGGATCCTCCGGTTTCGGGGTCATATCCTCTCGCATGGGAGGGTCTTGCTCACCATACACCGCAATGGAAGAAGTGAATACAAAACACTTGACTTTGTGCACCACCGATGCGTTGATCAAATTGATGCTGCCGATCAAGTTGTTGTTGTAATTAAACCGCCGGATAAAATGACTCAATCCTTCCGCCGCGTACGCTGCCAAGTGATAGACATAGTCAAAACCATGTTCCTCAAACAAACGGTCTACAAGCGCATTATCCTCCACAGAGCCCTTGACAAAGACTGCCCGGGGATCTACGTTGTCTTCAAACCCACCTGATAGGTCATCGAGTACAACCACGTCCATTCCAAGGTCCAAAACGTGTTTCGTCACGTGTGCCCCAATAAATCCTGCTCCTCCCGTCACCAATGCTTTCATAGGCTGCGTTTTGTGCGACGAAAGTACGGATTGGTATACGTGAATCACAATTGCCCGAATAGGAGGAACTTGGGCGTGCAGCCCACCCTTCCGGGCGGACCACCGTGCTATACGTTTCTACGCTTCGCCGCTTGCAGCGGCTGCAGGGTAACCACTGCTATCACTCACGCAAAAAATGCCCTAAAGAATAAAAGCATCGCGTCGAATCCATCCAGTAACGCTCACCCGCTGTTCTAAAGCTGGCAATACTTCGTGTAAGATCTCATCGCTCCTAAAACACACCAATCGTCCGTGCAAGGGCGAAAGGTCTTCAAATGAACTGTCCAGGTGATGGATCCTCAGCTCACCTCCATCACCCGGCTTCCAATCCGGATTCAAATAGGTGATTACAGAAAATATTCGATCGCCTTGGGCTCGAAATTGATCTACATGCGGTGCGTAGAAGGAACCCTTTGGATACACCGCAAAATGCAATTCGGCGCGCTCTAAGTGCACGCGAAAAAAAACGCGCAACCGCTCTCTAAGTTGGTCCATCAATTGCCAGTAGGCCAACTGCGCTTGCGTAGCGCCCGATCGATCCAACCATCGCACACAATCTGATCTAAGTTCTTGAATGCGCTGCTTCTCAATGCCCTTTCCAATTCTCGCGGGAGCAAACGCACCGGCTCGAAAATCAACGAAGGCTTCGGCCCGGAGGGCATCCAATGCACCCTTAGACAAGACGCCATCCACAAACGCCCAAGAGCGCCGTTCCAGTTGACTTTCGATCGAAAGGAGATCACCTGGTGCTATGTTCACAATGCAAATTGACACTAAAGTTCTTTTCTGTGGAGCAACTTCGATGTTAATTTGAGTCATGGAGACAAAAGACAGCGTTGCGATCATCCTTCCGATGAAGAATGCAGAACCTTGGCTGGCTGACTGTCTGCATTCGGTGCACCGTCAAACGTTTTCGAACTGGCAGTGTATCCTGGTCGATGATCATTCCCTGGATGGCACCTTGGCCATCGCTCAAGCTTTCGTCGACATTGACGACCGTTTCCATTGCCTACATAACCCAGGAACTGGCATCGTAGACGCGTTGAATGCTGCGTTGAAACACACTTCCTGTACATGGGTGACGCGCATGGATGCCGACGACATCATGCCTCCT
>JABMOM010000044.1 GCA_013204105.1 Flavobacteriales bacterium
GGGGATCAAGCAATAATCCCCCTCTCTCCGCCAACCAAAACGAAGACGCCCCGTACAGGGGCGTTTTTCATTTACAGCAGCACGAGCCGAGCTCGCTCGAGCGAAGGGCTGATGAAAATGAAAACGGCGATGCGAAGCAGCGCCCTGAGTGAAGGTTGGGACCTCGCCCCCTTTCGGGGATCAAGCAATAATCCCCCTCTCTCCGCCAACCAAAACGAAGACGCCCCAACAGGGGCGTTTTTCATTTACAGCAGCACGAGCCGAGCTTGCTCGAGCGAAGAGATGATGAAAATGAAAACGGCGATGCAAAGCAGCACCCTGAGTGGAGGTTGGAACCTCCCCTTTGGGATAAAAGAAAATAAATGCAAGATGGAAGATTAGTATGGGGTATGAGGTATGCGCTCTCCCTGCTATTCAATGATGTAGAATTCAGCCCTCCGATTGAGGGCATGTTGAGCTTCGGTGCAATCTACTCCATCTACGCAACCATTTAAAATACCAGTCTCCCCTTGCCCATTTGATACAACCCTAGATCGGTCGACACCTCTCGACGTCAGATGGCGAACGATAGCATCTGCCCGCACTTTTGAGAGCTTTAAATTATAATCGCCATCTCCTCTGCTGTCCGTAAAAGCTCTGACTTCTATCCGCTTTGGTTCATTCTCCTCTAACCAGGAAACAACCGAAGCGAGTTCTGATTTCAATCCTTCACTCAATTGAGCGGTAGAAAATTCGAAATAAATAGGCTTTAAGTCAGTACTAGAATTGACTTGTTTCGCAACCTGATTTTGAAGAGGGTTAACCCACAGACTAGGCGCGATGAATGCAATGGTGTCAGCGCTCACTCTCCATGACTTAACGGGTTCATGATCGCCTGTAGAACTCAAATTCCAGATCCAATCGAGCTGATCTGCATCCTCGCCGTTGTGATGGCATATGAAATATTGCTGACCTTCCTCCAATCTACCAAAGCCGAACTGACCATCTCTGTATATATCCATTGAATCAACAAGCATCTTTTGCTTGTCTAACAAACGTAAGCGCATCGGAACCTTAGGGAATCGTTTGAATTGTACTTTCCCTCTAACCCCGGTCGTTGGAGCAAGCGACTCATCCTCTTCGTCAAGCGGTTGAATTCGGGGCGTTAAGGGTGAGGGCGACAATATGAAGCGGTACTCATTAACATTTACAACGAATGGAACATTCGCAGCGTGCTTCACTGTTTCAGCTATTTTCATTTGACCGCAATCAGATAGTGACCGATTTGCAGCACTAAGGCGGATAGTATACGGGCCAAAATACCGCAAACCTTTGAATGTAAAACTACCATCAGCTTCGGCAGTACATTCTTGAACCCGGACTCCTTCCTTATCGAAAAGCATCAATTCAAGCCCCTTCGATGAGTAGCCGTCACAAAGGAGTTTACCTTTTAAATCGAACTGTTCCGTGTAACCACCCCTCTCTGAAGATTGCAAAGTGCCATAACGTTTAGAGTTTAGTACAACCCCACCACTTTTCAAATCCACTTTTTCCCCTGTAACATTTGAATCCGTAACGAGGTAAACGCTCCCGGCATCAGGGAAGCCCAAAGAATCATCCGTAGAGAGCACATAATCTTCATCTAGCAATAAGTCTTCAAAGGCAAACTCACCATTTGGCCGAGTTGTAGTTGTATCCAGTTTAACTCCATTCTTTGTTGCCAACATCATTCGCTCTCCCTCTACAGGAACGTCATCAATGGCGTAAAACCCCTTCATACCCACTCCTTCATCTTCCTCTTCTAAGAGAGTCATAGGAATACTAACGTCTTCAGGTAAGTGAACGAAGGCGTATTCGTTAAACCGATAAATTCCCGCTGAATCAATCGGATCCCCTTCTTCATTTAGTAAATAGATTTTTCCATCCTTGAATAAATCGGAGTAGGCTTCAGCTAGTTTCAACTTGTATTGCTTGAGGTATTCGAGGTCATTGAAACTGAATTCTCCAGCACTATCGGTGGTGGTAGTTGAAACATAGTTTCCTTCCGTATCGAACAAAGAAATTACAACCCCATCCTTTCCTTGTTTGTCAATTACAAAACGTCCAAATACGTTTGACTTTTTCCCTCGATACCTCGCCACATTATTGTAATCAAGCTTACGCAATGCCGTAAAATTGAATTTAAACATTGGTGACTTTTGAGCAATGGCCAGCACATCGCCATCAAAGCCTACGATTTCAAGGGAGGTATTCTCCAGCGCGAAGTCATTTTCCGAAAGAAGTTTAAGCTGACAGGCCTGTTTGTGTCGCATCCCCGAGAGATGGATGAATCCGAATGAATCCGTGATCAATGTATCAATCACACCATCCAGTGACGACAATTCAAATATCTGAAACGGCTGCGGCTTGCCTTCATACGAAAACAGTGCTTTTAAGAGCAGGTCAGAGGGGTCGTCTTCTACTAAGGTTGGTCTCAAAGCATTTTCCCTCGGCAAGTACTGGAAGGCATATGCGTTGAAAAAGAGGGTCCGGGCAGAATCGACTTTATTCCCCTTCTTATCCAGAAAAACTATGGTGCTTTGGCCAAACAAGCCATCTTGCTCTTCATTTAACTTAATGATGTAGCTGTCATATAAATTTAACCCCGTAAAAGCGAATTTCCCCAAGGAATCCGTTGTTGCTGCTCCAATTCTTTGCCCTTCTGAGTTGAATAGATTTAGATAGACGTTTTCCTGGGCTACTTTACGGTATAAGAATTGACCTCCAATATCTCCATGACCTGCGGCGTAGCTGAGTCGATTCTTTAAGACGGGCTCAGCATCAAGTGGATCCTTCTGGTCTTCATCGCTCTCTTCTTGCAGACGGACAAAATGGAACAAGTCGTTGCCTCCTTGCAGCCCTCCTCTATCAGAGGTGAAATAGCCAAACGTCCTTGATGGATCACAAATCAGCCCGCAGTCATTGTGCCTAGAATTAAAGGGAAGCCCGAGGTTGCTAATATTGAGAAAGCGATTCCTTATCAGCTTAGCTACGAATATGTCTAATCCACCAATACCCAATTGACCATCGGATGCGAAAAACAAGAGGCTGTCTTCCGTGTGATAAAACGGTGTGATTTCATCTCCTTCTGTATTTATAGTCCTTCCGACATTTATGGGAAATGCCCATTCTCCTTGATTCTCTCTTTGTTTTACAACGTATATATCTGAGCCACCAAACCCTCCTGGCATATCTGAGGCAAAATAGAGCTGAGCACCATCTGGAGTCAATGATGGGTCATGAACACTATACCCTGCGTGATTGAACCAGAGGGGCTCAGGCATGGTCCATCGCCCGTTGACATACCTCGTTTCAAACAACCCATACCTTTCCTCAGCCGATTCATCAGAACTAGAATAACTCCTCGAAAAGATCGCCACGTCGCCTTTTTCATTGAAGGTGATTGATTGTTCATTTCCTTCCGTATTGATTGGGTCTCCAAGGTTTTCTGCACCTTCAAAATCTCCGACGATATCCGGCCTAGCTTGATAAATATCGAATTCTTTACTTACTCGCTTGAGTTTCGCCTTCCAAGGCGTATCGCCATGATCACGAGAAGAAGAGAACGTCACTTGATCACCCATGAAGGCCATGGATTGATCATCCTCTTCAGAATTGATCTTTAAATGATAAAATTCAAATCTCCCTGTATCAGCATGAATCCTTTTAAAGAAGTCTGGATTAAGGAAGTACTTCAGGGCACGTGTATCATCAGGTTGATTCTTAGCGTAAACGGCTAACCATTGAAATGCCTCAGTATACTTCGACTGCATTTTCAAAAGATCCACAAACTCTAGTAAATCGGGGGCTCTATACTTTTCAGTAGCGATTAATCGACGTTGGTAATTCAAAGCGCTGTCGATTTTATATAGCTCGCGATAAGCAGTGGCCATACCCCTCAAACCGTCAGGAGAAAGGTCATCCACTTTATTGAACTCCTTAATCGCCTCATTATAGGATTTTGACGAAAGGTTCTCTAAGCCCTTGGCTTCGTTATGAGACTGCCCTGAGGCGTCCAACGTCCCCAGAATTATGAGTAACCACAGCGGCCAAGTGCGCAAAATGTTGCGTTTACCGAGCATTCCGTAAAGAAAAAGGTGAAGGATGATGGTGACCTTGAACGGCGCGAGCAGCCAACCTATAGAGAAATGGGTTAATCAAGGCGATGTATTGCCAATTAAAGCTCAGAAAGACTGCATCAAAAAACAGTCGCGGTCTTTGGGTCATAGTCGGGTGGTAGACAATCAGGACAATAGCGAATGTAAAAAAATCATGCGAGCACTTGAAATGCCGTCTTTGAGCCGACTAAAATGAAAACGATAATGTTAACGAGGATGCAGGACCTCAGTTTGCACCTCCCCGTGTGGGCTAAAAATAAAGATTAAAGACTCGTTAAGAAGGCCTCTCCCATTACTCTATGATATAGAATTCTGTTCTACGGTTTATGGCGTGTTCTTCATCTGAGCACTCTACTCCATCAGAGCAGCCATTAAGTAACCCTTTCTCTCCGTATCCCTTGCCTTCGATCCTTGAACGATCTATGCCTTTATGAACCATGTAATCGATGGACGCTTTCGCCCTTGCTTCTGAAAGCTCGAGGTTGAATTCTATCGCGCCTTTGCTATCCGAAAAGGACCTCACTTCAATTCCGAGTCTTGGATGTCGTTTGAGGAAATCGATTACCCGATCCAGTTCAGAAAGTTCCTTTTGACCAATCGTTGACTCGCCAAAGGCAAAGTAGATTGGACGGAGGTCAGGGTGGGCAATTCTTACTTCCTCTACGACCGTCTTCAGACTGTCATTTTCCTCCAACATAGAAGAAACAATCGGACTCACCCAGATACTTGGAGCCAAGAAGGCAATGATGTCAGCTCCAACTCGCCAAGTCTTCAATTCCTTGTCAGAATCCGGATCAACAATCGACCAAGTTGCTTCGGACAAGAGGGATGTATCCTTATCTGCCACGCGTAAGAAGTAGGTCTGCCCTTCTTTCAAACCATGGATCTCAAAACGACCCGATTTAGAGACATTAAGCGTATCAATGGTGATTCCTTCCTGGTTCACAAGGTAGAGCAGTACGGTGCCATCCGGTAAAGTCGTATAACGGAATTGACCCTTTGCAGCACTTCTGAGATCAAAAGGAACATCCTTTTCTACAATGCGCTCAATCGACGGAATATAAATGGGCGGTAGCAGTATGAAACGATATTCGTTGAAGTTGCGCATACTGGCCGTGTCCGAAATATGATAGCGCGTGTCACGAATGTATAGGGTACTCTCTTCAAACAAGCTTATGTACTCTCTGCTCAGACGAATCGTATAAGGCTTGTAATGTTCAAGGCCTTCGAAAATGAACTCTCCCAAGCTATCCGTAATTGCTTCTCCAACCCGAACACCATTCTCATTGAAAATCAACAACCTAACGTCAGCTTGCAAAATGTCTTGGTGCAGGAAGACTCCCTTCATCTCAACCCTACCCATCTCAGGGTCGGCATCTGAAGAAAGACGCACACCGAAGCGACTTGAATTCAAGGTAATTCTACCGTTGTTTAAATGCACCTCTTCCCCTTCGGGATAGGCCTCATTGATCAAATAAACACGAGCAGAGTCAATCGTGGCAAGGGTGGAATCATTGATCGACAAGATATAGTCCGTATTCACCTTCAATTCTTTGAATTCGAACTCTCCATTTACCACTGTTGTGGTCGAATCGGGCGCAAGGCCGTCTTCATCTATGAGGTACAATTTCACCCCTTCCTTCGGGTCATTTCCGTCAGTAAAGAAGCCGCTTAGACTCCAAGACTCATCCTTCTCCTCGATCAGATCAAGCGGCATAGCCACGTCCTTTGGAAGGTGAATAAACGTGAATTCATTGAACCTGTACACAGAGGCTGTGTCCTTCGGTTCTCTATACTCATCCAGCAGATAGATCTTACTTCCGTTGAATAGGTCTGAGTACGCTTCTGCAAGCCTCAATTTGTACTCTCTGAAATACTCCACATCCTCAAAAGTGAACTCACCGGTGCTATCTGTTGTCGTGGTAGAAATAAATTCGCCATCCTGATCAAAAAGGGAAATGACAACTCCATCCTTTCCTTGTTCGTCAATGACAAACTTGCCGATGAATTGAGAGCGCCTTCCTCGAAACAATTCGGCGTTGTCAAATGCAATCTCCTTGCTTGCGGTAAAGGCAAAACCTCCATCCTCCGTCTTTTTAGCAAACCCAATCACCGCACTGTCGGATGAAATGAACTCAATCGAAGCAAACTGCATGTCCATGGTATCATCGTCCAATACCCGAACGAGATACTCTTCATTTGCCCTCAACCTGTCAAACGTAAACAGTCCCAAGGAGTCGGTAAGCACGGTATCACGAATATCCTGTTCATCCAGAATTTCCAGGTTAATAGGGCCAGTAGAAAGTCCCTTATAAGAAAATTGGCCTACTACAGCAAGATCGGATTCATCCATTTCCTCAACGGCGGGTCTTACAGCATACTCTTTGGGCAAATACTGGAATGAGTAGGCATTAAAGAGCAAGGTTCGCGCTGAATCCACCTTATTTCCTTCTTGGTCTAGGAAATAGATCGTACTCTGATCAAAGAGTCCGTCGCCCTCCTCACTCAATTTGACGATGTAACTATCGTAGAAATTCAACCCCTTGAAAACGAACTTGCCATCCTCATCGGTTGTAGCAGCGCCGATCAAGTCGCCGTCCACATTGTATAAATTGAGGAGGACACTGTCCTGAGCTACCTTCCTGGAAACAAACTTACCCCGGAGATCGCCTTGCCCTTCGGCGTATTCGAAATCACCCAACTCCGCTGAGTGCACAGCCAATGGATCGTGATAAAGAATAGAATCAATTCTTTCTCCTTCAACGAATCGAATAATATCATCACTACCCGGACCTCCATCTCTGTTGGAAGAGAAATAACCATATGTACGATCATCGCTTACCAGCATTCCAAAGTCGTCGCGATTCGAATTGAAAGGAAGTCCGATGTTTGTAATGTACTTCACATGACTGCCATCCACAGACCCCACAAACAGGTCGAGTCCACCAATTCCTGGATGCCCATTGGATGAAAAGTATAAGAGGCTGTCTTTGGCATGCAGATAGGGAAACATTTCCTGTCCCTCCGTATTGACATCTCGACCAAGGTTGATCGGAAACCCCCAGCCCCTTTCTGCCCTGGCTTTTACCATGTAAAGGTCTGATTGACCAAACCCACCCGGCATATCTGAGGAAAAATAAAGCACTTTTCCATCCGCTGATAAGGTTGGGTGGCCTACAGAGTAGTTGGGATGGTTGAACCACATTCCTTCAGGCTTTGACCATTTCCCATCAATCTTATGTGTGAAGAACAATTGGAAATTCAACGCACCTTCATCCCCTTCATCAGAGGCAACATTCCGTGTAAATACCGCCATATCACCCGCTTCATTAAAAGCGATAGGGCCGTCGTGATATTTACTATTGAACGGCCCTTCCAGTGCTTGGATATCCATAAAATCACCCAGACTATCCACTTGGGCCGTGAAGATGTCCAAGTACGGCGTGCCCGTCCAGTTCCATTCTCGTTTGATGGGAGCTGTTTGAGGGCGTGAAGATGTAAACACGATCGACTCACCATAATTCACCGGTCCAAAATCCTGTTGAGGTGTGTTGGCGTTTAAGAACTTAAGTTCAAAATTGGCCGTATCCTGCACGATACGCTTGTACGACTCAGGATCCGCAAACTGCCTCAGCACTCTCGAATCATGCGGTCGCTTTTCAGAGTAAACGGCCAGCCAATGGAAGGCTTCATCGTATTTGCCATTCACTTTTAGCACCTCTGCATATTCGTAGAGGTCAATGATTTCATGAAATCCTGTATTGATTACTTGCAGGTAGTACTTCTCTGCACTGTCCATTTGATTCAAGCGACTGTAGCTGATCGCCATGCCGCGCATGCCTTTTGGCGTTAAGTACTTCGATCGGTAGAAGTAGTCTATCGCCCCGCGATAATCATAGTCTTCGATGGCATCCAACCCCCTCTGCTCGATCCTCGACTGGCCGTACACATCAGAACCCAAGCTCAAGCCAACGACCAAAAGGACGAAGTACATGGTAAGGTTTCGAATGTGGGTCTTAAACGTCAAGGGGGTCGTCTAGTTAGCGTTGGGTGGGCTTAGGTTTAGGTTTAGGTTAGAAGCTGAAAGGAAATCAAAAATACCTAGGTGATCTCACTTTCGCTTTTTTCGCGTATTTAAAATCATATGTGAGCATGACCTCATGGGTTCCAATGCTCTTGGTTAATAAGGCAGAAGTAGGTAGATCAAACGAATAACCGACTTTCAATTGCTCGGTAAATGAGAACGCTGCAAGGATACCCACTGCATCTCTCATTCTGTACATGGCTCCGAGCCAAAGCTTTTCCCTGATCAAGAAATTCGCCGTCACATCCACTTCTATAGGCGCATCGGGAACGGCCTTGATCATGGTCGACGGCTTGAATTGGAGGTCAGGCCCTAAATCAAAGAAAGCCCCAGCAATGAGGTAATAATGTCGTCTCTCCGTAGCTTGAGCTTGAGTGATCTGCACCTGATCCTGGTAAAAATCACTTTCCAACAGGTTGGGAATCGACACCCCAACATAATAACGAGACTGAACGTAATACGCTCCAAATCCAACGTTCGGAATCATCTTCGTTCGTGCATTGTTGGAGAAAGAGGCATCCTCATCAACAGTAGCCAATTCGCTTAAACGGGTGGATCTGTAATACGCCCCCGCTTTCAGGCCAAGGGACAAGGTCCCATCTTCGCCGAGCGGCATACGATACGCGAAATCACCTGAAAACTGCAAATCCGAATTTGGACCGATGCGGTCGTTCAATAAGGTCATTCCCAATCCTATATGCTGGCTCAGTATAGGCGTATGCATGGTAATGGTTTGCGTTGTTGGCGCTCCCTCGAGTCCAACCCATTGATGCCGAGTAATACCCGTAATCGTCAAGGCCTCACTGCTCCCTGCATAAGCGGGGTTAACAGACAACGTATTGTACATGTAATGCGTAAACTGTGGTTTTTGCTGGGCAAAAATCGAAATCGGAGCAAGTACAACTATGCAAATCGCAACCCACTTTCGCAGGAGCTTTTTACCTAATATATGTGCGCTTACCTTCCCCATATCAACGGTTCAAATAGATGTATCCCGACGATTCATCGCCCTCTAAGGTAAGGATGTAGAAGTAAGTTCCTTCAGGAAGCACACCACTTCCTAGTGAAAATGAACCCACGGCATCCTCTCCACCCCAGTTATTGTCATACGGTTTCTGTTCAAAAACCTTGTTGCCCCAGCGATTGAAAATGGTCAATGCATTGTCAGGAAATTGATCCAAGCCTACGATCACGAATTGATCATTGACACCGTCTCCATTGGGCGAAAAGCCTTGAGGAATCAAGAAAGGTGCCTCTTCCTCACACAGGAAGGGATCTAACCAGTCCGGAATGCCGTTCTCATCGCAGTCGTCCCAAACGCCGTCCTTGTTTCGGTCCACTTCTGCGGAGTCGAGCAGGCCATCGCCATCGCTGTCTTCATCCAAGAAATTCGCCTTTCCATCTTCGTCCGGATCGTTAAGCGTGAATACGCAGTCTCCTTCATCTCCCACTACCTCCAAACTGTCTGGAATCGTATCCCCATCGCTGTCTTGATCTAAATGATTCGGGATGCCATCACCATCAAGGTCGCCATATCTTTCGTAAAAATCAGGTATGCCGTCTCCGTCCGAATCCCTCGGAGTAATGGAGAAGGATACATACGATGTGTCGCAAAGGGAAGGAATGCGTTGGTCGCAGACGCGGTATGTCAGCGTATCCTCTCCGCAAAAACCAGAGGTTGAAAGGTAGGCGATGGTGTCTACTCCAACAATGGCGGCCACTCCATTGCTCGGTGGAAGCACAACCTCTACCAGCAATCCATCGGCATCTGAATCTGAATCGTTTAAGAGGACCGCTGTATAAATAAAGGTCGAGTCTGCACCTATCCCAATGTCGGCCTGAGCCGTCGGTGGATTGTTTGGCGTCAGGACTATATTGATGAATACCGTATCGGTATCGCAGAGACTAGGCACACCGTCGTCGCATATCGAGTAGAGAATCGTGTCCGCACCCAAGAAAGATGCTGGAGGGGTATAGCTCAGGCTATCGCCGTTCAATACGGTGACCGTGCCACCACTCGTTGGCCCACTTATGATGCTGGTTGTAAGCAGATTCTCTTCCAAGTCCGTATCGTTGGCCTGCACATCTATGACCGCATTTACCGTGTCAACGTAAAATTCAACCACATCCGAGAGAGCCACAGGAGCGTCATTCACAGAAGTGATCGTGATGTAGATGTAACTCGAATCACAGGCTTGCGCCCCAAGCACTTCGCACACGGAGTAACCTATCGAATCGATTCCAAAGAAATCTGCAGGCGCGTCGTAGCTGATCTCCAGACTGTCTAAATTCAAAAACGTCGCTGTGCCGAGCGTTTGAGTAGAAAATAGATATCCTATATGCAGTGAATCTCCTTCAACGTCTGCGTCATTCAACAACGGAGCAATCACCACACCTGAAGTGTCTTCACTGACCGTAATCGAGTCGACCGCTGCCACCGGAGCATCGTTGACGGGAATCACGTTGATGAAAACCGTGTCCGTGTCACACAGATTCGGGAAGCCATCATCACATACAGAATAGATCAGGGTGTCGGCACCGTTAAAATTGGACGGAGGGATGTAAATGATGCTGTCCCCATTTAGCACCGTCGCAGTGCCACCACTTGTTGGTTGCGTGATGATGTTTGAATACAGGGAATCCAACTCTGGGTCTGTATCATTGGACAAGACGTCAAGGGTGTCACCAGGAGTATCCTCTAGAACAGACGCGTAATCCGTTGCAGCTACTGGCGCATCATTTATCGACGTTACCGTGATGTACACGTATGCTGCGTTGCAAAGCGATGGCGTGCCGTTGTCGCATATTTCGTACAGCACGGAATCAAAACCGTAATAATTACTATCAGGAGAATAGGAAATATCCGTCCCAGACAGTGAAGCCGTGCCGTTGCTCGGAAGCGTCAAGATGGAAGTAGTTAGACTGTCGCCTTCTATATCATAGTCGTTTGACTGTACGACGAAAATATTTCCGATCGACTCTTCTACCACGCTTACGGTATCATTGACAGCCATAGGAGCATCGTTGACAGGGGTTACAGTGATGAACACCGTGTCCGTATCGCAAAGACTTCCGACATCGCACACCGAATATACCAGTGTGTCGCTACCGAAATAGTCCAGATCGGGCGAGTAGGAAATGGAATCCGTATTCAAGATGGAAAAGGAACCATGCCATGGACCACTGATGACAGAGGTTGTCAAGATGCTTGCTTCCACATCGCTGTCGTTGAATTGCACATCGACAACGGCATTGGTCGTGTCTTCTGTTACCGTGAAGAAATCTACCACAGCTAGCGGAGCATCGTTGACCGGATCGATGGTGATGTAAACCATTGCTGTGTCACATTCAGATGGTGTTCCATCATCACAGACCAAGTATTGAATAGAGTCGGAGCCAAAGTAATTGGCATTTGGGGTGTAATCCAGCGAGTCGCCGACAGAAACGAAAGCCGTACCGTTCACCGGAGCCGTGATAATGGTTACCGTCAATCCATCGTTCTCAACATCAGAATCATTGCTGAGTACTACGATAGAAGCATTCAAAGCATCCTCGTCAATGGTGAGTAAATCATTCGTGGCTACCGGAGCGTCATTCACAGGACTCACCGTAATAAATACAGTATCCGTATCGCACAGACTTCCTCCATCGCACACCGAATAAACCAAGGTATCGTTTCCGAAATAGTCCAGATCCGGCGAGTAAGAAATGGAATCGGTGTTTAAGATGGAAAAGGAACCATGCCACGGACCATTGATCACCGAGGTGGTCAAAATATTTCCTTCCACATCGCTGTCGTTGAATTGCACATCGACCACGGCATTGGTTGTGTCTTCGGATACCGTGAAGAAATCTACCACAGCTACCGGAGCATCGTTGACTGGAGTTACGGTGATGTAGACCATAGCTGTATCGCAAGCAGAAGGCGAACCATCATCACAAACCATGTACTGAATCGAATCCGGTCCGTTGTAATTAAGATTGGGTGAATAAAGGATCGAATCCCCGAACGATACAGTGTCTGAGCCGTTGCTGGATGAAATCAAGATCGTAACGGTTAGTCCATCGTTTTCAAGGTCCGAATCATTGAGCAAGACAATCAACGCAGCATCCACATCATCTTCATTTACCGTAACCGTATCGTTAATGGCAACTGGAGCATCATTGACGGGTGTCACCGTTATGAATACCGTGTCCGTATCGCACAAAGCTGGTGAGAGCTGATCGCACACGCTGTAAACGACCGTGTCGTTCCCAAAGAAATTCGCATTCGGCGTATAGCCAACCGAATCACCCACGACCCATTCTGATCCAAAAGCAGCACCTTGAATGATGGAAACGAGGAGGGCATCACCGTCTGGATCCACGTCGTTGGCTACTACATCGACATAGCCTTGGGGATCGTCTTCTGCCACCGTTAACGCATCGTTGGAAGCTATGGGAGCTCGATTGATCAGCGTTAAGAATACTTTGACCGTATCGCAATTGCCACAAGCATCGCAAGCAGAATACTCAAGTGAATCAACACCCAAATACGTAGAAGATGGGATCAATTGCACGCTGTCATTTGTGACCGCCGCGGATCCGTTATTAGGTTGAGTCACGATAGAAACGGTCAACGTATCGCCTTCCGGGTCTGAATCGTTCGCGATGACATCAAACACAAACGTCTGGCCGTGAATGATCGAATCAACGGTGTCGTTCACAGCTTGAGGCGTCTGGTTCATGTCGACATGCACCGAATCGTTCAGCGTTGCCGTGCACCCTAGGAAGCTCACGACTACATAAAAATCTTCTTCGAGGGCGTTCAGCAGGGATGAGCGATTGAAGACGGTGCCGTCGCCCGTGAATGCTGCGCCCACCACAGTGGTATCCGAATGACGATAAACTTGGTAACTGAACGCGGCGTTGTTCTCCGTTTGCACATCGATCGTGACGGCGTCAAGGGGGCAAACCATGGCCGCTGTTCCGGTTACACTCACAAAAAGATCCGGACCGACCACATCTACATGGCTAACTCCAGTCAAATCATCAGCGCATTGTGAAACGCCGGTGGTATCCGTGGCAATGATGCCAAAGGTCATGGCGCTGTCTACATTGCCCGTTGGGAGTTGAATAGTGCCACCGGTTCCCGGAATTGCCGAACCAACCAGAGATGCTGAAAGGCTATCGTAGAGTTGATATTTAACCCCAAGCTCGGAGCTTAAGACCCGGAGATTTATGGATTGTCCGACGCAAATAGAAGTATCCGCCGGCATGACGCTCAGGGTGGTATCCGGAGAGGGGTCGACGACAAAGGTCAACGTATCCTGCAAGACAGCTTCACACGTGATGCCAACCAGTTTGAAAGCGAGCACACTGACGTTCGTTGGGTCATTCACCAAAAGATTCGTGCGCATTAGAATATCATTTCCAGTTCCCAAGACAGACGATCCAATCACCACATCAAGGTCTGTGTCGTAAGGTTCATAGATTATTCCAGCCTCGGAAGACTCCAATGTGAATTCTCCTTGTTCCACCTGTTGGCACACATTGCTATCGTTAAACGTGAGGTTCAGATTTGTAGCCGGGAGTGCACAACTTACCAAGCATATATTTGAGCTGTCGCTCTCCGCATTGCCAGGGACAAACGCCGTAGCGTAGAGAGATCCCCCTGCGTAGAGAGCAGACACAGAGACGATTGCACTCCAGTTGTTGGACCCATCAACGATCGCAGACCCAATGCTGTCCCCATCGATGTATATGACGATTGCTGCACCGACCGATGCATGGGTTCCTGAAATGGCGGTATCGCCCTCGCCATAATTCAGGGAGCAATCCAACGTAGGGGCCGAAGCAGTATCCTGCACGACGCAAGTGTCAGAAACGGATCCGGAAGAATAGCAACCCGCACCTGAGATGCGTGCATAGATGGAATCACCCGCTTCCATTGTATTGGAAATGTATCCTTGAAAGTTTTTATAGGCCGTCAGATAGACGGTATCGACGTACGTCAGCGTTGCAGAGACGTCTACGTGATAAATGAAAACGGTATCTAAGGCGTTGCCGGTGCCAATGCCATTCACGAATGTATCTCCAGCTTTCATCCCGCAGACCAGCGAAGGAGTAGCCGAAACGTCCGTAACATATATAGCTGAGGATAATGCTGACGCGCATGTCCCTGTTGTCGTCGCACGTACCTGAATTGAATCGCAGAGCGTCAAACTCAATCCACCAAACGTCCACATACCCGAGGCATTGGCAGTTGTCGTACCAATTATTCCACCATTTTGATACACATAAATGGTTGCACTGCTATCGCTTGTCCCTGCCACACTGGTAGATCCTATGCTTAGCGTAGTTGTGGTGATAGCAGGTGTGGAAGCACTTGACGCCAGCCCAAGACATATAAAGATCGGATTGGACTCGCATTCACCTGGGAGTTGCTGGGTAACAGCATAGGAGCCATTGGAAAGGCAAGGGCCTCCACTTGTGCAACCGGCAGATCCGTTGCATTTCCAAATCCAAGCGGAATCCGCTTGCACGGTAACCGTACCACTTGAATAAATAGATCCTGCATTTGGCGTTTGAAGCGTGCCATTGAGGTAAACTCTTATTTCCGCCCCAGGGAATGCACTACCTAAAGCGCCGCACAACCCCTTGGTATTGATAGTCAATGATGTATCAATGATTTCAGGTGTGCAATTGGAAGCGTAGGCTATCCATCGATATACGCAATTGGTTAGCGACATTGACATACCAGGCGCCAGAGCGGTCGCCGTAATGGAATCATTCTGATCTAACAGTGAATCCAATGCATTCAATGACCAATTACCGGCTCCATCTGCTGTAACGGTATCGTATTCCACTGCAGCACCATCCGTATAGTGTATCTCAATAAAAACCTGAGCATTTATCACGGACGTTCCGGTAATGGAGGTGTCTCCTGAGTAGGCTGCATTGATCGTCGGACAAGTAGTTCGAGCGGGCGGGAATCCAGAACAAGTTGGGCACAGCGAGTCAAGTGGAGTAGCCACCTGGCCGTTGATCATATCTTCATAGATACAGGTCAAACACCCCCCGTATGCATCGTCATCCACGCCACCCACATCGGATGCATTGCCTTCTAAGGCACATGAATTTGACGTCGATGTTACGGGAATCATGCGCAACGGTGTACTGGTAGTAATGCCAAAGGCGCTGGCCAGCACCGAAAAAGGAACGTAAAAATCATAGAAGTAATCGGCATCGCCACAGCTCTCCTGGCCAGCGATTGATTTCTGATGGTGACTTGAAAGGGCAAACACAGTGTCAATTGCGCCACAATTATCTACGCCATCGATGTCGGCGACGGAAACGTCGTTATTGGTTCGAAGAAAGAGTGCAATCTCAAAGCCAGGATTGATGGACGTCGCATTAGCGTCATAGGAACCAAAGGCATTATCGGCGTCGATCAGAATGGTATACCCTTTCGCATTTGGTTTAAAATCTGCCACACGAAATCGAAAAACTAGGTTATCGCTATCGTCCAGGGTTGTGTAAACGGTAGCGCCATTGGAGTCAGGTGCCAGGTCGGTAAACCCACAGTTTGGACCCGAACCGATATCGCCAGACACCTCGCCTCCTCCCAAGATGATCATCGGAAACATGGTGATTTCGAATTCGTCTACGTCAAATCCGTCATTCGAAAACCCTGAGGTTGAGTCAGATACGTATCCATTCTGATCTGGGTCCAGCACGGACGAGCCGGTCTCAAATATGAAACCTTTCGTCTGTGCATTGACCTCGAAAATCAAACTCGAGCCGAGCAAAACAAGAAACACCACTAATCCGTGAACGAAAAGCCGCATAGTAGCTAGTAGGATTATATAGCGAATATAAAGCAAAATAAGGCCGCTCATATCAAATCAACAATTGAGCCACCGCCTCTTATTGCCTTACAAACAAGCCGCTCAGCCAATTCTCAACAGCTTTTTCAAGCGACATATGACGGGTCTCGACACGCTCGAGCCTTGCACCTGTTACGTAATTTCCCTTCGGAAGGTTTGCCAGTTTCAAGCATCGCATTAGATTTGCCGGGCTAACTGATCCTTAAACTTTTAGAATGAAGACGACAAACCGCCTATTCCTAGCGTCCGCTGCTCTAGCATTGTTAATGTTATCCGCGTGTGGAGGAGAAGAGGCTCCTACTGGGCCGAAGTACAATTTTGAGCGCGCCGAAACGCTACCTGATGGTTACTTAGAAGAACTAGGAATCATTAAAACCAACATTGAAGTCACAGCGAAATTGTACGAAGACATGAATGCAAGCGGATACTCTTTTACCGAGAGTATGCTTCTTTCTTCAGGAAAATCATTCAGTGGTTCGACCAAACAAGCGATGGGAACCGGAGCTATTGGAAGTGACATGGTCTATTGTTCGGCTTTCGGACAGACGCAGAGTGCAATGAGCCGAATGGAAGGCTTGATGAAGACTGCTGGGGCACTTGGTGTTGCCGAGGCATTCGATCAAGAAATGATTGAGAAAATGGCCAGTGAGGATACGACCATCAATAAAAGCGTGCTTCTCACCAAAGCTTACTTAAACGCAAAAGACCAACTCTTCTCAGACGAACGCGCCCAATACGCTACGTTCATGGTGATTGGGGGCTGGCTCGAAGGTTTGCAAATCGTAACTCAAATGACGAAGGATGAGCTTTCGAACGAGAATGTTCGTATTGGACTTTGGAGTGTGGTTGATTCTTATGACAATGTCGTGCACATGTGCAAAGTGTTCGAATCAAACGCAGAAATGCAAAAAATCGCTACCGAATTGGAGAGCATCGCCCCCCAAATCAACAAGATTAAAAAGAACGCTAAAAAATTCAAGCCTGTCGACGTCGCAGCACTTGCGGAAGCGGTGAGCGGGATTCGAGGCAACTTGATCTAAGCTCTAGGATTTTTCGATATTAGTTTTACATTTGCCGTCCTTTAAAAAGGACGGCATTTTTTGTTCTTTTTTTCGGGGTGTAGCGTAGCCCGGTTATCGCGCCTGCT
Source organism: Flavobacteriales bacterium (assembly GCA_013204105.1). Classification (GTDB taxonomy): domain Bacteria; phylum Bacteroidota; class Bacteroidia; order Flavobacteriales_G; family Salibacteraceae; genus SHAN690. The sequence continues at coordinate 17,236 of JABMOM010000044.1, forward strand.
TTGGGAGCAGGAGGTCGCAGGTTCGAATCCTGCCACCCCGAC
>JABMOM010000001.1 GCA_013204105.1 Flavobacteriales bacterium
CCAAAGGCAATGAATACTTGGGTGAGAAGTTTACCCCGCCACAGGCGGGGAGCCCAAGAGGAGGAGCATAGCGACGACAGCCCCATTCACATCGTGGATGGGGTTTTTTGTTGCCAAAGGCAATGAATACTTGGGTGAGAAGTTTACCCCGCCACAGGCGGGGAGCCCAAGAGGAGGAGCATAGCGACGACAACCCCATTCACATCGTGGATGGGGTTTTTTGTTGCCCGAAATCTTCGTGGCGGCGGTCTCTGCATTCCAGAACGCAACGTTCTTATCGCATATCCTTCATCTTAGGCATTACGCCGCCGTCAAACAGGTCCATTTCCCCCCTCGGATTTTGCGCCCGGTTTTGCTTTCTAGCATCTCGGCCAAAGTGGTCGCGATGTTTGCGCTTTTCCTTCTTAACCGCCTTTTTCTTTTTCTGATTTGGGTCGCGCGAAAAAAGCTTGAATCGCTCTCCGATGAAGTTTTTCTTGAGGAATCGTTTCTTATCAAAGGAGACCTCCACGTCATCTTCCGAGGCTTCGTTGCCCTTCCCCTTGCTCGCGAAATGATCCTTCGGTTCTTTGCGTTGCCCTTCTTTTGGTGTAGCGGATCCAAAATGGTCTTTTGGCTCTTTGCGTTTTATGTCCGTATCCTTCTTCCCGAAATGATCTGTAAGCAATTCACGCTTCACCTTTCCTCCTTTCCTCCCAAAAAAATCGGGCTGGGCTGTTCGTTCTCTTTCTTTTTTAATGGCCTTGGAAAAGAACGAAGGGAGTTGGTTGTGCTCGTCCAATTTCTTCACCGCATTTGCATAGTAATCAGGTAAGAAGGTATCCTTGTCTTTTTTCCGCTTCGTTTGTTTCGTGAATGCGCTGCCCATTTCTTCTCGATCCTTTGGCTTCGAGATCTTGTTTCCAAACGCGCTTGACAGCTGTTTTCGCTCCTTCGGCTTCTTGTTCTTCTGTCCGAAAGCACCGCTCAATTCCTGTTTTTCCTTCGGCTTCATTTGCTTTCCAAAATGGTCCTTGATTCCCTCATCTGATGACTGAGCAAATGCGCCCTGCGAAAGCAGTAATATAACAACGATATAGGTCTTGTGATGTGCCACGCCAATCCTCTAAGATAGGGGATTGCTCAGTCAATCAGGTCGAGCGAACCCAAGCGTTCGATCCCAAAATGCTGTTGGAATCGCTGTATCTCAATGTTGAATGCTTCCTTTGACTGCTGACCCCCTAAAGGAATATCGAGCGTTCTGCCTATGCCCAGCAATTGCAAAGAGCGAAGTGGGTCTTCCTGGGCCAGTTCGAAGACCATGGCCACATCACTCAGCCCCAATTCACACGAGATGACGACCAAGGGAACAAGTGGGTCGGCGGAAACGCCTCCTTGGGTTAGGTATCCAAAATAGGTGGATAAACGATGGTAGAGTTGTGGAAGGATAAGTCTTTCCCGTAAGGATTTTTGGAGCAATTCAACGGCAAACAGCCACAGTGCAGCTGCTTCACCCCCCATTGGGTCGGTAGGAATTCTTGGATTCCACCTGGAATCCATCAACGTCATCATCTCTGAACCTGCCTTTTCTCTTGCGGTAAATTGGATGAAAGAGCCTGCCTGTAAATGTCCGGAAACGTGCTTTTTCCCAATCCGCGTGAAAAGGGTCACCAAGCCATTGTTTTCTGTGAAACAATGCAGAATGCGCGCGCTGTCAGAATAGGGAATCGAACGAACGATAATGCCGTGATCGTTGACCATCATCGATCAATTGAGAAACATCAATTTCGATAAGGCTCCTCCGGTTCCATCTCTTCGCGCTGCCTGGATGAGGTAGATTCCACTCGTCACTTTAGCACCTGTACGATCTAAACCATTCCAAATGGCAGTGCCTCCCTTGCTGGTAGTCTCATAAATCAAGTTTCCCGCCACATCGGTCACCCTGAGGTAGCTGTTGTCTGTCAAGCCACTAAAGGTGATTACACCGCCGTATCCGGGCTTGACGGGGTTTGGAAACACGCGTATAGACGAAAGACTTTCTGCTGGCTCAGATGCATCTGTTCGGTACGACTGTAGTCCACTTTCGGTGGCAATAAAAAGCTCTCCGGTGCTCGGGTGCATTACCAAGTCGAGGATGTTGTCATTGAGCAAGGGGCTATCGTCTTCGGTGAAGTGTTCCAGTTGCTCTTGCCCGTCTTGCGAGATAAGAAATAGTCCTGCGCCCCTTGGGCCTACCCATTTTCTATTGGCGCCGTCCACGGTCATCGTGATGACGGCATCAGACGCGAAGAGGTATCCATTGTAGCCATCCTGATTCACAATGATTCGTTGGACGTCATCAGCATTGCTGCTAAACATAGATTCAACGCTGTAGATTACGCCTACTCCTTCATCCGTTCCAATCCACAATTCACCGTCTTTATCCTCTACAATACAATTCACGGTGTTGTTGGGCAAATTTCCTTTTGTAGGCGATGAATTGATGGTAATAAAACGATCGTCCGTTGTAGTAGTCGGTGTGCCTGCGGGATCATAAAGAACCACCCCTTGCTCCTTCAGCGAGAAGGCAAAAATGCCCGATGAATGACGCATGAAGTTATCCGCGATCGGTTTCGGAAAACCTTCTAGGGATATCAGCGTCCAATTCCCCTCAGGATCGAGAATGCTCAACGTGGACGTAGCCCGACTGTTCAGCATCCATAGGTTTCCTTCATCGTCCAGTTCCATGCCCTTGAGGCCATAGTATCCATCGACGTCATCTTCAATTTGGGCGTTCCTTTCGCTGAAGTGTTCAAGTACATTCAACTCAGCGTCCAGTATCATCAATCCACTGCCGTCAAAGCCAACATAAATCCGATCTCCGTCATCTATAATCGAAGAGGTGTTTCGGATGTCCACGTTCGTGTCGAGGAAGAGCAAGCGCGCCTTCCACTCTTCCTCCTCAAAGCGAAAGAGATAAGGTTGATTAAAGGTGAAGTCATTTCCGCCAGGCATGGCATATATGACTTCGTTCGTCTCTTCCAATTCACCGATGTATCCTGTCCGAGGAGACGAAATGCTTACAAGTATGGAGTTGAATTGATTCTCAAACGAAGTAGAGACTAGGCCGTGGAATCCGTCTGCAATCAGCACGTCGCCCGCTTGTCCCTTGATTGCCATGTTGGCGTCCATGCCTTCCGGCCCGTAGGTAAAGATCTTTTGCGGCTGCTGAAAGTCCTTGGTGTACCTCGAAACTTCATCGCTTTGCGCGATCAACAGTTGATCACCCGTCTGTTGAACATGACGGAGTTCCAATCCAGCCAGCGCTTCAATCGGGATGAAGGCATTGCCCACCAACTGAAAAAGCGTATCGCCTCGAAAGCCGTTATTACTGTATATCGCATAGAGGTTCTCATCGATGAGAAAAAGCTGCTCAAACCGATCAGGGTCGCCCACCGTATTCACCTCTTTCAAATCAGGCCCGATGAACAAGCTTGCCATAGGGATGGCAAAAACATGAAAGGGAGAGGTAGCGAAAAGGGTATCGCGATGGATCAAAATCTCATTCAATTCAATGTTTTCATCCTGGTAACTAATCTGACTGTACTCGTTGACATTATAGGTCATAAGATCCAGTTCCACTACGCCGATGCCCGTGGCCAGGTACGCGCTGCCTTCGTAAAAGAAAATATCGCGAATGGCCTTATCGCCAATGATATTACTGCTGACAATCGCCGGCTGATTCGTCACATTTCCATCCGCATCAATGATGTCCAAGTTTCCATTGCTATATCCAATGATGCAACGCCCATCGGAATACGAACACGCGAAATTAGAAATGCCCGTTTGGGAGAGCACGTTAATCTTGGTGAGATCCTGAATGGAACCATCCTCTCGATCATAGGCGATCACGCCAAAACTGTTCGCTCCATACACCTTCTCTTCTAATTCGCCAACCCAATCAAAACGAGACATGGGTAGGTGAGACCTCCACTGTTTCACTCCAACTTGAGCAAATCCGTGGAAGTAGACGAAACAGGTGAGCAGCAGGATCAGATTCTTCACGAAAGAAGAACGAATACCTCCAAATTTATTGCCAACCCAGCGTAACCTTCTGTATTTCAATCTGTTATATTGCACCTTCTATCTATTGGAACATCTATGCTTTTCCATGCATTACATCCATACACACGCTCAACGCCCTCATAAGGCATTCTTTATGTTTCATGTGAAACACTGCGCTCAATCGCCACCATAAGGACTGAAATGTCCACCGGTTTAACGCCAGGGATACGAGAGGCTTGTCCCAAGTTCTCAGGACGCACCTGACTCAGTTTATCTCGAGATTCAAAAGAGATGGCCGCATGCGCACGATAATCAAAATCTGTCGGAATCTTCATGCGATCCATGTTCAACATTTTTTGAGCCATTTCATTCTCCCGTCTCAAATAGCCTTCATACTTCAATATTATTTCTGCAGACTCAATCGCCTCCCGCGAGATTACCTTGTCATCCATATGAGTCACATAGTCATCCGCCAATTTTATCAATTCCTCTGTTGCAACATTGGGCCTTGTAAGTACCGTCGCAATTTTGACCTGCTGATTGATCGGTTTAGAACCTTGCTCTTCCAGGTAGCCATTTGCCTCCTCGGGCGTAATGGCATACTTATTCAACGCTTTGATTACGGCGTCACGTTGCGCTGTATGCTTAGTTAATGCTCGAAGTCTCTCGTCACTCGCTAGACCTATCGCATGACCAATAGGCGTCAATCTTTCCGCGGCACTATCTTGCCTTAACGTAATCCGATACTCGGCTCGAGAAGTAAACATACGGTATGGCTCGTCTGTCCCTTTGGTAATAAGGTCATCAATTAAAACGCCGATGTACGCATCCTTTCTCGTTAGCACCAAGGCTTCCTGATCAGTCACGACACGGTGTGCATTGATACCGGCCATGAGCCCTTGCGCTGCCGCTTCCTCATACCCTGTCGTGCCATTAATTTGTCCCGCAAAGAACAGTCCATCGACAAGCTTTGTTTCCAAGGACATCTTCAGCTGCGTGGGTGGAAAATAATCATACTCAATGGCATACCCCGGCCGAAACATCACCGCGTTTTCAAACCCTGAAATCATGCGAATAGCTTTCTCTTGAACTTCAAAAGGCAAGGATGTACTAAATCCATTTACGTATACCTCATGTGTATTCCACCCCTCTGGCTCTACAAAAATTTGGTGCCTCGACTTATCCGCAAATCGGTGAATTTTATCTTCTATCGAAGGGCAATAACGTGGGCCAACAGAATCAATCTGTCCATTGTACATCGGCGACTGATCAATACTCTCCGCAATGACCTCATGAACCTGGGGATCTGTATAGGTAATGTGACAATTCAATTGATCACGCAATCGAACGGGCCCGAGGAAGGAAAACTTAAACGGATCCTTATCTCCCACTTGTACCTCCATCTTCGTGTAATCCAGGCTACGACCATCCATTCTGGGGGGGGTTCCTGTTTTCATTCGGCCGCTCTCAAATCCCAATCCAAGCAGTTGCTCGGTAATGCCCGTCGACGCTTTTTCGCCCATCCTTCCGCCACCTAACATTTTTGGACCCACGTGGATAAGACCGTTCATAAAAGTGCCGCTGGTTAGGACAACACACTTCGACCGGAAGCGCAAGCCTAAGGAAGTCTCGACACCCTTCAATCGATCTCCCTCCATCCAAAGACTAGTGACCGAATCTTGCCAAAAAGAAAGGTTATCTGTATGCTCTAACATTTCCCTCCATTTCAAGGTAAACAGGGTCCGATCATTTTGTGTTCTCGGACTCCACATCGCAGGTCCTTTAGATCTATTCAGCATGCGAAATTGAACGGCACTGTAGTCACTGACCAATCCTGAATAGCCTCCAAGCGCATCAATTTCGCGCACGATCTGCCCTTTGGCAACACCGCCCATGGCAGGGTTGCACGACATCTGAGCAAACTTGGTCATGTCCATGGTGATCAGCAGGGTTTTCGAGCCGAGATTTGCGGCCGCGGCAGCCGCCTCACACCCAGCGTGCCCTCCACCTACTATTATGATATCGTATGTTCTACTTTCCATGTTTCACATGAAACCTTTTTCCTGAATTAAACGCAAATATCTGTCTTCCTGCTCACGCATAAGCAACTTCTCCTCCTCCGTCGCATCCGCGTACCCCGTCAAGTGAAGTAGCCCATGCGCAATCAAGCGATACAACTCATCCCCCACGCTCACACCAAAGGAGTCCGCATTTTCAGCGCAAACCTCCCAATTGATGTACACATCACCTGAAATCGTATCGTCAAACGATACATCAAACGTCAGAATGTCTGTTGGATAACTGTGATTTAAGTACTTGATATTCAGCGCCGTATGTTTTTCTGAAGACATAATCACAATGCTCAACTCACCAAAATGTGCCCCCTCATTCTCAGCTATCGCATTCGCAACTAGCTCCAGGACTCCTTGGTCATAGGCTGTGGGAACGAAAGCCTCGTTCTCGGAGTGAATATATGCTTCCACGAAATGAAGATTGTTAAGCTCTGACGGAGACCGCCGATTCAAGCTCGAAGGTAACCTTTACCGTAGCTCCGGCATTTAGAAACTCAAGATCGTCGCTGAGGTTCCGCATGATATAGATCCCTCGGCCATTCACCTTTTCAAGATTGGCAGGATCCGTTGGATCAGGAAGGTTTTCAAAGTCAAATCCCTTGCCCGAATCAGACACTTCAAGCGTCATGGTCCTACCCTCAATAATCAAGAGAAAATCAATTTGTTTGGATGAATCGCTCTTCGATCCATGATTGATTGCGTTCAGGGTAGCTTCTGTCGCCACCACCAAAATATTACCATAGGCCTCCTCAGGAAGCTTGCCCTCTTCGTGCAACCCATCAATGATGGCTTCCACCTTTGTGAGGTCCTCCAACTGGGCATTGATCCGTATTGCGATGCGCGTATTCAAGTCAATCTTGAAAGTTACTAAAGTAGCGGTTTACTTCATTTCTGTAAAAAGGTTTCAAATTCGGCGGAACAGTTCGATATAATTCGAGCTCCTGTTCCCTCTTCCGCTCAAATTCTTCCCAAATTTCCGAGGGTATCTCATAATTGTTTCCAGCACTTTTCGATTCTCGCTTTTCTTCCAATTCCCGTTCGCGATCCGCCTTTTCAGACTCAAGGAGTTTAGTTAAAATATCCTCCTGACGCCTCATGGTCTCCGCGCTGATTTGTCGATACAAAATATCCTCCTCTGTCTCCTCCATCAATCGCTCGATTTCCTCCATCATTTCCTTCGCACTTCCTCCCTGCCCATTGTTTTCCAATGATTGGCTCATCTCCCTAAGCTGCTTACGTATAGCCGATTGCTCTGCAGCCATTCTCGCCAATTCCTTGCTTTGACCTCCCATCCCCATGCCCTCACTCTGGCCCGGCTTTTTCCCGTTTGGGTTCTCCCCTTTCTCCATAGCTTCTTTCAGCCTTTGCAGCTGCTTGTTCAGACTCTCCTGCATTTTTCTCATTTGAGATGCCGAAGGTTTGGACCCTTTGGACTGGCCTGGCTTCTCACATTGTCCAGTCCCCTGCATGCTAGATTGCATCTGCTGTTGCATGCTCTTGATCATGTCGTCAAACAACAAGGCCAGGTTGTTCAAGGCGGTCATCGATTGCTGCTGTCGTTCTGCGGCCATTGCCTTATAGCGCTGCTCCTGGTTAGGTGGTTGATTGGTTAGATCGATCAACGCCTTTCGCATATTGAACTTCACATCTGCTATCTCATCATTGATCTTTCTGTCAATCTGTGGAACCCGCTTACTCAACGCCAAAAGAGAGTCTTCCACAACCTTTGTATCGTCCATTAAATCTTTCTGCTGTTTGGCATACTCCACGTACTTGGGGTCGCTTCCTTTGATCGGCTTCAACGCCTCCATCACCCGCTCTTGACCTTTTGATAAGTCCACGATGTTCTCGAGCAATTGCCGCATATGCTCCATGTTTTCGGTCTGCTGGTCTTGCGCCATTTGTTGCTGAAAGGAGGATAGCGATTCCCTCATCTCCTGCATCTTCTCTTTGGCCTTCTGCTGTTCCTGCCCCGCTTTCTTTTCGTTGGATTTATCCAGCTCTTCCTTGGCGTTTTCCATGTCCTCCTGTGCCCCATCGACCTTCTCTTCCAAATCAGGAAGTTCATTTGGCTCCTCCAAAGACTCGTTGAGCTTCTCCATATCCCTCATCGCCTCCTCAAACTCCTTCATGTCCTCCGCAATGGCCTCTTGCTCCTCACTCAGCTCTTCTTTGGGAGCGGATTTTTCCTCCGTTTTCTCCTGAACTTCCTCTTGGTCCGCAATCATTTCATCCAATTCATTCAGCCGCTCTTCGAGGTTTTGTTCAAACTCTAATTGCTTAAACAGCTCCAAGGTCCGATCCAATTCCTTCTCGAGTTTCTCATTGTCTAGCTCCATCTCATCCAATTTCTGAAGCATTTGATCCTTGGTCATCTCCTCCAGCAACTTGTTGTACTCCTCATATTTCTTCTTGAATTCATCGTCAAACAGTCGATCAAACATCTCCTGAATCATCTGCTGCTTTTGCATCAACTCCTCTGAGTATTCGTTGAATTTATTCGAGCGGTCCAGTTGCTGTTTTTGCTGCTCTGACTTCTTTTGAAGCTTCTCCATCATCTCCTTTCGCTGATCGAGCAATTCTTTCAACGCCTCCTTGTCCTCCCAGTCTATGTCCTTCTTCTCTAGTAAATCCTTTCGCGCTTCGTCCAGTTCCTTTTGCAACTCTTCCAGCGATTTCTCTTCCTTGGACAAAGCCTCCTTTGTTTTCTCAAATTGCTTGTCGTTCTCCTCCTTGAGCGCCTCTTTAGATGGCGCTGTATACTTCCAGACTTGTGTAGTAGACATCTTGGCCCCGTTTACCCCATCGTTATCCCAGGCTTGGAAATAATAGGCGACCTCGTCGCCTGGGGCGTTGAGTAAACTATCTGCGGACCACGCAAACGCGAAAGATTGCTCCCGCATTCCGCTTTGCAATTGTAACTTCTCACTATACACTTGCATTCCCTGACCGTTTTCAGCTACGAAGCGCAAATCTGAAAATCCATAGTCGTCCTTCAGCATGCCATTGAAATAAAAGAGCAGTTCCATCGAGTCCAACCGTCCCGTCACTTGGATAGACGGATATGCATCTTTCACTACCACCACGTCGATCACGCTGCTGTCAGAAATATCAGCGGCAGAAGTAATCCTCACATTGAGCTGTCTAGAATCCATAAAACGATCGCTAAACTGAAGTGCATTTTCCTCTTTTATCAATTCCAATCTACGCCCATCGCTTTCGACCGTGGGTGTATTGACATCCTTCAAAGCCAGTAACCATGCTATTTCCGTTCCCTCAGGAACCACCAGCTTAGTTCGATTGACCACTTGTTCGTCTATTCTTCCCGTGTACGCCGGATAATCCAACCTCGCGTTGTTCTCTAGCACTTTGGGTTGAGCCAACACTGTCAGCACAAATCGTTCAGAGTATACGGAAGCTCCTCTCAATTGAAAAGGAACATCATCACGCACATTGTTGAACGTGTAAACAAATGCGCCACTTTCCGTGCTCTTCATTCGAAATTGCGAACCGTCTATCTCCACAAAAACATGCTCAGGCAATGCGCTCCCCACCGTACTCACCTTCAGCTCAAATGGCTTTCCTTCAATCACGCGCAAGTCATCCACGTCTAATTCAAAGTGAAAAGGCGCGGGTGCAATAAAGCTTTCGTTGTAATGCACGATCCGGCGTGCACTGTCGGTGAGTAGGCTTCCATCCCATAAAGTAATGAGGAAGACAACTAACAGGGGAATCGCAGTAATACGCAGCCACATCAAACTGCGCTTTAGGTCTACCGCTGTCCGGAAATCAAACACGTTCAACTTCTTCGCTCGCTGATCTAAACTGGCCTGCACCAACCTGCTCGTTTGAAGCCCACTGGTCTCCAAGGTGATCGCGTTGATCAATCGGTCATCAATAGCTGGGATTGTGCGTCCTATGGAGCGTGCCGCATCCTGCTCTTTCAACCTTCTCAAGAAACCCAAGTACTGAAGGCTTGGAATCAATACTTGAAGAACCAGCAGTCCCCCAGCCATAAGAATGAATCCAAAGAAAAGCACCATTCTAGACGCATTCTCGAGGCGGTAAACGTGCTCTATCAATGCAAACACAACCCACAAGGCCACCGCCGCCCCAAGGCTGATCAGCGCACCTGAAATGAATTTTCCGAGGTAGTACCTTCTCAGGTATCCTTCAATGTTGTCGTGAAGCAAGCGAAGTCCTTCCATGCCGTTGCATTCAAAGATACCAACGAAATATCGAGCTTGTTGTTAAGTGGGGTTAAAGAAAATACGCCCTATTCCGGGCGCAGCCTTGACAAGGGCTATCTTTGCCGCCCCAAAAATCAAGACTGTGAGTAAAGTAAGAGTAAGGTTTGCCCCAAGTCCAACTGGAGCATTGCACATGGGCGGCGTTCGAACGGCGTTGTTCAACTACCTTTTTGCAAAGGCGAACAACGGCGAATTTCTCCTTAGGATTGAAGACACCGATCAAAATAGATTTGTTCCTGGCGCAGAAGACTATATCCGAGAAGCCTTGGCGTGGGTGGGCATGGAAACCGATGAAGACCCGTGGAAGGGAGGCCCGTCAGGCCCCTATCGCCAGTCTGAAAGAAAGCCGATGTATCGCCAATACGCTGACCAACTCATCGAGGCGGGACACGCGTATTACGCTTTTGATACGACGGAAGAGTTGACCGAAATGCGAGAGCGTCTCAAGCGAGCAAAGGTTCCCAATCCGCAATACAACGCAGCGGTTAGAATGACGATGAAGAACTCCCTGACCTTGTCGTCAGATGAGGTCTCCGCGCGGCTAGAAGCAGGTGAACCCTATACCATTCGTGTCAAGATTCCTCGAAATGAGGACGTACGTTTTCAAGACATCATCCGTGGATGGGTTCAAGTCAGTAGCGTGCAACTAGACGATAAGGTCCTCTTCAAAAGCGATGGAATGCCCACGTACCACTTGGCCAACATCGTCGACGATCACTTGATGAACATCACCCACGTCATTCGAGGGGAAGAATGGCTACCCTCGGCTCCGCTTCACATTCTCTTGTATCGCTTTTTGGGGTGGGAAGAATCCCGCCCAGCTTTCGCGCACTTGCCCTTGATCCTTCGCCCAGACGGAAATGGAAAATTGAGCAAGAGAGACGGCGATCGACTTGGCTTTCCCGTATTTCCTTTGGAGTGGAAAGACCCAAGCAGTGGAGAGATTTCATCCGGTTACCGTGAAAATGGTTACTATCCAGAGGCCTTCATCAACACGATCGCCTTTTTAGGCTGGAACCCTGGCACGGAAAAGGAACTGTACTCCATGGCTGAACTCATCCAAGATTTTACCCTGGAACGCGTTGGAAAATCGGGTGCGAAGTTCGACGCTGACAAGACCCGCTGGTTCAATCAGCAATACTTGCGCATGCAGCCTAACGACGGTCTGGTAAAACAGGTCGAACCTATCCTGTCGGCGGAAGGGTTGAAGTTCGAACCTTCACAGCTTCCCGTCTTCGTTGAAATGATGAAGGAACGCGCAACGTTTGTACCAGACATGTTAGAGGGTAGATACTTGTTTGAACGCCCTTCCGTCTATGACGAAAAGACCGTAAGTAAAAAATGGAAGGAAGAATCTGCGGAGATCATGCTTGCGCTTATTGAAGCCTTCGGCAGGGTAGAACCTTTTACGTCAGAAGCGCTTCACGAGGCCTTCAACGCCTTCCTAGCAGAACGCGAATTGGGAATGGGCGCCGTGCTTCCCGTGCTTCGCGTTTTGGTGACCGGAAAAGGAATGGGGCCGAGCATGTCCGACATCATGGCCTTCATCGGCAAGGACGAAACCCTCGAACGCCTTCGCGTAGGTGTCCAAACACTGTCCCATGGATAGGGTAGAGGTACGATCGTTAAAAATGCACGCCAAACATGGCTGTCACGCAGAAGAACGGAGAACAGGTGGTCCCTTTTCAGTAGATGTTTGCGTTTATGGAGACTTCTCTCCTGCCACCCTTTCGGATGATATTCAAGATGCTGTAGATTATGTCGGCCTGATGGACTTGGTCACGGAGATAATGGCCATTCCTAAGAACCTCATTGAAACGGTTGCTGCAGATCTTGCCGGCGCCATCCTAGAGCGCTTCCAAACTGTGCGAAAAGTCGATATCACGATCCGAAAGATGAAGCCCCCCGTCAAGCACGATGTGGATTTCGTTTCGTGCAGGACATCTCTGGAACGCGCACAGAATTAATCACTAAATTCGCGGCCTTATCGGGTCTCGTGGCCGAGTGGCTAGGCAGTGGTCTGCAAAACCATCTACAGCGGTTCGAATCCGCTCGAGACCTCCAATTCACCAGCAAAAAATAAACCTCGAACTTGTTCGGGGTTTTTTTGTTCCTATGTCCTTATGAATCGACTTCTCCTCTTTCTGATCCTCTCCGGCGCGGTCCTACTATTCGATCTCTATGCCTACCAAGGCTTAAAGGTGGTAATCAACGGCTTTCCGGGGATGACCCAGCGTATAATCAAAGTCATTTTCTGGGGGTTGACGGTGATTACACTTTTGTCGTTCATCCTTTACGAGCCTCTCTCCAGTCATGAAAAAGGCAGAAAAGTCCTTATGCTTATTGCCACCATTGGAGTAGCCAACATCCTGGGTAAACTTCTTTTCGTGGTATGGCTTCTCATTGATGATGCCTTTCGCGGAATGCAGTGGGTCTGGCAAAAGCTGAATCCCCCCGTCAAGGACACAGAAGGCGGCATCAGTCGTAACGAATTTCTCGCGGGCATAGGGGCGATCTCTGCCACCTTACCCATTTTAACCATGACCTGGGGCGTTGTGAGTGGCGCACACGATTATACGGTTAGAAAGAGAAGGTTGAACATCGCGAACCTTCCTGCCAACTTCGAGGGGTATAAAATTCTCCAGATATCGGACATCCATTGCGGTTCTTTTTGGAATCGTTCGGCTGTGCAACGCGGCGTTGAGATGATCAATGCCCAAGCAGCGGATGCCGTATTCTTTACCGGGGATATGGTCAATAATAAGGCCTCAGAATTGGAGGAGTGGACAGATGTTTTTGGGAAGATCCAGTCAAAGGATGGCATCTTCAGCGTTCTTGGCAACCATGACTATGGAGATTATGTGGCTTGGGAGACGCCTGAGGCCAAGCAAGAAAACCTGAATCAACTTGTTCGATTACAGCGAGACGAATTGGGTTGGGATTTACTGATCAATGAGCACCGGATGCTGGAAAGGGGCGGGGAGCGCATCTCAGTAATCGGCATTGAGAACTGGGGAGCAAAAGGCCGATTCCCCAAATACGGCGATCTGAAAAAGGCAAGCGATGGGATTTCAAATGATACAGTACAATTACTCCTTTCTCACGACCCAAGCCACTGGAAGGAGCAGGTGATACCGGAGTACCCGCACATTGACGCCATGTTTGCCGGTCACACCCATGGTATGCAGTTCGGCATTGAAGTGGGAAGCCTCAAGTGGAGCCCCGTGCGTTATTTCTATCCTGAATGGGCGGACCTGTACAAGCAAGGAGGCCAGCAACTATACGTGAATCGCGGTTTCGGCTACATCGGCTACCCCGGAAGATTCGGTATTCTTCCTGAGATCACGGTATTCACGCTGCACCGCGCCTAGCAACCCCCGCTTGCTCAATGCGTTCTGAATTCGCGTACTTCTGTCCCTTACCTTTGTGCAGACGGCGTTGGATTGATGTTGAGAAAACCACAAATAGCGTGTTGGATTACGGTGATGCTTCTGGTATCATCGGGCGTTGCGATGGGTCAAAAATTAAAAGACCCGAGCATTCCCTCTCGGAAGGGAACCGTTCGCATGTACAGTAATCCAAAGATCAAAGAGAGTGCGATAGATTGGAAGTCAACGCGCCTTGAGTTCATCGCCGGGGGAGGAGCTACTGGATTTCTCGGAGATCTCGGAGGTCAAAACACCCCTGGAAAGCCTTTTATTTTCGACTACGAACCCACCTCTACGAGGTATAGCGTGTCAGCTGGTGCCCGTTACTTTCTTCGAGAATTTCAAGCGGTCAGGGGATACTTAACCTACGCAGAAGTGCAGGGAAGTGACCAGCTCACCGAGTATCCCAACCGAAAGTATCGGAATATAAACTTCAAGTCCCCAATTGTGGAGCTCGCGGGCATTTATGAACTTCACTTGTTCAAGCCAAGCTACATCCATTTTGCCGGAGCCAACACTACTAAACTTTTCGATGGAAATCGCTTTGGTTCATACCTAAGCGCTGGAGCTGGCCTGTTCTACTACAATCCAAAAGGAAAACTTGGCACACAATACTACAACCTTCGTCCGCTTCGCACGGAAGGACAAGAGTTCGATGATGGGCCATCAAAATACAGGAGCATTGCTGTCAGTATTCCTGTAGGAGGAGGGGTTTACATGCTCCTAAATCACAACATCACATTGGGTCTTGACTTTGGAATGCGGTTCACCACTTCCGATTACATTGACGATGCCAGTGGCTACTTTTACGACAACGACGCCATTCGTGCTCGAGATGGAAAATTGGCAGCCTACTTCGCCAATCCAAGCGTCGCTGTACAAAACGTTCCAGACCGAAATTGGTATACTGAAAATCAGCCCCGAGGAGGATCGACCAGTAACGATACGTACATGTTCTTCCAGTTTACACTGAGCAAGTCGTTTACTCCCTCCGTATCGAACAGAGACTTTAAGCAATCCAAGAAGCGCAAAAACAAAGCGATTCCGAAAAAGAGACGGAGATCACTTTTCGGGGGAGGAAAGGACAAGAACAAGACCTACAACAACAACAAAATCAAGAAGTCTAAGCGCAGGTTCAGGGCACCGAAGCTTGATTTTGGAAAACGTAGAAAAAAGCAAAAGGCTACAAGTTTCTAAGAGGCTACGCTGCTTAGATTCGATAGATTAAGGTGAATTGGAAATCAACCAATTGACTAGGTTCCTCACCATGGATATTATACTCGGATTTCCCATCATATTGGCTTGTGATAGGGAGCATTCCACGCACGTCAGCGGATAGGCGGTCTGAAAGCATGTGCTGATAACCAGCCATCATTCCAAACCTCAAGCGCTTCAGGCCTTCGATTGTGTTTTCATCGTTTGCTCCAAAATTGGCGCTGATGTAATCTCTGGAGTTATAGACCATGTAAGTCTCATTCTTTAATCGGATCAAATAATCCGCAAAGAAGCCTATTGATGTCTTGGACGTAGTGTTCAAATCCAGGTTGAATTGAAGGGGCATTTGAATATAATCCATCGTTGTAGCCACCAAGCTCTCGTGAATATTCTCAAGCTCATTGACTACGCCTGAGCTCGCGCCCTGCCCATAATTGGTAGCCAACACCCC
Source organism: Flavobacteriales bacterium (assembly GCA_013204105.1). GTDB lineage: Bacteria > Bacteroidota > Bacteroidia > Flavobacteriales_G > Salibacteraceae > SHAN690. The sequence continues at coordinate 15,440 of JABMOM010000001.1, forward strand.
AATGATCGGAGCAAAGTCTACCTCTTTGTACCGCTCTATCCCGTTACCAGATCTACGCAAGTGTCCCACTTCAAAAGACACGGAAGTATTGGACGAAATGGGAAATGCATATCCAATCGAAAGGACGTTATTTACTCTCCATTGCGCGGGTTTATGCAGCGAATTAGACTCTCCACTACCTGCGCGCACCCCTGCTCTCAGAAAAATACCAGTATTGGCGGTGGCCGAAACTTCAAGCGATGGGACGGCCAATTCGCCGCGCTCTAATAAAGAAGGCTTGTGGTTAACTTGCTTGAGGCGGTCCATTTTACGAACCGCCAAATCTGCCCTTTCAGTTGCAGATGATTCCGGCGTGTACCCTGAGGAATGCCATTGTGCTTCTTGGGCTGCTTCATTCATCTCAAATGCCCCTAAGACTTTTCCGTCGCTCATTGCAGCAGCAAGCAACATCGGTTCGTTTTGAGCTGATGAGGGGGTCTGTATAGAAGCCTTGATGTATGTCTTGGTGCCTATGGCATATGCAGATGCTTCCGCCCAACTCATCGAAGTGACGTAGGATGAGAACTCCTCAGCTTGTCCATTGGGCGATTCGGTCAGTCCTATAGACCGCTCGGGAAGTATTGGCTTAGGTGCGTCCATGGTAGCTAACGCACTTACCGCGACCACGCCCGCTATCGATGCTGCGATCGACCAAAATGAACCGCCTGAAGCTGCTGTACTTGCAGCCGTGTTAGTTCCTGCCGCGCCCATGGATTCTTCCACCGCAGTCCATTGAATCGCTGGGTCCACGGAATGATCCCTCAAGCCGTCAAAACGGCCACGAAAAACATCATCCATATCGTGCATCCCCGATTTATCCATAGAGCAATGCGAAGTCAGGGTATGCGACCTTGAGTTTTGATTGTATTTGCTTACGGGCTGAAGAGAGGTGCCATTTCGAAGTACCCACCGAAATGTTAAGTCGATCCGCAATCTCCTTGTGACTATAACCGTCAATCGCAAACATGTTGAAAACCAACTTGCTAATTGGGGATATACTGTTGATGACCAGCATTAGCTCATCAACAGACATGTTGTTCATGCCATCGTTGTAAATCTGATGCGAGGGCATGATCGCATCAAAGGAGAAAAAGTCTTTGTAGCGCTTACTAGAGCGCAGGTGGTCCAGCGCCGTATTGATCACAATTCGCTTACACCACCCTTCAAAAGAATTCTCAAAATGATACTGCTCGACTTTTTGAAAAACCTTGATAAAGCCCTGGTTTACCACATCCAACACCTCTTCGTCGTCACGTATATAACGACGAACGATCGCGAGCATAACGGAATAGTAGGTATCATATACCTTCCGTTGAGCAATGCGATCGTATCGACTGCAGGCCTGTATTACGTCTTCCGTGATCATTTACCGAAAGGTAAGACGAAAATTTAAGCCTTAAGGTTGATTTTTACTTGTATTTAATTGCGCTGGCTTTCCGAAGCTCTGTTCCTTCCATGATAACAACAGCGTCTAAATCTGGATATGCTCTCTTGGCGATCTTGACCATTTCATCCACCAATTCCTCTATGTCATTTGACCGAAAGGTCACAGGAGTCTCGACCTTGCCAAGGAGGGTGTAGGGGCTAGAAGGATTGTTTTTAATATACACCACCGCGCCTTTTCGTGGCTGTGCTTTAGATAGCTTGTATTCTGCCTTTACCACCGGTTCTTCATTACCTCGACCTCCACGACGGCGCTTTTCTTTGGGGTCACGGTAAAACTGAATTACATCAGCTTTACAAAGCCCCTTGCCGGATCTGAAGATCAAGGCGTCAAATTCCTCATTGTCCTTACGGGCATTCTTGATAACGTGATCCAAAAGGGGGTCGATCGCATCTGGGCTAAACATCGAACATTCCACTGTCCCCAAATGACGGTACTGCGTTACTGGCATACTTTCGATGTAGAACACCACTCCATCGCGGTCGCTTGCTACACCTTCGTGTTGTGCGTTCACTAAAGTGGTCATCATCAAAAATCCTCCCAGCATCAAAATTCTCATAGCTCTCATCGTGTATTGATTTTTTACGGTTCAAATAAACGGAATCTGGAGATTCCATTTCACAAACCCATGTTTCTTGCTCAACAAGAGCAAGTTGAATGCCACGTTTTTGTCAGTGCACAACGATGATGTGATGATGTGATGTTTCCGAACCATTCAACTTGAGTATGTAAGACCCACTGCTCAGGCTCCTCACGTCAATGACCACAAGGTCCGATTTATCCGAAGCGGCGCTTCTTACCAAACGGCCATCCAGGGACCATAGTTCCGCCTTGGTAATTTGGGCACCAGCCAAGCCTTGTATGGTCAATTTATCTCCCGTTGGGTTTGGGAAAACCATTATACGCCGCTCTTCTTCGTCGTCCAAACCGAGGTTAACGATGTCCACGGAAAGGCTATCCATTCCAAAACTGTTCGAAACCACCTGCTTAACGGTGTAGGATATCTGCTGCATATAATCATGCGAAAAAGGAACGGAGTCTAAAACCGCTGTGCCGTCTCCCAAGTTAAATGTCATGTCCTCTGCGTACAAGCTCAGGTCGTTGAACAAAACCGTTTGGCCGTTGGATTGCGTTTCGTATTCAAAGTTTGCAATGGGTGGATGGACGATAGAAATATCATCCAGTGCCATATCTCCTCGAGCCCCTTGATCCGTGACACCTCTGAATCGAACATTGATCACTTTGCCATTGAAGTCGCTGAGATCGACTTCTACAAACCGCCAAGGATTGCCCTGATGCCCGGTAAACTCAGCTAGATCGAGCCGCCATGAAGTTCCATCAAACACGTCTACGTGCAATTCTCCCATATCAAAGCCACGCATGTTGTAGTAAAAGGTGAGCATCGGATCCGAAGCTTTAGAAAGGTCAATGCAAGGGCTAATGAGGATAGCCTCTTGGTTTATACAGCTTCCTGACGCCTCTAGATAAATATACTTTCCAGCCGCCGTTTGAGTCGTGTTGTCTGCGCTTGGTCCAGTAGCTGCCGTCAAAGTCGGGCCGCTATTCACACGCCAATCTATGTCGTCGAAAACACCATTCTCAGCATTTATCCATCCTTCAGGAAGTGGGCAAGAAAAGGCGCCGCAATAAATCTGATCGTCACACTCTAAGGCCATCTGGTCAAAATGCTCTTCCCACACAGGCACCTTACTCGGGGTTGGCGAGACTTTATACGCTCTCCATGCCGTGTCATTATAAGGGTTGAGGTCTCCCTCCATTTCCAAGAGCAAGTAGTATTCATTCGTGCCTGAGTCCAATACCGCATTGCTGAGGAAAATAAACGTATCGGATTCTAAAGGGGCGATGCTGGTCGAGAAAGAATCACTCAATACGACTCCGTTCGGACCGTACAATGTCGCAAGAAATGGCGTAGAGGGTGTTACTCCCCCATTTTCAACAGAAAAACTGATTTCCACCTCATCTCCATGACAAGCAAAGGCGTGTGAAATGTCCGGAAACACATCCAAGGCGCCTAGGTCATTTGCTAAGAAACAATTTTGAAGTCCAGGAGTCTTTTTCACAGCAATCGTCCTGAAACTTTTTGCCCCATCAGGGCCGTTGGCAGAAACGGCATACCAAAGCATATTGCTATAGGGGTTGGACGTTGTGTCGGTGAAATCATTCGTCACAGAACTGCCAATTGAGTCCATGTATTTGTCTCCGAGCTTATAGATGTCAAAAGACAGGGCGGAGGCCAATGGATCCCAACCAAGGCCGATTCCATCTGGGCAAGCCCAGTTAACGGATACGTTAGTGGGAACGCTCATGATCGAAAAGTTTTCGGATTCTACGGTGGCTGAGTCGTGCACCAATCGTACGTGTACATCTCCTCCTTCGATCAACGGCAGTGTCCATTGATAGTATTCCTGTGCCGCACTGACTCCCGTCGTTATAGAATTCCACGATGATCCGCCATCGTCAGAGTATTCTACAGCCAAATCTCCGGATAATTCGCTATCCCACCGTATGATCTCCAAGGCCTGCGGCTCGAAAGATTCTCCTCCCACTGGATACGTCAAGACCAGAGGGTTCTCCTCGATATAGTATACCACGAAGTACTCTTGGGGACCTTGTGGCACTAAGTACGGCGATACCTCAAACGTATAGTTCCCAGGCGCCGGGTCGACCACCTCTATTTGTTCCATGTTGTTCAGGTGATCCTCGCCAAACACAGCGGGCTCATCCAGTGTAATTGCGTTCGGGAGATGATTGAGTACGTACGGTTGTAGGCTGTCATTATTAGGCGACAAACCCGTCAGGTCAAGGTCATTGACCAATGCGGTGGACGCCGATACCGAGGCGGCTGGATCGGTCCAATAGACCATTACCCTCAATCGGTTGGCGCCTGTGGGTACGGTTATTTCGTGGCTATTGGCTCCTGCGCCAGATGCGATGGAGTCAATGATGAATGTTCCTTGTTCTATTACCGAGTACGCCCGCCGTGCGTTGATCCGTCCCCAGCCGAACTTGAAGTCGGGCCCTGCGTTTCCCAGGTCCTCCGCTGTGTTTAAAACAATTGCCTTCATCAACCCGCCATCAGGATGCTCGCCGTGATGATCTTCAAAGGCTTCGTACAATAAGGCCAAGCTTCCTGCAACGTTTGGACAGGCCATGCTCGTGCCGGTGTAAGTGTCGTATTGATTTCCTGCAATGGTCGAGGTTACGGCCGTTCCTTGCGCAGCGATGTCGGGTTTGATACGGCCATCGGTTGCGGGTCCCCGACTGCTGCTCGAAGCTAATGTCTCGGTATTTGTCAAGTTGGCAACCACCATGGTGTTCTTCCCCATTTTATGTCCGCCCGTGATATTGCCCCAACCACTGCCGGCACCATAGCCGCAGTTCGAGGTTCCAGCATTACCCGCAGAGTAAACATGAATCAGTTTTTCCAAGTCTACGCTCTGCTCGTCAACCAGCTGCGTCCTCGCCGTATAGCCGGCATTGCAACCATCACTGTAGGACGTGCTTGTCAAGTGAATATCATATTCGAAATAATGCGAATCCAGGTTACTGAGGGCATTGTACTCCGGATATGCCTTGTAGATATACAAGTCTGCGCCTTCTGCCTGGCCCTGATGCCTCGGGTTCAGGTTTCCTGCTCCACCCACCGTTCCCGTAACGTGGTCCGCGTGATCGCCTTCATTATCTGAGGTGAACTGCGCCTGCAAACGTCCGTGATAATCAATGTGAGGACCTATAGATCCATTGTCCTGAATTGCCACCGACACACCGTTTCCATTGTAGGCAATGTCGTTGCTGTTATCATAGCTCAAAAACTGCGTCCTAGCCAGCGCTCGACTCGTATAATTTTCTGTTTTTCCCTCTGTATAGGCCCATTCTATAGAACGCACCTCTTGTATCTCTTCCAGCTTCTTGATAAGGCCCCCTTCGGTGCTGACATTAACGTAGCCAAAGCCTGCATTAACTTCCTCCACCTTCAATCCTTCCACCTTGTTCAACGCCGCAACAAACGTTGACAATGCGATGTCTTTAAAAGGAGAAAGGTTTAGTGACAGCCGTCCGTCCTCGAGAATAGCCCGAAGAGGAATACTTGCAGGATCTGCAACCCACCTGAAGGCGTTTTTGAATGGACCAACATGTGTAACACCGAAGGGTTGCAAAGCAGCTGTAGCCTCAACGGAGCCCAATGAAATCAGATAAAATCGCTCTGGAAGGAACTCTATCACATCTACCCCTTCCTTCAGAAGGGCCTTCTTTTCTCGTCTGTCGGGTAGTTGATTGAGAGACACAACGCCGTAATAACGTCCTTGGATGACCGGCCATTCCGCAAGGTCGTTGGGGTCAAAGCTTTGGTCCGTATTCTTCTCGATATCAAAGGATTTACCGATCAATTGTAGATCGATCGTTTCGCGCCCCGACTGGGCAAACGCAACTTGAAATACAAGCACCAATCCGGCGATTAAGGGGAGTAAACGATTCATCATGGTTAGGTTCTTTTCACATACAAGACGCGTAAATGTAATCTGTGGCATGTTACATTTGGTAACAAACTGGCCCGTTCCTTGTTTGGTTAACACACACACGCGCAATCCCAAATTATGAAGTTCAAAGGAATTCAACTACTGCTGTCCACCGCAGCCGCCATACTTTTTTGTTCCTACATTCTTTACGAAACGAGCGCTGAGAAAGGCGCTTCGCTCGATTCTGCCGATCAAGTAAAAGACAAGGTTTTGGTGGATGTGCTCATGCAAAGTCTAAAGAGCAATCACCTGGCTCCCCGAAACATTGACGACGCCTTTTCCAAAGATGTTTTTACCCTCTACTTAGAGCGCCTTGATTACAACAAGCGCTTTCTGTTGTCTGAGGATATCGATGCGTTAAAAAAGTTTGAAACCTCTATAGATGATCAGATTATCGCTGGCGACTACTCGTTTTTTAACCTGAGCTACGCGCTTTTCATGAGCCGCACAAAAGAGGCCAAAGAGTACTATACTAAAATCTTGGAAGAGCCCTTTGACTTCTCCAAAAAGGAATTCCTCGAGCTCGATGAAGAAAAACGGCCTTATCTCAAAACGCGCAAAGAATTGGAGTCCTTCTGGTTTAAAAGCCTGAAATACGAAGCGCTTACGCGGATTCATGAAATGGAAAGGAAGCAAGAAAAGGCTTCTGCAGAGAATGATACGTTGACGGTCATGAACTTCGATGAAATGGAAGCCAAGGCGCGGAAGAATATGACGCGGAGCAATGACCGCTTTTTCGACCGTCTTGAAAAATGGAATCGTGAGGACCTGAAAGAAATTTATTTGAACGCTGTCATGAACGTCTTTGGGCCTCATACAGGTTACTTTCCTCCGAAAGACAAAGAGAATTTCGACATTTCAATGAGCGGACAGTTGGAAGGCATCGGTGCTCAACTGCAAGAAAAAGATGGCTACATCAAGGTGGTCAATATTGTACCGGGAAGCCCCTCCTATTTGCAGGGAGAGTTGGAAGAAGGTGACCTCATTTTGAAAGTAGCCCAGGAGGGAGGGTCTCCTATAGACATTACGGATACGCGCATAGATGATGCGGTCAAATTGATTCGCGGACCGAAGGGAACTAAAGTCTTGCTGACAGTGAAAAAGTTGAATGGCTTGATCAAAGAGATCCCCATTGTGCGGGATGTAGTTGTATTGGCAGAAACATATGCGAAGTCTGCCGTGATAGAAGAAAATGGGGTGACGGTTGGCTACATCCGCCTGCCGAAATTCTATGCTGACTTCAACAAACTTGGCGGCCGCTCAGCTGCAGCCGATGTAAAAACCGAACTCCTAAAGCTTAAGGCCGAAGGAGTAGATGGAGTCGTCCTTGACCTCAGAGGAAATGGAGGTGGCTCACTGCGAGACGCGATTGAAATGACCGGACACTTTATTGAAAATGGCCCCGTAGTGCAAGTAAAAGGCAGATTCTCACGGGCCGATATCATGCGCGACAACGACAAGGAAGTCGTATACGACGGCCCGCTGGTAGTGATGATGAATCATTTCAGCGCATCCGCTTCTGAGATCTTGGCAGCGGCCATTCAAGACTACGACCGAGGAATCATCATGGGTTCAAATTCATCCTTTGGCAAAGGAACGGTCCAACGCTTTTACGAACTTGACAGAAGTTTGAACGCCTCCTATACGCAGTACCGCCCCCTTGGAGCTGTCAAGATTACAACCCAAAAATTCTATCGAATCAACGGCGGAGCTACACAGCTCAGGGGCGTCACTTCCGACATCGAATTCCCAACGCAGTACCGATACATCGATATGGGGGAAAAAGAACAAGACTTTGTCATGGAATGGGATGAAATCCAACCTACCCCTTATACTGTTTGGAAACCTTCCTATTCTGAAAAAGACGTCGTGAAGAGAAGCGATGACCGAATTCAAGCAAGCCCACCGTTCATGAAAATTGAGGAGAACGCGCTGCGACTAAAGGCGCAACGCGATGAGACGGAAGTTTCCCTCAATTACGAGGAGTTTTCGCAAAAGCAAAAAGAGCTTGATGCGCAGGAAGACGTCTTTGACCAGATGATGGATGAACTCGATCTCGGGTTGAAGGTAACCAACGTAGCCGCTGACCTAGAAGCTATTGGCATTGATTCAGTAAAAGCTGAGATCAACGAGCGTTGGATCAAAAAGCTCACCAATGACCTGATGCTTGACGAGGCGGTTCAAGTGATTGGCGACATGGGAAGCTGATTACGATTGATCAGAAGGAAGAGGGTACAAGAAGCTATTGTACGGAAATCGTTGGATGTGAATCTCTCGCACCTTGTCGTACAGCGTCCGCTTGAACTTGTCAAGGTTGATTTTTTCGTGTGCCGAGACAAAGATCGTTTGGTGGTCTTGACGTGCCATCCATGATTTTTCTAAGTCTCCTAATCGTATCGCTGGTTTTACTTCCCCGTCCCATTTCCATTCTTCATCTGGCGGCTCAGGGTAGAGGTCTACCTTATTGAAAACAAGGATCGTTGGCTTGTCGATGGAATCGATTTCCGCAAGCGTCTTTTCTACCGTTAAGATCTGGTCTTCGAACTGTGGATGTGAAATGTCCACTACGTGCAGAAGTATGTCCGCTTCGCGCACTTCATCAAGCGTTGACTTGAAAGATTCAACCAATTGGTGGGGCAGTTTGCGGATGAAGCCCACCGTATCCGCCATTAAAAACGGAAGATTGTCAATCACGACTTTTCGCACCGTAGTGTCCAAGGTGGCAAACAATTTATTCTCGGCAAACACGTCACTTTTCGAAATCAGGTTCATGATGGTAGACTTGCCCACGTTGGTATATCCTACCAATGCCACACGCACCATGCTTCCCCTGTTACCGCGCTGTGTGCGCATCTGCCTATCGATCTTCTCCAGCTTTTTCTTCAGGACTGCAATCTGGTTTCGGATCATTCTTCTGTCGGTCTCAATTTCTTTTTCGCCAGCTCCACCCCTTGTAGCGGTTCCTCCGCGCTGTCGTTCAAGATGGGTCCACATCCTTGTCAAGCGAGGGAGCAGGTATTCGTATCGTGCCAACTCCACCTGGGTTTTCGATTGCGATGTCTGCGCGCGTGATTGAAATATGTCAAGTATGAGCAAGCTTCGATCGTAGATCTTGATCTTAAGCTCCTTTTCGATGTTGCGGATTTGGGAAGGAGTGAGGTCGTCATCAAACACCACAACATCGATGTCATTCTCCTTCACATAGGCCTTTACATCGTTCAACTTACCTGAGCCTATGAAGGTGGCTGGGTTTGGCATGTCCAATGTTTGCGTAAACTTCTTCACCGTTTTAAGGCCGAGAGTTGTGGCAAGAAACTCCAGCTCGTCGAGATACTCTTCCAGTTTTTCGGCAGATTGCTCCCGATGCGCTAATCCGACAAGAACCGCACGCTCCACTTCACCTTTTGTAGAAAACGGTTCTTTCATTGTGTTGAATATGTAATCTGGTGAGCCCTAATGGCGCTATGCACTAGAACCAATTTCCAAATTCCTTTAAGAATGGCCAGGGGATCATCACAAAGATGATCGCGATGGCAATGCCGTAGAAAATGGCGATCGTTCGCAATTTCTTCGTGGAATCGTCTTGCTTCTTTGACCTGCTGTATCCAACTGTGACCAATGCCACTGCTATGATCATCATGGAAATATGTTCTACGGCAAAGAATCGCATCGTAGCATCCTTCATCATGCCTTCTTCAGCAAAAAGCGCCAAACCTTTCGCCCCCATGAAGTAAAGTAGGAGACCGACCAACAATTGGATATGCGAAAGGATCAAGCCTCCTAACGCGAATAATTTACTCGATTTTTTATAGGCTTTGCCGCTGCTTAAACCGATGAGGGCGTCAAACAACGCCAACAATATGAACAGTAAAACCAAGTAGCGGAATGAGCTGTGGATGTGATTAAGGCCTGCTATCATGTCATTGAATTGGTGCGCAAAAGTATATGGCCTATGCATCAACGCCAAAGCGTATGTGAACAAGCCTGTTCTTAAACCATTTTCCAAGCAAACAGTTTGCTTGAGGAACGCAATTAACTTTGGCGACTTATATGAGGCACACCCTTCTTCTTCTGAGCGCGGTTTTGTGGACGACTATCTCTTTGGCGCAAGAGACCCATCCTGTCAATGGTGTTCATGACGTGCGCATGGTCTACAACGCTTTTACCAACGCAAGGGTGCACATTACGCCGGAGCAAACGATGGACTCTGCCACCTTGCTCATTCAAGATGGTCGCATCGTCGCCTGTGGAAAGGCAGTTGAAATTCCCGCCGGCACCGTTGTGCATGACTGTGCGGAACAGACTATTTACCCTTCCTTCATTGATGCGTATGCCGGATTCAACTTCAAAAAGCCCACGCGCGGTGATAAAAAGACTCCTTCGGTGGTCAATACGGCCAGCAATTGGAACCCAGCGATCCATCCTGAGTTTCAATACGCCCCCACCTTTCCAATCGACAAGAAAGTAAAGGAAGATTGGCTGGCAGGAGGGATTGGCGTAGTGAACGTGCACGAACGCGACGGAATCATGCGAGGCACTGGCGCTTTGTTTCATATAGGCATTGACCAAGCAAATCAGTCGCTGATCCTTCCGCAGAGTTCAGCGCACTACAGCTTTAGCAAGGGCAACAGCACCTTCGATTATCCGAGTTCTCACATTGGCGCCATAGCCTTATTTCGGCAAACGATGCTCGACGCTCAGTGGTATGCCTCTTCAGCGCCACGTAAAGAGGTCAATGCTTCGCTCAGGGCTTTGAATCAAGCGAACCAAGCTCCTAACATCTTCGAATTGGGGAATGAACTATCCTATCGAAACGTTGGCGACTTGGCGGCTGAGTTCGACAAAACATTCATCCTGAAAGGAAACGGCAAAGAGTACTTGATCCGAGATCACCTCCGCGCTCCTCAGAAGATCATCGTCCCAACCTCCTTTCCCAAGCCCTTTGACATCCAAGACCCGCTAGATGCAAGGATGGTCTCGTTGGAGCAGCTAAAGCACTGGGAAGCGGCACCTTTCAACCCTTATTTCTTAGCTACGGCGGGCCATACCATAGCCCTAACACGAGACACCATTCGTACACACAAGGCCTTTCTAGCCGGTTTGAAAAAGATCACGCAAAGCGGTTTGAGCCATGGTCAAGTCCTCGCTGCGCTGACCACCTCTCCCGCTGACTTTCTTCATGTACAAGATCAAACCGGAACGCTCGAACCAGGTAAGCTGGCGAATTTCTTTCTCTCCAACGGCGACTTTACCGATGATGGTTTCAAGGTTTTAGAACATTGGAACAAAGGGGTGAAGGTTTACGACAAACCTGAAATCAACACAGCGCTCATCGGGTCTTACAACCTGGTTGTTCAAGAAGACGACTACCTGCTCGACATTAAAACCATTGGCGAAAAAGGTGTGAAGGCCACCGTAAAGGGAAAAGAAAGCGATGTACCCATCGAAGCCCGCGTCGAGATCTCTAACGACCTTATCACCCTGGTGATGATGGCAGGTGAGGAGAACCCGTCCATCCTCTACCAGCTCTCAGGAAAGTTTAGCCTGGGAGGAACAATAGCGGATGGTAAAGGCACCAACAACCAAGGCCAATGGGTTTCCTGGGCGGCGGTAAAAGATCGGAAGTCGAAGCCTCTTTCAAAGGACTCGGAAGCCTCCACAAGCGATAGTGTTCTATCCATCCCAATACTCTCCCACCCCAATCGTGCTTTTGGCTGGGATAGTCTTTCAACAGAAAACTCCTTCGTCATAACAAACGCGGTGGTTTGGACCTGCGCCGACACTGGAACACTCGAACAGGCAGACATCTGGGTAGAAGATGGCAAGATCAAGCTGGTCGGTAGCGGGGTGTTGTATCCCTCCTCTCTTAAACGCATCGACGCCAAAGGACGGCATGTGACCCCCGGCATGATCGATGAGCACTCGCACATAGCGCTGCGCGGTGGGGTAAATGAATCGGCCCAAGCTTCATCTGCTGAAGTACGCATCAAGGACGCAATCGATCCTTCTTCGATTCATATCTACCGCCAATTAGGGGGTGGGGTGACCGCGGCTCAATTGCTACACGGTTCCGCCAATCCCATTGGCGGTCAGAGCGCATTGATAAAATTGAAATGGGGCGCCAGCGTAGAGGAAATGCTGATTGACGATGCTGTCGGATTCATCAAGTTTGCCCTGGGTGAAAACGTAAAACGATCGAGCTCACCAGATCCAAAGGGAAGATTTCCTTTGACCAGAATGGGGGTAGAGCAGATGTATGTAGATGCATTTACGAGGGCGCAGGAATACGCCTCAACCGCGCCCGCTTCATCTCTTATCGAAACAAAAAGCAGAACAAAAGCTACCATCCTTCCTCCAACCAAAAGAAGAGACCTCCAATTAGAGGCCTTGGTTGAAATTCTAAACAAAGAGCGCTTCATCACGTGCCACTCCTATGTGCAGTCGGAAATCTTAATGCTGATGCAAGTTGCTGATTCCTTTGGCTTCAACGTAAACACCTTCACCCACATTCTAGAAGGATATAAAGTGGCCCCTCAAATGGTAGAACACGGTGTGGGGGGATCAACGTTTTCAGATTGGTGGGCCTACAAATACGAAGTTTCTGACGCCATCCCTTACAACGCATCCATCATGGCGCAAGTGGGCGTGATTACGGCCATCAATTCCGATGATGCAGAAATGGGAAGGCGATTAAATCAAGAAGCGGCCAAATCCATCAAATATGGCGGCATGAGCGAAGAACAAGCCCTCAACATGGTGACCATCAATCCAGCGCGATTGCTGCATTTAGATCATCGCATGGGCAGCATAGAAGCCGGGAAAGATGCCGACCTCGTTGTTTGGAACGGCCACCCACTGTCGGTATATGCCCATCCCGATCAGACGTACATTGAGGGGATAAAATACTTCGACGCAAACGATCAGGAGCGATTGAAAATGGCCATTGCGGCGGAGCGAACGCGCATCATTGAAAAGATGCTACAGGCCAAAGGTCAAAAGAAGCAGGCCATTCAAGCCAAAGAAGACAAGCAATACCACTGCGATACCATCATTGAAAATTACGACCAAGAATGAAGTCGCTGCTCCATATCGCCTTAATGATGCTAGCCTCTGGGCTCCTGGTTGGGCAAACTCCAAGCCCCAGTCAATCATCAAATCAGCGCATTCTGATCCGTTATGCCACCGCTCATATTGGCAATGGAGAGGTGTTAGATAACGCTTACATCGAAATTCAAAACGGAGAGTTCTCTCGCGTGGCCGACGGCAATACTTCAAGGATAAATGAATCCGATTACGACTTGATCATTGACGCCGAAGGCAAGCAGGTTTTTCCTGGCTTTATCGTGATGGACAGTCGACTCGGGCTGACCGAGATCGACCAAGTGAACGCCACGCATGATTTCGATGAGACAGGTGACATTCTCCCAAATGTCCGCGCACTTCCTGCCTTCAATACAGAATCAAAAATCATCGCGACCGTAAGAACCAACGGCGTCTTGATGGCGCAGATCGCGCCTGTAGGCGGCACAATCTCTGGAAGCTCATCTCTGGTGCATTTTGATGGTTGGAATTGGCAAGACGCCACGGTCAAAGCAGACGAGGGCGTATACATGAACTGGCCTCAGCGTTATCGACAAACGGGCTGGTGGGCAGAGCCTGGCCCTGTTAAAACGAATAAAAAATACCAGGAGAGTCTATTGGAGGTCCATTCCTATTTTGAAGAGGCCAAGGCCTACCAAGCATTGGCAAACAAACAGCCCGAAAACTTGCGCTTTGAATCCTTGGCCGGTGTTATTTCAGGGAGTGACCGCTTGTACATTCGGGCCAATTGGGCGCGTGACATTCTTGATGTAGTCCAATTTGTGCGCAAGTACGATCTGAAAAAAGTCACAATTGTCGGCGGGGCTGAAGCGCATTTGGTAACCACAGAGTTGAGGGAAAACGACATTTCGGTCATTATTGATCGCGTTCATAAACTCCCTATTCACCCAGACTCTCCAATAGAAGAGCCATATTGGCTGGCCGGCAAACTAGTAAGCGACGGGGTAAATGTTGCCTTTGCTACAAATGGAGATATGGAGGCCATGTTAAGCAGGAACCTTCCTTTTCAAGTAGGTACCGCCGTGCACTATGGACTGCCTTATGAAGAAGCGATACGATGCTTAACGCAAATTCCAGCAGCGTTGGCAGGGGTGGGGGAGCGCTATGGAACGTTGGAGCCCGGTAAGTCGGCAACCTTCTTCCTATCAGACGGTGATCCATTGGACATCACAACAAACCGTGTGACACAAGCTTTCATCGAGGGAAAGATGATCGACCTGACCAATCACCAAACCGAGCTGTATCAAAAGTTCTCCGAAAAGCACGGCCTAGAGACTCAGTAGCCCAACACCTTTCTCACCCTTCCCAAGGTAGCAGCGCTCACCTTGCGCGCCTTCTCAGCGCCTTTAGACAACTCAGAATCCAAGGCGGCCTTGTCGTTCATCCATCGATCGAACTCGGCTCTCTCCTTCGCAAATTGATCCATTAGCAGCTCTAAGAGTGCGCTCTTCGCGTGGCCGTAGCCAAACCCGCCCGATTTATACTTCTTACGCATGTCCGCCACCTGTCCATCGCTGCCCATAAGTGAATACAAGGCGAATACATTACAGGTGTCTGGATTTTTCGGTTTTTCGAGGGGGGTGCTATCGGTAATGATGCTCATCACCTGCTTCTTCAACTGCTTCTCGGGAAGAAAAACATTGAGGAAGTTATTATAGCTCTTGCTCATCTTTCGCCCATCCGTGCCTGGCACAATCATGACGCGTTCGTCAAAGGAGGGTTCAGGCAAGACAAGCACGTCGCCGTATCGGTGATTGAATACCCCGGCTATATCCCGGGCCATTTCTAGGTGTTGCTTTTGGTCTTTTCCTACAGGAACAAAATCCGCATCGTACAGCACAATGTCCGCAGCCATGAGCACTGGATACGTGAAAAGCCCTGCATTCACATCGCTTAAGTTTTCACTTTTATCCTTGAAGCTGTGCGCATTGCTTAGCATGGGAAATGGGGTGAAGCAGTTGAGGTGCCACATTAACTCCGTGACCTCTGGCACATCGCTTTGGCGATAGAAGACATTGGTTTGTGTGTCCAGGCCAAACGCCAACCAAGCGGCGGCCACCGCGTACGTGTTCTCGCGGATCTGCTCCGCATCCTTGATCGCCGTCAAAGAATGCAGGTTGGCAATAAAAAAGAAGGCTTCGTTTTGAGGGTCCTTAGACATCGCGATACCAGGTTTGATCGCCCCAAGGATGTTGCCCAAGTGGGGCACTCCCGTCGCCTGAATGCCTGTAAGAATCCTCGCCATTGGTAAATTTTTGCCCAAATGTAACGGTGATGAATTGAATTGTGCCTTTGCGGCCCTTGATTCCCTGCGAAACTTACCTTTCTCCCGTTCAAATCCGCATACCTTTGCGCCGATGCACTACGTACTTCAACCCCTTCGGGTCTTATGGAAGGTTTGGTTCCTTATGTTCTTCGTGAGCACAATGATTTTACTTTATCCGGTGCTCAACTATTTGCTTAGCAAAGAAGAGCGTTGGCCGGGAGCTTTTAAGTTTATGCAACGTTGGGCCTGGTGGTTGATAAGCATGCCTGGAATCTGGATGGACGTCAAGACGCTTGCACCGCTTCCTGATAAGCCCTTCATCATTTGTCCGAATCACAGCTCTTACGTAGACATCATAACGATGTACCGCACGTTCAAAGATTACTTCATTTTCATGGGGAAGATGGAGCTCAACGATTGGCCTTTGTTCCACATCTTCTTTAGCAAGGGGATGAACATTTCGGTGGATCGCGCTAGTATTACTGGGGCAAAAACAGCCTATGAGCGAGCGAAGGATGAG
Organism: Flavobacteriales bacterium; assembly: GCA_013204105.1. GTDB lineage: Bacteria > Bacteroidota > Bacteroidia > Flavobacteriales_G > Salibacteraceae > SHAN690. The sequence goes on from JABMOM010000001.1 coordinate 31,348, forward strand.
TTAGATAAGGGTCATAACATTGTGATCTTTCCTGAAGGCACGATTCCCCCTTCGGCACCTAAACTAAAGATGTTCAAAAACGGCGCGTTCAAATTAGCCCTCGAAAAGAACATCCCCATTGTGCCCGTCACCTTCCTAAACAACTTCAAGCGCCTGCAGGCCGGCCCTGTGTTGCGCAACTTGGGTGGTCCCGGCCCTTCAAGGGTGATTATTCACCCCGCCATTTATCCTGTCGACTATAAGGACAAGAGTGCCAGTGACCTGCGCAATGATACCTTTGCGGTCATTGAAGCGCCATTGATTGAACTGTATGGAAGTAACGGATAAAACCATCGACAAACTCTCTGACCTTTCTCGCCTCAATTTTGACGGGGAAGAAAGAGACAACATCAAAAGGGACTTGGAAAAGATGCTTGTGTTTGTTGAAAAGCTCAACAGTCTTGACACAGATGGCGTGGCTCCTTTGGTCTACATGACGGAAGAAACATTACAGCTGCGCAAAGACGAAGTGGGTGAAGCATTGTCTCAATCTGAGGCGCTGAAAAACGGCCCTTCCCACGACAGCGATTATTTCAAAGTTCCGAAGGTCCTGGACAAATGATGGGCTGAAGCATGGAGAACTCTACTTACGTCACTATCTCTTTTTACTTTCGCAAAATAAAATTGAATCATGGGTAGCATAGGACCTTGGCAAATCGTTCTGATCATCGCAGTACTTCTGCTTCTTTTTGGTGGTAAAAAGATCCCTGAACTCATGCGAGGCTTCGGCAAGGGTATGAAGGAATTCAAAGATGCCACGAAGGAAGATTCTGACTCAAAGGACGACCTGAAAGACTAAGCAAAGGCCAACTTTGGAGAATTACACATTCACCCACCTTTCTAAGACAAGGGAAGAGCTTCTCGCGGGAAGCTTCTCTGCTACGTCACTCACAGAACTATACTTGAAGCGCGCCTTAGCCGGTGATCGCTACAATGCATTTTTAGAGGTGTTCAACGATTCTGCGCTCGCTACAGCCAAGCGCATTGACGACAAGGTCGCCTCCGGCAAACCGATGGGCAAGTTGGCCGGTGCCATCATCGGGATCAAAGACAATATGTGCTATCAGGGTCATAAGGTCAGCGCTGCCTCGAAAATTCTAGATGGATTTGAGTCCGTATACACCGCTACTGCGATTCAACGTTTGATCGACGAAGACGCCATCATCCTCGGTAGATTAAACTGTGATGAATTTGCCATGGGCAGTTCCAACGAGAACTCATCTTATGGGCCCGTTAAGAACCCTATCAATGAGGCGCTCGTTCCTGGTGGATCGTCCGGTGGAAGCGCCGCAGCTGTGGCTGCAGACCTATGTATGGTAAGCCTTGGTTCAGACACCGGTGGTTCCATTCGTCAGCCCGCGGCGTTTTGCGGACTAGTGGGCATGAAGCCAACCTATGGTCGCGTTTCCCGGTACGGCCTTATCGCTTTCGCCTCAAGCTTTGACCAAATTGGTCCTTTCACGAAGAATGTGCACGACGCAGAGTTGGTTTACCAAATCATGGCGGGTAGAGATGAAATGGACGCTACCAGCTCCTCTAGGTTGGTACACGAATCGCCTTCGGCAAAAGATAAATTCACCTTCGCCTATTACGAAGAGGTGATGAACAGCCCTGGTTTGCATCCTCGAACCAAGGCCTTGTTTGTTGAAAAACTAGATGCGCTACGCGCAGCTGGGCATGAGGTAATCAGCACTTCTTTTCCCTATCTCGAACACTTGGTTCCTTGCTATTATGTGCTGACTACAGCTGAAGCATCTTCCAACCTTGGGCGTTACGATGGTGTGCATTACGGAAGGCGTAGTGAGGCGTCGCAAGACATTCCGACGACATATTTTAATAGCCGAACAGAAGGTTTTGGGGCAGAGGTCAAGCGCCGTATTATGCTTGGAACATTCGTCTTGAGCTCAGGGTACTATGACGCCTACTACACAAAAGGCCAGAAGGTGCGTCGGTTGATCAAAGACGCAACCGACGACATCTTAAAGAAGGCAGATTTTCTGATTTCCCCGACCACACCGCACCCGGCATTCAAGGTGGGTGAAAAAGCCAATGACCCCATCGCCTTGTATCTGGAAGATATCTTCACAGTTCAGGCGAATCTCTCCGGAAACCCAGCCATTACGGTTCCTATGGGAACCACCGATGAAGGGCTCCCACTTGGATTGCAATTATTCGGTCGATCCTTTGATGAGGCAACATTGTTCCGCGCTGCGTCGTTGATTTGATTCCGGGCTAACATTTTTTCGTTGATAAGGGTAACCTTTCACTTGCTTTCAGCGGATAATTCATACCCATCTTTGGGCTTAAGCCATTTGGTGTGCAACACATGACCTTTATGAAAAGATCCTTCTTTCTTTTGATCGCAATATGCGCCCTCGGGCCAACCACTATAGCCTCTGGCTTGATCAGTGATAGCACTCGAGAAGATACCAAAGATTCTACTTTGGTACTTCGCGATATTGAAGAAGCGGCGCGCATCGATAGTGCGATCCTCTGCTATTACGAAGACCTTCTGGTTTTTACGGATGAACTCCTTTCCGCAGATGAGCTCTTTCTGCCGGATTCACTTCCTACGTTTACGGGGGAGGATTATCGTTTGCGGTTGCTCGAAATGGACGCACATACTCCGTTTGACCTTTCCTACAATAGCGTCGTGGAGGCCTTCATTCACCTCTACGTTTCCAAGAGGCGAGAATTGAGCGCTACTTGTCTGGGTCGATCCGACCAGTACTTTCCATTGTTCGAAGAGACCTTTGATCGTTATGGGCTGCCCTTAGAGTTGAAATACCTCTCGGTAGTAGAGTCCGCACTGGACCCCAAAGCTCGAAGTCGGGCAGGAGCTACTGGCCTATGGCAATTTATGTACGGCACCGGAAAGGTGTTTGGTCTCCAAATCAATTCTTACGTAGATCAGCGCTCAGACCCCGTTCGTTCAACAGAGGCGGCGGCTAAATACCTCTCCTACCTCTATGAGATGTTTGATGACTGGAACCTTGCGCTCGCCGCCTATAATTGCGGCGAAGGGCGTGTCGCTCGAGCAATCAGACGGAGCGGCGGTAAAAAGGACTACTGGGACATTTACCCCTTCCTTCCGCGTGAAACGCGCGGATATGTCCCTGCTTTCATTGCTGTTAACTACCTCTTTGAGCACGCAGAAGATCATTATATATATCCAAAACAATGCGGGTTTCGGTCGTATGAAATCGATTCCGTACATGTGCGACAAAAGGTCTCTTTCGATGTAATCGCAGAGCTGTTGGAGATGGATGTAGAGACGGTATCGCTGTTGAACCCGACGTACCGTCTCAACGTGGTTCCAGGCTATGATGAATACACCGCGCTGTATCTGCCAAAAGAAAAACTTAACCTCTGGATCGCCAATGAAGACACTATTTCTGCTTTGATCGCATCGAGGTCTGAAACAGATGATGGCTCGCTTGAAGCTCCTCAAGATGTGATCTACTATACCGTTCGATCAGGAGATTACCTAGGTAAGATCGCGAGTCGTCATGGCTGCAGTGTGCGCCAGATTCAGTATTGGAACGGTATGTCCGGTACATCACTGAAGCCAGGCCAAAAACTCGTTCTATACGCCGACCAGGTGCAGCACGCCCCTCCTCAACCGAAACAGGCCCCTGCGAAAATCGAAGAGGACGGAGACAATGTCTACTACAGCATCCGGCCGGGAGACACGTTGTGGGACATTGCAAAAGCGCGCGGTTTGAGCATCAGCGACCTCAAGCGATGGAACAGCCAAGTCAACTTCAATAACATGAAGCCTGGCCAAAAGATTGTCATCGGAAAAACTTCATGATGCGCCTCCTCTTCATCTCCATTCTATCCGTAATTCTTCTCGTCGGGTGTGGAGAAGCTAGTCGGCAAGACACGCTTCCTAGAAACAGTGGCAACACCGGGGAGGTGGTCGTCGTTGCGCCCTCGCAAGTGTGGACCACATCCTACCGTGACGCCATTGGTAAGGCGATGAATGTAATCATGTATGGCCTTCCTCAAGATGAATTACTCTTGAAACGTGTGGAGCTAAAAGAACAGGGCTTCAACGACATGTTTCGCACCCATCGCAACATCCTAAAGATCGAGGTGCATCCCAAGCAAAAAACCGCCGTTCAAGTGCGTCGAGATGTGTACGCGCGTCAGCAACTTTTCATTGTGATCAACCTCCAAAACCTGGAGGAACTCAGCGGTGTCTTGGATAGCCGAATGGGCCAAATTTTGGCCCTTTTCCATGAGGCAGAAATAGATCGATTGATCAGTAGAAACAAGGATTTCGGCAAAGAGGATATGAAGGATAAAATTCGTGAAATCACCGGGCTAGAGCTTGTTGTGCAAGACAAGTTTCAGGTGGCTGTAGAAAAGGATGGCTTCCTTTGGTTACGGCTTGATCAAACCAAACCGTTGGGCGGCTATCAGCATACGATTAGCCAAGGACTAATGATCTATTCTCGGCCTTATACCGATACCGCAGATTTTTCAGATTCGAGCCTTTTAGCATGGAAATCCAGCGTCAATGAAATGTATGTGAGTGGTCCAAAAAATAGCCACATGAGCATCAGCGACCGTTTCCTCCAGCCAAAGTCCAACTTGATCACCTTCCAAGGTTTAACAGCAAAGGAGATTCGAGGTCTCTGGCGTATGGAGGGCTATTTCATGGGAGGCCCCTTCTACAGCTTGGTCTTCTACAACCCCGCTAACGGGCTCCAATACATGGTGGAGGGATATGCATATGCCCCTCAATTTGATAAAGCTCCCTTGATTCGAGAAATCGAGGCTATTGCAAAGAGCGCAACACCGATGAGCGTTCAGGTAGAAAAGACTGGCAAATGAGCTAGATCTACGTTTCCCCCTGTAATAATTACCACTACCTTTTTTCCGCGCAGTTTCTCTTGGTGCTCTTCCATCGCGGCAAACGGAACCGCCGAAGAAGGCTCCATGAGCAATTTCGTTTCCTTCCACATCGTATACATCCAAGGAACAATACGATCTTCTGGCGCTAACCAAACGTCCTGTACCTCATCCTTAATGATCTGAAAGGGTGTCACGCCCACCGTCGTTCGCAGGCCGTCTGCCACGGTATTTGCGGTGACCCTCTCTTCCCGAACGCCTGATGTAAATCCAAGGTAGCCATCTTGGGCTTGCTCTGGTTCGGCCCCAATGATCTTTGTTCTGTTTGAAAAGTGCTTTGCCGCTAACGCTGAGCCAGCCAATAATCCACCTCCTCCCAGCGGAGCAACCAATACATCAACATCGTTCCATTCAGAAAACACCTCCATGGCACAAGTAGCTTGTCCGGCAACAATCCAGGGATGGTCAAAGGGTGGTATTATGCGTCCTCCTGTTGTTTCAGCCAACCTCTCTGCGGCAGCTAATCGTGCCTCTATCGTTGGTGCGCAGAGGCTTATCTCCGCTCCCCACTTCTCCGCATTTCCAATCTTCACCCTGTTCGAATTGTCTGGCATTACAATAAAGGCTTTCACGCCCAACTGTTTCGCCATGAAGGCAACGGCTTGCGCGTGATTTCCAGAGCTATGTGTCACTAACCCCTTCTTTCTTTCTTCATCGCTCAGTTGCAAGGCAAAGTTTGCTGCACCCCTTATCTTAAACGCGCCTATCTCCTGGAACTGATCGCACTTCACGTAGAGCTGACACTTCCATCGCTCTTCAAGAAAAGGAACGCGCACTAGGGGTGTTACCGACCGAAACCGTGCAGTACGGGAATACGCCCGGGAAAGGTCTTGTCGATAGATTGCCATATCAATGAAATCAACAAGCTATTTTGTCGATCCGCTTCTGGTGGCGCCCTCCCTCGTAGGTCGCTTCCATGTATGCTTTAGTGATATTCAACCCCTCATCCAAGGAAAGGAAACGGGCCGGTAAGGCAATCACATTGGCATTGTTATGTTGCTTGGTTAAGCTGGCAATTTCCGGTGTCCAACACAGTCCACAACGAATGCCCGCATGCTTATTTGCGGTCATTGCCATTCCATTTGCCGTTCCACAAATGAGAATTCCAAAGTCCACCTCCCCTGCTTCTACCTCTGAACATACCGCATGCCCAAAATCAGGGTAATCCACACTATCAGGACCATTGGTGCCGTGATCATTTATTTCAACCCCACCCTCCTTCAATACGGCGATCAAATGATCTTTTAACTCGTACCCTGCGTGGTCACAACCAATTGCTACTTTCATGTCCTATTAATCTTATTGGGCAAATGTATCCTTCGAGATTAGTTCTGATAACTTGTTCATTACTGGGTATAAGATTTTTTTTATAATCCAACGATTTAGTTAAGGGAAATCATGGTTGAGAAAAACAACCGAAAGTTGTTCCATTTGCCAACCATGTTTATGAACCACCGCTTTCAATTTTTGAATAAAATCTTATGATTTCCCTTGCGTTAATACTCCACTAACAGGTTGTCAATAAAGTGGTAAATTGCTTGGTCATGAGGCTAATGAATGTTCATCAATTGTTCATTTCAAATGAAAACTCATTCCACCTAATTAAACAGCATAAATCTTTGCACAGAACTAACAGCCTTTATAGTAGTAATAGATTCTTTTAAAGTATAGTAGTTATTGTTTAAGTGAATAAAGAAAGAACATACCTTTTCCTTCTCGTCGTTTTCGTCGGTCTACTTTTGGTCGATGATGTTGATGCCCAAGACCGACCCGTGGATCCGAATGGATACAATCGATTTTATTTCGATAGCGGGGTATTATCCAGTGAAGGAAATTTGCGGGATGGAAAACCGGAGGGGTATTGGCAAAATTATTTCGAAACAGGAATTCTCAAATCCGAAGGAAATAGAACGGGCCATGCCCTAGATAGCGTCTGGAAATTTTACAACGAAGAAGGAATCCTCCTGGAAGAAATTCGGTACGAAGAAGGAAAGCGCAGGGGCATTACCAAGCGGTTTGATAAAGAGGGTTTTCTAACTTCAAGTATTCCTTATGCTGAAGACAAAAGACAAGGCATTGGATACACTTATTTTTCCAATGGTGCTGTAAAAACAGAGACCACCTACCATCAGGGAGCGGAAGATGGATTGTCTTATGAATTCAATGATAAAGGGGATATAATTACCATCACCACCTACAAGAATGGGATTTTCATCAAGCAAGAAAAAATCAATCGAAAAGACGCAAAAGGAGATAAGGAGGGCTTGTGGAAGGAGTTTTATGAAGACCGTACGGTAAGATCGGAGGGTAGGTATTCCAACGACAGGAGGAATGGATATTGGAAGGAGTATTCTAAGAAAGGAATGCTCCAGGTAACCTACAAGTTCGATAAAGGAAAAATGATCACTGACGCGGAGGAACTCGCTGATTTAGAGGTGAGAGAAAAGTTCTATCCGGACAGCGACGGCAAAATTCGGTTCAGAGGAACCTATAGAGAAGGTGTTGCTCATGGAACACATATTTGGTATGCCTTAGCTGGGGAGATTGATAGTGTGAAAGTGTTTCGTAACGGTCTACGCTTGGCAGAGGGTGATATGACTACGGATGGATTGCGCATAGGTAGTTGGCGTGAGTATTACTATGAAGGGGGTGAGTTAAAGGCTGTAGGAGATTATCAGGAAGGATATAAAAAAGGATCCTGGGTGTATTATTTTCAAAATGGTCAAGTACAGCAAAAAGGAACTTATGCCGCCAAAGGAAAGCCAGACGGAGAATGGACTTGGTTTTATGAAACCGGGGATTTACTGAGAAAAGAGACCTTTTCCATTGGAAAGGAAAACGGATGGCTGATCGAGTATTCAGACTCAGGAAATGTGATTACGAAAGGGGAATATGTCAATGGAAAAGAAGAGGGAGAATGGTTCATAGAGGTAGGGGATCATCATGAAGAAGGAATGTATGAAGGGGGGTTGAAACAAGGGGTTTGGAAACACTACTTCCTGTCCAATGATGCTCTGCGATTTGAAGGAGCATATTTCGATGGTGTTGAACAGGACAAGCATGTCTGGTACTACGATTCAGGAGTTAAGATGCTGGAAGGTAAGTTTGTTTCTGGGGTGAAAGAAGGGGAATGGAGACGGTATGATAGGGATGGGAGCGTGTTCGTAAATATCGAATATAGTTCAGGGGTAGAAATCAAGGTAGATGGCATTAAACTGAAAGTGAAAGGAAGCGATGATCAATCAAATGGTGAGTAAGCCCCGACCCCAATTTAAATATTTATATCTTTTGCCCTCTAAAACCGCCTAACGTTGAGCATGGAAATCTTAGTTGTAGAAGACGAAAGCATCGTCGCCAAGGACATTCAAATTTGTTTGAAAAAGCTTGGTTATGAGGTTGTAGGCATTGTTTCTTCGGGCGAAGACGCGGTGTCGAAGGCCAGAGAAATGGAGCCTGATCTGATCATGATGGACATCATGCTTAAGGGTGAAATGAGCGGAATCGAAGCCGCCAGTATCATTAGAAAGACACAAGATATACCTGTGATTTTTCTCACCGCCTATACGGATAGAGATACAGTTGACCGGGCGAAAGAGTCAGAACCTTTCGGTTATATCATAAAGCCGTTTAAAGAAATAGACATCCAAACAGCAATCGAAATTGCTTTGTACAAGCACAGCAGAGAGTTGGAAGTGAAGAAGGAGCGCGACCTGTACTACAGCATGGTAGAGAAGAACGATTCTCCGGACATGATGTTTGTAAAGGCCAATCAACGCCTGGTTAAAATTCGCTACGTCGACATTTTCTTCATTGAGGCACTTAAGGATTATGTTGTGATCAACACCGCCGAAAGACGCTATACCATTCACTCAACGATGAAAGACATCGAACGAAAAATGCCTGAGAAGGATTTCATTAGGGTTCACCGTTCCTTCATCGTGCGCATGGATAAAATCAAGGAAATAGACCATTCCAATGTCATTCTGGAGAACGATAAAAAGGTGGTACCTGTTGGGGGATCCTACAAAGAACTCTTGCAACAGCGATTGAATCTTATCTGATCGCTCAGACCAATTTTAGGTCTATTCTTCTATTTTCCAGGTCAGCGGCTTCTACCTTAATCCGTACTTCTTGCCCTAACGTAAACGTTCGCTTCGTCCGTTGACCCTCAATGCGCATATTCTTTTGATCGAAGAAATAGTAGTCCCCTTCGATGTCTCTCAAGCGAACCAGGCCTTCGCATTTGTTGGATTTTATCTCAACAAACACCCCCCACTCGGTAGCGCCACTGATGATACCATCGAAGGTCTGTCCTACCGCACTTTGCATGTAAATCACTTGATATAACCTGGTTGATTCTCGCTCAGCCTCGGTAGCCTTGCGCTCCATTAAGCTGCTGTGTTGACAGAGCTTTTCGATACCACCTTCTTTTACCGCGTTGGCACCGTTCAAATAACTGAACAACAAGCGATGTGCAATCATGTCAGGATAGCGACGAATGGGAGATGTGAAATGGGAGTAGTACGGAAAGGCCAGCCCGAAATGGCCGATGTTCTGGGTTGAGTACTCAGCCTTAGCCATGGTGCGGATGGCGAGCATTTCGATGATGTTTTGCTCGGGCTTACCCTTGACTTCAGTGAGTAAATTATTCAGGGATGCGGCGACCTTTTCTGGGGTATTGAAATCTACCCGATAGCCAAATCGTTTGATGAAATCGGCCAGGTCTTTCAATTTTGTTGGATCAGGTCGGTCGTGGATACGGTAGACAAAGGTCTTGGCCTGATCATGGTTGCTGGTCTTTTTCCCGACCTTAATGGCTACCGCCTTGTTAGCCAGTAACATGAATTCTTCAATGAGCTTGTGTGCATCTTTTTGAACCTTGAAGAATACATCAATAGGCTTCTTATCATCGCTGAGTTTGAATTTTACTTCGGCCTTTTCGAAGGCAATGGAGCCTTTATTCATCCGCTCAGAACGAAGCTGTTTTGCCAAGTTGTTGACTTGGGTCAACTCATCTTTGTAAGGACCTTCTGCCTTTCCTTCTAACACATCTTGCACCTCTTCATATACGAAGCGATGGTCACTATAGATTACCGTTTTCCCTATCCAGGTATCAAGGACTTGGGCCTGTTCATTTATTTCGAAGATGCAGGAGAAGGTCAGCTTTTCCTCTTTTGGACGCAGTGAACAGACTTGGTTGGAGAGCATCTCAGGAAGCATTGGAATAACTCTATCCACTAAGTAGACAGAGGTTGCTCGGTTTTGCGCCTCCTTTTCCAGGGCTGTATTTTCCCGCACGTAGTGCGTGACATCTGCGATGTGTACACCGATTTCGAGGTTTCCATTTTCTAGTTTTCGATAGGATATGGCATCATCAAAATCCTTTGCATCTGCTGGATCAATTGTAAAGGTTAAGGTCTTTCGCAGGTCCCTGCGCTGAGCAATCTCTTCTTCGGTGATTTCGATTTGCAGTGCCGCGCACTCGTCTTCAACATCCTTCGGAAAGCGAAGGGGAAATCCAAATTGGGCGAGAATAGCATCTCCTTCAGCGCGCATATCACCAGGCATTCCCAATACGTCAGTGACTTTGGCTTTGGGATTCATACGAATGTTTTCCCAGTCCATGAGTTGGACCACTACTTTTTCACCCTCTTTAGCCCCGTTGAGGTCTTCTGTCGGAATGAAAAAATCAATAGAGATCTTAGGGTTATCAGGCATAGCAAAGAAGCGACCTTCGTTCTTAAAGATGATGGCCGGAAAGGTCTCGTGTGCTCGTTCCACGATGCTTATGACCTTGCCTTTTGGGCGCCCCCCTGATTTTTTACCGCTGATGAGCCTGATCTGAACGAGGTCTCCGTGGAGCGCTCGATCGGTGTAGTGTTCAGGAATCATCACATCCCTGGCATATCCAGGGATCTCAACGAAGGCCATTCCAGAGCGATTAAAGGAGATGAGGCCTTCAAGCTCGTCAAGAGGCCCAGACCACCGGTACTTTCCACGATGCTCTTCTTTGATTAACCCATCTTTGATCATGGATTCGATTACTGCCACGAGGACTTGTTTTTCAATCGCATCCGTGATTTCAAGACGAGCAGAAAGTTGCTTATGATTGACCAGGGAAGAAGGGTTTTCCTGAAAGAATCGGCTAACCTGATTCCGGTACTTCTTTACCTGTTTATTTAATTTCTTGGGTGTTTTTTTTGACATGGTTCTAAAGCAAATGAAGCTGTTTTAGAAGCTATTAAGAATGAATATATTTTGAGTTTTCATTGAACCGGGCATGTATGTGCTCCAATAAGCTCATAACTTTGATCCAAAATCGATTTTATTATGCTGACAAAACGAGTGGAAGACGCCTTGAACGAACAGATAAAGATGGAAGGGTTGTCGAGTAATTTTTACTTGGCAATGGCTTCTTGGGCCGAGCAGAACGGCTATGCCGGCGTTTCGGGCTTTCTGTATAAGCATTCAGATGAGGAGCGTTTCCACATGCTCAAGCTGGTCAAGTACATGAACGAAAGAGATGGAAAGGTAGTCATTCCAGCTTTCGAACAGCCGCGTTCGAATTATAATAACGTAAAAGAATTGTTTGAAGAACTGTACAAGCATGAAGTAGCCGTCACCCAAAGCATCGGTGAGTTGGTAGGAGTTTGCCTGGAAGAAAAGGACTTTACCACGCACAATTTCCTGCAATGGTATGTAAGTGAGCAACTCGAAGAGGAGGCCTTAGCCAAAACCATTATTGATAAAATCAAGCTGATGGGAGAGGATAAGAGCACCTGGTATCACTTTGACAGAGACATTATGAGCCTCACGGTTACAAGCGCCGCAGATGGCGCGGGAGCCGCATAAAACGAGTATACGAAGTAAGAGATTGAGCCCTGCAGAAATGCGGGGCTTTTTTATGGGCCAACGAGGCTATCTAACAAGTCGAAATAATACGTTTCGAACGCAAGGTAGCGCGCTTTCCCCGTAGCAGGGCCACTGAATCCAGTGTGAATTTTTACGACATCATGCTGCCGATCCAATACAAGCAACGTAGGATACGAAAACACACCGCTCAGCGCAGGCAGTATTGACGCCGCCTTTTCTTTTGTGGTTGAAAGTGATGCGAGTAAAACAGGGTAAGGGATTTGCAGGTTTTTCACCTGACGTTGGATATTGCGCTTGGCAATGGCGGAATCACGTACCAACTCAAAATCCAGGGCGACGATCTCCAAATCTTCAGACGGATAGCGCGACCTTACCTTCTTCAAGAATAAGGTTTCATCCAAGCAATTCGAACACCAAGTGCCCATTACGCTAACGAGGGTCACTTTGTTTTCGAATGAACGGTCAGATAAGGAAACCAATCGACCGGCCGTGTCAGGAAAAGAGAATGTGAAACGGTCGTTTTTTAAGGTGGTAATCGATTCGGCGGCGCGAAGCTCGAAGGAGGAATTCAGCAAAGCTACCCACGGCTGTTTCCAAGTTTGACCGGCGCAAAAAACCCCGATCAAGCTGTCGTTTTTGATGCTTCCCTTGAACAAGTATGCGTGGGTTCCGTCCATAGTGCTCAGAAAAAAAGAGTCGCCACGGATGGCGCCATCCAAGAAGCGGTAGTCTCCGGTTTCGGTCAAGATTGAACCGTTGATTGCTTGCTCGGTTTGTTCAATGACCAGTACCGTTGAATCAGTAAAGTCGCCGTTATCATCCGCAAATAATAAAGTGTGCTCGCCCTGAAGCTTATGAGAGGTAGTTGCGGCAACGGGAAACCGGTATGGCACACCCCTTTCTAAGCGAACAGGGGTAATCCTTCTTTCGTCTCTTTTTTCGTTGACCCACCGCCCGATAAGCGTGGTTTCATCGAGCCTCTTCAGGCGGAAGTAAGCATTGAAATAAGCCGAAGCGAAGGTCAAGGAGTCTCCCTTTGTCTCGTCTAAAGGAAAACGAAGGAGCTCCTTGTCGTTTTTCACAATGAGCGCGCCCTCTTGTAGGATACATTGAACGGGCAATGGATCCCCCCCAAGGTCGAAAACTGCTCGCCAAAGCTCACCGCGTGGAACGATTGAACCTTGAATGAATTGATCGTTTTGGAAGAACCAATCGATGCTTTGCTTGATGGAAAGGCTGTACTCGTTTCGGTCAAACTGGAAGGATTGTGCCGACGATGAGAGCAGGTTGGACCTTTCCTTCAGCAGCTCAAAACCAATCAATCGCCCACGCTCTATTACATAGCGCATCTCGCGAACCTCTTGTCCATCGCTAAGGGCCTTGAATATCACCTCTCTTACGGGGCCGATGGTGGTATCCGTAATGGCGTAGGCATCCTTGTAGCGCAAGTGGTTCACATCGTCTTGCATGAATGCGGTGAATTCGCGGCGCCAGTTTACGGAGTCTTGAAAAGCGTGTTGAACACCCCCGTCCTGAATAACCCACTTGATTACATTGGAGCCATTCAGCTGGAGACTGTCGGCAAGATCTTCCATGGTTGGAAGCCCCTCGATTAGTTTTGGGTCTTCAGGTTCGGGCAGGGCTTCACAACCCGCAAGAAAAAGCAGTAAGAAGAGAGAGGTAAGGCGAAATGCTCGGATCAAAGTGCGGAGCGGAATTGTTGGAGAAAACGAACGTCGTTCTCGAAGATCATTCGAATGTCAGGAATTTGAAACCGCTGCATGGCACTCCGCTCTAATCCCATTCCAAACGCAAAACCGGAGTATTTCTCTGGGTCAATGTTGGAACTTTCGAGCACTGCTGGATCAACCATGCCACAGCCCATCACTTCAAGCCACCCGGTTCCTTTGGTAATACGGTGATCGAGCTCGTTTTCAAGCCCCCAATACACATCCACCTCGGCGCTGGGCTCGGTAAATGGAAAGTAAGATGGACGCAGCCTGATTTTACTTTTGCCAAAGAACTCCTTGGCGAAATATTCTAGGGTTTGCTTCATGTCCGCGAAGGTTACCCCCTCATCGATGTACAAGCCTTCAATTTGATGGAAAATGCAGTGTGACCGGGCGGATACAGCCTCATTCCTAAAAACCCTGCCCGGAGCGATGATGCGTATAGGAGGTTTTTCACTCTCCATCGTCCGCACCTGCACACTGGATGTATGCGTGCGGAGCACGTAATCTTCAGTACCGTTTGGATTCTTTACAAAGAACGTATCCTGCATATCGCGCGCAGGGTGCTCAGGGGGAAAGTTGAGCGCAGAGAAGTTGTGCCAATCGTCTTCAATTTCGGGCCCCTCAGCCACTGAAAAGCCAATGCCGTGGAAAATATCAATGATCTCTCGTTTGATGATGGATATGGGGTGTTCGGCGCCGAGGCTGCCGAGCATTCCAGGCCGTGTAAGATCAATATCCTTGTGCTTTACCTCCGCCCCTGATAGCTCCGCCTTCCATTGAGCGACGCGCTCTTCCGCGAAACTTTTAAGTTCATTGAGCGGCTTGCCCAATGCGCGTTTCTCTTCGGAACTGACGGACTTGAAATCGTTGAAAAGGGCTTTGAACACACCCTTAGAACCAAGGTATTTGATCCTCAGCTGTTCGGCCTCCTCCAGGTTTTTGGCGGTAGCCTTATCTAGCTCTGCCTTTAACTGCTCTACGCGCTCAGAAAAATTCATCCAGCGAAATTAGGGTTATTCAACCACCTGAACCGTCATGCGGATGGGTGGATTAGGCTTGTCGCCCTCTTTTTTGGCCGCTGCAATCTTGTCTACGACTTCCAACCCTTCAAGGACTTGACCAAAGACAGTGTATTGTTGATCGAGGTGAGGTGTGCCACCAAGGGATGCGTAAGTGTCCCGTTGTTCAGCGCTATAGATGAATTTTTTTTCATCCATCCGGGCATCGATCATGGGGTTCACTTCATCCATGACTGCCTTCATTTCTTCTTGGTTGCGTTCTCGCTGGCAAACTTGAAAACGATCGAGGTATTGTTTGTTCTCAGCGGCGGTAAAAAACGCCTGCATCGTCTGATTACGGAGATCCTGGTTCACGCGCTTCTCGAACATGTCCAGATCAGCGTCGGAAAAGACAGCGCCGTGCACGATGTAGAATTGACTTCCTGAACTCTCGCGCTTGGGATTCACATTGTCTCCCTGTCTCGCTGCGCAAAGCGCCCCCTTTTTATGGAAGAATCCAGCATTGAATTCAGCAGGAATTGTGTAGCCCGGACCATCTTTTGATCCTTCCGCTCCTTCTTTCGTCGATGGGTTTCCACCTTGGATCATGAAATCTTTGATGACCCGATGAAAGGAGGTGCCATTGTAAAAGGAATCCTTTGCCAGCGCGATAAAGTTATCTCGGTGCAAGGGGGTTTCGTTGTACAATTCGACTGTAATATCGCCCGAGTCCGTTGAAATAACCAACCGCGTTCGTCCTGTCTCGTCTTGTCCGTAAACCATGACATTCACTAGAATGCACACGGCCATAATCAGCATTTTTCTCATCGTAAAATCCACTACAATTGTTGGGTTGACAAAGTTTAGTGAAAATTGCGACTTATAATTATGTTATTTTTGACGGTCTTTAGAAATCGAGTTATGAAAACAACACTTCGAATTTCACTTGCAATACTGGCTCTAGTAGCTGTTACGCTTTCTGCTTGCGACAACGATCCAGATCCGGGAATCGCTGAAATCAAAGTAATCGATGAGGTGGGAGACGCACAAAGTGGCATCCATGTTACCTTGTATTGTACCGAGCCGAATTGTGTTGTGAACCGCAATGGTAGAACCAACAGTTTAGGTGTCTATACTGAATCGTTTGAGCTGCCTGTTGTGCTTCGTGTTCGCGCTGTGCGTTACGACACGACGATCAAGACGCAGGGTTTACCCCCCAATCAGATTACAACGGTCTCGGTTGACTCCCTTTGTGGAGAAGGATTTATCCAAATTGAGAATGACGACATCTCTAGCGAGACCGTCACCATTCTTGAATGTAAGTAAGTACAGCCTCCTTCATCAACTTCTCTTGTTCTTCAGCTCCAAGCTTGGGTAAGCGCTCTGTGCGCTCGAAATGGGGCCATCCATCCTTGTCCTTACCCAAGAATTCATAGTAGCCAAACGGCTCCAGTAAACTGCATACGGCAATGTGCATCACATCGATCTTTTGATCTTTGTTCAACCTTCTTGGGCCTTGCCCTAATTCATTTACCCCTATCACGAAAAGCAAGGCTTGTAGGTCCATGGGCTGACCAAAGCGTTCCTCTGCGCGCTTCATGGCCGATTTCCAAGCTTGTTCAAAATCCTGTTCATTCATCGCGTCAAATGTACTTAGGAGCAGCACGATGTGCCACTAACTTTGACGCATGGATTTTAACCATTGGGACATCATCTTATTCTTGCCGCTTCTTTACGCCGCTTGGAGAGGATTTCAAAAAGGCTTCATCATAGAAGTTGCGTCTATCGCGGCCCTAATTGCCGGCATTTACATCGCCGCCAACTTCAGTGAAATCACGGCTGAAAAATTAAAAGATTGGTTCGACATTAAAGGCACATGGCTAGGCTATGCGTCCTTCATCGTCACTTTTGTGGCGGTTGTATTTGGGGTGTATGCCTTGGCGAAGGTGGTTGAGAAAGCCGTCAATCTCGTTGCGCTGAAGTTGGTCAATAAACTAGCGGGTTCACTGTTTGGAATCGTCAAGATTGCGCTGATATTATCCATTGTTCTCAACCTACTAGGCTGGCTCAATAGGTACGTCCCCATCCTCTCTAAGTCAGAGCCTCAAAAGAGTTTGATGTTCAACTCCATCAAGGGTTTTGCGCCGTTGATCCTTCCTGTATTGACAGATGCAGAGTGGCTCGCAGCGGCAGAAGAGTGGCTTGCACCTGAATTGGAAGAAGAGGTTGTCGATTGATTAGCCATTAGAGATGGCCGCCACACCAGGCAAAGTCTTTCCCTCGAGCAATTCGAGTAATGCGCCCCCTCCCGTTGAGACATAGCTCATGCGATCGCCCAAGCCAAATTTCTTTACCGCAGCAACTGAGTCTCCACCTCCGACAAGGCTGTAGCCGTCTGATGCCGCGATCATCTCTCCCAGTGCTTTGGTGCCTTGAGCGAAATTGCTGAACTCAAAGACTCCCAAGGGGCCATTCCAAAGAATCGTTTTACTAGCCGCTATCACAGTGCGGTAGGTTTCAATTGCTTTAGGCCCGACGTCCAAGCCCATCCAACCATCCTCAATGGCATTCGAAGCGGCAACCTTCCGCGCCGCATTATTATCAAAGGCATCTGCTATCAGACTGTCCTCAGGCAACAAAACCACCACCCCTTTTGCTTCAGCCTCGCGAAGGACCAGCAGCGCCGTTTCTAAATGGTCGTTTTCCACCAAGGAGGCACCAACAGATCCTCCTTGAGCTTTGACGAAGGTGTAAGCCATACCCCCTCCAATGATGAGGTTATCGATCTTATCCAATAAATGGGTAATCACCTCAATCTTGCTGCTCACTTTGGCGCCGCCTATGATTGCAGTGTAAGGATGTTGGGTGTTTTTCAAAACACGCATCCCGTTTTCTACCTCAGCGTTCATGAGGTATCCAAACATTTTTTCACCCATGAACTGTGCGACTACCGTCGTTGAAGCATGAGCGCGGTGTGCCGTACCAAAGGCGTCGTTGATGTAGACGCCTCCATGAAAGGAGAGCTTTTTAGCGAAGTCCACGTCTCCTTTGGTCTCTTCTGGATAGAAGCGCAGGTTTTCCAGCAGTAATACTTGACCAGCTTCTAAATGTGAGGAAAGGTCAAAGGCGCCATCACTTATGCAGTCAGGGGCAAATTTTACTTCTTGACCGAGGAGCCCAGAAAGCGTGGGTAAAATGTGTTTCAATGAAAAACGATCCTCAGGCCCAGTTTTAGGACGCCCCAAGTGTGACATCAGCACGACCGCTCCTCCGTTGGAGATCACTTTGCGAATGGTTGGGAGCGCGGCAACCATGCGGGTGTTGTCGGCCACACCGAGGTTGTTGTCCAATGGCACGTTAAAATCAACGCGGATCAGAGCAGTCTTGTTGGAAAAATCAAAAGAATCTATGGTTGCCATGGTGTCAAATTCAGCGGCAAAAGTAATTTTAAGGCCGAAAGAAGGAGGCGATAAGCATGAGGAGAAATGACATACCGGGCCAGCATGAGTTGAAAAAGGTCTTCACCCGTATGGTGGATCAGGAAAAACTTCCCCACGCGCTGCTCGTTCACGGAGTGGAAGGGGGCGTCTCTCTCCCCATGGCGTTGTTCCTTACATCGTATCTGATGTGTGACTTCCCGAAGGATGGTGATGTGTGCGGATCCTGCCCTAGCTGCGCAAAGACGGAACATTTCACGCATCCTGATGTCCATTTTGTGGTTCCCGTGAACAGCACAAAGACGATACGGAAGGATCAAGCGAACACAGACCGCTTCATAGAGGACTGGAGAGAGGCCCTTACTTCAAACCCCTTCCTTTCTCTGCGCGATTGGTACGAGTTCATTGGAATTGAACGCAGCCAAGGATTTATTGGGGACAGGGAGGGAAAGGAGTTTCGGCAAAAGCTTTCTTTGCGTCCGTACGAGGGTAAGGCTAAGGTCTTCATCATCTGGCACGCGGATCGAATGAACCCGACTTTTGGGAATAAAATCCTAAAGAATTTAGAGGAGCCAAGCGAGCGAACTCACTTCATCGTGGTAACCGAGCAGCCATCCCAATTGCTTACAACCATCTTGTCCAGAACCCAGCGGTTTCAGGAAGAGCACATATCCGATGATGCGCTTGCCGAATTTCTGGAACATAAATACGGCGTCACGCATGAACGCGCCATGAACCTTGCTTTCAGGGCGGAGGGAAATGTGCATGCCGCCACAAAAGAAGCACAAGACAATGACGACCCTTGGCTGGCAGAGTTTCGCGAATGGATGCGCCTGTGCTACAAAAAGGACTTGGTAGGTTTGTTTCAATGGAGTGAGCGGATGGCCAAAAACAATCGGGACGCACAGCGGCAGTTTGTTTCAGGAGCGCTGAAAATGCTCGACAGATGTTTTCGGATGGGGTGGATAGAAACCCCTATTCCAATGGAGGGAGAGGAGGCGTCTTTTTACAAAGGTTTCGCCCCATTCATCAACGCTTCAAATGTGCGTCAATTTATGGACCTGCTGGAAGAAGCGGCGTTCCATGTGGAGCGCAATGTGAACGAAAAGCTCGTTTGGTACGACAGCAGCATCAAAGCCGTCAGATTCATGCACACGGGCAAGAAAGCAGCAGAGCGCGTATAGTTCAATTCCATGTAGATTTGTAACGCTAAGCAGAGAATTTATGGGATGTGGAAATTGTGGAAGTGGAGGATGTGGGACCCAGCCGGCGGGATGTAAGAACAATGGCAATTGCGGCACATCAGGATGCAACAAAATGGATGTATTTGATTGGCTTACTGGGATGGAACGGACCGTTTCGGGTGAAACCGAATACGTAGAAGTCCGATTCAAGAATACGCGCAAGGAGATTTTTAAAAATTCCGAACACCTTTCCCTCATTGTGGGTGAGGCAGTTGCCGTGGAGGCCACTACAGGTCATGATGTTGGAATGGTTTCACTTACCGGCGAGCTGGTCAAGTTTCAAATGAAAAAGGCGGGCTTGTCGGTCAAGAGCAGAGACATCAAGAAAATTTACCGAAAAGCGACGGACGAAGACCTTGAGGTCTATAGGGCGGCGCGTGACCAAGAACAGACCACCATGATCAAGGCTCGACGTATCGTGCGTGACCTCGGCCTTGTCATGAAGATTTCGGATGTAGAATACCAGGGAGACAATACAAAGGCGTCGTTTTATTACCTCGCCGATGAGCGCATTGATTTTAGAGAACTCATCAAAGTACTCGCGGACACCTTCCGGCTTCGGATCGATATGCGTCAAATCGGCGCGCGCCAAGAGGCGGGTAGGATTGGAGGAATCGGATCATGTGGAAGAGAGCTGTGCTGTAGCACTTGGCTCACTGACTTCCGCTCCGTATCCACAACCGCCGCTCGATATCAGCAGCTTAGCATCAATCCGATGAAGCTTGCCGGGCAGTGTGGAAAGCTCAAGTGTTGTCTCAATTACGAACTCGACTCGTACATGGATGCGATCAAGGACTTCCCTGATCACCGCAAAAGACTCAAGACAAAGAAAGGAGTGGCCTTTCATCAGAAGAGCGACATTTTCAAAGGAATGATGTGGTATTCATACGAAGACAATATGAGCGAGTTCATCCCGCTGGAGGTCGATCGCGTGCGCGAAGTCATCGCTATCAATGAGAGTGGTAAACTCGCCGATGATCTGGCCCTCATGAGCTACAAGGAGGAAGTGAAGGAAGTGGAGTTGAAGTTCGACAATGTGGTCGGCCAAGAAGACCTTACGCGTTTTGATCAGCCCAAGCGAAGCAAAAACAAACGTAGAAAGGGTGGCGGAAAAGGCCGGCCAGGAGGGCAACAAGTGAAGGCGGGCGGCAATCCTCAGGGGGGGCAAGCAAATGCAGGTAGCGCCCAAGGTGGACACGGAAAAGGGCGTCCTAATCGCAGAAATAAAGGAAAGCCAAAAGGCAGTGATTCATGATCCGAAATTCAATCGTAGCCCTGCTGTCGTTGTTGTTCCTTAACGCATGTAATAGCGACTACATTCTCAATGAGACCAAAGAGGTTTCTAGCGGTGATTGGGCGTTTGAAGCACCAAAGTCCTTTACAACAGAGGTGACCGACACGCTCACCCCCCAGCATTTTTACATCTTACTTCGGCACGGAGGCAATTACAGTTATCAGAACTTGATCGTCATCGTCAAGACCTATTTCCCCAACAACACATTTGTTGCCGACACGATCGATTGTCCGTTGGCAGACCCTTCTGGGAAGTGGTATGGGAGTGGCTTGGGCGACCTCTTGGATAACCGAATCATGTTCAAAAGAAATGTGCAAATGCCTTTTGCAGGCACCTACAAATTCGAACTTCAGCACGCAATGCGATCCGACACCATTCACGAAATTTATGATGTGGGGATCGCAATCGAAAGTGCGGTTGACTAATTTGCAGCGGGTAGTTCCTGGCGTATGAAGAAACTGATTATCGGTCTTTGGGTAGTGGTCCTCGTTGGGATCCTTGGCTTTTTTTCCTCCTTTTGGATGGCGGAGCAAGGATGGCTTGGGAAAATGCCTACGATTGAAGATTTGCAAAATCCAAAAAGCGATCTCGCGAGTGAGATCTATAGCTCCGACGGCAAGGTTTTGGGAAAGTACTTTTATCAAAACCGAACCAATGTCGGCTACGCAGGCCTTTCTCCTCACCTTATCAATGCACTAGTAGCCACCGAAGACGAACGATTCCGAGATCACCCAGGGATCGACTGGAAAGGAACAATTCGCGCTGTTGCTTACTTGGGTAGTCGCGGCGGGGCCAGTACCATTACCCAGCAGCTTGCCAAAATGCTCTTTACCGAGCGCAGGTCAACCAACAAATTGAAACGGGTGGTTCAGAAGATCCAGGAGTGGATCATCTCCGCCAAACTGGAACGCTATTATACGAAGGATGAGATCATCGCCATGTACTTTAATCGCTTTGACTTTGTCAATAATGCCGTTGGAGTCAAATCGGCGTCACAGGTGTACTTCAGCACCTCACCGGATTCCTTGGAAATACACGAAGCTGCGATGCTGGTGGGAATGGCCAAGAACCCATCCTTGTTTAACCCCATTCGCAGACCCGACACCACCTTTCAGCGGCGAAATGTGGTCTTAGGTCAAATGGTGCGGAACCAATACATCACCCAGGAAGAATATGATTCGCTCTCCAATCTTCCGCTTGGGGTTCGCTATCAGCAAGTGGATCACAGCGAAGGAATTGCTCCGTACTTCAGAGAGATTCTACGTGGGGAGCTGAAGGATCTACTGCAGAAAAAGGATCCTGAATCGGGAGCGTACCTTGTTGCCAAGGAGAATGGAGATGCTTATAACATCTACAGCGATGGGCTGCGGGTATTCACTACAATCAACAGCAAGATGCAGCAGCACGCGGAATGGGCGGTGCAACAATATTTGAAAGAGTACCTGCAGCCGGCATTCTCGAAGGAATTGGCGAAAAGGTCGAATTTCCCCTTCGCCAGTTTGACCGATGAAGAAGTTAAAAGTGTCATGAACACGGCCAGAAGACGGACCATGCGTTATCGAATCCTTACCGGAAAAGAATGCCATAACTGCCATCGGAGAGGAGATTTTGTTCAACGAGAAGAAGTTGATGGGGTAGACCATTGGGTTTGCGCTGCTGAGGATTGTGGCGAAACAAAACGCGTGATCCCCGAGGATTCGATTGGAGCTGTATTCGATACACCTGTAAAAATGCATGTCTTTTCATGGCAAGGAGATATCGATACCTTGATGACGCCAAACGATTCTATCAGATATTACAAGAGCTTTTTGCAAGCTGGACTCATGAGCCTTGATCCCCACACAGGTCATATCAAAGCCTGGGTCGGCGGCATTGACCACAAACATTTTGAATACGACCACGTTTACCTGGCGAAACGACAAGTCGGTTCCACGTTCAAGCCATTCGTATACGCCTTGGCGCTGGAGGCGGGTCTTTCAGCCTGCCATCTAATACCTAACATTCCATATACTTTTAAAAAGGGAGAGTTTGGCCTACTGAAGGATTGGACGCCTAAAAATGAAGGCGACGATTACGGATATGAGGTGACCTTGAAATACGGCCTCGCCAATTCCATGAATACGATCACTGCATGGGTCATGAAACGATTTACGCCACAAGCCGCGGTTGCCTATGCGCATAAATGTGGGATTCGTTCGCATATTGAACCTGTGCCTTCCCTGGCCCTTGGTGTAGCTGATTTGAGTTTACATGAAATGGTTACCGCCTACAGCACATTTGCGAACCGAGGAATGCGGATGGAACCGATATATCTGCTTCGCATTGAAGACAATGGTGGAACGATAATCTACGAATCGCAGCAAGACATGGAGGAGGTGATGAGCGAGGAGCAAGCCTACAAGATGCTGGACATTATGATGGGCGTGACAGAAGGAGAGCTGGGAGGGGCTGTTGACCCCGAGGTGGGCCGTCAGCGAAAGACGGGAACAGCGATGCGTATGCACTACGATATTGAATCGAGGGGATACGATGGCATTCCTTGGGACGTGAAAATTGCAGGAAAAACCGGCACCACTCAAGGTAATTCAGACGGATGGTTCATGGGTATAGTACCTGACCTTGTCACAGGAGTTTGGGTTGGAGCCGATGATAGAAGCGTTCGTTTCACACGGACGGACCTCGGACAAGGAGCCAATACCGCGTTGCCGATCTGGTGCTATTACATGAAAAAGGTGTGGGATGACCCATCCTTCGGCGTGACAACACGGCCGTTTGATGTGCCCGAAACCCTTAAA
The DNA here is from genome assembly GCA_013204105.1 of Flavobacteriales bacterium. Taxonomy (GTDB): domain Bacteria; phylum Bacteroidota; class Bacteroidia; order Flavobacteriales_G; family Salibacteraceae; genus SHAN690. The sequence continues at coordinate 54,681 of JABMOM010000001.1, forward strand.
AATGATAACTTCGATTGCACGAATGGATTGTCGGATGGCGAAACGTTCGACCGTGACGAGATCAACGAAAAGGACCTATTTAACTAAGGACCCATGGCAATCAACAAAGTAGTTTCCGGACCAGAAGAAGCAACCCGGGGAATCGGCGATGGCATGACGGTAATGTTCGGGGGCTTTGGGCTTTGCGGCATTCCGGAACACGCAATCGCGGCAATACGAAAACGCGGCACGAGAGACCTCACCTGCGTGTCTAACAATGCAGGTGTGGATGGATTTGGCCTCGGAGTGCTGCTTGAAAACAAACAGGTAAAGAAGATGATCTCCTCGTACGTTGGGGAAAACGACGAATTTGAGCGACAGATGCTGAGTGGTGAGCTGGACGTGGAGCTCATTCCCCAAGGAACCCTGGCTGAAAGATGTCGTGCGGCTGGTGCGGGTATTCCAGCATTCTTTACCCCTGCTGGCTATGGTACGGAAGTAGCGATCGGAAAGGAAGTAAGGTGGTTTGAAGGGAAGCCCCATCTATTGGAACACGCCTTTGACGCATCCTTTGCATTTGTGAAGGCAATGAAAGGGGATACTGCCGGCAATTTGATCTTCAATGCCACCGCACGCAATTTTAACCACGCCATGGCCATGGCTGGAAAAATTACCGTGGCAGAAGTGGAAGAGTTGGTGCCTGTAGGAGAACTGGACCCCAACGAGATCCACACACCAGGGATCTTCATTCAGCGGATATTTCAAGGAGACAATTTTGAAAAGCGTATCGAACAGCGCACGGTTCGATCAAAAGCATAGGACATGGCACTCGACAAAAACGGTATTGCACAGCGCATCGCTCAAGAACTGAGGGATGGCTACTACGTAAACCTGGGCATCGGCATTCCTACCTTGGTTGCGAACTACATTCCAGGCGGTATTGATGTAGAGTTTCAAAGCGAGAACGGCATGTTGGGTATGGGCCCCTTTCCTTTCGAAGGGGAGGAAGATCCCGACCTGATCAACGCGGGTAAGCAGACCATTACGGCTGTTCCTGGAGCTGTCTATTTTGATTCTTCTACCAGCTTCGCTATGATACGAGGTCAACACGTAGACCTCACTGTCCTGGGTGCAATGGAAGTCAGTGACCAAGGAGATATTGCAAACTGGAAGATTCCGGGCCACATGGTCAAAGGGATGGGAGGCGCCATGGACTTGGTAGCTTCCGCAAAGAACATCATCGTGGCCATGATGCATACCAATAAGGCAGGAGAGTCTAAACTACTCAGGCAATGCACCTTGCCGCTTACGGGAGTCCGTTGTGTTACCCGAGTCGTAAGTAATTTGGCAGTATTGGACATCACCGAGCGCGGGTTTAAGCTCATCGAATGCGCTCCTGGCGTCAGCGTGGATGATGTTAAGAATGCGACGGAAGGAAGGCTGATCGTGGATGGGGCGATTCCTGAAATGAAGCTTTGAGTTAAGATGATCCTTGTCACTGGCGCAACAGGGATCGTAGGTTCCCACATCGTACTTGCCCTTCTTCAAAGGGGCGCTGCAGTGCGCGTACTGCACCGGTCAGAATCTAACCTGTCCGTATTGACAGCTCTTTTAGCTTACCATTCGATTCAAGCCGAGCCAGAATACGTTATCGGAGACGTGGAGGATCCTATTTCCCTGGAAGATGCCGCACAAGGTTGCCAAACCTGCTATCACGCAGCAGCGTTGGTTTCGTTCAATGATTCAGATGACCGGCGACTCGCAGAAGTGAACACGCATGGTACTGAACACATCATCGATATGTGTCTTAGAAACGGCCTCAACCTAGCGTTCATCAGTTCCACCGCGTCTATTGGTGACGCAAACGCGCAAGGCGTTCGGGATGAAAAGAGCGTATGGGGAACAGACAAAGGCAAAGCGGCGTACACCTTGAGTAAGCGTTATGCTGAACTTGCCGTGTTCAGGGGTATGCAAGAAGGCTTAGAGGCCGTTGTTGTAAACCCGGGCGTGGTCATTGGACCAGGAAATTGGGGGCAGAGCAGCACCTCGATCTTTTTGACGGGCATCAAAGGAATGACCTTCTACCCCGGAGGAAGCAACGGATTTGTAGACGCCAGAGACGTTGCTGATATTACGGTCAAGATGATGGACGAGCCGTCTAGGTACAGAGGGCAACACTTGCTGATAGGCGGAAGCCACAGTTTTAAAGAAATGTTTGAACTGCTTGCAGAAGTTGCCGGAACTAAAGGCCCGACCGTTCGGGTTAAAAGTGCTTGGATCAGAACCGTCATTGTGGGCATGCGGATCGTTGAGTTTTTTGGCCTCAATAAATCACAACTGACAGCGAACAGTTTGCGCTCTTCGATTTCAACGCATGTTTATGCGAACAAGAAGGTGCGCGATCTAGGCTTTGAATTCCGATCCATTCGATCCGCTGCGGAATACACATTTGACGTTTATACTGCCGGGGAACAGAAGTGAGAATCAATTTTCCTCCGGATCAGCATCCTTTTTCAGCCCATCCATTTTAAGGCGCGCGGTTTGCGTGCTCAGTCGTTCCATGGCGAGGTCGTAGATTTCGCTCATCTCTTCAAAATCAGCTCCCCAGAATGCGAGGCTTTGCACAAATTTCTTACGACTGACTTGGGCGGTATCAAAGTATTCTATGAAGCCCCGTTTCGCATAGACTTGAAGGTTTTCCTTACGCACGTCTCGGTGGCGCATGGCGGCGTCCACTACATGAACTTGGCTCAGGAAGAAGGCCATGCTATCCTTGGAAAGTACGTCTGGCGGAACGGGTCGAGGGGTAGGTTTATCTGACCCGCAGGCAAGAAGAAAGACGAGGCTGAGCAATGGAAGCAGCGCTTTCATCGGTTAAAGGTGATCGCGGATCCTTTGCGGGATTCATCGATCGCGCCTCGGTCATAGGCCAGGTGCCCACTCACAAAGGTCTTCACGATGCTCGAGGAGAATTGATGTCCTTCGAAAGGAGACCATCCGCATTTATAGAGGAGAGAATCCTTGGTGACAAGCGTTGGCGTGTTCAGATCCACAAGGACTATGTCCGCGAAGTATCCTTTTCGAATAAAGCCACGTTGTTGGATCTGGAAACACTCAGCTACTGCATGGGACATTTTCTCAGCTACACGCTCAATGCTAATGCGCCCTTCTTTCACGAAGTCGAGCATGGCGACGAGTGAGTGCTGAATAAGCGGGCCGCCAGAAGGAGCCCTCCAATAGGGATTCGATTTTTCCTCAGATGTATGAGGGGCGTGGTCAGTGGCAATTACGTCGATGCGGTTATCGAGTAAGGCCTTCCAAATGCCTTCCCGATCTGCCGCTGTTTTCACGGCGGGATTCCACTTTATTAAAGTGCCTTTCTTGTCATAGTCCGCATCGGTAAACCACAGGTGATGAATGCACGCCTCGGCAGTGATGCGCTTATCTTTCAGCGGAATATCGTTCCTGAAAAGTTCGGTTTCTTTCGCCGTGGAGATGTGCAGGATGTGGAGTCGCGTATCGTGTTTCTTGGCCAACGCTGCCGCCATGCTTGAAGAGAGGTAGCAGGCTTCAGCAGAACGGATGATGGGGTGCGCACTCATCGGCACATTATCACCGTAGCGCTCTTTGAAAGCGGCTGAATTCTTTCGAATCGTCACCTCATCCTCGCAATGCGTTGCGATGAGCATACGCGATTTGGAGAAGATGCCTTCCAGGGTGGATTGTTGATCCACGAGCATGTCCCCGGTGGAAGAGCCCATAAATATTTTGATGCCGCAAACATGTTTCGGATCTGTGGCAAGAACCTCGTCTAGGTTGTGATTGGTTGCTCCAAAAAAGAAGGAATGGTTCGCCATAGAAACCTCCGCAGCGCGATCGAATTTCTTGATAAGCTCTGCCTGAGTCACTGTCTGTGGGATGGTGTTCGGCATTTCCATGAACGTAGTGGTGCCCCCGGCCACGGCCGCCTTTGCTTCGGTGTAAATGTCCGCTTTGTGCGTAAATCCGGGCTCCCTAAAGTGCACCTGATCATCGATCACTCCCGGAAGTAGGGTAAGCCCACTTGCGTCGATTCGGGCAAGGTTTTCGGATAAGGAAGAGGGAACAGGGCCCTCGAAGACCTCTTCGATGATTTGGTCGTTGATCAAAACACTTCCTAAAAAGGACCTCCCCTCGTTGACAATGCTTGCGTTGTAAATAAGTTGCTTCATAACATAAACCGCATTTGAAGCACTCCCAAGAACGCTTCTTTGAAGATCCCCGAACTCATCTTAGAAGAGCCGGCTATGCGGTCAGTGAAGGTGATAGGCACCTCGACCAAGGAGTACTTCTTTCGCCAAGCGCGGTATTTCATTTCAATTTGGAATGCATACCCTATGAATCGCACTTCGTCGAGCGCAATATTTTCGAGGACCACCCTTCTGTAGCATTTGAACCCTGCGGTGGTGTCTTTGATGTTCATCCAAAGCACCAAACGGACATACACGGAAGCGAAGTAAGACATGAGGATTCGACCGATTGGCCAATTCTCCACTTTCCCCCCTTTTATATACCGCGAGCCGATGGCAACATCAGCACCACCCTCTTTAGCGGCAATGTACAATCGAACAAGGTCGTCGGGATTATGCGAAAAGTCGCAATCCATCTCAAAGAGGAATTCATAACTATGCTGTAGGCCCCATTTAAAGCCGTGAATGTAGGCCGTTCCTAAGCCAAGCTTTCCACTGCGCTCCTCAATATGTAAGCGGTTAGGAAACTCAGCCATGAGGGATTTCACAATGGCAGCCGTACCGTCCGGAGAACCATCATCAACAATGAGCAGGTCGAATGCGACAGGAAGGGAGAAAACCTTGCGCACCATGCGCTCGACGTTCTCTTTTTCATTGTATGTAGGTATGATGACTAGGGCTTCTGACACGACTATTCTTGAAGAGGAACGAATATACTTTGAAAATCAACAATTCACTTGTGTCACCCTCTAGATTGCCCCGGCATTCACATTATTTAGTGCAAATGGAAAGAATTGGGCTTCCAAGAGTGGGTGAAAGAGGGGGTTCAAATACAAGCAATCCAATTTATGTTTCGATAAAAGTGATATATTCATCCTCCAATAAAACAAAAACACCTATGAAACATCTTTTACCGCTTATCTTCTCAGTATTCGCGACCAGCCTCTTTGCGCAGGTTGAACTATACGCTCCAGTTAACCCATCTTCAGGAGCCTCGACTGCTCAAGATTTTGAAGCTGCGTATGACATTTACGACGCCCAGGGTGCTGAGGATTTTATCGTGCCCTCTGGCGTGACTTGGTACTTGGATTCGATCATGCTACCAGGAACTTATTCTGCTACAGCAACTACGACATGTGGCATTCAATTCAGTATTCACAACGACAACAGTGGTGAGCCAGGCACAACCGTCATCTTTGGCGATACGGTCAACAGTGATTTAGACGGCAACGGCGATGGCGATATCACCTATGTGTTTAGCACGCCACTCGCGATCTCTTCAGGACATTATTGGATTGTCGCCAACGGAAGAAAGAATTTTGCAAGCGGCGGTGGCCAATGGTATTGGGTGCGCGACGTCAATGCTACGGGTTATCCTGCCCTCTGGAAAAATCCAGGAAATGGGTTTGGGTCAGGTTGCACATCATGGGTTCCTATGTACGGGTGCACTGCGCTCGGAATTGCTGACTCTGGCTGGGCCATTTCAATGTATGGATGCTACGGACCCAATAAGCCTATTGGAACTGGATTTGATACGCTGCTTTGTGCGGGCGCATTTAACAGCGTTGTCCTTACAGGAGACACCATCGGCTCTCAATCCAGCGTCTCCTACTTGTGGAGCACAGGGGCTACCACTCAAAGCATCACGGTTACTGGTTCTGGAACATATACCTTATCTGCAGTAGATAGTATTACCCAATGCGGAAGAGTAGCTAGCTATGATGTTGGTATCGGTTCGGTACCTGAACCTGAGATAGATGATGACACCCTTTGTGGATCGGCTACTATTCCTGCTACTTGGGGCCCAATCGGAGGTTGCCAAGACTGTCAAACTTCATGGAGTGATGGGTCAATCGGATCATTTTACTCCAGCTTCACAGATGGATGGATCGTGGTAACGGTAACGGATACCGTGAGTGGATGCTTCAGCGTCGACAGCGCATATTTGACTGTACTTCCCGCAACAGCTACTATTGAGCCAGGCTCAGTCATAGACCTCTGCGGGGGATCAACCACCACCGTTTCTGTACAAGAAACCTTAGGAAACTACGTATGGGCCTTTACTTCAGATGGAACCAACTGGTCTTCCTTGGGCACAAACGCGACTGCTGATGTAACAGACGGAGGATTTGTTGCGGTTTCAGGTGTAGATCAAAATGGATGCAACGTAACAGATACGGCACAAGTAATTGAGCACCCGGCTCCCACTCCTACGATCACAGCAACCTCGCTTGCCAACGGCAATGTGAAATTGAAGGTGAATTCAGGGTTTGTATCCTATTTGTGGGATGACGGAAGCGTAGGAGATGTTCTCAACGTTTCATCGAACGGCATCTACACCGTTACGGTTACGGACGAATTCGGATGCGAAGGAGTGACCTTTTTCAACGTCTTCACCGTAGGTGTTGAAGATGCGATTGCAAGTCAGCTGGTGATGTATCCGAATCCAGCGAACGATAGAATCACAATCGAGTGGCCGTCTGAATGGGTAGGAACTTCTAGCGCGACGGTGTATGACCTTCAAGGACGCGCACTGATGACGATTCCAGCCAGCGAGCAGATGCAGTCCATTGACCTCGGAACGATCTCGGCAGGTCACTATGTGGTGCAAATCCAAACGCCTGATGGCCTCGGTAAAGCGTCCTTGGTGATTACCAGATAAATCAAAAACCCAACCTATACCTACTACCTAAGAGGCCGACGATAACTTCGTCGGCCTTTTTTTTACTCCGCACCAAGGGCTAACTTTGACACATGTATAAGCTCTTCATCACCGTTGGTTCTATGGCTCTTCTGTGCTTCAACTTGGCAGGTCAAGTGGTATTGATCGATCAGACCGGAGGACAACAAGGTGCATCGATCGTTGCGCAAGACTTTGAATTTGCATATGAAGCCTATTCTTCCTATGCCGCTGAAGACGTGATCGTGCCGACCGGAGAGCAATGGCACTTGGATTCCATCCTTCTCATCGGCGAATATCAAACGCCTTCGGGCACCCCAACTCCCGGTTCGGGAATCGTCATTTCTATACACAGTGACAATGCCGGAGTGCCAGGAAGCATCCTGTTTTCTGATAGCACTAATAGCGGGGCAGACCCAGGACTGGATGGCACCTTGAAATATGTTTGGCAAGAATCCATGGTCTTGAACCCCGGCACCTATTGGATCGTTGCAGCGGCGAGGAAGGATTATGCCAGCACCCAAACGCAGTGGCAATGGTTCAGCTCGAGTGCAACGGAAGGAGACACCGCCCTTTGGGTAAATCCCGGGGGAGGCTTTACATTGAACAACTGCCCGAATTGGACGGAGGTGACCACGTGCTATGGCTCCACCTATCCTGGGGTTAGCTTTAAACTCTTTGGGTGTCCCGGTCCAAAACCAGCAATTTTGGGTCTTCCAAATGATACGGGCTTTTGTTCGAATTCCGAGTTGTCCCTCACGGCATCATCCAGCCTTTCAAGCGTGGATTACTTGTGGAGTAATGGCGACAGCGGACCTACAGTAACCATCACTGACAGCGGACTCTACACCGTTACTGTGACCGACACCTTATTGGGATGTAGTTCTATCGACACGGTCAGCGTGCATGTAATGGCCGCGCCTGATCCATTGCTCGAAGACACGACCGTCTGCGAGGGGGAAACGCTACAAATCCCGGGGAATGGCTGTTTGGCTTGCGGATATACTTGGAGCGATGGCTCGGCCTCAGACACCCTCCAAATAGTGGCCGGGGGTGGATATTGGCTCTTGGCATTGGATACGGTCAACGGATGCGCTGCGGTGGATTCTTTCGATGTCGTTTTGATGACCATAGCACCTATTCAATTCAACAGCGACTCACCTTATGGCATTTGCCCTGGGGCATCACTGGACCTTTCCATCACGAACGATTATCAGGCTTACCTCTGGTCTACTGGGTCAACCTCCGATGCTGAAACGATTGTGGAGAGCGGATGGGTGACGATCTCTGTTACCGCTTCCAACGGTTGTTCACGCATGGATTCAATATGGGTGATGGACTTTCCAGCACCGGACCCGACCATTGAAGTTGACTTTGCCGCGGGCATGTGGGTGCTAGCATGCCCAGGATTTAACACCTATTTGTGGTCAAACGGATCGGATGACCCGACCATTGAAGTCACAGGAGGAGTTGTGTCCGTAACGGTAACAGATAGCAATGGCTGTCAAGCAAGCGATACGACGGACCTTTCAGTCGGAATGGATGAAACAGAAACCAAAGGCTTCCAATTGATTCCGAATCCCGCCTATGATGTTGTCGTGCTCTCAAAAAACTCAGCTTTTGAGAGCGCTGTGCTAAGTCTTATCACGGTAGACGGAAAGGTGATCCTACAAGAACCCATTTCTGGACAGAATACACATCGGATCGACTTGAGTTCTCTGCCTCCTGGCCTGTATCATGTCACCGTATCCGACCGACGTAACACCTTCACACAGACCTTGATCAAAGTAGAATGAAAAGCAAAAGAATCCTTTTTGCGGCTGTACTTCTTTCTCTGTACGGCCTCTCAGTTCAGGCTCAGCTCAACACTGAAGCGTTTGATGCGTACATCAAGGCACAATATGAGCGATTTGAACTTCCTGCCATCTCTGTTGCGATCGTGAAGGACGGTGGCGTTATCCTCACGTCGAACTATGGCAAAAGGTCAGAAAAGGGCGATAAGGCACCGGATCAAAACACCTTGTTTGGGATCGCTTCTCTTTCCAAAGCCTTCACCGCCGCGAGCATTGGTATGTTGGTAGATGAAGGAAAGCTGAGTTGGGATGACAAGGTGATAGATCACCTTCCTTGGTTTGAAATGTATGATTCGAATGTGACCCAGCAAATTACGATCGAAGACTTGCTCTGCCATCGTAGCGGTCTCATCACTTTTGATGGAGACTTGTTGTGGTACGGAAGTACGTACACACGAGAAGAGGCGGTTAGACGGATACGCTACCGAGCACCAACGTATGCGTTTCGGGAGGAATTTGGATATCAGAACTTGATGTTCATGACAGCAGGCGAAGTCATTGAGGAAGTTTCTGGTAAGACCTGGGACGCATTCGTAAAGGAGCGGATCTTGGATCCGTTGCGCATGAACCGCACCACGTCCTCTTTCGAGACATTCTCGACAGATTTCAATGTAGCAAAGCCGCATTTGCAAGGGAAGGAAATCTTCATGTTGAGCTATGACAACAGCGGAGCCACTGCGGCGCTCAACTCATCCACAGGAGACATGAGTAAATGGATCCAATTCTGGCTCAATCGAGGCATTGTAGGAGAGGATACCCTTCTCAGCGAGGCTGCTGTGAAAAAGATATGGACGCTGCACACGCCTTTGGGCCTCGGAGATTTCGATGCAGAAAACGGCATTGACAACAAAGGTTATGGGCAGGGGTGGTTTTTGATGGACTACAACGGAAAGAAGGTCATGCACCACGGTGGCGGTCTTCCAGGATACATTTCAAAATTGGCCATCGTGCCAGAAGAGAACCTAGGGATCATTGTATTGACCAACGACATGACTTCGGTTCCTACACTCTTGATGTATGCTGCCATAGACGCGGCCACGGGCAAGGAGTATAGCAAGTGGAGCGACAGGTTTTATGCCTTCAAGACAGCAGCCGCGCAAAGCGAGGCGGAGCGTGATGCAAAACGATTGGAAGGGCGAAAGGAAGACCCGTTGTTATTGCCATTGGAGGATTACCTCGGAACCTATGCAGACGAAATGTACGGCGAAGCACGGGTTTCCCTTGGGGAAGAGGGATTGATTCTATCCCTATTGCCAGCAAAGGAGCTGTTCACCGGAAAAATGTCTGTTTGGAATGACCATGCCTTCCGGTTTGAGGTAAACGATCCGTTTCTTCCTTATGGAATAGCAACGTTCAAAGTGGAAAGGGACGTGGTTCAAGGCTTTACCATTGAGCTTCCCAACTACGACTTTCATTTCGACAAACTCAATTTCGTCCGTAAGTAGGCTTCGTCACTCCTCGCTGGCACGAAGCATTTAATAGGACTCAAAGCTTCGCCGCTACCACAAAAGGCAGTCGATACCGCTGTGTGTTGGCTTGTAGGTCAAAGGTCTCCACTAAGACTGCGTAGATCCCGACTTCTGCTTTTCTTCCAATGTCATTCGTCCCGTCCCATGTAATTAGGCCTTCCTTTCCGATGAGTCGATTGGACGCAACGGTTCGAATAAGCCTGCCCTCCTGAGAGAATACCCTGATTGAAATTGACTGGCCAGGCGGAAGACTTCTCCATTCAATAGAAAGTACGTCTTCATAGCCGTCGTTGTCAGGTGAGATGCGTGCATTGGAAAGCTGGACGTGTGCGTCACCTTCTGTCAGCGGTAGTGCTTGTGAATTGATGTAGCCAGGTGTGCCATAGTGATCGATGCTAGAGGCGGAATGCCAATTGCCAGGATCGGAAGCAGGTTGAAATGTAGATAGGCGTTCGAGGGAGACACCAGCTGTTTCTTGGATCAGCGCAAAGTGCATATCACGGGAATAGTGAAGGCTGTCCATTACCTCCCCAAAAGGATTTATAAGAAAACACGTTCCTTCGTCATTGGGCAGAGCGGGCAGCTGTGTTATGTGCAATGTCTCATTGCCTGCAAACGGATAGTTGAGGACCAAGTCGTCAAGGTCCTCATGAAAGGCAATGAGCGCGTTAGGACCAAGTTCAAAGGGATAGTTAACCAAAGGAAATGCGCGAAGCTCATCGTCATCGCGCTGCGCGAGCGACCAACCCAACAGCGGAATAGAGGACGTAGTGGTATTTGCCAACTCAATGAATTCCGTGCCGTTATTACGCGCCTCAAACAAGAGTTCATTGAGCACGACATCTCCCGTATCTGCTAGGTAGGTTGAGTCGATCAACCCGGAGTAGGATTGCCCATCGCATGCCGAGATGGAGGAGATGCGCAGGGTATATACTGTGCCCTTTTGCATGTCCGACCCAAGCGTCAGGTTGGCTCTTTGCGCACCATTATCAAAACGAAGTGCAACGGAACTGCCATTGAGAGTGGACTCGAAAACGCTTGTCGAATCCACTTTGCGATCAAAGGTCACCTCCACCTGATCTTGACGGATAAAAAGAAGGGAGGTGATTTCTATAGGGGCCAGCGTCAATTCTGAGAATACGCTATTCACCTCGCCAGGGGTTCCATGTGAAGGATGATTACTCGCCTTCCAGTTACTATCCGATCGGCAAAGGTCATTCGGATCGATCCGCTCAAGCGACCATCCGCCTGCTTGTTTTTCTGGATCCTGATACCAAGACTTCGCGTATCCCACGACATCAATGGTTGTATGGTGCATCATCAGCCGCAAATCATCCGCATCGTTGTTCAGGCTTGGCATCGAAGAAACGGCGAGAACATTACCCTGAAAGAGCAATGCATCATCATCATCGCAGATGATGGCATAGCCATCGGGAGCAAGAATGACTTCGGGGATTGAAGCGACGGTTGACTTATCTGCCAATTGAAGTTGAGCAGTACTGATAAGCTTATTGGAGCGATTGTAAATCTCAACGTATTCAGCATTGGGTAAAGGCCCCGATGCTTCGGGATGAGGAAGCAGCTCATTGATCACTAAGTCAAAGGGCTGTGGAAGAACAGGAATACCGAAGAGAATGGTGGTATCCTCCATTTCGTTTCCTTGACAATCCATAAGTCCAGCAATCGAAAGAACATATGGCACACCCTCTTCAAGGGGAGGGAATGATTTAATCACCAGACGTTCAAGCTGTTTTTCTTTGACGGTTAGCGTGTGACTCACCAGTTCGAAAGAGCCGCTAGAGATGGATAGTGTGTCCAACGCTTCGCTAAATCCAAGGAGGATTTGGCCGCTGTCTTCAGCTGTCAAGTGGGTAATGCGAGGTGGGGTCAAATCCGGACTGGTATCAAGTCCTGCGTTTTGTTTTCCAGGGGTGCCTCCATCGGGCGAGAGGGAGGCTTTCCAATTCAAAGGTCCACTGCAAGGATGAAATGGATTCACCCGCTCGAGTGCGTATCCTCCATCTTGTGCTGTTTCATCTTGATACCAAGCCTTTGTGAAGGAAGTAGCATCGATCAGGTGCGATGATCGCCTCAAGACCACATCGTCACCGTCGTTGTTCAAACTCGGAAAAGAAGCGAGGCCAATGGCGGTGCCGAACGCATTAAAGAGGGAGGTGTCCTGTACGTCGCAGAGGATTAGGAAGGAATCTGGCGGCAGTCGAACACCATGAGGTATTGCAGTCGTAGATGTAGCATCGCTCAATGTGAAGCTGTCGAGACGGATAAAGCGTCCAGAGACATTCAAGAGCTCTATGTATTCACGTTCAGGCAGACCAACCACTGGAGTTGGATCTGCCATGATCTCGTTGATCACAATATCCAAATGGGAAGGGACAAGCCATGCGTAGTACGTGAAGGATTGTATGTTCGGCTCAATCGAATTTCCGATCGCGTCGGTCACATTTTCTATACTGAGGTTGAGGGTAGTTCCGATGGGAAAACTGTCGGTGAAAACCAGCTCAACGGTGAGCGAATCTTCGAGGTCAATGCTGGCCGCCAAGGCCTGGCCTATCCCATTATCCAACGAATAATTTGTTGTTAGCACTGCAGTAGTAGGGTCAAGGGCTTCATTAAAGACAAGCGAAAGATGCGTCGCATCTAGTGGTTCAACCGAGATCAGAGAGGGAGGTGTCGTATCGGTCACCACGGAGTCTACTTCCATATTGTCGAAGTAAAAGTCTGAGCTGTTGCTCGAGGTGTACTTGCACCACACCCCAAAGTAGTTGGTATTAATGATGGTGCTATCGATGGCTGAGCCTTCCAAGACGAAAGGGCTCCCATTTTCAGCGGCGCTCTCTACTTTCCACAGCCCATCGGGATAGCGATGAACAGTGACCCATCGCTCAGAAGAGGAGGAAAGGACGGTTAGCCCATTGATCAATTGCACTTCGTTTCCACCTGAAAAGGAAAACAGCTCCAGGGCATCATCGCTTCCATTCCTTCCGAGACGAATGAAATAGCCTTCGCCGTTGATGAGTGAGGTATCTGAAGCGAGAAGAAATACCCGCCCCTGATTGTTATTGCTCGGGGCAAAGTCTAGCCGCCAATACCAAGTCCATGTGATGGTGTCGTTGAAGTTTGGGGAGAACGCGGTGTACAAGTGGGCGGTATCTGATGCGGCTGGACCAGTGGACTGTAATTGTCCTTGCGCATTCACTTGAAAGAGCGTGGTGTCGCCCAACCACGCAGGGTTGGATGAAAACTCACCATCGGTAAAGTCGTCTACAAATTGGGCGAAACCAAGCGTTGGGATCCAACACAGCAGTAACAATAGCGTCCTCAATGCCATAGCTCTAGGGGATTTGTCCGCGCTAAATGTGCTATTTTCGCCCCTCGGTTTAATTGCAGAATTTACAATGAGAATAGCGGTAATTGGCGCGACAGGCCTCGTGGGTAATGTGATGCTGAAGGTCTTGGCAGAAAGGAGTTTTCCAATCTCTCAATTGTACCTAGTGGCCAGCGAACGGTCGGTCGGCAAAGAGGTCGTATTCGGTGGAATAGCGCATAAAGTGATCGGGTTGGCCCAAGCCGTATCGCTCAAGCCGGACATCGCCATTTTTTCCGCAGGGGGTGCTACGAGTAAGGAGTGGGCTCCCAAGTTTGCTCAGGCCGGTACTACTGTTATCGATAATTCAAGTGCGTGGAGGATGGATCCCGACATAAAGCTGGTGGTCCCCGAGATCAATGGAGACAAGCTTACTAAAGCAGATAGGATCATCGCAAATCCAAATTGCAGTACGATCCAAATGGTGCTTGCTTTGCGCGACATCCATCGTACGTATGGCATCGAGCGCTTGGTGATTTCTACCTACCAGAGTGTTTCAGGCACCGGTGCGGATGCTATCGCACAATTGGAAGGGGAGCGAAATGGCAGCAAACCGAAGATGGTCTACCCCTATCCGATCGATATGAATTGCCTCCCGCATGGCGGTGATTTTGATGAGGATGGAAACACCACGGAAGAGCTCAAGCTTATACACGAAACACGAAAGATTCTGGATGATGAAAGCATTCAGGTTACGGCAACGGTTGTACGCGTTCCGGTCAAAGGGGGGCACAGCGAGTCGGTCAACATCGAGACAAAGAAGCCTTTTGAATTGTTGGATGTTCGGAGCATGTTGGCCAGAACGCCGGGGGTCAAGGTTCAAGACATGCCGGAGACCAACACCTATCCAATGCCACTGTACGCAGAAGGAAAGGATGAAGTGTTTGTAGGGCGAATCCGAAGGGATACGAGCCGGCCAAACGCCATGAACATGTGGATCGTTTCGGATAACCTCCGGAAGGGGGCGGCCACCAATGCTGTTCAGATTGCGGAAGTTGTGAAAGACTTATTGGCATGAAGCACACCCAAGTAGTCCTGACATTTAGTGTGCTTGCCTTGCTCACGTCGTGCAATGAAGATGCTTCCATGGAAGAGATGCGCCCCAAGCAGGAGCAGTCCATCGTCCGAAATCTTCCGACCCAAGACCGCCAATACTTGCTCGAGCCATTGGAAGCCGCACTGGATGATCTGCGGGAGGTCGTTGAATACAATCCGAGCTTTGAGACTGTTGAGGAAACAACCCATGAGGAAGGTAAAAAAGTAGTATCCACCTATCGCCTAAATGGTGAAGACACGGTAATGGTAGAGCATGAGATGGAGCGACCCCTCCTTCGTGAAAGGCACCAACACTACTATGATGAAAGGGGTGCGATCTTTTTGCTCGAGGCTAAGATCGTTCACCTCGCGGCGGATGGAGCGCCTATTGAAAAGCGAGTCTATCGCATTTACTACGAAGAAGGACCGGTACAGCTTTCAGCTTATGGAAAAGTGGCCTATGGGGAAAATGCATTGCCAAAGGATTGGGTGACCATTTGCCCAACGAAGGAAGAAGAAACTTACCTGCTGAGCAGATAATAGGCGCAGGGCTTATTTCTTTGAAATCGATCGTTCGAAGATGAACGGTCCAAAAGGCAGCAGCGCTGCGATGAATCCATAGATTACTTTCAGCACATCCCATTTCAGCACCACGGCTACGTAAATCAGTTGTGCCATGTATGCCATAAAGAGGACTCCGTGCGCCCATCCCACGTATTTGACCATCAGGGGCAAGTCCATCATGTACTTCAGCGGCATTGCGATCAGTACCAAGAGGAGGAAGGAAATAGCTTCGGCGCGACCGATCAAAAGAAAGCGGCGCAGCTGGGGGTTTTGAATGATTTCCATGGACTGCGAAAATACATTCCCATTCGCCGCGAACATTTTCCATCTGCAATTCCTTACTTTTCAGAATCAATCCATTCAGTATGAAGCACCTGATACTCCTTTCCTGTACTGCGCTCTTTGGTTTCTTTGCCACGGCTCAGAGCAACATCCAATTGACAAATCCTATTGCCAACGATGTGCTCATGGGCAATTACGACCCAGCGGATTTCGCGGCGAACGATGTGATTGATGACCCGCGAGTCATTGCTTCTCAGCTCACCGACAGGATCAACCCAGACTCATTGTACAGTTACCTAAAGCGAATGAGCGCCTTTGAAAACAGGAATACCGGTTCGGATACGGTTTCCAACCAACGAGGCATTGGCGCGGCTAGAAGATGGGCATATCAAAAATTTGAGCAGTTCAGCGCACAAAACGATAGTAGGCTGATACCTAGCTATTTGCAATTTGACCAAGGGATTTGCGGAATGACGCAACACAGAAACATTGTTGCGGTGCTTCCGGGTAGAAGTCTCGAAGGACCGCCCTTAAATGGTGCGACTGGTATCATAATAATAGAAGGCCATTTGGATAGCCGTTGCGATACACCCTGTGATACCAGTTGTTTGGCGGAAGGCATGGAAGACAATGGAAGCGGCAGCGCACTCGTGCTTGAATTGGCGCGCGTCATGTCTAAATACACCTACGACCGCACCATCGTTTTTATGCTGACCATTGGGGAGGAGCAGGGCCTGTACGGCGCTGATGCGATGGCTGACTTTGTGAAGGACAACGGTATCCCAGTAGAGGCTGTGCTGAACAACGACGTGATTGGTGGGGTCATTTGTGGAGTGACCAGTTCGGCCCCTTCTTGTCCGAGCGAGAACGACATTGACAGTACCCAAGTGAGGATCTTTTCATCCGGAACCTTCAGCTCAAGGAATAAACAGCTCGCCCGCTACGTAAAGTTGCAGTACCTGGAAGAATTGGTGCAACACGTCAAGGTACCGCAGCAGATCACCATCATGACGGCTGAAGATCGGCAAGGAAGGGGTGGAGATCATATCCCATTTCGAAGCCAAGGCTATGCGGCCATACGATTCACCTCGGCCAATGAGCACGGTGATGCCTCGAACGGGGCTGGCTATGACGATCGACAACACACGAGTGAGGATGTGTTAGGGGTAGACACAGACAACGACGGGCAATTGGACAGCTTTTTTGTAGACTTCAATTACCTCGCCCGCAATGGGGCGATCAATGCCAATGCGGCAACCATGATCGCCCAAAATGCATGTTTTGATGGCGGCTTTGAAGTTGAGCAGATCAATTGGCATCAAGTCCGAGTGAGCATTGGTGGAGATTGGTGTCCCGGGCCTCCCTATCGCATCGCGATCCGCACAGAAACCAACGACTTTGACACCGTGCTCTCTTCAGATTCGAATGTGACCATTGTTGAAGTAACCCCCGGCTTCATGCATTTTTTCAGTGTGTGTGGTGTGAATGATAATGACATTGAGAGTTTGTTTACTGGTGAACAGTTCATCGATATCGTTGGTCAAAATGAGGTCGCCACTGAGAAAAAGGGCATCGAACTTCTCCAGAACCGACCGAATCCTTTTGATGAGAGCACCACCATTGCTTTTTTGGTACACGACATGCCGGCTTCGAAACAAGCTTCGGTTAGGGTTTCGGATGTACAGGGGCGGATTATCCAGCAGATTGACCAACCGCTGCAAGCCGGGATGAATGAGGCGCTTTACCACCATGGTTACGGAAAGGCAGGTACCTTTTACTATTCTCTTCTTATTGATAATCAAGTAATTGACACAAAGAAAATGGTGTTTGTTGCGAATTGATCTGTGAAAATCAGGTTGGCGATATTGATCTCTCTGCTGCAGGTCTCCGGAGTCGTTCAGGCACAAGAAGACTATTTCGGACAGTGGAATCTTCACCTCGCTCAATTAAATCCAACCCATAATGGTGATCGCTCTGTAGTAGCGGTGATTCCTTTGGGAGGATCCCTCACAACCTCGCTTGCTGCGCAATGGCTGTTGCGCTATAATGTACAATACGCCCACAGAAATTACGATAGCAGTTGTCGCTCATGCATCGACGGCCTTCGATCGACGGATGAATTCGATCAGGTGGAGATCGGCGCTGTCGCGTATTACGATGTGGGAGAACACTATGCAGATAATAGACTGCAAGTCCTTTTTGGACTTGGGTTTGTAGCCCAGTACGCCTTTGATCAACAATCCTATCAGGGAATAAGTTGGAGCATGCTCAATGGAACCCAAGCCTTGAGGAGTTTTGGTGTGTACGGCACGGCGCCTGTCATGCTATCTGTAAAACTGAGTTCGAGGTTTCGGCTTGAGCTGGGGTCTGAACTTAGGTTTGGCGCTAAGAACGTTGCCGTGCAAGACCGCAACAGCAGCACGATCGATGGTCAGCGCCTGGTCAGCGAGTCAGATCAATCCTTCTCCGACGTTGGCCTTGTGTTTTATCCCGCATATGCGAGTATCGGCATGCTGATCCATCGAGGTCACAAGGAGGTGGAGGTTGAGAAGGAGCAATAGGGAGTGTCAGAGATCGTTGGAAGCAGCGCTTTGATCCGCGTCCTCTTTGGCTTTGTCCTCCGTCGGGAAGTACCGTTTTTGGAAGACTACAATCATACCGATTCCAGTGGTGATGGCGGTGTCGGCGATGTTGAAAACCGGCCGAAAGAATGCGAAATCATCCCCACCTAAAAAAGGGATCCAATCGGGAAAAGTTCCTGAGACTAGTGGAAAGTAGAGCATGTCAACTACACGACCGAAGAGAAAGGGGGCATACCCGCCATTCTCGGGCATGAAGGTCGCGATTTGGTGGTAGCTGTCATTGAACAGGAGCCCGTAAAACATGGAGTCTAAGATGTTGCCCAAGGCGCCAGAAAAGATCAGCGAACCAGCTATAATCAATCCGGGTTTTGCACCGCGAGCAGCGGTTCGGAAAAGGTAGAATCCAATAAGCGAAACGGCTATGATGCGAAAAATGGACAAGGCGATCTTGCCGCTATCTCCACCGAACTCCATGCCAAAGGCCATTCCATTGTTCTCCGTGAAATGAATGATAAACCAATTCCCGAGCAAGGCAAATTCCTGACCCAAGTACATATTGGTCTTGATCCAAATCTTCAGCACTTGGTCAGCGATGAGGACGGAGAGCGTGATGAAAAGTGCCTTCTTCAAAGCGCCATTGGGGATGAAGGAGGGATTGCTATGACTGCTGATTCTTCGCCTCAATGCTCAGTGTAGCATGGGGGACGATGCGTAGACGTTCTTTGGAAATGAGTTTTCCGGTCACGCGGCAAATGCCGTAGGTCTTGTTTTCGATGCGGATGAGCGCATCGTTCAAGTGCTTGATGAACTTCTCCTGACGAGCAGCCAATTGGGCGGTCTCTTCACGTGAAAGCACGTCTGAACCGTCTTCGATCAATTTGAAGGTGGGCGAGGTGTCGTCCGTTCCATTGTTGTCTTTCAAAGACATGGAAGAATTCAATAAATCATAATCCTCTTTCGCCTCCGCCAACTTTGACTCAATGATGTCGCGGAACTCCTTGAGCTCTGCGTCTAAGAATCGTGTTTTTTCTTTTTCTGCCATGTCGTTTATGCTTCGTCTTTCTCTAAATATATCCTTGTTGAAACGCCTTGTTCCAATTCAATGTCTTGTGCTTGTTCGTTTGTGATGACCTCCGAAAGCGTCAGCTCAGAGGCAAGCGTCTCGTCACAAATATAATTTTTATTGGATTCGACCGCACGTACGATATCCGCTTGGTTTTCAACGAATAATTTGATGCGATCGGTCACCTCTAACCCTCTGTCTTTTCGCATGTTTTGGATGCGATTCACCAGCTCACGGGCGATTCCTTCGGAGCGCAGTGCTTCACTTATGGTGATGTCCATAGCTACGGTTACGTTTCCTTCGCTGGCTACGCTCCATCCGGGGATGTCTTTGGTACTGATCTCAACGTCTTCTTTGCCCAATTCGAACGACGTCCCATTCAAGTCGAGGACAATGCTTCCATCGCGCTCGAGCGTCGTAATTTCCTCCTGACCAAAACGATTCACTTCTGCAGCAAGTAGCTTCATGTCCTTACCGACTTTCGGTCCCAGGGTCTTGAAATTGGGCTTGATGCTCTTCACAAATACGCCTTCGTCTTTCACGTACTGCAATTCTTTCACATTGATCTCAGAGAGGATGAGGTTCTCAACCTCGTGCAAGTGACGCTCAAAATTGGCGTCCTGTACGGGGATCATGATCTTTTGCAGCGGCTGACGCACACGAATGTTTTCCTTCTTGCGCAAAGAAAGGGCGAGGGATGAAGCCGTCTGGGCAAGCGCCATCCGTTCTTCCAAGTCTTTATCGATGAACTGTTCATTGATCGATGGCCACTCGGCTAGGTGAACCGAGGACTCCGCCTCTTGCTGTGTCACAGCATTGAGGTCACAGAAGAGGTGGTCAGAGTAGAATGGCGCGATTGGAGCGCTGAGTTTTGCCACCGTGTTCAAGCATCGGTACAATGTCTGGTAGGCTGCGATCTTGTCTTCACTGTAGTCTCCTTTCCAGAAACGGCGTCGGCACAAACGCACATACCAATTGCTTAACTCGTCCACTACAAAGTCTTGAATCGCTCTACCGGCGCGCGTTGGCTCGTAATTTTCGTAGGCGTCTTCTACTTCCTTGACCAAACTGTTCAAGCGAGAGATCACCCATCGGTCAATCTCCGGCCGTTGCTCCAACGGCACCTCTTCCTCGGCGTAGGTGAACTTGTCCACGTTCGCATAGAGGGAGAAGAAAGCATAGGTATTGTGCAGTGCTCTGAAGTATTTCCGTTGCACTTCCGTGATTCCTTCTAAGTCAAACTTGAGGTTATCCCATGGAGGAGCGTTGGTAATCATGTACCATCGTGTAGCATCCGGGCCATATTTTCCAAGTGTCTCAAATGGATCCACGGCATTGCCGAGGCGCTTTGACATCTTCTGACCGTTCTTGTCCAGAACCAGGCCATTGCTAACCACATTTTTGTAGGCGACTGAACCTTTGATCATGGTAGAAATGGCGTGAAGGGTATAGAACCAACCACGCGTTTGGTCAACACCTTCGGCGATAAAATCGGCCGGAAACACTTTTCCACTATCCACCAACTCCTTGTTCTCAAAAGGGTAATGCCATTGCGCATAGGGCATCGCGCCGCTGTCGAACCATACGTCGATGAGGTCTAACTCTCGCGCAAGAACCTGTCCATTGCGGAAGAAGATCACTTGGTCTACGAACGGCCGGTGCAGGTCTAATTGTTCTTTTGGCAAGGAAGCAAAGAAGATGACCTGCTTGCTGCGGATGAGGTCGTTCCAAACGTTGTTTACATTCTCACCGCGCAAGCGCATTTCTCCGAGGAGTTTCCTGAGCGATTGTCCGTCGTGACGCGTGCCTTTTTCATCTAGACATGACTCCGTGAGGAAATAAGCATTCTTCTCTGTAAATTCATCAATGGCGCCTAAGCATTCTTCGAGCAGTGGCCCATAGGGTCCCGTTCTCCAGATCGGAAGTGGCGTTCCCCAATAGCGAGAGCGGCTGAGGTTCCAGTCGTTGACGTTTTCCAGCCAGTTGCCGAAGCGTCCGGTTCCTGTACTGGCCGGTTTCCAGTTGATCGTGTTGTTCAACTCGATCATTTTTTCCCGTGCCGAAGTAGCCTTGATGAACCAAGAATCTAAGGGGTAGTATAAAATAGGCTTGTCTGTACGCCAGCAATGAGGGTAGTTGTGTTGGTACTTTTCGACCTTGAAGGCCTTGCCTTCGAGCTTTAATTTAAGGGCGATGCGCTCGTCTACACTCAGGTAGTTGCTGAGGTTGGGAATGTATTCTTTGAGCGCTTCCTTTTGGTGTTCGAAGTCCTTTTTCAATTCTTCTTCGGTAAGGTACTCGGCCTTGACCGGCTCTCCTCCTAATCCCCAGATAGGATCCTGCACAGAAGCCACGAAACGACCGCGCAGGTCTACCAATGGAACCGGGTCCCCGTTTTCGTTGAGCACTAGCAGGGGCGGAATTCCTGCTTCCTTGGCAACGCGCATATCGTCTGCGCCAAAGGTGGGCGCGGTGTGCACGATGCCTGTACCGTCTTCCGTAGTGACGAAATCACCCGCGATTACGCGATAGGCTTTGTCAGCGTCCTGATAAGGCTGCGCGTACGGAAGGAGTTGTTCGTAGGATAAGCCGACAATATCGGAGCCTTTGAAAGTCGCCAAGACCCGGTAAGGAAGGACTTTGTCGTTGGGGGTAAAAGACATTTCAGCGGATTCGCCATCGGGCTTAAAGTACGCCTGAAGCCGTGACTTCGCCAGGATGATTTTTTGGGAATCCGCAGTATACGGATTGAAGGTGTCAACCAATAGATACTCGATGTTGGCTCCGACGGTCAACGCCGTATTGGAAGGAAGCGTCCATGGAGTGGTCGTCCACGCCATGATGAATACAGCGCTTGCTTGAACCGCTTCTTGCAGAGCAGCTACGTTTGACTCCGTTGAGTTGACCTTGAACAGCGCTGTACAACTCGTATCCTTCACATCGCGATAGGTGCCGGGAAGATTGAGCTCGTGTGAACTGAGTCCGGTTCCCGCTGCAGGAGAATACGGCTGGATCGTGTAGCCCTTGTAGATCATCTGCTTTTGGTAAAGCTGGCTCAACAACCACCAAACGGTTTCGATGTATTTATTCTCATACGTTACGTATGGATCGGTCATGTCGACCCAGTAGCCCATTTTTTCTGTGAGATCGTTCCATACATCCGTGTAGCGCATCACTGCTTCTCGGCACGCGAGGTTATATTTTTCGATGGTGATGCTTTTGCCGATGTCCTCTTTGGTGATCCCCAGCTCTTTTTCAACGCCAAGCTCAACTGGAAGTCCGTGGGTGTCCCACCCCGCTTTTCGGTTGACCTGAAAGCCTTTTTGAGTCTTGTAGCGGCAGAAAAGATCCTTGATCGTACGGGCCATGACATGGTGAATGCCCGGCATCCCATTTGCTGAGGGAGGCCCCTCATAAAAGACGTAGCTAGGTTTTCCTTCGCGTGCGCTGATGCTCTCTTCGAAGGTTTTTTCCTGCTTCCACTTCTCCAATACCTGTTCCGCGATGTTCGGCAGGTTCAGTCCGTCGTATTCTTTAAATGGTTTCATTTCAGCCAACTACCCTTGTTTTATAAAGGCTGCAAAGGTAAAACGCTCAAGGCATTTGGCACACTTGCCCTTTGATATAGTTTGTCGATGGGAAAAAGGGACAGAATCAGGCAGGGGAGGGAGTGCGGCGAATGTTGTTCTTGGTGAAGAAAGCAACCCGAATCAGCCAGAGCATGGAAATGCCGCAGTAGCCCACGGTCAAGGGCACCAGCCAGCTTGCAGTCGGAGCCTCGGACATGAATTGAAAAACGATCAGCGGAAGCGCGATCAAGCGCAACACCTCAGCTGGAAATGCCAGCCGGGTATACTCGAGCATTTGACCGTGCGCAAAGACGGAGAGCAACATGGCTACGGTCAATGCAATGATTTCTTGATTACCGAAGATCAGGGCTAACGTTGGCTCTTGGATGCTCTTTCCAGTGAAGGTCAAGTGTGCAAACAACGTAAGGGTCACCAGTGTGCCTATAAGCAAGTACGCCCCGTACTCAAAACTGAGCCGTACCTCACGCTTCATCCTTTGACCTTGCTCATCTACTTGGTATTCTGAAGGTAGAAAGCCCACATCTTCCGGAGTCCAGGCGGGCCCTTTTAGAAAGACATTCATCTTGTTGGAGAGGCTCTTCGTTCTTGATGCGCGCGTGAACAGGTCTTTCCAGTAAGCAAATTGAGCCCGAAAGGCGCTGTTGCTTTCAAAGCCAGAGGTGATGCCATAATCTGGCTCCTCGTCTTCGCGCACGAAGGTTCCAAACATCTTGTCCCAAATGATCAGGATATGACCGTAGTTGTGGTCCATGTATTTGACGTTGCGTGCGTGATGAACGCGGTGGTGGGAAGGGGTCGTGAAGATCTCTTCCAGGAATCCGAGTCGACCGACCAATCGGCTGTGAGTAACCAGCTGATAAAATCCAAGGAAGACGCCGAAGGTGACGATGGACAGAGCGTCATATCCTAAGAAAGGAAACCATATGAAGAAGAAGGATCGAAAGATGACGGCAAAGAAGGAGACCCGAAATACGGTCGTAAAATTCAATTCCTCGCTCTGATGATGGACGATGTGGGCGGCCCATAGAAAGTTGATCTCGTGGCTTAGGCGGTGGAACCAATAGGCGACAAAGTCGAAAAGGACGATGCCGAGGATCCAGGTGAAAGCATTGATCGGCATCTGAAACGGCGCGATGTGCTCATATATGTATTGAGCTCCGATTAGAAAAAGGACGCCATAGAAGACATCGAACGAGCGTTCAAGAATGGCGCAATAGGTGTTGACCAGGGCGTCGGAAAGGTTGAATACGTGCACACCTGTTTGAATCGAGACAACGATCTCATATCCGAGAATCACTAAAAATAGAACGACTACAATGCCGGTAAGGAGGAAGAAAGTTGTCATGGTCTGATCATCTTGATCGTTGTACTGTAATGAGTTCCAATTTTCTCACGCCGAAGATCATCAATGCCATGAATCCACACAAGAGTACGTGACTGATATCATGATAATTGAACCATCGGTTGACGCTGATCTGTTGATTGAAGATGACGCTTGGCACTATAGCATACACTAACGCTCCAAGGATGATAAGGTTCCCATCATTCTTGAATCGAACATATTGAAAGAGTTGAAGCGGCAAGATGAGGCCGATTACAAACACGCCATTTGCAAGTTGAGCTACGGAGAAAGATCGCGCCGGACTGAGGATCCAAATCAGAAAAATGGCAAAGACCAGTCCCACCACCAACTGTAGTGCTTTATGCAATCGGTCTGGCAATGCCGAACGAGCTCCACTGAGAGAGGCAAAGGCTAACAATGTTTGACCGGCCAGACTGAAGAGCCATCCAATCATTTTCCATTCGAAGCTCACGTAGGCCTGAAGCCCATGGCCAAACCATGCCGCGCTTGTCATGCCGATCGCAAACATGAGAAAGTACAATCGGTAGAAGCGAAAGGTCTGATTGTCCACTTCCTTCCTTCGGTTCAGGTAGATGAAACCGATGATGCACGTAATGGCAATCATGAAATCAGTGATGGAGGTCACTGGCTCTCGCCATTCAAAAGCGCCTAAGAATACCGTCGGATTGAGTATGGATGCTTGTTCTTGCAAGATGAGGATTAGCTAAGAAGGTGCGAAATTACTGTGCTTTGGCTTACCCTGCGCAGCGAACGCAAAAGGGACTTTCTGGTTTTAGAATGAGTCTGCCTGGAGGAATCTTTGTCCCGCATCGCGCGCAATTACCAAAGCCTGGACCGTCAATGTTGTCCTGCATGTATTTGAGCTTCGTGAGCTTCTCTTCTGCCGTGCGGAGCGCTGCCTGAACGATTGTCCGATTGTTGATGGCATCCATGCGTGAGATGCGACCGATGGCGTCATCAGGAGCGATAGGAGCGGTGCTTTCTTTGTATGCAGAGATTGCCTCAATGGTCTTCGCAATCTCTCTTTCGAGTAGATGGAGGATATCCTGACGGCTAAGCTCCTTCATCGATTGTGGCTATGCACTTCAATTCGATCGCGATGGGTGTGGGCAGGGAGTTGATCTCTACCGTGGTGCGACAAGGCTGCACATCCTTGAAGTATTCTGCGTACACCTGGTTATAGGTGGAGAAGTCTCGCTTCATGTTTACCAGAAAGACGGTCACGTCTACTAAGCTTTCCCACGTGCTTCCTGAGGCCTCGAGCACCGCGCGTACGTTGTCAAAAACGGAACGGCACTGCGCTTCGAAATCGAAGGCTTCGAAATTTCCATTGTGGTCTAACTTCAATCCGGGGACCCCGCTATCGTTGGCATCCGAACCAGCGGTGCGTGGACCGACTCCGGAGAGGAAGAGGAGATTTCCCACTTTGCGGGCGTGGGGGTAAAGACCTACGGGCTTAGGGGCCTTATCTGCATTGATCTTATCGCTCATGATGGATCGGCTTTGATTGCTTAAGCTACGAAGGTGGCACTTTCGAAGGATTTTTGGGCGTCTTACTCAGACTTCAAGGTGGATCGCCTGTCCTTCTGTGATCCCAAACACTTGATGTCCTTTACGTGGCCGCACCTTCATCAACCCAGTAAGCGCGCCGAAGGCCGGGAGACAGATCCGATGGCCGTCAAAATGAAAACACGGAATCACCATGCGTTGACGGCCTTTACCGTTCAATGCAATCCCCGGATGGAGGTGACCGTGCATATTCACCGCCTCACCTTTCAACTTTTCCATGGGTTCGTGGGTGAGGATGATGCCGTTCCAATCCATAAGATCACAGGTGTCCATGTCTATGGATCGATACACGGAATCTGGCATCACATCATGGTTGCCCTTCACAAGGATGAACTCCGTTTTTGGAAATTGACTGGTGATCATGGCAATCTCATCTACTTCGCTGTTGTGCTCGCTGTGAAAAAGGTCTCCTAAGATGATCATCCTTTTAGGGCGATGTAGCTCTAACAGGGAAAGGAAGGCAAATTGATCGGCATCCCGAGCTTGAGGAGGAACTGCCAGGCCTGCTTTCCGGAAATGCATGGTTTTTCCAAAGTGGAGATCTGCAAGGAGTAAATCGTCATCCTTCTTCACGAAGCGATCACCTAGGTGTATTGCAACGCCAGCTATTTCTGCGCGTAGTAAAGTGCTTTCTAATGTCAATACGGGCTAAGTTTTACGCTTCAAAGATGTTAGATTTTAAGAAGCTCAGAGCTCTACCCGCATCTTTCGAATGCGATCCGCGAGCTTTTCAGAGCTGAGCTTTTCACGCAAGCGATCGACCAATATAGGAAAGGCAAACGGGGTGAATTTTTCAGGGCGTGTAATGACAATCTCCTGTTCACCAATGCGATTGAGCGCTGTCCGCATCCTGACCTCTTCCAGTTGAAAGTCCATCACTTCGTCGTAGGCTTGTCGCAGCAAAAGATTGGTTTTCTCATAATCTTCAAATACGCTGAAGAAGAGTTGCGAACTAGCTTGGAGGTGACGCTCCTTCTTTTGTTTGTTGGGATAACCTTGAAAGACGAGCCCAGAAATGCTGGCGATATCTCGAAATCGTCGTTTGGCCAGCTCCACCGAATTGACGCTTGCTAGGATGTCGTCCATCAGGTGGTCGGAGGAGAAGATATTCGTGTCGATCGCTTCGCGGATCGGAATGGGCTGGTCGGACAGCAATTCAAATCCGTAGTCGTTCATCGCGATGCTAAAACTGATCGGCTGCAGCAGTGAAATGCGGTAGGCTAAAAGTGCAGCCATTCCTTCGTGTACGAATCGTCCTTCAAAGGGAAACATGATGACGTGATGCCCGTCCTTGCTCTCGAATTCTTCGATCAGGAATTGGTGCGCTTGGGGTACGATGGAGTAATGCTGTTGCCGCTCGATTAGGGGCTTTAGAAAAAGAACTTCAGGGTCCTTGCTCGTTCCCAAGACGGCTTCGTTAAGCTTCTTGCGTAGCATCTTAGACATCTGTGAACTCAAAGGCATGCGCCCTCCTTGCCAGCTAGGTATCGGTCCGGTTTCCTTGTTGGATTTGCGCACCTGTACGGTCATGTCCTTGATCCGAATGAGCTCGAGGCTCCTGCCTGCAAACCAAAAGCTATCCCCTGGGGCAAGCCGCGCCACGAAGTATTCTTCAACGTTGCCGAGGTATGCGCCGCGCTGTAATTTCACTTTCAGCATCGCGTCACTGACGATGGTGCCCATGCTCAAACGGTGCCGGAGTGCAACACGCTTGCTGGTAACCTTGTACACACCCTCTTCCACCACGACTTTGTGAAATTCGTCATAGCCGTTTAAGGAGTTGCCGCCATATACGATGAAGTCTAAACACCACTGCCATTCCTCCTCAGAGAGGGAGTTGTAGCAAAAGGTGCCGAGGACTTCAGGGAAGATTTCGGCAGAACGAAAGCCCTCCGAAACGGCAAGGGTAACGAGGTATTGGATCAAGACATCAAACGAGCGCACAAACGGAATCCGGCTTTCAACCAATTTGAGCTCGACGGCCTCTCGAAGCGCCGCCGCCTCGATCAGTTCCAAAGAGTGGGTGGGCAGAAAGAAGATTTTACTCGTCGCTCCGGGCTGGTGTCCGCTCCTTCCTGCGCGTTGCATGAAACGCGACACCCCTTTTGGTCCTCCGACTTGGATGATGGTATCCACGGGCCGAAAATCCACACCCAAGTCGAGACTGGACGTGCAGATCACTACCTTGAGTCGCCCGTCGTACAAAGCGTCTTCTACCCAATGCCGGGTCTCCTTGCTCATGGAACCGTGGTGCAGCGCAACTACTCCTGCGAAATCCGGAGAGTGTTCGAGGAGCTTTTGGTACCAAATCTCCGCTTGACCTCGGGTATTTAGAAAGATGAGGGTACTCTCGCTGCGCAAGAGAATGGGAATGATTTTATCGATCAGTCGAATTCCGAGATGTCCCGCCCAAGGCAGGGTGTCGAGTTCATCTGGAAAGATCGATTCTACGTGAATGACCTTTTCGATGTCTCCGCGAATGAAGGTATGCGGACGGTCGTGGTACCAATTTCCGAGGAGCACCTCCATCGACTCTTCCATGTTGCCAATCGTAGCTGAGATTCCCCAGATCCGAAGCTGGGATGAAACCTTCTTCAATCGTGAGAGGGCCAGTTCTACTTGGACGCCTCGTTTTGATCCGATGAGTTCGTGCCATTCGTCCATGACAATGGCTGTGAGTCCTTTGAAGTAGGCAGGGTAGCCCTTTTGGGCCAAAAGCACATGCAGGGTCTCGGGTGTTGTTATCAGGATGTCGGGAGGAGATTTCTTGAGCTGCGCCTTTTCCTTCGCACTTGTATCTCCCGTTCGTATCGCTACTTCCGCGTGGATGCCCATTTCTGCGCAGGCTCTGTGTGCGCTTTGTTGGATCTCCTTGGCCAATGCGCGGATCGGAGTAATCCAAATGGCCTTTAATTTTTTTGTACTGCCACCTTCTGCAGCGATTTGCAGGAGGATGGGGAGCAACAGTGAGTAGGTTTTTCCACTTCCCGTCGGGGCGTTTACGATCCCGTTCTTCCCATCCGCAAACGCATTCCAAGCCTGCCGCTGAAAAGGAAAGACCTCCCAACCTCGAGAAGCGAACCAATCTTCCGCGACTTGAAGCATCAGAAATCCAGCTCTAGTATCAAGGCGGTCATGGTCCAGATAAATCCGACCGCGATGCCCAATTGAGATACTTTCTTCACGTCTTTCTTGTGTTGCAACATAGCAATGACCGAGATGACCACAAAGCTGCCAAGGGTTCGCGTTATCATCACATCCAAGAGCGGTAGCGTGTTGATGCTATGCCAGAGTCCAAGGGCCATGATGATTCCCGGTATTACGCTGACGAATCCGATGAGTAGGTTGATGACTCTGTACATGATCCAAAAGTAATCACCGCTGCCACGAAGCCGCCTCTTTGATATGGTTAACAACTACGTGCCAAAAAATCCTGGGGGACATAAGAATTCGCCGCCTTAACGTTCCTAGCTTTGTATTCTATTAATCCACCGGATCATGGCTGAAAGCAAAGAAAAAAGTAACAAAGGTCTCATCGTCATTCTAGTGCTGTTGGTACTCACCAATGCCGCGACATTGTTCTTGTTTTACAATGAACGGCAGGAGAATGTGCTGCTCATCACTGACAACACGGACCTAAGTACGGAGAAAGATGCCTTAAACATGGAACTGCAGGACATGCTAGCGCAGTACGATTCGGTAAGCACTGACAACGAGGACATGCTCGCCCAGATCGCAGAGCAACGGGCAGAGATCGAAGGCTTGATGAAAGAGGCGGAGAAGCACAAGGACGATGCTTGGATCATCCACAAGCTCAGAAAAGAGGCGAAAACCTTGCGCGAGGTCATGAAGAATTACCTCGTTACGATCGATTCGTTGAATACGGCCAACCAAGAACTCATCGTTCAGAAAGCGGAGGTTGAGACCAAGCTGACCGAACAAAAAGAGCAAAATCAGGAGCTCAGCACCAAGAACGATGAGCTGGCTGAAAAGGTGAAGATCGGGTCTAAACTCAAGGTGGTCGATCTTATTTCACTCGGCCAACGGGTGAAAAGTAACACCGTGCATCGCGAGACGGATCGAGCCAAGCGAACCGACAAGGTAAAGACGTGCTTTACCATCAATAAAAACGAAGTCGCAAAACCAGGCAAGAAATACATCTACCTGCGCATCATCGGGCCGGACGGAGAAGTGCTGGCGTTTGATCAAGACCAACAGTACATGTTTACCTACGATGGAAAAGAAGGACTCTATTCCAGGAAAGAAGAGATCATGTACGAGAACGAAGAGACCGACATGTGTTTGTATTGGGACATGCAAAAGGAAGCCATCGAAGGCAAGTACCTCGTGGAGATCTATGCAGAGGACTACCTGATGGGAACTACCAGCTTCGAATTGAAGTAAGCGACTTCGTTTATTCTAGAAGAACGCCCTAGCCTCTACACCACCAGTGTGGATCATGTTCAAACCGGGAGATTGCCTTCCATTATAGGTGAGGTTGATTTGGAGGTTGTTCGCAAGGGTTCTTTGGTAGGAAACGCCCCAAGTGGCATTGAGTCCGGGCTGCAAACCGTCTAGCATTTCAAATCCCACAGGACTTCCCGCCTCTCCTGCGTAATTGATTTGAATGACATTTCCAGTAAGCAAAAGACTGCCTTTATCAGGTGAGCTGAGGGTGAACTCCATTCCCGAACGCCGCGCA
Organism: Flavobacteriales bacterium; assembly: GCA_013204105.1. Taxonomy (GTDB): domain Bacteria; phylum Bacteroidota; class Bacteroidia; order Flavobacteriales_G; family Salibacteraceae; genus SHAN690. Next base: position 85,026 of record JABMOM010000001.1, read on the forward strand.
AAGGAGCGCTCCCCTCCGGTGGTTGCTCCCTCCACCATCATCGTATTTGTTTGTTCCTTGTAATTGAAGACCAAACTCAAGCGCCACAACACGCCCGGCTGAATCACCAGCTTAGGCTCGGCTTGGATGTAGTTGATGCTGTAGTTGCGGCTGTTCAGAATGCTCGCATCGGATGAAGAGGATTTGACGCCTTGCTCTCCCCGGCCTTCTAAGCTCAATATGGAGGTGAAATTCCATCTGAAACCGACGCTGGTCTTCTCGTTCTCACGCGACTCAAATCCGCTCGTGAGCAGGTTGCGACTTTCTAATCGCTGGTAGGTTACATCAGCGCCAAATATGGGATGGCTTTGGTTGAAATAGAAAATATTGCGGAAATTGGCGTTCGTGGATTGCAGCACAGTGTCGGCCAGGTTCAATAGAAAGGGATTGAACTGCTCGAGTAAAGGAAGTGCTAATGTCTTGCGATCGGAGACAAAAGAAAATTGATTGGAAAAGTACGAGATGGCCTTCCGGAGTCCTTGTTCTCCTCTCCAAACAGCAGCAGGGCGTATGAATAACGATTGGGAAAACTGGTTTCGAAATACCTTGATGTAGTCGTTGGTCGGCACGAAGACTTTTAGGTAATTGGCAGAGGCTACTTGGTCGGCTTGGACGGCCAATTCGAATTCATCGAGGTCTTTTTCGCCGTTGTCGTTGTAGTCGATGTGGATGTGGGTTCCCTGTCCAGGCGTGGTTTCAATGTAGACGAACTCGCGACGGTTTTCGAGCCCAGAGCCGATCTCGTAGAAGGAGGTAGAGGTAATCGCCCCTTGGAAAAGTCGAAACTGATATTCCGTTCTGGAAAGGAGGGTATTCTCAGGCTTCAGGTTGGTGATGTCATCGTTCAGGATATCGAGCGTGCGATAGTTCAGTCGAAACCCAAGGCGAGCATTCTTCATCTTATTCAGCCCCATCTCGAACCCGTAGATCCGCGCAAAGGTTGCTCGACCAAGTGATTCGTCCTTTTTCAACCAGTCGGTACGTTCGGCATAGGAGGCCTTGTATTTGTTTACCGCCGAATCTGGATTGGAAATAGAAGCTTCCCATTCCCACCATTTGTAGGCGAGTTCGCTGAGCGTGTCCGTGCTGGGATCGAACCTCCGATTGTCCTCCAAATCGTCTTTGAACCCGAGTTGTATTTTCCAAATGGGTATGCGTAGATCCGTGTTGTGCTGAAAATATTCGGATTGAATGAGGTCTCCTTGTTGCTTAATCAAACTAGCACCATAGCTTCCTTTCAAGTGCTTCATGTCTGAGGTGAGGTCCAAGGAATTTTGCAATCCTTCGAAAGAGGACCCAGCGTTGAAGGATCGGATGCCATAGATGGCCTTGAGCTCCTTTGATTTTCGGAATCCCGCCTTAGCCCCCAGCACGTTTTGGTCGCTTGGGACATCCAAGCCTCGAATGTTCCAGTCTCGGTCGAATTCAACGCCACGAAAGCGTTCGATCTGTTGGAAATTGCGGTGGAGGTATTCGTAGTCGACCGAAGCGATTGCGTGCCAACTTCCGCGGATGCGTTGCTCGCCGTCTACTACTACGCGCGCTCCCATGCCCAGATCGTCGTTCTCATCAGCCAGGCTGAAGGTGTTGTCGTCGCTGCCGCTTCCTGCCCATTCGATCGACGCGGTGATCTGTTCAGAGATTTTGTACTGGGCCCGCGCAGAGATCATTTGACGCTGCTTGGGGGTCACCAATTTGATGATCGGGGCATGGGTACCTTGCGATTGACCGTCGATAGGGGCTATCCACTCGTAAATGCGGCCAAAGGCGAGTTGTTCCTTGAAGATGTAATCTCCGTTTCCTTCGCCCACATTGCTGAATACGGCTTGATAATGGGCTTTGTCGGGGTCGGTGCTGTAGACCAATACCTTCGAAAAAGAGGTGGTGCTGCCCGAGGTGGAATCGAAGTAGCTGGTATCGATCTGGTCGTAGAGCAGCTGGTTTTCAGAAAAGGCTACCGAGTCTACGCTTGAGGCTACAGCGCCGTTTAGGTCGTCTCCTGCATTGCGCAAAACGTCCTTTTGACCATCGGTGAGGGCTTGTTGCAGCGGTTGATTTTTGGCATCTTGCTCGGAATAGATGGCAAGGTCAAAATCCCAGCGGTCGCTCTGATAATTGGCGCCTCCGTATATCATAGAGCGCGCATAGTTGCGGTCTGAGTATTGGTATTCTGCAACAACCCTGCGGTCTTTTGTGATGGGCACCTTGGCGGTGAAGGTGATTTCAGATGTGTTGTAGTTGATTACGTAGTCGTTCTCTTGTCCTCGGATCAGGAGCCGACCGTCGAGGTAGACGCGTTCCGTTCCGGAGAGAACGATGATGAAGGGCTCTCCGTCTGCCCCTAGCAACCGGTAAGGGCCTTGGTTTCCTTCGACGCCTTGGATGGTTTGGCGCGCAAATTTTCCCCTTGAGACGGCGCCGCTGGCATCAACTTGCAGCACTTTATTACTGTCTCCGCCGATGTTGACCAATTCCGATTCGATGCGCGCACCTTGCAAACGCTTGTTGAATTGCATGAAATAACTCTGATCATTGCGAACTACTTGAAAGTCGCCCGCAGTGAGTCGGTTGTGGTCGTCAAATACTTGGATGTAGACCTGATCAAAGTCCTGGAGTTGTTGCGTGTTGCCGTCGGGTTGAATGGGTATGTTTTGGTCTGCGATGGCAGCTACGATTCCAAAGCGCTCATTAAGTCGACCAGACAATTGCAAATTAAGGCTGGAGTTTACACTGAGGTTCTGCGCACTGCCCACGGTGATGCCTCTGGATATACTGCCCCGTTTTTCAATGTCGCCCAGGGTGAGAATGTCGTTATTGCCTCGTTCGTTCGCTGTAGATCGAAATGGATTATAGACCCTTTGGCGCGCCACGATCATTGCTTCGTCTTTGTGCCGGTATGGCTTGGTGAAGTTGAAAGGAAACGTACGAAAGGAAACCTGCACGTCTTTCGGCAATCGAATAGAAGGAGCGAGCACCAATGTTGCCTTGGCGAAATCAATCGTGAAGTCAGCGCTATCCAGGCCCACCAGCAAAAAGCTTTCGGGAATGATGCTATTGGTGTCGAGTAGAGTCGTGTCGGAAGTCAGGGTTATGTCGACGCCTCGATCTTGCCCGAATCCTGATTGAATCCCGCCTAAACAAGCAAGGACAGTGATCAGGAAGGGGATGAAATACGGTGTAGATATGTGGCGAATGGGCCTCATGGAGCTTCTTGGACCCAAAGTAACGTTTCGGCGCCGAGAATAGTGAGCGAAATTGCAGACCATGATGCGGAATGAAAACCAAGGCTGCCTTGTTCATAAGTCATTGACCACGGTCACTTGCGGGTTTCAGATGCCGGTAGCTTTGTCTCAAATCAAAGTGGTATACCATGCGAACGACCTTTTTTATGCTTTCCATTGTACTCCTTGCAAGTGCTTGCGTTCCTTCTCGACAGTACGAAGAACTCAAAGTCAAACAGGCAGATTGCGTCGAGGCAAGGGAGAATTTGACTAACCAGAACAGAACGCTCACGGCTCAAAACGAAGAGCTCAACGCGGACCTCGAGAACCTTCTAGAGACAATGAAGGAATTGAAGGATGATACCACTTATTTGGGTAAGCGTCATCGCCAAACAAGGGACAAGTACACAGAACTGAACAAGATCAACGACCAGCTACTCGAAAAGCTGAAGCAGATTCAGTCGCAAGGGGACGCTGAGAATCGAACACTCTTGGACGCGTTGCGAGATACTCAAATAGACCTTCAGCGTCGCGAAGATGACCTCAGAGAGCTCGAAGGAATGCTCAATGCCAAGGAGAAGCGCCTGAACGAAGTAGAAAGCGAGTTGAAAGACAGAGAGGCGCGCGTCAAGGAGTTGGAAGACATAATTGCTGAGAAAGACGCCGCAGTGCGCGCATTGAAGGACCGCATCTCTCAGGCGCTGCTAGGGTTTAAAGACAAAGGTCTTACCGTGGAACAGCGCAATGGAAAAATATACGTTAGCCTAGAGGCGAAGCTGCTGTTTCCTAGCGGAAGTACCGTTGTGAATTCGGAAGGAAAAAAGGCATTGCTCGACCTGTCGAAGGTGGTCAAGGAAGAAAAGGAAATCACCATTTTGGTAGAAGGACATACCGATACTGACCCCATCAATGGTGGGGCGGCTATGAAGGACAACTGGGACCTTTCGGTACTCAGGGCTACATCAGTGGTGCGCATCATGAATCAAGAAGGTGGGGTGGACAACGCCATGCTTACTGCGGCTGGCCGAGGACACTACATTCCAGTTGCCGATAATTCTTCTGCCGATGGAAAGGCTAAAAACCGAAGAATCGAAATCATCCTTACTCCAAACCTCGATCGACTCTTTGAGATCCTGAATGAGTGATGCTTCTTCGCCCTTAGGGATGGAGATAAACTTATTTTTGCCGGCCAAACGCTGATCTGATGAATAATTTTGTAGAAGAACTGAGGTGGCGAGGCATGCTGCACGACATGGTGCCCGGCACAGAGGAAATCCTTGCCAACGGCGGCGTATCCGGATACATAGGATTTGACCCAAGCGCTGACTCGTTGGGCATTGGAAACATGGTGCAGGTAATGACCTTGACACATTTCCAACGTACAGGAAATAAGCCCATCGCTCTGGTGGGTGGAGCGACCGGAATGGTGGGAGACCCAAGCGGAAAATCGGCCGAACGGAACTTACTCGATGTGGACCTACTCCAGCACAACCTGGATTGCCAGCGCAAGCAATTAGAGAAATTCTTAGATTTTGAAGGCAAGAATGCCGCACAGATCGTCAACAATTACGATTGGTTCAAGGACTTTGATTTCTTGGGCTTTATTCGGGATGTAGGAAAGCACATTTCCATCAACTACATGCTCGCGAAGGATTCAGTCAAGAACCGGTTGGAGCATGGCATGTCCTTTACAGAGTTTAGCTACCAGCTTATCCAAGGGTATGATTTCTACCATTTGTGGAAGCATCACGGATGTATGATCCAAATGGGAGGAAGCGATCAGTGGGGAAACATTACCACCGGTACAGAATTGATCCGACGCTTAGAGGGGGGAGAAGCCTATGCCCTCACCACTCCATTGATCAAGAAGGCGGATGGCTCCAAATTTGGCAAGACAGAAGGCGGAAACATTTGGCTGGACCCAGCTCGGACCTCGCCGTACAAATTCTATCAATTTCTGTTGAATACGGCTGACGGAGACGTAGGCAATTACATGCGCGTGTTCTCTACCAAAGGAAGGGAAGAGATTGAGGCCATTGAGGCCGAGCACAACCAAGCACCTCACATGCGCAATATGCAGCGAGCCCTTGCGGACGAGTTGACGGCGCGCGTGCATTCTACCAGCGACCTTGAAAAGGCGGTGAGCGCATCAGAGGTGTTGTTTGGCCGGGCGACAAGCGAAGCGCTCATGGCGTTGGATGAAGCTACTATGCTGGACGTGTTTGAAGGAGTGCCACAAGGGCGTGTTTCAAAAGATGCATTGAATGGAGGCATGAACATCGTTGACTTGCTTTCCGCTGAAAGCGGATTCCTTTCATCCAATGGTGAGGCGAGACGGGCATTAAAAGAGAATTCCATCTCAGTGAACAAGACAAAGGTTGATGACGCTTTTGCTACTTCAAGCGATGATTTGATCGCAGGAAAATACTTGCTCTTGCAAAGGGGGAAGAAGAACTACTTCCTTGTGATTGCAGAGTAACCTCCTATTGGAAAAGTCAGGAAACAAAAAAGGCCCCATTTGGGGCCTTTTGATTTATGTGTCAAACGCAATTATTCGCGCTCAAGCATGAGCGTAGAACTACCGGTTGAAGTACCAGTGTAATCATCATCATCGTTTTCAGTATACGGATCGTTGTCCGTGTAGGTGTAGCTAGACTTGTCAACGTATGTTTGAGAATACGTACGACGCGCCTTCATCTCCTTGTTCTTCAACATCACGATCTCCCACGTTTCGTCAGGATCGGTGCTGCTGCCGCTTGCAGTATAAGAACCTTCATAGCTGTTGGTATATGTGTAGTTCCAAAGCGGGTAAGTTTCAGATTCTGAATTATCAAAGGTCTCTTCGCTCGATTTGTACCAAAGCGCAATACGCTCGCGGTTCTCGAAGCCGTCTTCTTTATTACCTCCTATGAAAGACCATGTTCCTGAAATCTCAGTGGTGGTGCTTTCTGAGCTTTCAGAATTGATGGACGATCCACTTTCAATGTAAGAGTAATCAAGGCTGTTCGCCATTTCGATCATGGCTGTAAATGTTCCGTCACCCTCAAAAGTGTAGGTAATGGACATTTCACTGGTGTGGTCACCACTTGCGTCGAAGCTGTAGATATCGCTTCCGCCGCCAGCGTAGGTGTAAGTATTCATGGAACTCATTTCGAAGTCGCCATTTTCCATGGTGTATTCGTAATCACCTGATTGTGTGTTCACGAGGCCGGCTGAACCATAAGAAGAACTCGTTTCCTCCATGTAGTACTGACTCATATAGCCATCAGCAAAGCTCATACGCTCTGTGTAAGTCATCTCACTTGATGAGCTATAAGAGTATCCTTCAGAGTGGGTGGAAGTATATTACGATGCGCCTTCGAAGGTGCTGGTATCGCCGTAAGAAACGACATTCCAAACACCCGTCACACGGGCTTTTCTAGATCGAAGTGATAAGGCAGGATCTTCGTTTCCTTTCTTACATCCCGAGAATTCAAGACTGGCGACTGCGAGCAGCAATCCTACTGCCAGCATCACCTTTGTGTTTTTGTTTTTCATAGCATTTATTTTAGTGGTGCAAAGCTACGTGGTTTCTACGCTGCACTAACGTGAATCCGTGAATTATAAGTATCATTCTGGGCTATCGAAAGAAGGATGCTTAATAAGCCCGAGCTCGCGCTATGCGTACAAGGCTGAGCATGATTGGAACCTCAATCAACACACCGACTACAGTTAACAATGCAGCCCCTGAATCCAATCCGAAAAGTGCGATCGCCACAGCTACGGCGAGCTCGAAGAAATTGCTTGCTCCGATCATGGCGGCTGGCGCACACACGGAGTAGCGCAGTTTCATGAACTTCCCACTGAACCAGCTGATGAAAAAGATAAAGTAGGTCTGCAGGGTCAGCGGAATGGCGATCAGGAGAATGTGAAAGGGGGCTGCAATTAATTGGTCTCCTTGAAAGGCGAAGAGAAGGATAAGGGTAGAGAGCAACGCAATGATGGAAATGGGCTTCAAGCGAGGAAGAAAGGTGTTTTCGAACCATTCCTTTCCCTTTGCCTTGAGCAGCCAGCGATTGGATAGATAACCCGCGAGGAGTGGGATGACCACAAAGGTGATGACAGAGGTAGCCAGCACCTCGTAAGGGATTTGAAAATCGGTGATGCCGAGTAAGAACTGCACAAGCGGCACAAAAACAATCAGTAGAATCAAGTCATTGACCGAGACTTGTACCAAGGTGTAGTTTGCATCTCCATTGCTCAAATAGGACCAAACAAAGACCATTGCGGTGCAAGGAGCGGCCCCTAGCAGAATGGCGCCAGCTATGTATTCGTCGGCCAGTTCAGGGGTGATCCAGGCATCATAAAGGTGGTCAAAGAAGATCCATGCGAAAAAGGCCATGGTGAAGGGTTTGATCAGCCAATTCACCACTACCGTTAAGCCCAGGCCTTTGATGTTCGTGCGAAGATCCTTGAGAGAGCTAAAGTCGATTTGCACCATCATTGGGTAGATCATCAGCCAGACGAGGATCGCGACGGGAATGTTCACATGCGCGTATTCCCAAGATGCCAATACGGAGATTTTATCTCCGCCCACGTAACCGAGGGCAATGCCAACGAGGATGCAAATGAGCACCCACGCGGTCAAGTAACGTTCGAAAAACCCTATGCCTTTCAATCCTCCAATCTGGATGACACTTCAGACATCACGTACATCAATTCCCGGCCAATTTCTTTTGATCGCTCAACATATCCGGTGATTGGATCCTCGTCACCGTCGAATTCTTTGGGGTCTTCAAAGGTGACCGACATCCTTTTTTCTGCCCCCTCTACAAAGGGACACGCCTCTTCAGCGGCTGAACATACCATCACAGCCGCAAATTCACGCTGTGGATTGTCGTCGTCGTTATACACCTTAGAAAAAATTTCCAGCATGTTGGCTTCGCCCAAGTCTACCAAGTAATGCGGATTGTCTCCTTCGTCTTCTCCAGCAAAGGCGAACCCAAGTGTCTCGAGTGCCGCTTTTGCATTCGGATGGATCTGGGTTACCTCCGTTCCGCCAGAATAACATTCGATGTTCTCAAGGTCAGCGTAAAGAGAAGTAGCCGCGGCCAATAATTGACTGATATGGCTTCTTCTTGCGTTGTGAGTGCAGATGAAGTTGAGCTTCACTGGATCGTTTGCTCGCTGCTTGGAAAGGATGTATTCCACCAATGGTTGGAGCACGGGTTTTCGCTCTTCTGAAACAAGTCCCACTTCGTTGGACAGTGCTTCGAGCGTTGTTTTTAAGGTTTCGTTCATGGTATTTAGCAACATCCGGATCCCGGGGTACAACTGGCATTTTGCTGGGCGAGATCAGCAATCTTGATCTTCGGTTTTGTCGCCTTTTCTCCAGGCTTCTGAGCGAAGACGGTCACGCTATAGATTCCAACACCTCCTTGGTTGAAGCTCGCTACCTCCTCAGGGCTGAGGTACTTAGAGAGGATGTCGTTCGGAATGGAAATCGTTTTTTCCTTCTGTACAGTGATGTGTCCGAATCCTTGTGCTTCAATGAAGCCGAGGTAGGCATCGCGTTGAATGGCTCCTGAGATACAGCCGGCGTACATCTCTGCATCTTGGCGTAGGCTTTCAGGAAGATCGCCCACCAAAACGATGTCGGAGATACTGAAATGGCCACCTGGCTTTAAAACGCGGAAGATATCAGCAATCACCGCCTGCTTGTTTGGAACCAAGTTTAGTACACAGTTGCTCACCACAACGTCAGCGCTGTTGTCAACGACGGGCATGGTTTCGATGTCGCCATATCGGAATTCTACGTTGTTGTAACCTAGCTTCTCGGCGTTCTCACGCGCTTTCTGAATCATCGCATCTGTGAAATCGATGCCGATCACTTTTCCGGTGACTCCGGTTTCGTGGCGCGCTACGAAGCAGTCGTTTCCTGCGCCCGATCCTAAATCGATTACCGTGTCTCCGGATTTGATTTGGGCGAACTGGGTGGGAAGACCACAGCCAAGGCCGAGGTCGGCGTCAGCGGCGTATCCTTCTACAGAAGTGTAGTCATCCGTCATAATGTTGTACACTTCTTTGGTTACTTCGGTGGCTCCGCAACATGAAGCTGCGTTCAATGCCTTTTCGTTGTTCGCGATCTCGGTGTATTTATCCCGTACAATCGCTTTGAGTTGTTCTTCTGTTTGCATGATCATGAATTTAGCAGCACCCCTCTCCAAGAGAAGTGTCGTATTGATCGAATAGTTCGTTGAATAATGTGCGGATCGAATTCCAAGCCTCAGGGTTGATGCAGTAGCACATGGACGTGCCCTCTATCGTTCCTTGGATGACTCCGATTCCTTTGAGTTCTTTTAGGTGCTGGGATATGGTAGCCTGGGCTAGCCCAAGCTCCTGAACAAGGTCGCTGTTGATGCAAGCGTTGGCCTTGAGCAAATGCTGGATGATGGCAACCCGCGCTGGATGACCCATCGCTTTTGCGATGTTGCTGAGTGCGTTCTGTTTCTCCGTAAAGAGATCTGTTTTGGTGAGTCCCATGGTTATTTGTTCATTGCAATATTACGATTAATTAGACGATTCTTTGTGTTTGAGACATATCTGAATATTAGATTAACGCAGGGATAACTTACTGAGGCTATGTTCGCAACGTGTTAAACCGACTCTACCCTATACTGCTCTCTTCCGCATTGGCCTTGATCATGTTGTATTGTGGAAGCGAACACGTAGAGGAGGTCAGGTCCAGCAAGAGTGAGGACGATCCCTCAGGGGAAGCGTTGGCGCTCGCCCGCTGTGGATCTTGTCACCTAACCCCATCTCCAAAGGATCTAGACCGTAGGTCATGGGAGAAGTACATGCTTCCGCGCATGGGTCACTTTCTTGGCATCTATTCAGATTCATCTACGCGCGAAAGCCTGATCGAGGGAGGATCGGCCAAGGAGAGGGTCTTGGCGGCTAATGTCTACCCAGAGGGCAGGCTGATCGACGAAGCGAGTTGGAAGAAGATACAGGACTACTACCTTACAGGAGCGCCAGAGGACCCCATCCCCATCAAGCGCTACCCCATCGCTGAAAAGGGAATCTTCAAGGCGGTTCGTCCAGCATTCGGATTGCGCCCACCGAGTACTACGATGCTAAGTTATTCTCCAATTGAGCAAAGACTGTTCCTTGGAGATGCCTTCACCGGCGGACTTTACGTTTTGGACCCCAGTCTAAAGAAAATGGGTCAAGCTAAGATTGACGAGGCGCCAGTTTGGATGAGTGCTGATGACAAACACTATTATGTTACCGTCATGGGGTCATTCTCACCCACTGATGCCCCGATCGGTAAGTTCGTTCGACTTCGAAAGGACGGAGAAGGCAGCACAGAAACGCTCATAGAGAGTCTTCAACGGCCTGTTCATCATGCCATGGCCGATCTGGATGGCGATGGTTCGACGGATATCGTTGTTTGTGAATTTGCCAAGTGGACAGGAAGTCTTAGCTGGTGGCAGAATAAGGGTGACGGGGATTACGTTCGTCATGTACTTCGCCAGGAACCCGGCAGCATCAAGGCCTATACGGTGGATTGGGACAAGGATGGTGATCAAGACATCGTTGCGCTCTTTGGTCAGGGAGACGAAGGCATCTGGTGGTATGAGAATCAAGGACAAGGAAAGTTCGAGGAACGAGTATTGCTACGCTTCCCTCCGAGCTATGGCTCCAGCTTCATGGAACTGCATGACCTGGATGCGGACGGATGGAAGGATGTCGTTTATTGCGCTGGAGACAACGCCGACTTCCCACCGATCCTTAAGCATTACCATGGTATTCGTATCTTCAAGAATAGATCCGGCGAACTCACGGAACAGAGCTTCATTCCTTTAAATGGGGCCTATGCAGCAAAGGTCTTGGACTTCGATCTCGATGGCGATCTCGACATTGCTGCAATCTCCTTCTTTCCTGACTACGCAGATCACCCCGAAGAGGGCTTTGTATTCCTAGAGAATGATGGCAACGGAAACTATTCGGCGTCTTCATTCCCTGAGGTAAGCAGCGGAAGGTGGATCGTAATGGAGTGCACAGACATCGACCGAGATGGTGATCAAGACCTGCTTTTAGGTTCACTCGCATTCGAGGTGCCTGGACGAGAAGACCTCGTAGGCCAATGGGCAGAAAGTGGGATCTCCTTTGTGCTTTTGGAGAACCTCACTCGCTGACCACAGCGCCAAGATCTCAGACCTGATCAACCCCCTTTCGTCAAGCGGTTTCTCAATGTACTCAAGCCAAAAGGCAAGTACAGAGGACAGAAGCTTACCAAGCTGGTTAAAATGAAGATCGCAGCGAGCACAAGGCCAATGATGGCTACTGTTCCACTAATGACCTCTGCGTACCACAATGCCGCGATGACCAAAGCAATAACTACGCGTACTACCCGGTCGATTGTTCCCATATTCTTTTTCATGATTCCTTGTTTTTGTTGGTTATCATGAATCAAATGTAGGGGTGCGAGTTGCCAGAAAACGGTGACCGCGGTCACCACCTCAGAGCAGTTCGATTCCCTCCTCTCGCTGTGCAACCTTCCCTTCAACCTCGAGCTTTTTCATCACGCGTGTGATCACCTCACGCGCGGTACCCAATTCGTTCGCGATCCTTCTATGAGACATCTTCACTACTGACTTACCAGTAACTTCTGTTCGGCCCTTGAGGAAGTCCAATAAGCGCATGTCCATTTTTTGGTAGAGTAAATGATTGATCGTATCGATCAATTCACTGTACCTCGTGTTGAACAGCGTAAAAAAAAGACGATTCAGTCCAGGGTATTGGCGAGTCCACTCCTGGAGCTCATCTGCGGGAAGTAGAATGGCACTGGTGGGTTCTTCCGTCACAGCAAATACTTCACTGGGTGCATTTTGGAGCGCCGCAGAAAAGCTCATCACACAGCTTTCATTGGGCTGGATGTAATAGAGTAGAAGTTCCTTTTCCTCGTAGCGCGCATAGACCTTGATCAATCCATCAAGCACCAGCGGAACCACCTTTACATATTGCCCGTGGCGGAGGAGTTCTTGGCCCGCTTCAAGGGTAACGCTCGCTGACTTGGAAACGATCGCGTCTACAAGCTCACGATCCAACATATTCAACTGCTTTCTAAGTTCTTGCTCTACCTCTGGCTCCATGCAGCTAAGATAGGACTGGATAAGTTAAAACCCCGGCTATTAACGCCCTTGCAATTCAGCTACTCCTTCGAAAGCAGGCAGTAGTGGTGCATCTCCAACGAACGCCTCGATGTCGGTCAAACTCTTCATAAATGCGACCACGTCAGCGATCTCTGCCTGAGTTAGTCCAAGCTCATCGGGTGGAAGGGTCTGATTCGGAACGTCAAGTCCGATTCCCTGTCCGCCGCCCTGATTGTAAAACCACATGACCTCTTCAAGCGTAGGGTATGAGCCATTGTGAAAGTAAGGAGCGGTAAGCTCAATGTTTCGTATCGTCGGTGTCTTGAAGGAGAATCGGAAGTGCTCGGCATGCTCAGCGCGGATGCCATTCGCGAACCGACCTTCATCAGCGTCCAATACCGGATTGAGAGTATCATTGCTTGCTGTCACACCCAGGACCTCGCTCTCGGTATCGTCATAGAAAGGAGGAACGATCCCGCTGAAGTTTGGTGCGAAGTGGCAGGTTCCACAGGTGGCTTTGCCCATGAACAAATTGTAGCCGTTCTTCGCTGCTTCGCTCAGGGCATCGGATTCGCCGCGAACGTATTTGTCGAAAGGTGAGTCCCACGATACGAGCGTACTGACATAGGCGGCCAACGAACGTTTGATCATTTTGGGCTGGATGGGATCCTTTGATCCAGGATAGGCTTCTTGAAACAGCTGAACGTAGCCTTTGCTTTGTTTCAGCTTCTCGGCAAGCTCGGTAGAAGGAATATTAAATTCCTTAGGACTCGCCATGACATGCTCGGTTTGCATGTCGAGCTTTCCTGCTCTGAGGTCGTGGAAGTAGGCTCCAGAAAATAGTGCATTGACGAGTGTAGGGGCGTTGCGATCTAAGGTTTCGCTTGGATCATTTGATAAGCTCTTTGGTCGACCGTCGGTGAAAGCCTTGGAAGGATCATGACAGCTGCTGCACGAAAGACTGTTGTTATATGAAAGGGCTGGATCATAGAAGAGCATCTTGCCTAGCGCATATTGCTCCTCACTGAGGTCTTCAATGCGGTATTTCAAGAAATAGTCCTTGTTCAGTAGGTTGATATCGAACAAGCTTTTTGCGGCATAGTTCGTCGCCACCGGTGCCGTATTGACTTCATCGTGTGTTTCAATGCCAAGATGTGTGTGGATGTCATAGAGCAATGCAAAGAGCGGGTCGACCACGGTTTTTAGGAATTCCAAGCGGTCGAAGGTGTCGAAATCAGCCTGATGTAGGTGTTTCTTTCCGTCAGCAATCACAGCTTCGGCACGCCGAGCGTAGTGGGCTCCGGCTTTTTGCGCGTAATGCATGGTTGGTCGTTCCAATGCCTCGAAGGCATAATAACACTCTTGCAGGCTGCTGTCTGAACCTGGATTTTCAAAACCGGTTACCCCCAGTGTGTAGATACGGATGAGCTCGTACCGCATGGCTTCAATGACATGCCGATCGTAGAGTCTGATGCGCTCCTGATACATACTGATCGGCTCGAGTTCTTCGCTGAGGTGCTTGACCAACCACTTCATTTCAGCCCAATCGACCTGGTCGGTGTAGAGCAGTTCTTCCATGCGTTGAAATCCCTGTGGCGGAAGAACATTGAGGTCGGCAACCTTTTCTTCGATCTTCGGTAAAGGCGCGCCATTTATCTTCTTGTTGATGGAACTGTGATGGAAATATTCCAGAAGGAACTCATGCTGTTTGAACGTTCTGCGCGACTTGTGAAAAAGGCGAAGAGCGCCTGTGTGATCATGCGCTTCCACCGCACGATCCAAGTCGGCAATATGAGCTTTTAGCGTTAGAATGCCGTTGAGTGTGCGCGTTTGTGTCTGTTCGAGAAATGAGTCTACTGGGGTGAACGCTGTTGGGATGGCGAGCAAGCAGCATACCATGATCGAGATGAATGGTAGGGATAGTTTCATAGGGAGTTACAAAGATTTTTGAAATGAGAAAGAGCCCCGGGCATTCAACCGAGGCTCTATCATTAGGGGAAGCGTAAAATTATTGGATGACCACGCGCTTGGTCTCACCTTTTCCATTTCGGATAAAGTAGATGCCTTTGTTAAGGTCCACAATATCAAGGCTACGTACTTGTCGGGCAACGCGGATGCGCTTTCCTTTCATGTCATACAGCGCGACATCCTGGATGTCGTTGAAGTAGATCATACGTGACGTTGGGTTTGGATATACTGAGAAGGCGGCCTCTTCCAGCTCTTCCTGACCCAGTGGCACCATGAAGATATCCTCCGGAGCAAGCTTATCCCAGCCAGTTAATGCTACTGTCAACGAGTGGTTATATGGATAAGGGTTGCTTGAGCTTGGGTGCTGCGAGTTGAAAAGCAAGGTCTTTCCATCAGGTGTGCTGGTAGCACCGGTGATCTCAGCGCCGGAAGGAACAACCGCAATGCGGATCAGGTCTTCGGTGGTTGGATTGGTAACATCCATGTCCAAAAGGAAGAGCTCACAAGTTCGATTGCTGATCTCAGCAGGCATACGACCATAAGAAGTACCGTTGAGGTCTTCATTGATCAGCATGTAGTTTTTGTCTCCCACTTTAATAAAGCCAAGTCCGTCAGGATTGGAAAGATGGACGTCCGGATACGAACCGATCCCAGTTCCATCCTCCAGATCGGGACCTCCTTCGATGTAAGAAGAAGCAACGTCATTGGAAAGATCGAGCTTCCAAACACGACCGTAGTAGTCAGCGTAGTCCGAACTGTCAGGATGCGTACCCTGTGCAGAGGCGCGAGCCAAAGCTACCGTGTTGTGAACGGCACCGTCTGCGTGCTCTCCTCTCCATCGACTACCAGGGTTATCGCGACCGGTTTCGGTAAAATAGATAGCGTCGGTTTCTTCGTCATAGCGGACCCATTCAACGCGATTGAACATGGTGGCCCCAGCTGAGACAGCAGCATCACTAATGTTTAGCATTACATCGAGATCCGTATTGTCAATCTGTACCCACTTGCTACCTGTGGCGTCGTGCTTGTAAAGAAACAGATCGCCTGCTGTGAAGTCACCTGGAGTGTCTGCGACGAACTTCGCTAACCAACCAGGAGTTGCGTCTTCACCGATGAAAACAGTTTTGTTGTCAGGAAGAACAGCGCCTCCTTCGAAGCCCATGCGACCCCAGTTGTACTGCTTACGCAACGCAACTGCCTCGCGTGGATCGACCTCAACCATCCAGTTTACGTTCTGGTACTTCTTAATGGTCTGGCCATTGAAGCCAGGAAAGCCGTTGCTTACGGTTTGGCCGTTGGCCGTCCCTGTGCCGATCGTAAAGTCAGAGGTGTCTCGGTCTGCAATGCTTGTGTTGGACGTTCGGAACCACTCCTCGGCAGTCCAGATACGGCCATCAAAAGAGCTTTCGATACCCCCACAGTTCATACCGGTCTCGCCTACTGTGTTCACAAAGTCGATCGCGAAAAACTTTCCTTGACGACCATCAGCGAGCGTTTGTTCCATTACAATCAGGGTGTCATTATTGGTGTCGCGAGTCACACGGAACGCACTCATCCCTCCACCGTCACCGATGTGGTCATTCTGTACGATCATCTCGTGATTCACAGTGACCCAGCCTAGGCTGTTTCCAGTCTCGTCAGGCGTAAATCCGATGAAGTCGTGCCACTCTTTTGCGGGATAAGAACCACCAGCGTTTCCATAGGTAGGATTGGTTTCAACAAGGTGTGTACCTCCGATAAACAAGTGTTGCAAGATGAGTGGTGAACTCGGAACGATCACCTCATCTGTTACATAGGTAGGTTCGATCGATGGGTCGAACTGAATTTGGGCATGCGCACCTATAGCGCCAGCGAGGGCAAGTGCGGATAAGTAAAACTTTTTCATGTCGGTCTTTTAGAATTTGACCGCAAAGCAACCGCGCCGACATTATCTCAACCTCCATAAAGCTTTAACAAATGATGAAAAGGCTGGGAGGAGCGGCACTTTATAAATGATTGAAAAACAGGCGTTAATGATCGCGGGAGGGTTTCTGAAGTTATCTTCTATTTAAACCCAATTTTAGTGCATGCACATGCCCATGTGAATCATTCATTTTCTATGTGAAGGATGTGTTATTGGGTTTGAGCAGAGCATGTCAGAAGTCTCAGACAATCAACATATTATAAGTCTTATGAAAGACATAACACACTATTTTCCGGGGATGACCACACTAGGTATACAACAAATTACACCCCCGCAAATCGCTGTGATCCAAACGGCCCTCCACGGAAAATGTTCCGTCCTCCATTACACTTCCGATGTCTTGCGTCTGAATGAAGGAACAACTGTGATAATTCGCGAGGTCGATGAAGGCCAAAAGCCCACGTTTTCCTGGCTCCAAGATCCGCAAGGGATCACTGATCTCTGTGGTGTATGCCCTCATCCACGGGGGTGGGATGAAAGCGTGACCGTCTCGCATGTATCCTTGGGAGAGGAGCTCGGTCATTCCGTATTCCGAGTGGATCTCGGAGGAAGGGAACCCCTTTTTAATAGCGCGGTGCAATTCACTGCGAGTCATCTCTTTTCTCCTTCCTTTCATGCCCCCGGTTTCCATCACGATGAGTTCCGGAAAGTCAATCTCAATCTGCTCCGCCGTGTCGAGCAGCGCATAGCTCACGCCAAATAGAACCGTTGCTTTCTTTTCTTGCTTCAACGCCTGGAGCGTTTCTATCAACTTCTTGGGTTGATGGAGTAAAAAACTAGACCTGGGGTCGGCTTTCGCTATGAATCGATCTACCATGTACACAAGCGATGAATCTCCATTCTCGAGGTAGGAAGGGAGCAGTGCCAGCACTACCTTTTCATTCAAAGGCCCATACAACCCTTCAAAATGGGAGGTAGAGAGCGCATCGTAAAGCGAAAGATCGTGAACGTGATGGGTTGACCGCTCTGCTCCAGATGTTCCGCTGCTCATGAACGAAGCTTCTTGATGCGGACTGCAGGAAAGACGCAGGTGCTTAAACAATTCGATGGGAAGGAAGGGAGGGGTTTTCAGATCCAAATGATCTGCACGGTATACGTCTTGAACGAAACGGCCGTATGGAACGTTGTTCTTTAACTGGAATTCAAAAGCTTCGCTTGCCAATGCGGCAAAGTCCTCGTCTGAGATAACGGAAGCGATTCGGTCTATGATTGTTACTTTCGAGTTCATGCAACGCAAGCACGCATATCAGTTATCAAAGGTAATGGCATTTGCCATGGCTCTTGGCGTGACCATGGCGTGTAAAAAGATCAAGTGCGAAGAGCCAGCACCGACACTCAGCTATGATACGTTGATGTTGGATGATACGCGAGAGAACCTGGTTTTTAAAACGGAATTTGAAGATTGCCAAGGCGACATTGGAAACCTTGGCGCTGTTGATTCAAATACCATTCGTTCGGTCAGAACCTTTTTGTTTGAGCAGGTCGATGGTGAATGGAAGCGCTGGTATCCCAGCAACCTAGCCGATACATCCAGTTTTTTTAGTGTTATTCCTGCCTCTAAGAAGAACCGAGATGGTTGGTTGCTAAAAGGCACGGTGGTTCAGACGTTCCCTTTGGTGCAGTTATACCAAGGAAGGGATACCATTCGCTTGGAAACTTACATAATTGATCAAGCGGGGAACAAGAGTAATCGGGTTGAGAGCGTCCCGTATATCTTTCAATTCGAAGGGTAAGGGTTAGACTTTCCCTGCAATAGCCTCGTTGATCTGAAATATTAGATCCCCAGCACGCTCTAGGGATGAATACAAGTCGTTGTAAATCATACCACTGTCGATGTTGTAATCTCCCTTTCCCATATTGTCCAAATGCTCTTTGCGAATCCGATCGCGCAGTTGATTCACTTGTTGTTCTAGACTCTCGGCTTTTCCCAGATCGATATCCGCATAGTTATTCTCCAAATTGTAGATCATGTTCTCGAATGTCAAGTCAATCAGGTCGAACATTTCGAGCAGATTGCGGCGTTGCTCAAGTGTGAACCAAGCTTTGGAGTTGATCTTTCTATCGAAGGTGAGGGACATTTGAAAGAAAATGTCTCCCATTTGTTCCATTTCACTGACGATATCGAGCATGCTGCGGATGGCCTTACTGCTCTCCTCACTCAAATCACCTTGGGAAACAGTCATCAAGTAGTCTGCAATTTCTATCTCAATCTTATCTGTGATCTTTTCATATTTTTCAAGCCGTTCCAACTTTATTGTCTGCTCTTTCCTGTCTTTCTCGAATAGGAGCTCTTTCAAAAATCCGAGCATTCGGTGCGCTACTCGGCTGAACTTTACGAGTTCCTTTTGAGCTTCTACGAGGGATAGCTCAGGAGTGCTCATGATGCCTCCGCCAATGTATTCCAGGGAGAACTGTTCATCCTCATCAGATTTGGATGGAACGAGCTTCGTTACGAGGCTGGCAATGGGGGATACGAACCATATGAGCAAAGAGGTATTGACGATGTTGAAGGACAGGTGAAAGAAGGTGAGCGCCCATTTTGTAGCCTGACTGTTCTCTGGGGAAGGAACGCCAATTGGTGTGTCTTCCATTTGCACTTCGATTCCGTGCAAGAAGAAAGGAAACACGAAAAGCATCCAAGTAACCCCGATCAGATTGAAGATAAGGTGAGCGCGAGCCGCTCTCTTTGCGTGTACGTTAGCGATCAATGCAGCGAGATTCGCTGTGATGGTCGTTCCAATGTTTTCTCCGAGTACAATGGCCGCGGCCATTTCTAAAGGCATGCCGCGCTCACACATGATAATGGTAAGCGCCATTGCTGCACTTGATGATTGTACGATTATCGTCAAAGCAGTACCAATTCCTACAAAGAGCAGCGTAGAGAAGATGCCATATTCGGTAAGGCCGATGAGGTATTCTAACTGGGATCCGCTTATTACCGGAACGCTTGACTTGAGGAAGTCAAGGCCCATGAAGAGCACACTAAAACCAATGATGGTTTCTCCTGCCGACTTGATTTGATTGTTTTTGAAAAACAACATCGGAAACCCAAATGCAATCAAAGGCAATGCATAATCCGCAATGCTGAACTTCGAAAAGCCGAAGACTAAGATCAGAACAGCGGTCATGGTGGTTCCAATGTTCGCGCCCATGATCACTCCAATCGCCTGTCTGAGTGTGAGCAACCCAGCATTGACAAAGCTCACAATCATTACAGTGGTCGCTGAACTGGATTGAATAAGTGCAGTAGTGAAGAATCCGGTGAAGAGCCCTGTGAATCGATTGGAGGTCATGGCACCGAGTACCTGACGCATCTGATTGCCGGCTACCTTCTGTATCCCATCACTCATCATCTTCATACCGTAGATGAAAAGCCCTAGAGAGCCGATTAGACGCAGGGTCTCGAAAATGCCAAAACTGGACTCCATTGGTGTGTTCTAAAGGAGGCAAATGTAGGTTGAACCCAAGCCTGCCTCCGGACGCCAAGGTTAACATATCATTAAGATGGGAAAAGCGTGAAATACTTGAATTACTCGCCGCAAAGGCCATGAAAATGCCTTTTAGCCCTTACAAATGAAAGAACGAATAAACACCCTCATATGACTTGGTAATCACATGATATACAGTGATATAAGGCCGAAAACCGGTGGGGTTGTGTGTGGGCTTAAGTTAACATTGAAGTAAAAAAGGTAACATTGAGGTAACATTGAGTCAATAATTGATTAACTTTACTTCAGATTTAAGAAAGAGAAGTCATGAAAAGATTCGCAATAACAATGATGATGGTGGTAATTGCAGCATGCAGTTTCGCCCAGTCTCCATCCGATATCGAGGTTGCCAAACTCGACAACGGAAACATCATGGTAGCAGGAGTTGACGCTTTAGGAGCTGACGTATATGTCCTATATAACAGCGATCAAGTTAAGATCTATCAAGAGCGAACCGTCAATGACATCACGACCTTTGCGCGTTTCGATCATGGAGCAGTTGTGGATCATGGAACTTTTGACAAGCCCATGGTAAACGTCGATGAAAAATCAAAGTCGCTTTTCGTAGAGAAATAGGCTGACAACATAAACGCAAAAAGGCGGCACCGAAAGGGCCGCCTTTTTTTATGCGGTATGGTGGACTAGAAAGTGAACTGGTATTTCAAGCTGATTCCAACGCCTGGCTTGTACGATGTATATATTCCGTCTTCTGCGCCATAGGAGCTATAAACCAACGTGCGATCGTCGTTTAGAATATTGCTCAAACCTAACGTCACGCGTGAACGGAAGTCTTTCCCGAAGTTCTTATAAGCATTAAAATTCAAGCTGTGAAAAGGAACAGTATAGATATCTGGAACGCGCCCTGAAGCTATAATAGTGAGCTGTTCACCTTGAACGTTGTAGGCAATGGATACACTGCTTTGAGACTCTGCATCTTCATAAGAAAGACCTACGTTCACCGCATAAGGTGATTGACCTGACATGGCTCGGTACTGGCCCAATACTTCGCCATCTCTCAAGTTGTTTGTTCTCAATTCGAATTCGGTAAGTCCGGTGTTGTTCACGAGCACAGTGTTCATATCTACACGGGATTGAACCAAGGAGAAGTTGGTGCTCAAGAACAACTTGCTGAAGAAACCCGTTTCAACCCCTGGAACTGACTTCCGCAGCTCTACCTCTACTCCGTAGGTCTCAGCACTTCCTGAGTTCCGTGGTTTAAGGTTGTCTGGCGCAGTAGCAAACGATACCAATTCAATGTGGCCATCAAATTGCTTGTAGAATAAGCTAACGGCAAACAATTCCTTCGATGACATGAAGAACTCGTATCGCAAATCGAAATTGTTGATGGAGGTTTGCTCAAGGTCTAAGTTTCCAATAAACGTTCGCTTGGTGATGGGATCATAAATCTGCGCAATGGATTTTTCCTTGAAGGAGGGACGCGCCAAGGTTTGGCTAGCACCTGCCCGCAGATTCATTTTTTCACTCAATTCAAACACTAGGTTGGCGGAAGGAAGAAAGTTCAAATTATCGAGCGTTTTTTCGTCACGGTATTGTTCACTTCCAGAGTTATTGCGACCAGTGTAATACATCGCAGTCTGTTCCACTCTGACGCCATAGTTGAGCTTGATGAATGTGGCTAACCTATGATTCATCAAGGCGTAGCCGGTAAACAGTGTTTGTCTCGCGTCGTATGAATTAGCGGGTTGGTAGGTGCCGATAGTGTACGTTCCTTCCGTATTCCCTCCGCCTGCAAGCTCAGGAGACCAAATATTCTCGTCTTGCAAGTACCAATCCGGATCGATAGAGATATCGTTCAGGTTTCTTCGCGTGTGCTTATAACTGTAGGTATTGAATTCTCGAGACTTCAAGGTTGCGAGACCGCCAAATTTGACGTAGGCCTTTTCTGCGACTTGCACCTTCAAATCGATTTTAGTGGAATTATTAAATTCCTGTAAATCCCTCCAAAATCGAAACAAACCGGATCCATTCCCTGTGCTGAGTGTCGTGTCTCCATCCGTGATGGAAATACGGGATTCGCGAAAATCGGGATCATAAACCCTTGAATAACTGAGCGCGTTAGCCCAGTTGAGCTCGACACGGCCAAATTTATGTTTGCCGTTTAGGATGCCGGTAGACAATTGCCGCTGGCTATAGGTCAGCACATCCTCCATCAACGTTGCCTGATTCTGATTAAAATCTTGATTGATTCGCCGTGAAGCCGAAGTCTCAGCACTCTGTGAATTCAATAGTGTTAGGGCAACAGAATGGTTGTCTTTTTTATATGCTCCAGAGGCCAGAGCGCTCCAAAGAACATTGTTCTTTCCCACGTCACCCACTCGTGCTACTTGTTTGAAAAGGGAATTTACACTTCGATTGTTGTCCTTCAGATAATCATTGGATTCGAAGTCGGTGTAAAAGACGGATTCGTTCGAATAATTGAGAACGAAGTTGTACCCGATGGTAGCGCCATTTTCCTTATTCATTTGATTGCCATGAATGAAAGAAAACGAACCATTTGGATACGCAGTCTTGTTCTTTACGGACAGCTGTGGGCTAAAGCTTCGAGTGATTTCCTCCTGAAGAGGATCTCCAAGCACCGGATCTGGAATGGTCTTGTTTCGGATGGGATCGAATTGCAAAGCCCTCTGTCCAAAATCAAAACCAGTAAAAGCAGTCGCCTTGCGATCATAGAGGATAAAGTCGGGGTTGAAATGCATTCCGGGAATGAACGTAGCTCCTAACCTAATCTGAGTGGTCTTTTCGTCTGGAAAATTCTTGGTTACCACGTTCACCAGACCACCAGTGAAATCGCCGTCTAGATCTGGCGAAAAGGTCTTGGCTACGCTAACGTTTTCGAGGATAGAAGTAGGGAAAATGTCGATTTGCACCGCGTTCGCGTCTGGATCCAAACCTGGTAGCGCCATACCGTTCAGGGTGGTTTTGGTATACCGATCACCTAGACCACGCACGTAGACGTATTTTCCATTCTGCACCGTTACGCCAGTTACGCGTTTGATGGCTCCAGACAAATCTGAGTCACCGATTTTTCGGAACGACTGTGCTGAAAGGCCGTCGGAAACGGTGGTAGCATTCTTCATGTCCATGAGCATAGCCACTTCTGAGTTCCTGCGAACTTCTGCGACAACCTCAACCCCCGCTAATTCTGCAATGGCAGATTGCATTACTGCATCGATTATTGTCACTTCGCCGGCCTTGATTTCAATGCCGGGATAAGATTGCGATGCGTAGGAGATAAACGACACTTGAACAGTGTACACCCCAGGATCCAAGGGAAGAGAGTAATTACCATCAAAATCAGTTGCGGCACCTACTCCAGGAAGTTCATCCACGGTTACCGTGGCTCCGATCATTGGACCTCCAAAATCGCCATCGGCGATATTTCCACGTAAAAAACCTTTCTCCTGGGCAAAGAGTTGAGCACTCAAAAAGAAGGAGATGAAGATGGTTAGCGATTTTGACATGACTTAATGCTTATTCCTGTTTTAGGTTATCCCTTGTATATAGTTAAAGCCCTGCGCAGAGCGCAAGGCTTTAATATTTCCTATTTACTATCTCGTTTTATAATTGACCATTGTTTCCAGCGGCACCCCATGACCAAGTCGAAAGGTCTACTGATCCACCAGCTCCGTCAACGTCAACCTCACTTGCTGCATCCGTTTGAGCTGCATCCATTTCGTCGGTGCATGTATCTGTTTCGTCACCGTCATACACTTCAACCCCAGCAGCTTTAATCGCTGTGAAGGTCAAATTGCCTGAAAGAAGATTCGCATATGCATCAGACTTGTGCGTGCAATCAACACCTGGATCTGTGAATTTGGTTCGGAACTTCAAAGGCTTACTGCCGTAATCGAAGGTTACGTTTTCCACCATTCCTTGTGCCTTAGACTTGAAGTCTGCAGCAGAACCGTCGCTTCCTTCTGCGCGGCAAAGACCGTTTTTCAAGGTGAATTTACCAGAGGTATTGGTAGATCCTTCAGGTCCGTCAATCTCAAGGCCTTCATCTGTTCCAATTCCATCACCGTGGATCACCGCGAAGTTGTCTACTGTTCCAGCGTAATTCTGATCGATGTCGATTCCGTCATCACCTTGATAGAATACAAGAACGTTTTTCACATTCACTGTACCGCCAAAGAACTCAACTCCATCATCAAGCGTAGCGTAAATCTCGATGTTCTCGATGGTGGTACCATTACCAACTCCAGCGAGTGTCAAACCGTTCAGCTCGTTTCCTTCTCCAATCGAAATGCCTCCGTGGCGAATAGAAACGTACTTAAGAACACCTGAGTTGTCAGATGCGTTGGTTCCACCGTACTTACCGTAAGACTCCTCTGCAGGCACGCCTTCGAGGTTGCCTTCTGTGTCACCATTTTCAGTAGACACGGGCGCACTTCCCAAGATTGCAACACCTCCCCATTTTTCGTTGTCGACTTTGCTGAGGTTGGTGCCGACCAATTGACCTTCGGAGATATTGTCGAGTTCTGAGGTAAAGATGATGGGCTGTGTAGCAGTACCTTCTGCCATGATCTTTCCGCCACGTGCTACGATCAATGCAGCAGCAGCAGCTTCTTGTCCTGCTTTGCCCTTGATAATAGTGCCTGGTTCGATGGTGAGTGTAACGCCTGAAGGCACAACCACTTTTCCTTCGAGGTACCAGATGCGATCAGAAGTCCATGTTTGATCACCAGAAAGCTCACCCGTCAAGGACTCGTCAGAAAATTCGCAGGAGCCGTCATCTTCCTTTGCTTTTTCATCGTAGTTGGTAGCTGTTTCATCCATGCAGCCTTCGCGCTTGCATGAAGACATTGATAGAACAAATCCGAGCGAAAGAAGGATCGCAGCGGACTTGGTTGCGGATAGGTAAATTAGTCTCATTGTTTTCGTTTTGATTTGAGAGCAAAGGAATTTCGACAGGATTATTACGTGATGATTTAGCGGTTAATTCTACGTTATGAAACTGTTTCAGCAATGTTGCACGCTCCGCGTATGTTATGCGAACATTACATCCTTCCTCTCACGACTGCCAGCGCCTGCCTTTAAGGAGAAAGTGTTTACATTCGAGTAAATTAGAAGTAATACCAAGTGAAGATTTCTAACTTTTTCATAACGCTTCCATAATCGCCTCCCTATGTCAAGCAATCTACATTCGGGCTCTGTATCCGATAACCAAGAACCGATGCTTTCACGTAAGAAGATCCTTGTTGTAGATGATGAAGAGGATATATTGGAATTCCTCAGTTACAATATCTCTAAGGAGGGGGCGAAAGTTTACAAAGCAAACAATGGCTTGGAAGCCATAGGTATCGCCAAAAGCAAAAAGCCAGACCTGATTTTATTGGATGTGATGATGCCAGAAATGGACGGGGTTGAGACGTGCATACAGCTGCGCGAACACGGTGACACAAAGAACATCATCATTGCCTTTTTGACCGCTAGAGGCGAAGACTATTCGCAGATCGCTGGGTTTGACGCTGGGGCGGACGACTACATCACTAAGCCCATCAAACCGCGCGTTTTGATCAGCAGAATCAAGGCATTATTGCGCAGAAAAGAAGGTGCAATACAAAGCGTTGGCACCACCGAGGTGAAATCCTTGAAGATCGATAGAGACCGTTACGTTGTGGTCAAGGACGAGGTCGAATTGAATCTTCCAAAGAAAGAGTTCGAACTGTTAGCGTTGCTGATTTCTGTTCCTGGAAAGGTGTTTACGCGAGAAAGCATTCTATCGTCTGTATGGGGTGAGGATGTTGTCGTGGGAGATCGCACGATCGATGTACACATTCGAAAACTTCGTGAAAAGATAGGAAGCTCCCACATTAAGACCATCAAAGGAGTGGGCTATAAGTTTGAGGAGTAACTATTGTATATCTATGCCTTACTTAGGCCTACTATGAAGATCGAGAATCCAAAGGAAGTTGCCCTTCTGATTGCAAGCTTAGTCGCCGGGGCCACCTTGATGGTGTTTTTAACAGTGCACTTTGCCTTGGGCCTAGCACTGCCTATTTTCACCTGGGTTGTGATTCTGACCATCGTCTTTGGCTCTGCTTATTTTATCTCGTGGTGGTCGGTAGAAACGTTTTTGCACGGGAAAATCCAGCTACTCTTTCGTTCGATTCATTCCACAGAAAAGACCAAGGAAAAACTACGCGACGTTGTCAAATTGAAGGATGCGTTGGCCGAAGTGCAGAAGGATGTAGAAGAATGGGCAAGCGTAAAGCAAAGCGAGATCCAAACCCTCAAGGCACAAGCGAAATTTCGGCGTGATTTTATCGGTAATCTGGCCCATGAGCTAAAGACACCGATCTTCAATATGCAGGGGTACTTGCTCACCTTGATAGAAGGAGGGTTAGAGGACAAGAAGATCAATGTTGATTACCTGAACCGGGCGGATAGAAATCTAGAACGCCTCATCGCACTGGTCGAAGACTTGGACAGCATCTCAAAACTGGAATCAGGAAATGAAGTTCTTAAGACCGCTAAGTTCAATATGGTTGAGTTGGTGGAAGAGGTGTTCAATCTCTTTGAACTTAGGGCGAGGGATAAAGAGATCGAGCTTCGATTCAATAAAAAATACGACAAGCCCATTTTTGTGAAAGCTGACAAGAGTAAAATCCTCCAGGTACTTACAAACTTGGTGACCAATGCGATCAGCTATGGCCAAGATAAAGGACATTGTGAAGTGCGCTTTTTTGATATGTCTCACAACATCTTGATCGAAGTGGCAGATGATGGCATCGGCGTCAGGCCAGATCATCTCCCGAGGTTGTTTGAACGCTTTTACAGGGTAGATCGCAGCCGCTCCCGCCACGAAGGAGGTACGGGACTCGGCCTGGCAATCTGTAAACACATCATCGAATCGCATGGCCAGACCATCAGCGTACGCAGTGTTGTAGATAAAGGAACCACCTTTTCCTTTACCCTAGAAAAAGCCAAGTAAGCCCACTTTAATGGAACACTTTAGAACAGAGGTTGAAGCGCCGGAATTTCCCTTTTTCATCGACCATGAAAGTCGGGTGGTGATGCTGGGGTCTTGTTTCGCTGAGAACGTGGGAGATCGACTCCAACAAAACAAAATCGAGACGCTCATCAATCCATTTGGGATCCTGTTCAATCCGTTCTCCATCATGAATGCCTTAGAGCGGATGCTCAATGATAGGCCCTACACCAAGGAGGATCTCATACAAGTGGGAGAACAATGGGTCAGCTTGGACCACCACGGGAGTTTCAACCATAGCAATGCAGCTACTTGCGTGGAAGGCATCAACGCATCCTTGACCAATGGCGCCGAGGCGTTGAAGAAAGCAGATACACTCTTCATTACGCTGGGCTCAGCTTGGGTGTATGAACACATCGCAAGTGGTCGCACGGTTGCCAATTGCCACAAGATCCCAAACAAGGAATTCAAGAAGCGCCTGCTTTCTTTTCAGGAAGTTCACCTCATCCTTCGGCACATTCCCGACTTCTTGCGCTCGAAGGGAATCAAGGCGAACGTGGTCTTCACGGTGAGTCCCGTTCGGCATTGGAAAGATGGAGCCATAGAAAACCAACGATCCAAAGCCCACCTGGTAGCAGGGGCCCATGCGGTGGTCGATGAATTCGATGCGTGCCACTACTTTCCAGCCTATGAATTGTTGATGGACGACTTGCGTGACTACCGCTTCTATGGCCCAGACATGTTGCATCCCTCCCCCCAAGCGATCGATTATATATGGCAGAAGTTTGAGACGAGTTTTTTCTCAGACGAAACGCGCATCATGGGGAATGAATTGAAGGCGATCATGCAAGCGGTTCAACACCGTCCTATGGACCCGGAGAGCAATTCCTTTCAGCGTTTTCTGAAAAAGCAGATCGACATCATCACCGCGCTAGAAAAGAAGTACCCCAGCCTAGATCTATCCAAAGAAAGAGAACATTTCAAAGGCTATCAATTCTGACCTTTGGACGCATGTAGTTGCGCCAAATACTCCTGCTCGGTTTGTCCTGGCGTCGGATGATACTCGACGTTTTGCACTCCTAAGGCATTGAGGTCCATGATCGTGGAGTAGCCGCTGCGGGCAATGACGAGATCTGCGGAAACCAATGCCTCCGCTAGCCGATTGTCATCCAAGTGATGGACCACCGTGAGTTGGTCGATGTAGCTTTCTTTCGGATCGTCAGGTTTCCCTTCTAGGATCAATGCGCGTTCTCCACCTTCGATCAGTCGCCGCGCGACTTCCGCTTCGAAGATGCTCCGCTGCGGTTCGGGTCCGCTGATGACCGCAACTACTTTCCACGAATCGCCGCTTTTGGATTCAGGCTTTCCTGCAAATCGACTCAAGGGACCGATATACCGGTAGTGCTTTGGCATTTTGTCGGGATGAGATAGTTCCCCTGCCAGACCAGGAGATTGGGCGTGATCTGGGATCCACACTTCGTCGTATTGGTTCATGACCCAGCGGTTGAGCCTATTGATGAGCCCTTCAAAACGAGGACTCATGATCTTGATCTGGTGGCTCACGAATACGCATCGACAATGCCTGGACCATAAGCCGAATCGGGAATCGGAAATGACCAGGTCGATCGACTCAGAACGAACGAGTCGCTGCAACTTCCGATGCTCTTTCCAAATGCTGGCCATTAAGCCCAGACCATGCCAAGTGAAATGGCGCACCATGTTTCCATCGGCGGGATAGGTGATGGTTTTGAAGGGCAGCGCAACAAAACGAAGAGAGGGAAAATGTTCCTTGAGCAAAGCAAGCGGGCCACCTGAAGCGGCGACCACAACTTCAAGTCCCAAGTCCAATTGCTCTTGAATCAGCGGAATACATCTCGCAGCGTGACCTAACCCCCAATGCAGAGGAGCGACTAGAACGCGCTCACGCTTGGGGTCGTTATCGATCAACGGGCGATGTTGAATGCTTCGATCAGGGTACGTCCGTCACTGAGTTCAACCTGGAGGAAATAGGATCCTGAAGGAAGGCCCTGAACGTCGATGCTTCGATCGGTGGTTTCTGTTTGCATGGTTACAGTGCGGCCCAGTTCATCCAAGATCGCCAGCGTAGCGATGCGTTCCTCTGCGCTCAAGCCGATGTGCAATGCATCCGAAACGGGATTCGGGTAGAGCACGAGCCCTGAGCCGGAAAGTTCATCCACTCCCACTCCCGACCAACTGTCTTCGTTGCTGAAGGCAGAGCTACCGGCAGGATTGATTGCGAAGACGCGGTAATAGTATTCTGTGCCCAACATACTCACGTTTGGATCGCTGTAGGTGGTGCTGTTTACGGCTACTGTATCGATCGGCGAGAAGCTACCGTTTCCTCCTACGGACCGCTCGATCACCCAATCGTTTTCATTGGTGAAGGGATCATTCCAAGCCAGATTGATGGAGCCGGTTGGGAATTGAGGAGCCACGCTCAGAACGATATCGTTGCCCACAGGGGCAAGTGGGTTCACGATGGTGAACACGCCTGGATTGTAGTTAAAGAAAACGTTGTCTGCCGCTTCTACGCGGATGCGGTTACCACCGCCTAGATTGTTAGCCATGATCACCATGGCGCTTCCTGTATTCGGCACATCGGCGACCAAGGTATCCGAGAATGAAAGTCCGTTGTTGTCGTACAACAGGATGTGTACGCTTTGACAATTGATGGGGCTTTGGTCGGTGCCGGCCACGTCCCATTCTATTTGATAATAGATGCCGCTTTGGGCTTGGCCGCCTGTTGGTGGAGAGGTTACTACGAACGGGCCTTTATCGCCATCTACTTCCATCGAAACTTCATCATAGGCCACTCCACCGCCAGCGATGTTGTTGTCCCGAACGGTCAAGCGAAAATTCAAGTCCCTTCCATAGGTTGGATAAAGTTCACCGTAGGCCAAACTGCCCGTCAGAACGGAAATCAGCCGAGGGAAAGTACGTTCGCCATGGTCAACCGGATCCCAAGAGCGGAATATAGGAGCGTTTAAGCTTGGGCTTTGGGGATTGCCTTGTGGACCAAAATCTATTTCTTCCCAGCAATAGCTCAGGTCATCGCCTTCGTTATCGGTTGCCGAACCCCTGAGCACGAAAGGAGTTTCTTTGGGAATGGAATAGAATGCTGGGTCGACAGATACTTCAGGCGCTGTATTTCCTGTGCTAGATTGCTGACTGCATCCATTTCCGCCACCATTAAATGCATACTGACCCATGCTGTTGTAGGATCCCGCGTTGAAGTAATCGTCTGAATTGTTCTGTAAATTCTGTGGCGAGCAAATGCCCGCATAGGCCATGATGGTAGATCCACTTCCCGGCTCAAGTCTATTGCTTGAAGAAAAGCTAGCATTCGACAAGCAGGATCCCGCGCTACCATTGAAGGAATGCGGCCCACCGAATTGGTGCCCTATTTCGTGGGCTACGTAATCGATATCAAAGGGATCGCCCGTTGGGCTATTGGTGCCTGTGACACCGCTCGCTTTACTTCCGCCACACACAACACCTAGTCCAGCGAGTCCACCTCCACCGGTACTGAACACATGCCCGATGTCATAACTAGAACTGCCTACGAGGCTATTAAGAACACTATCGTTGGCGTTGATCATTTGCCAAGCACTGTTATTTTGATACGGGTCGGTCGTGGAATTCAAAAAGATCAGATCATCATTGTTGCCGATCAATTGCATGGTAATCGAAAACTCTCTTTCATACACG
This sequence comes from Flavobacteriales bacterium, assembly GCA_013204105.1. GTDB lineage: Bacteria > Bacteroidota > Bacteroidia > Flavobacteriales_G > Salibacteraceae > SHAN690. The sequence continues at coordinate 115,523 of JABMOM010000001.1, forward strand.
CCATTTATCCGGTTCATTGATACCACCATGGCGCTGAGCACACCGGAAAGGGTGCCCCCGTGGAAGGAAGCATACTCACCCGTGCAAGCCAAAGCCAAGCGGTAGGTTCTCAATGTCTCGCCTGATTGCCTTGCACCTCGGGCCATTGCTACCTCTGCAGGGCCGGATTGACCACTGTCGTCCAACAAACATTGGTGGTCTTTGGTATGCTTGTAAAAATCGACGTAGTCTTTGCGGTTGTAGGTGTGGTATGTCTGTGCTTCATCGCCGATAGGATCAATGTACAAGGTGCCTTTGGTCGTAAAGAGGATGGCGTGCAATCCCTTGTCGGTATATCCGATGCGCCCACTCACGCCTTTCCCTTTCACCTTGTAGGTTTTGATGTTTGGGAAGCGCTCGGCCAGTTCGGGGGCCATGATGGGACTTTCATACGCTTCCAATTCAAGCGTGTTTCCCGAAGGATCGGGTAACGTGATGGTAACCCCAGAACTGCGTCCTGCTTCGGTCATCAGGGGAGCGTCAACCAGGCTGGTTTTCAAGCCGTTGTCATCAAGGGTATATACATAAGAGGTGTACCCCGTTTTCAGGGTTTTGACCTCGTTGATAAGGCTTTGAGCGTTGAGGCTCAGACTGGTTGCAAGCAACACAAGTGTTGCGAAGTATCTGTTTTTCATAGGTTTAGCGATAGGAGCCATCTCGAGGGGCACTTGGGGGCAAGGCATCCTCGGTATAAACGGCGTAGTAAGATTTGCTTCCTTTTAATATGGGCGAGATGAGATGCTTTGTTCCTGTTCCGATAATCTCAGCAAACAGCCCTTCTTCATTGGTGTCTAGCCTCACGCTTAGTTTCCCATCAGCAGACTTCCCTTTATAACTCCGGATCTCCGGAAATTTTGCCGCCAGTTCCGGGCTCATGGTCTGCGCGTTCACGACCAAGAAAGAGACCAATCCATCCAACGTAGGCAGCGCCAAAGCCATGTTTCCTTGATCCAATGCATAGGTCAATTGATCGAAGTCACATGCATAGGCATCAAACGACGAAAGCTCAATGCGATGTTCCAGGTCTGGAAATGAATAGGCATCCCGTTTTACCCAAAGCGCTTCGACATCGACCTCTTCTTCGACGTTCCCCTCGGTTTCAGCAGACTCTGTTGAAGCAGCATCGATGGCTTGAGGGGCGTCTTCAACTTGCACGGCGGGGGTTTCGGCCCCATCGCTTCCTTTTCGCTTGGAGGAAGAACACGCTGCTAGACAAAGGCACAGCAGGATCGTTAGGTATTTCAGCATAGCGGGGTTAAATATAGCATCACTGAAGCCAAACAAGGGGAGTAGTCTCAAAGTTTAGTTGGAATGCCGTCCATTGCAAGGCCGCCAAGTTCTGCACATCTTTGTCCCCATGAAGAATGCGATCATTACAGGGTCTACCAAAGGAGTCGGAAGGGCAATTGCCGAACGCTTGTCAGCCATGGGTTACAGGGTTTGGATTACCGCAAGAAACCAACAAGACCTCGATGCAGCCAAGGCTGAAATGGAAAAAGCGACGGGGAATCCTGTCGAGGCACACGCAGTGGACTTTTCTAATTCTGCCGAAGTGGAAAGCTATGCGCAAGCAGTTTTGAAGGGATGTGAGCGCATCGACGTCCTCGTGAATAATGTGGGCATTTACATTCCTGATGCATTGACAGACGAAACCCAAAAGATCGACCTGCAAATGGCGGTCAATTTCAAAGCGCCGTATACCTTAACCCAGTCCCTCCTGAAGCGTATCAAGGAACAGGGAAGCGGAAACATCTTCAATATGTGCTCCGTAGTGAACCGAAATCCAAGGGTGGAAGGAGCGAGCTATACGATCTCGAAATTTGCCTTTTATGGATACCACCAATTGTTGCACAAGACGCTGCTTCCTGCTGGGATCAAGGTCACGGGCTTCTTCCCTTCTTCCATAGCTACCTCCAGCTGGGATGGTATGGACGCTCCGTTTGAGGAGTTCGTGCAACCCGAAGACATCGCTTCCATGGTGGAAAACATCATCGGCATGCGACGCGGCACCGTTCCTTCAGAAATTGACTTAGTAGCCATCAACCCGGATTATTAATGGGAAAGAACAAGCTGAAGAAGTTCGCGAAAGTCAAAGAGATGGACCACGTGATCGAGCCACCGTTCAGCGAGGTGCTCAACAAAGACTTTCGCCTCAAAGGAAAGTGGAGCGAGGAATTTGGGAATGATGGGCCCATCGTGCTGGAGCTGGCATGTGGAAAAGGAGAGTATTCGGTAGGGATGGGCGAGATCTATCCAGGTAAAAACTTCATCGGAATCGACATCAAAGGGTCGCGGATGTTCAGCGGGGCGATGGAGGCAGAGGAAAAAGGGATGGAAAACGTCCGGTTTTTGCGCACCAAGATCGATATGATCACCTCCTTCTTCGCAAAGGATGAGGTCGACGAAATTTGGATTCTCTTTGCTGATCCCCAGTTGGGAAGACCACGCAAGCGACTCACAGGATACCTTTTCTTAGACCGGTATATTCAGCTCTTAAAACCCGGAGGCACTCTGCACTTGAAGTGCGATAGCAAAGACCTTTATGCCTTTACCAAAGATGAGGCAATCCCTGAATTCAATGCTTCAAACAAAGGGTTTCAATTTGAAAAGGAGTTCGATACGAACGAATTGTACGAAGAGGGAATTCACGCCTTGGATGAGACGATGCAACAGGTGTTGAACATACGCACCTACTACGAGCAAATGTGGTTGGACCAAGGAAAGAAGATCAAGTACCTCCGCTACCGGTTAGAGCGGTCCTTGAAATAGTTCCGGGGTCGGTTGTAGTCTAAGAAGTAGGTCAAGCGAATGGAGAAATTGTTCTGCATCGGTGAATTGAAGGTCTGTTCAAGGTTCACCAAGTAATTCTCACCCACGGTATTGTCGACCCGAGCGATCACATTTCTGTACAAAAGCACCAGTTCTGATGCCGGAGCAAACCACCAGGAAAACTTAAAGTCCACGTTGAAGGTATTGAAATTGAGGTCGTTCACGCCCTCCAAATCAGCGGCTGATAAATCGCCGTTTTGTTCGAGCAAGTAAAAGTCTTGGTAATCCACATCGAAGTAGGAATGACGGAGGCTCAAGCTTAGAGAAGAGGTAGGGGTAAACACGTAACGCGCTCGGATGATGCTCTCGATCGACAGGTTGTTGCGTCGACCAAAGAAGATCTCGGTGGGCATGGTGTCTGGAACGAATCCGTAGTCGTTGATCCACTTTGTGAGCCGCACTTCGGGCAGCATGAAGAAGTGATCTCCTAACCGAATCCGTGGATTGATCCTTGTCCATAGCATATCCCGATCAAAGGCTCCTATGCGTTCGTAACCCGCACGTGCATCAATGGCGAGTACTTTCCGGTAATCAGAAGAGATAAAGAAACTTGACTCAAACCCTGCTGGAACTTTAAACCAACGCCCAAACTCTCGAGGCTCGAAGTAGTCGTAGGTTTCTATGGGTCGTGCAGTAAGGTCTCCTCCAAAGGCGAAAAAGCTGCGGGTCAAGAAGAATACCCTTCCGTAGGTAGAAAAGTCTTCATAGCGGAAGGGTCGATACAGCTGTTCGTAGCCCGCATTGATTTCGGCTTCCATCCGATTGAATTTTCCAAAGGGCTGAATCGTCTGGAAAGAGAGCATACCGTAGGTTGCGACTTGGTTGTTGCGCTGAAGAAAGCCGAGGTCATTGTTGTCGTAGCGATCGGTGATGATCTTATTTGCCACGGCCCATCGCCAATTGCCGTCCACATCTCCGATGGCGTTCTCTGTGAAATAGCCATCATCCACCGCACTACCTTCGAAAATTGCACTTTGCTTCACGTCGGTATTCAAGAAGTACTTTCCTGACTTGGTGTTGAATCGACCAACGACTGCGGCGACGTTCGCATCTCTGTCACTGCCTTTTCGCAGGGTATTGGTATTGACAAAACTGACAGATGAATTTCGATTAAAGCGTTGGTCCAGCACGATGACATTGTAGTTGGTCATGGGTTCCGTGAGCAGGCGTGTCTCCTTTCCATCCTCGATCCGAGTGCTGTAGTTGTCGTCAGTAAGTGCGTTTAGAAAGCCAATTCCCAAATTATTTTTGGTGCGACCTGAGACCTTGGTCGCGTTGAGCAATCGAGTGTACTCTTGGCGTATCGTTACGGAATCGTTCGAATTGAGGTCCTGTCCGCGGATGTTTTTAGGTTGTCCTCCGATGCGACGGGTGTATAAGAGATCGCCGATCGTGAAGAGGTCCGTTCCTTCAACAAAGAACTGCCGGTTTTCATCGAATTGATTCTCAAAGGGGGAGAGGTTCAAGAACTGCTGGTCAAAGGCCACCTGTCCGAAATCCGGCACCAAGGTCATGTCAAGCGTGAAACTCTCATTGATGCCATACTTAAGGTCCATGCCGGCATTGAGGTCAAAGGCCGACTTCCCATTGTAATAGTCGACGTAGCTGGATAAGTATGGGGTCGCGGAAAGGCGCACGGGAGGCTTGATGTCGCTCATTCCACTGAGCAGACCACATTGGTATTCGAAGCGATAGCCCAGGCTTTTATCGAGGAAATTCCAAGTGGAGGTTTTGCGCGAACGTCGAATGCTGCGCATGAAATTCAATCCCCAATCTTTTACGGGGGTTTCAGGGAAACGAAGGGCGATGTAAGGAATTTCTACTTCCATGATCCAGCCGGAGTCAACGATACTGACGGCACTCTTCCAGATCGAATTCAAACTGAAGTCGTCTCCGTTAGGAGTGGTTTTACTGTCGGCTTGGGTGCCTGCGGCGGTTACCCAAAAGTTGAAGTCGCTTAGGCCGTCGTTGTACGGATTGATGAAGAAGCCGAGCCAATCGGTGTTTTGATTGAACTCATCCCGTTCGGTCATTTGGGTAAGGACGCTGTCTGGATTCGGGTCGTACATCATGGCTCCGATGTAGATCGCTTGGTCGTCATACAACACCCGCACAACCGTCTGTGTTTCACGCGAAATGGCACCACCGTTTTCCGGTTCGAACATCACAAAATCCGTGGCGATGGGGGCGGTGGACCAAACGGCATCGTTCAGCTTCCCGTCGATCTTGGGGCTCTCTGTGGCGCGGGTAGCGGGAATCGTTTTGCGCTTAACTTCTTGTGCCATAGAAGGGCCCTGCCAAAGCAGCAAGCAGGTCAATCCGATATGCCCAAGGCGGTTCATGGCACGAAAGTAATTTCCTCTGCACGTATCCTGACGCAAACAAATCGCAAGAAGCGGGATGTGTGACGAACCGAGCTGCTTAGTTTTGGGCGATGGAGAAAGATTTTTTCGATCAGGTGTACCAGGTAGTTCGGCTCATCCCAGAGGGGCGGGTAACCAGCTATGGTACGATTGGAAAATATTTGGGGGCGCCGCGCTCCGCTCGAATGGTCGGATGGGCTATGAATGGGAGCCACCGGCAAGACCCTCCAGTGCCAGCACACCGGGTCGTGAATAGTCAGGGCTTACTCACGGGTAAGATCCATTTTGAAACGCCCTTTGCCATGCAAGAAAGATTAGAAGCGGAGGGCATTGAGGTGAAAAAGGATAAGGTGGTAAACTTCAGGCAGTTGTTCTGGGACCCATCCATCGAATTGAGCCTGGACTGATCATTCCGCCACGGCACGCACCACCGATTCCAAGTCGAGGTTGAATACACACCCGTCTTCATAGCCACGATTTCCCAATTTGCTTGTAGGCCGCTTGGGGCAGTCGGCTTCAATCATACGAGAACCTTCCACCGCTTGCCAAGGCGAGAAGCCCAATGCTGGGGTAGTCGCAAACCAAAGCGAGATAACAGGGCGTCCTAGGGCGGTTGCGATGTGCATCAATCCGGTATCATGACTGATTACCTTTTGCGCTTGCTGCATCAGGCTGGCCGATTGGTGCAGCGAAAAAGCCCCACAGGCATTGAACACCCTATCTCCGCAAGCCTTTACCACTTGATCTCCGCACTCTCGATCCTCGACGCCGCCCAGTAATACGATGGGGATCGAAATGCGCGTACATAATTCGATCATTTGTTGGGAGGGTAAGATCTTTCCCATCATTTGGCCGCCGATGGCATAGACGATGTAGCCATTTTGAAAAGGGGCGGGGAGCACATTCAAGGAGACTTCCTGCTGCGCTGGAATGAAATAGTCTAGGCCTTTTCCGTCGTCTTGAACGCCCAAAGATGTGACCGCATCAAAGCTTCTGGATACCACATGGCCGATGGGTTGCACCTCGCGTTTGGCGCGCACGTAGAGCCACTTGGCGATGTTTCGTTTGTCGAGGGTAAAGGCAAGGGCACGGCACACTTTTTTTACTTGTCTCGAGCGGATATTGTTGTGCAAGTCGATGACGTAATCGTACATCCCATCGCGAAGCTGATCTTGTACTTCACTGACCTTTTCCTCAATCGTGATCACCTCGTTGAGGTGGGGGTTGTACTCGAGCAGGGTCGCAAACTTGCTTTTCGTAATGAAATCGATCTGTACCTCGCCTTCGAGCTGTGTCTTCAAAGCGCGTATGATCGGAGAAGTCAAGACGATGTCTCCGATGGAGCTAAAACGCACGATGAGGATTCGAGTAGGCTGGGACATTGAGAACGGGAATTGCGCGAATTTCACGAATTTGGTCCACCTAACGCGCACATTTACACTTTCGGTATGCGGTGATTTGGCGATGAGAAGTTCCAATCACCCATTCCGACTACATTTGACCTATGCTCATCGACAGTCACACCCACATTTACCTCGATGCCTTTGAGGAGGATTTCGACGCGATGATTGAGCGCGCTCGCGCGGCGGGAGTGAAGTATTTTTTGATGCCTAACATCGATGTAGAGAGCATTCCGTCCATGCACAAATGTGCGGATCGGCTCAGCGACAATGCCTTTCCCATGATGGGATTGCACCCCTGCTCTGTCAAGGACGACTACCAGGATAAGTTGGAGGAGATCAAGCGACACTTGTTTCAGCCGGTCAGAAAGTATTGGGCCGTTGGTGAGATCGGCATTGATCTGTATTGGGATAAATCAACGCTGCCTCAACAGATCGATGCGTTTGAACAGCAGATCCAATGGGCGAAGGCATTGGACCTTCCGATTGTCATACACGTACGAGAGGCCTTTGATGAGACCTTTGAAGTGGTGGATCGACTGATGGACGATCGCCTCCGAGGCGTGTTTCACTGCTTTTCAGGAACGGCCGAGCAAGCGCAACACATCGCAAACTATGGCAGTTTCAAAATGGGATTGGGCGGGGTGCTGACGTTCAAGAATGGTAAGATAGACAAGTTCATCAGCGACTTTGACCCATCCTTATTCATCCTAGAAACGGACGCCCCTTATCTGGCTCCAGTGCCCTATCGCGGAAAGCGCAATGAGCCGGCATATGCTGCTATTGTTGCTCAAAAAATGGCTGAATGTTACGGGGTTACAACAGAAGAGATCGCGGCCATTACCAATGCGAATTGCAATGAATTGTTTCGACTAAACCTACCCACCCATGAAACGAATACTGACGCTCATCCTGAGCATTTTGACGATTAGCGCGATCGGTCAAGAGGAAGCAGACACCTCTTCGGTGACGATTGGAGCCTACGCCGATGGTTATTATGCGTATTACAACAATGCTCAAAATGTTGCTATACAACAGCACAACAGCATCGGAGCTTACCACAATAATCTAGGGCTCAACACGGCACAGATCACGTCGAGTTTTTTGACCAAGCACTTTCGCGGAACCATCACCATACATCACGGAGACATTGCCGAGATAGCTTGGGGAGATAAATACAGGGAGGTGCAAGAAGGGAACATCGGCGTGCAGATCACCGACGGATTGTGGTTGGATGGAGGCTATTTCAAAACCCATGTCGGAACGGAATCCTTCCTTCCTAAGGACAACCTGATGAGCATCATTACCCTGGGCACGTTTTACGGCCCATTCTATCAAAGTGGATTGAGGCTCAGTTACGATAAGGGGCCCATGCATTACGAAGCGCATTTGATCAATGGGTACAACCTCCACGTTGACAACAACCCAGAAAAATCAGTGGGACTGCTCGTTTCCTATGCCATGTCCGATGAAAATTCAGTCACCTACTCAACGCTCTATGGCAGCGAACAGACGGGTGCGCTTGACAACGACAATTTGTGGTACCAGAACATTTATTTCAACCATTCGGGAGAGAAATTGGAAGTGCAGGCAGGCTTGGACGTGGCCTTTGCTTCGCGAGGGACCCAATCTCTGAAAGCCGGAGGAAAGCCGTTGGTTACAGGTTTGATCACCGCCAAATACCACGTGAGCGACGCCTTTGCGGTGTCGGCTAGGGGAGAGTATTTCTCAGACCCATCCAATATCAATTCGTTCGCGTTTGTTCCGTACTACGATGCCAGCATTGATTCATCTGCGGTCTTCCAAAGGGGCGGGATCAATCCAGGGCTGAATGTTTTCGGAGTAACCGCTGGACTGGAGTACAGTCCGTTGAGCAATGGTTACCTGCGATTGGAAGCGAGGTACTTGAATGACATGAACGGCGATGCTGGAATAGGGGTCAAGGACGATTTGAGTGGCTTCAATGCCGCGGTCGTTGGTTTCAACCCGCATGTGACCGAACGCTGGGAAGTTGTGGTAACGGCAGGCTTTTATTTCGATAAAACATTCACATTCGCACGGTGAGTAAGATCTTGATCATATACACCGGTGGTACGATCGGAATGGTAGAGTCCGAAGATCAGCAGACGCTGGTACCCTTCGACCTGAAACATATCCTGGAGAAAGTTCCTGAGATGAACAAACTGGGCGCGACGCTGGACTCCATGTCCTTCGAACACCCGATCGACAGTTCCGACATGATGCCGGAGCATTGGACGATGATCGCGAACCAGGTACAGGCGAACTATGAAGACTACGATGGCTTTGTTATCCTCCATGGATCCGACACACTTGCATACACGGCATCTGCACTCAGTTTTATGTTCGAAGGATTGCAAAAGCCAGTAATCATTACAGGATCTCAGCTTCCCATTGGGATGATCCGAACAGATGCGCGCGAAAATTTGATTACTGCAGTGGAATTCGCGATCCAGAAGATCAAAGATGAACCGGTGATTCAAGAAGTGGCGGTCTGTTTTGAAGATCAGCTGTTTCGAGGGAACCGCACCAAGAAATTTTCGACCGAGGCATTTGATGCGTTTATTTCACCAAACTACCCCGAACTTGCTTTGGCGGGGGTGAACTTGAATTTTAATCACCAGGAGTTATTCCGATCCGAAAAGGCGGCCTTTCATTTGACGGACGGCTTTGACCGCAGAGTTGCCGTGCTTACATTTTTCCCCGGCATTACCGAGCAATTGGTAACTACAGTTCTTTCCAACATCGAGCTGAGGGGCATCGCGCTGATGACCTTCGGTTCAGGCAACCTTCCACAGCACGATTGGTTGCTCAAAGCCATAGGAGAAGCCGTGGAACGCGGCGTGGTCATGGTCAACGTTACCCAATGCGCCAAGGGAAATGTGGAACAAGGAAAATACGAGACAAGCACCGGACTCGTGGAAGCGGGAGTTGTAAGTTGCGGTGACATGACCTTGGAAGCGACCTTGACAAAATTGATGTTCCTCTTGGGGCAAAGCGATGACCCACAATGGGTACGCGACCAGATGGCGACCAATTTGAAAGGAGAATTATCGATACGTTGAAATGGCCAAGCGCAAAGGATATACGCCCAAGAAGCAGCCGGTCCCCGTTGAAGAGCAGGTAATAACGGAGCCCCAGAAGGTAATCCAACCCAAGCGGAACAACCTCCCCTATTTTCTTGTCTTCGCCTTAGGGTTCTTACTCTACGCGAACACCATCCCCTTTGAGTACGCCTTGGATGACAAGCTTTACATCACGGCGAACGAATTCACCAAGCAGGGCATCGATGGGATAGACGAAATCTGGACCAACGACTTGATGACCGGCTTCTTTGGTGCCAAGAAGAAACTGGTGGAGGGAGGCAGGTATCGGCCTTTGGCGCTGACGACACATGCATTGGAATGGCAGGTCTTTGGCAATGCGCCGCGACTCAGCCATTTCATCAATGTGGTTTTGTACGGACTGATTGGGGTCGTATTGCTCATGGTCTTGCGCTCGATCTTTGGGTGGCGCGAAGAACGATGGTGGTTTACCTTGCCCTTTTTAGCGACGATTCTTTTCATTGCGCACCCGCTGCACACGGAGGTTGCGGCCAACATCAAAAGCCGCGATGAGATCATGAGTTTACTCTTTGCGCTCCTCTCTTTCAAGGCAGTGCTAGACTTTATGAAATCCGAGGATAAGAAGTTGCTGGCCTATGCCGGTATATGGTTTCTGTTGAGTCTGTTCTCGAAGGAATCGACGGTCACTTTCCTGGGCGTAATTCCCTTGACGCTGCTGTTCTTTCCAAAAGGCGACCTGCGCAAATCTTTGGTGGCGATTGCGCCAATGATTGGAGTGACAGTTTTGTATGTATTGATCCGTTTAGCGGTGTTTGGCGACCAAGGCGCCAGTTTAGACGTGGCGGACGAGCTGATGAACAAACCCTATTTGAACGCAACGTCATCCGAGCGATTGGCGAGCATTTTCTTTACGATGGGATTGTACTTGAAGCTGTTGGTTTGGCCGCATCCCTTGACCCACGATTACTATCCCTTTCATCCGTTTCGAAGCTTTGAAGAATTATCAGCCGGAGCAAATCCATACTACGATTGGTCTCACCCGGGGGCCATGCTTTCCCTCGTTGCCTATGCTTTGATCTTGGGATTTGGATTGTTCACGCTGATGCGAAGCATACGAGGAGGAAAGGGCAATGTGATTGGTTACGGCTTGCTGCTCTATTTCGGCACCTTCATCTTGTTCAGCAACCTGTTTTTTGATATCGGGGCCTTCATGAACGAACGTTTTCTCTTCATTCCATCTCTTGGGTTTGCCTTGATCCTCGGACATGTATTGATCCAAGTGATTGAAAAACGAATGGGGCAGAGCTTGGCGACGGGCCTGCTGGTTATCGTCATGCTGGGATACGCCGGAAAGACCGTTATGCGGAATTATGCTTGGGAGAATGACCGTGCGTTGGCCACTGCCGACGTGAAAACATCGGATGGTTCCGCCAAGGTCAAGATGACGATGGGCAGTGAAATGCTGGATCTCGCCAAAGAGACCGCCAACCCAACGGAGAAGCAGCGCTATCTCAAAGAAGGAGAGCAGTATTGCTTGCAGTCGCTCAAGATCTATCCGTCCTACTTTCCACCGCTCGATATTCTGGGCAACCTCTATTTCGAAATGGGCAATTTCGAGTACAGCATCCACTATTTTTCCCAGGCCATCAAAGTGCGCCGGAAGGATGATCGACTGCTAACAAACCTAGAGGCTGTTGGAAACGTGGCCACCCAAAAAGGAGAATTCCAATCGGCCGATAAGGCCTACAAAGTGCTGACGAAGTATCGAAAGGGAAAGGAATTGTCGCGCATTTACTCATCATTAGGAGAACTCCACGGTAAGAGCATGAACGACCTGACGGGAGCCAAACGATTTTTACGAAATGCCATAGAGGCGGACCTTAGCAATGCAGCCGCGTACCAAAAAATAGGTATCGTCTACGCCATGACTGGCGTGACGGATTCAGCGCTGTTCAACTTCAATCGGTCCCTCGACTTGGAGCCACAGAACGCCAGGGTGTTGTTAAATCTAGGCATCCTCTACAAGCAATTAGGCGAGGTTCAAAAAGGAGAAGAATACCTCCAACGCGCCGTAGCCATAGATCCAACCGTAGCGAACGGTGTGAACTAGTATTGGAATCATTATTTTCGCGCTCCCAATGTTAAATTGGATCAAGGAGAGGTGGCAGAGTGGCTGAACGCGCACGCTTGGAAAGCGTGTTTACGGAAACGTAACGAGGGTTCGAATCCCTCTCTCTCCGCATACAAGTACGATCACGCCCCCCGTTTACGGGGGGCGTTTTTGTTTCCAGAGCTGAGCGTCGAGCAAGCTCGTAAGCACAGAACTGAAAACAAAAAAAGCGATGCGAAGCAGCGCTGATCGTACGCAGTATAAGCCTCCCCCCTCAGGGATCAAGCCGCGCAGCGGCATAATCCAACAGTTGCGAAAACGAGTAAGCACAGAACTGAAAACAAAAAAAGCGATGCGAAGCAGCGCTGATCGTACGCAGTATAAGCCTCCCCCCTCAGGGATCAAGCCGCGCAGCGGCATAATCCAACAG
>JABMOM010000045.1 GCA_013204105.1 Flavobacteriales bacterium
GACGTCGCACTTGTTGGCGGCGGTGGTTTTCCGCAACCCGGAGAAATCTCACTGGCCCACAATGGGGTCCTCTTCCTCGACGAGCTTCCAGAATTCAAACGGACTGTGCTCGAAGTAATGCGTCAACCCATGGAGGAGAGAAGGGTCACCATTTCGAGGGCACGTTTATCGGTGGATTATCCTGCGGCTTTCATGCTGGTAGCCTCCATGAACCCATGTCCTTGTGGCTTCTACAATCACCCGGAAAAAGACTGCGTTTGTCCACCCGGAGTAGTCCAGAAATACCTCAATAAAATCTCCGGCCCTTTGCTCGACCGCATCGACATTCATATTGAAGTAACCCCAGTGAATTTCGAAGAATTGTCAGACAAGCGTTTAGCCGAACCCAGTGATGCTGTGAGGAAGCGCGTTATGGCATCTCGGCAGATCCAAGAACGACGTTTTGAAAGTGTCGAGGCCACCTATTGCAACGCTCAAATGAGTAAGCAATTGATTACTAGGCATTGTGCTCTAGATGAAACAAGTCAGGGTCTCCTTAAGAAAGCCATGGATCGATTAGGCCTATCTGCACGGGCTTACGACCGCATCCTCAAAGTAGCCCGAACGATTGCGGATCTAGACGCCTCACAAAGCATTGGAACAGAGCATATTGCAGAAGCCATTCAATTTCGCAGCCTAGATCGGAATGACTGGGCTGGGTAAGCGACCTTGCCACCTCGTCTTTTTGGGCATGCGCGTGGGCCGTATATTCGTAATCCTTTAAAAATTTAAAGCAAACAACTCGACTAACCGTCGCTAAGCCCTGGGCAAACGAGTCTTTACGCAGCGCTTTGTTGCTTTTAAGTGACGCCTATCATTTTTAAACCAACTGTCGAAGCTGTATTTTGTGGAATCAATTGATAATCAGATGAAAAATCTATACTTCTTACTGATCTCTCTTCTACTCATCGCTCCTCTTACAAGTGGCGCTCAATGCATCTCAACTGTGCAGGTGGGCAACTACACTGCCAGCGGCAGCACATTCAACCAACAGCAGATTTTCTCTTGCAACTTCGCGGGAGACTACGCCATTGTGAATATCCCTGTAGGCATCTGGACGTTCAGTACCAGCGTATCCACGGATTACATCACCCTAACCAATACTTCCAACGTCGTATTGGCGACAGGAGCAGGTTCCTTGCAATTTGGCGCAAGCTCGGCGATGACCGTGAGGATGCATATTTTCCAAAATTCATCCTGTGATGAGCAATTCAGCTGTCGAAATTCCTACGTGCAACAAAATGCGATTCCTATTCCACAAATAAGCGCAAGCGACACCTTCGTCTGTGATGGAGACGGCCCGGTTACATTGACTGCAACCAACTTGTTCGGCACCCAAACGTATTGGTATGCTGGATCCTGCAATTCAACGCCCATCGACTCGGGTAGTTCAACGGTAGTGGATCCCGCCAGCACTACGACCTATTATTCCAACAATCAATTCAACGGAGGCGTAGGCGAGTGCGATTCGTTCACCTTAAATATCACTCCGATTCCATCGGTAGTCTTCTCATCGGTGCAAGATGTGCTGTGCAATGGTGATTCTACGGGTTCTATCACCGCAAGCACCTCCAACGGCAGCTCGCCATATAGTTATGCATGGAACTCTGGACAAACAAGCGCGACCATCTCTGACCTGCCCCCTGGAGTCTATGAGGTCATCGTCATCGATACGTTCGGCTGCTCTGACACCAACGATGTTACGATCAGCGAGCCAGATGCCCTGGCTTCTACCATGGCCATACTTAGTGAACCCGATTGCTTCGGTGATCAGACCGGTTCGGCTCAAGTCAGCGTCACCGGAGGCATTGCGCCATACATCTATTCATGGTCTAACGGCGACCCAGATGATTTGATTGACAATGTAGGGGCGGATACGTATTTCGTAGACATCCTTGACTCCAATGGCTGCGTATTGAAAGACACGGCCATCATTACGCAACCTGCTGATATCACGCTAGCCCTATCGCAATTGGTCAATGTCGATTGCAATGGAGGGTCAAGTGGCTTCATGGAAGTGCTTGCTTTTGGGGGTGCCGGAAGTTTGACGTTTAACTGGTCCACCGGATCGACGTCTCCGTCTATCAGCAATCTGTCGGCAGGGGTTTATACGGTCACCATCTCTGACACCAATGCGTGTGAGAAGGTCTACTCAGACACGATCAACGAGCCCGTTCCGCTTCAAACTTCTTTTGACGTTACGGACGCTACGTGCCATGATTCAGACGATGGTAGTGTAACCGTATCCAATACGGGCGCTACTGCTCCCTATGCCTATGCCTGGTCAACGGGTGGGGCTACCAACAGCATCAACACCCTCGACACAGGCAGCTACGTCGTCACCATCACCGATGACAGCGGATGTGTATACGAAGAAAGCGTTGTCGTAACTTATCTGAACGAAGACCCCATCATCCCGCTGGACAGCACCGCTAAATTATGCGCGGGTTTTGAGATTACGTTGGATGCAGGAAATGAAGGCGGATCGTTCAACTGGTCTACCGGCGCTAGTTCACAAAGTATTCAAGTGGACTCTGGAGGTGCATACACGGTCGTAGTCATCGACGGCAACGGCTGTTCAAGCGCAGCCACCGTACTTGTAGTGGAAGATGCCTGCGTTGGGATACAGGAGAACACTTTCGAAGCTGGGCTTAGCCTCTTTCCTAACCCAACCCAAGGTGAGCTGAATGTAATCTTAGGGTCAGGACGCAAAGGAAACACCGCACTGCGCGTATTGACTTCAGATGGACGCGTGGTCTTGCAGCACACCTTCAATGCTGATCAAACCAGCCTCAACTTAAGCGATTTGAGCAAAGGGATTTACTTTATTCAAGTCGAGCAAGAAGGTGGAACCGCTACACAACAAATCATCGTACAGTAGATAAAGAATACACAAACCACAGAGCGCGCCGCCGGATCCTTGAATATTTCAGGACTCCGGCGGTGTCGTTTCCGAGCGATAGCGGGATATAGCTACCTTCGCCCCCATGATCAGAGGAAAGAAAGTGGTGGTGGTAATGCCTGCGTATAATGCGGAAAAGACACTCAAAACAACGTACGAAGAACTTCCCTTCGACATCGTTGATGATGTCGTGCTGGTGGATGATAAAAGTTCAGATCACACCTCTGAACTCGCACGGCAGATCGGAATCAAGCATGTAATCACGCACGAGCAAAATCTCGGCTATGGCGGTAATCAGAAGTCTTGCTATCGCAAAGCGCTGGAACTCGACGCTGACATTACGATCATGGTACATCCAGACTATCAATACACGCCAAAGTTGGTCCCCGCTATGGCTGACATCATTGCAAGCGGACTCTATGACGCCGTTTTGGCAAGCCGAATTCTAGGGAAGGGTGCCTTGCGAGGAGGAATGCCTATGTACAAATACATAGCAAACCGCTTCCTTACATTGACCCAAAACATCCTCATCGGTCAAAAATTAAGTGAGTATCACACCGGGTATCGAGCGTTCTCGAAACGCATCCTTCAAACCATCGACTTTGAATCCAATTCGGATGACTTCGTATTTGACAATCAAATGATCTGTCAAGTCTTCCACGCCGATTTCGAAATCGCAGAAGTGACTTGTCCCACCAAATATTTCGAAGAAGCATCCTCGATCAACTTTGCCCGAAGCACGACCTACGGACTGGGTGTACTGAAAACCTCTATGCAATACTGGGCTAGCAAACGTGGCTTGATTAAGCCACGGATCTTTCAGGCCAAGAAGTAATGATATGATCTCTACACTCCGCTCGTTCCGTTATTTTCTCCTTCCATTTGCCTTGTGGATAGCGGTAGGGCTAACCGTCATATTCGTAACCGACAAAGAGGCGTTGCATGTTGGGATCAACCAGTTCCACCATCCGATCTTCGATGCCTTTTTCAAGTATACTACCTACCTCGGTGACGGTGTTTTTGGCGCCTTTATCGTTCTTCTCGGTTTTGTCTACCGGATTCGCTACGGCGTAATCGGTCTTATTGGGCTTGCGGGTTCAGGCCTTTTAACGCAAGTCTTGAAGCGACAGGTATTTGGAGATCACTTCAGGCCATCAGCAGTCCTTAAACATCTTTCTGAACTACACTACGTGGATGGCGTCGAGTTGCACGCTCACTTCTCCTTTCCATCGGGTCATTCAACCGTTTCCTTTGCCATTTTCTTATTCCTGGCGTTCGTCGCGCGAGATCGCCGATTGCAATTGTTATGCTTCATTCTTGGGCTGACGGTGGCGTTCAGCAGGGTCTACATCAGTCAGCACTTCTTTGAAGACATCTTCGTCGGCAGCATCATTGGAACAGTGATCACCTTGCTTGCCATCCACTTATTACAGCACCGAACTTGGGGAGAAAAAGGGCTCGTAGCAATCTTTGATCGATCGTGATGCGAAGGGATCATATCGCATTGTTCTTCCTTAGCGCCTTGTTCTTTTTGCCCTTTCTTGGTCACGTCCACCTCTTTGATTGGGACGAAATCAATTTCGCGGAAAGTGCGCGCGAAATGCTGCTCACCGGGAATTGGTTCCAAGTACAGATCAACTTTCAACCCTTCTGGGAAAAACCTCCCCTGTTTTTTTGGATGCAAGCCTCTGGAATGCGTATCCTGGGTGTTGGTGAATACGCAGCTCGATTGCCGAATGCCATTGCCGGAATACTAACACTTCAGGTAATATTTATAATTGGTAAACGGTGGCACGACCGCACGATGGCTTGGACGTGGGTCCTCCTGTATCTAGGAAGCTTTTTACCCCACCTATATTTCCGATCCGGCATCATCGATCCTTGGTTCAACCTCTTTATCTTCTTGTCGGTATACCACCTATTTCTGGTGCTCGAACACGGGGAACAACATCGTTCAAGGAACGCGCTTTTAGCCGGGTGCTTCAGTGGATTAGCGATCCTTACTAAAGGACCGGTTGGGCTTCTGCTTCTTATGCTGACGTTCCTGGTTTGGCTGAGCTTCAAACGCTTCCGAGTTCGCGTGCCCTGGAAGGAAGTAGGCCTGTTCGCTGTCGCTTGTTTTGGGGTGACTACGCTCTGGTTTGGCTACGAGACACTAACGAATGGCCCTTGGTTCCTCCAAGAGTTCTTCGCCTATCAGCTGGACTTACTCTTGCATCCTGTGGCCGGACACAAGCAACCTTTCTTCTATCATTTTGTAGTCGTACTGATCGGATGCTTCCCCTTATCGATCATTGCCCTTCCTGCCTTTTCTCGTCACTTCAAGGGTGACGATCACAGGTTTTCAACGTGGATGAAGTACCTTTTTTGGGTAGTGATGATCCTTTTCTCCATCGTCACCACTAAGATTGTCCACTACAGCTCGATGGCCTATTTGCCCCTTGCTTATTTAGCTGCGCTGGTCATTCAACGCACCGTTCAGTCCAAGACGGCACTTCCGTTGTGGATACGCAACTGGATTCTTATCCAAGGCGCCATCCTTGGCGCAGCCATCGCGCTCGTTCCAATTGCCATTTCCTTCAAAGATGTGTGGATTGGTTGGGTCCTTGACCCCTTCGTTGTGGGCAACCTGGCGGTAAACGTTCCCCTTGGAGGTTGGGAATGGCTGATCGGAGTAGCGTATATTTCTGTGATTCTCATCGCTGTGGTTTCGCTGCGAACTGACCCGATGAGAGGACTGCGTATCCTCACCCTGGGTTCGGCGCTAACCATCTTCACGACCTTACTTGTTATTGTTCCTAAGATTGAACGTTTCAGTCAAGGTGCAGCGATCGAGTTCTTTGAACATCACAGCAAAGAGCCGGTATACTTTGAAACGTTTGGATACAAGAGCTATGCGCACTACTTCTATGGAAGGATTACGCTGGAGAATGCGCATACGATGAGCGAGCACGGGCTGCGCCGAGCAGATAGACCGGTAATGATCTCCGTGCGCGTTAATCGACTCGACAAATTCAAAGAGGAATACCCTCGAGCCACTTTCCTATACGAAGCCGGCGGATTTCACTTTTACCGTTTGATTCCAGATCAATCCAAGACTTGAAGGATCTCCCAGAATCCCTGCTCAACCTTTTGCTCTGCCATCTTGAATTTCACCACTTGGGTCTCCCCTGACTTTACGTCGCGAATCTCAACCCGATCATTTCGACCTGGCTTTTTAATCACTTTTACCGGTTCGCGCCTTACCTCACTCTGCCCTCCAGAATTCGTCGAGACGTTCGTGGCTTGATTCGGATTAGCTGTGACATCACGGCGAGTGGCCGATACATTGTCCAACGCGGGGTCTGGCTGTTGGCCTTGGGTAGCATGCGCTTGATCAGCTTGTTGATTTGGGAGCGATGCTCGGAAAAGGAAGCTGACAATGTCTTTGTTCACCTTCTCCATCAACTTCTCAAAGAGGCCATATGACTCAAATTTGTAGATGAGGAGCGGATCCTTTTGTTCGTACCTAGCGTTCTGTACGGATTGTCGCAAGTCATCCATGTCCCTCAGGTGTTCTTTCCAGTGCAGGTCGATCATCGCCAACGTTGAAGCCTTCTCCAATTCTAGTCGGATGTTTCTTCCTTCCTTAGCGATCGCCTCTTCCATGTTCACCACTAACGGCAGTGCCTTCTTTCCATCGGTCAACGGAATCTCGATGTTACGGTATTGCTCTCCTTGAGTCTCGTGCACGCGCTGAATCACCGGAAGCGCGAGTTGACTGATGAACTGGCTCTTCTTTTGATAATGCTCAATCGCCTTGGAGAACACCACGTCGATCATTTCTTCTGGCGATTGCTCCAAGAAGTCCCCTTCCTTAATGGGCGACTGAATGGTAAGCGTTCGATATAATTCCAATTCGAAGCCTTCGTAATCTCTAGCTTCTTGATATTCATTCACAATTGCCGAACAGACATCATGGATTGCGTTCGCCGTTTCCACGCCCATGCGCTCTCCGAAGAGCGCATACCGACGTCTGCGATAAATCACTTCTCGCTGTGAATTCATTACGTCATCGTATTCGAGCAAGTTCTTTCGAATACCGAAGTTGTTCTCCTCCACTTTTTTCTGTGCTCGCTCAATGCTATTGCTGACCATTCGGTGTTGAATTACCTCACCTTCTTCGAGACCCATGCGATCCATCAGCTTGGCGATGCGTTCAGAACCAAAAAGTCGCATGAGGTTATCCTCCAACGAGACAAAGAATTGAGAAGATCCAGGGTCCCCCTGTCGACCTGCCCGACCTCGAAGCTGACGGTCAACCCTTCTTGACTCATGTCGCTCTGTTCCAATGATCGCCAATCCACCGGCATCTTTTACGCCTGTGCCCAATTTAATATCGGTTCCACGTCCCGCCATGTTTGTAGCAATCGTAACCGTTCCCGATTTACCCGCCTCTGCAACGACCTCCGCTTCCTTTTGGTGCAGTTTCGCGTTAAGCACCTGATGTGGAATCTTTCTCATCTTGAGCATTCGGCTCAGTAACTCGGAGATTTCAACGGAAGTTGTTCCAACCAAAATAGGTCTCCCTGCGTTGCGCAGTTTCTCAACCTCGTCAATGACTCCGTTGTATTTTTCACGAGCAGTTTTGTAGACCAAGTCCTCCTTATCTGCACGCTGAATCGGACGGTTCGTTGGAATGACTACCACATCCAATTTATAGATCTCCCAGAATTCTCCGGCCTCCGTTTCTGCTGTACCCGTCATACCTGACAGCTTGTTGTACATGCGGAAATAATTCTGAAGGGTGATCGTGGCGTAGGTCTGGGTAGCAGCCTCAACCTTGACATTTTCTTTCGTTTCAATCGCTTGGTGAAGACCGTCTGAATAACGTCGTCCTTCCATGACTCGACCGGTTTGTTCGTCGACGATTTTGACCTTCTCTTCCATGACGACATATTCCACGTCCTTTTCGAACAATGCATACGCTTTGAGCAGTTGGTTCACCGCATGAATGCGTTCCGCCTTTTCCGCATAATCCGTGATGAGTCTGTCTTTTTCAATCGCCCTTTCATCTACATCTGGAACACGCTGATCCAAGTCTGAAAGGTGTGAACTGATGTCTGGCATGATGAAGAAAGTGGGGTCATCCCCTTGATCCGTAATCAAGTCGATTCCTTTCTCCGTCAGTTCAATGCTGTTGTGTTTCTCGTCGATCACAAAGAACATCTCATCATCTACGAAGTGCATCTCCTTGCTCTGATCTTGCATGTAGTAATTCTCCCACTTCTGAAGCGTGGTTCGAATTCCTGGCTCACTCAGGTATTTGATCAATGCTTTGTTTTTCGGAAGTCCGCGGTAGCAGCGTAGCAATTGTTCTCCGCCCTTCTTCAGGTCGGCTTCTAACTGCTTCTTGTTGGTGGTATTCGTTTCATCAGATGCCAACAATTTCTTCGCTTCTGCAAGCAATTCTGTGATCAGTTTGCGCTGGGCACCAACCAATCGTTCCACCCTTGGTTTCAGGTTGAGGTACTCTTGCTGATCCCCTTTTGGAGTAGGTCCTGAGATGATTAAAGGCGTACGCGCATCGTCAACAAGAACCGAGTCAACCTCATCCACAATCGCATAATTATGCACCTGCTGCACTAGGTCTTGGGTACGACTGGCCATGTTGTCGCGCAAGTAGTCAAAGCCGAATTCGTTGTTCGTGCCGTAAATGATGTCTTTCTTATAAGCTAGGCGACGCTCCTCACTGTTGGGCCTATGTTTGTCGATGCAGTCGATGGTCAATCCATGGAATTCAAAGATCGGGCCCATCCATTCGGAGTCACGGCGTGCGAGGTAATCGTTTACCGTTACCAAATGAACGCCTCTACCCGGAAGGGCGTTGAGGTATACGGGTAAGGTCGCGACCAATGTCTTTCCTTCACCGGTAGCCATTTCAGCAATCTTTCCTTGGTGCAATACCATACCGCCGATGAGCTGAACATCATAGTGGAGCATGTCCCAGATGATCTCAATTCCTGCGGCGTCCCATCGATTCTTCCAAATCGCTTTTTCTCCCTCTATGCTAACGTGCCCTTTTTCAGCGGCAATTTCACGGTCTGAATCTGTCGCGGTGACGGTAATGGTCTCATTCTCCTTGAACCGTCTCGCGGTTTCCTTCACTACCGCAAATGCTTCCGGAAGGATATCATCGAGGACCGCCTCTAGGTCTTCGGTCAATTGCTTTTCAAGTTTGTCAACCTCTTGATAGATCTCCTCCTTCTCCTGGATTTCGATATTGTCTTCCTCGGTTCTCAGTTTCAGTTCAGCAATCTGGTCATTCACCCCCTTGGTCTCCAAAGCGATTTTATCCTTGAAGGCCTGGGTCTTTGCCCGGAGTTCATCGTGACTCAACGATGCGTAAGAAGAGAAGTGTTGGTTGATCTCTTCTACCCTAGGGTTGAGATCCTTGATGTCTTTTTCACTCTTATTTCCGAAAACCGAGTTGAGAAGTTTATTGACAATGTCAAGCATGGTGTATTCTATTGAGCATCCTCTTGGTCAATCACTTTGCCAAAGGGCAATTCATGACATTCTGCCATTCGTTTGTACCAAAGGGCGCCAAAGTTACGCAGAATCGGAGGGTGTGTAACGGAAATTTAGGGCAATGAAAAAGCCCCCTTTAGGAGGCTTCTCAAATGTCAGTTTTATACGGCGTCAGTACTCGTCCTCATTGAAGAAGAAGTCATCCTTTGTCGGATAATCCGGCCAGATATCTTCGATCGTTTCGTAGCTCTCACCCTCGTCCTCTAGAGCCTGAAGATTCTCTACAACTTCGAGTGGTGCTCCCGTTCGCATAGCGAAGTCGATCAACTCATCTTTCGTCGCTGGCCAAGGTGCATCCTCCAGATATGACGCCAATTCTAGTGTCCAATACATTGATTCCTAATTAAACAGTCCTTACCAAGCCGCAAAAATATCATTTTGACCAAAGGATGCAAGCGGAATTTAAAATGGTGAATACACCTGTTTATCAGAGCGTTAGATCAACCTCTCGGCTTCCATGGTATCTCTTCGGCCCCCAATTCCAGCGTGAGCATGCGAGATAAGACGAAAAAATAGTCAGAAAGTCTGTTCAAATAGCGTAAAATCAATGGATTGACATTCTCATTATCACTCAAAGCAGAGCACGAGCGCTCGGCCCTACGACAAACGGTCCGGCAAACGTGCGCAGCAGATACAGATGGATGACCGCCAGGAAGAACAAAGGAGCGCATCTCCGGCAATTTTTCCTCCATTGCATCCATGCGCTCTTCCAGGTAGCTTACATCACCTTCATTGATCATGGGCAATTCCATCTTATTTTTCACAGGATCGGCGGCAAGCTGAGACCCCAATGTAAAGAGCTCCTCTTGGATCTTGAGTAAATCACTGCGGTGCTTAGGGCCGATCAATCCATCGCGCAATGCGCCTATGAAGGCATTCAACTCATCCACCGTTCCATAGGCCTCAATGCGGAGGTGGTGCTTGGCTAATCGCGTACCGCCCAATATGCCGGTAGTGCCTTGGTCGCCCTTCTTGGTATAGATCTTCATGGTGTCAACATTAATGAAACTGCACGGTAATGCAAAGGTTACTTTTGAACGCAGAATCTGCGATAGCAATTGAACATCAATTTCAGCAATAAAGTTGTCCAATGGGTGACACTTTCTCTACTTGCCATCACTTGGGGTAGTTCGTTCATTCTGATGAAAAAAGGCTTGATCTACTTCTCCCCACAAGAAGTAGCCGCCTACCGGATCACGGCCGCAATGCTTGTTTTGCTTCCCTTTTCTCTTCCGAACCTAAAAATGCTCAAAGGAAATTTTTTTCCCCTTTTGGCGTCAGGATTGTTCGGAAATGGCATTCCAGCTTTTCTGTTTGCCATCGCACAAACCGAAATTCCAAGCTCGCTGAGCGGCATCTTAAATTCGCTTACCTCGCTGTTTACCCTCTTGATCGGCATCCTGTTTTTCCGAGTCGCTGCCGTCCGTTTTCAGATTGCAGGGGTGGTGGTTGCTTTGATCGGCGCCTTGGGGTTGATCGGTTTTGCCACGCTCATGGATTTTGGAATTTACGGCAAATACGCCACCTTGGTCATCATCGCCGCGGGCTGCTATGGCATCGCCGTGAACATCATCAAATTTTACTTGCACGACGTCAAGCCCGCGCACATCACCTCTTTGTCTTTTTTACTCATCGGCCCTGGTGTCGCGATTTATCTCTTGACAGGGACTGAACTAGTGGAAAAAGTTACCAGCGTGCCTGGGGCATGGTTAGGCTTGTTTTATCTCTCTCTCTTGGGAATTGTAGGAACGGCCATTGCTGTGATCATATTCAATCGTCTGATAAAGGAGACCACGGCCGTATTCGCTAGCTCAGTCACCTACTTGATTCCCGTGGTCGCAGTAGCGTGGGGCTTATTTGACGGCGAAACCATCGACCTAGAACAAGTCCTGTTCATGGTTTTGATCCTGGTGGGTATTTTCCTGATCAATAGCAGTGCGCCAGGACGTTTTTTCAATAGAATCTTCCGCTAGCACTGTGTACCTTTCCGCATGAAATTGAAACGCGTGTTCATCATTATTGGTGCTTCATTGCTCTTGCTCGAAGCCCTCTGCTTCATCCTCGCTCCTGCAGCACAAACAGAACCTGCTGCACTCTTGGTAAATCTTGAATACATGCCCTATATGTTAGCAGCGATGACCATTTCATTCGTAGCTTTCTTTACCCTGTTATTTGCGCTTATACTCTTCATTTTACGCGGGGCCATCAAGCAAAACTTGTTTGGCATGTTCCTGATGCTGGTAGCATTTGTACTTCCTATTGGCCTTTACTATGCTCTGTATTAGTCAACTCTGTTACCCACAAATTGTCAACGTAAATTACGTTCATCTTTTGAGAGTTCTTCCACAGATATAAAGAACATCCATTCGTTAGAAACTCTTTAGGAATAGTGCTCGTCATTTGGTGTTGCGCCCATTCATTTCCATCAGAATGTAGCAATATTTGAGCGCCTTTCCAAAGGGACTTATCCTTGTTCTCAAGCACCCAATAAATAGTGTCAGGATAATCCGATAAAAAATCAAAACTTACTGAAACCGGCATGTCACCTTCTCGAATCTTAGAGTTTACCTCTAACTGATTTCCAAAGCGCGAGATATCCGTAATCACATTTGAATACCTTCCAGACTTTACCTTTTGGCTAGATAGAGATTGTGGAAGGGATCGATGATTGTAGTATTCGAAGTCACACCCAATTGAAAGTTCATCACTTCTTGACCCTGTTGTTTGGCAATAATCATCAGGTTCCTCAAAAAACGCGACCCTTCGAGAGCCTAGGACTAAATGTTCACCTTTACTTAGTCCATAACTTACACGTTCACGATCTGTGTAAAGCGACTTGTTTTTCTCCCCATAAAACATATGCGCCGTGTGAAATAGAGCCCCCAAGAATAAGATCCATGCGAACCCATAACCAAGCTTCCAGTTTTTCCATTTCACTTCTAACAAATGAAGCGTGATAGTCAGTACAAGAGGAAATGCGAAATAAAAAGTATACGAAATGGGCGGTTTGACTGAGAACAAATAACTTGAAAAAATGATGGCCATAGAAATGAGTACAACTTTTCTCAGCTTCACCCCCCACCTACCTTTTAGTGCAATTAAAGTGCCTATAGAATAGAGGGAATGAAACGCGCTAATAAAGACCAATAACGCAGCTAGTGGCAAAAGAAAGTATTGATGCTCCACCTGTCCAAGCAACAATTCTATATGGGACGAATAGCGGGCAATTTCAAACGTACCCATTGAAAAAAAACGCCATATAAACTGAGGCGCTAACAGTATATTACTCGGATTAAAAACAATGTTCGATTCAGTGCCTCCAAACGGGCTATCTAGCATCCACTCAAACGTTGGTATCAACGTCAGAATAGGAATACTCGCACCAATCAAAAAAAACACGACGTCTTTGCGAAATCGCTTCCAATCTTCTAGGTCAAGAATAAACAACCAAAGACCGAATGGGCCAATCAGCACCCAAGACATGTGGATTTGAAACATCCATGTGAGGCTAAACCCCATCAATCCATAAGCCAATGATCGTCCAATCAATGGTTTTTCATACATACCAACTCGGTCCAGGAAAGGAATAAAGAATAAAATAGCCCCTACAAGAACATACGACGTGTTTATAACATGGGTGGAAAAATGAAGAACCCAAGGCATCGTCAATACATAGGTCCTAATAAACCATTTCGGGAGTCCTGGCATCCTTTTCTCCAGAACCCAAATTAAGAATAACAAAACGCTAAAAGTGAGCAGATTGAGAAACAGAATCGGAGCCTCTGGAATCAGCAATAAATTAAGAGGGAAGGCGATTAATGTTGCCATAAGCCCTCCTGGGATCCTCGACTGTACTTTGTACATAGAATCAGGACCCCATGCTGGCCAGAATTCCGAAGAAAATGCCTTCACTCCGATCAGGTAGCACTGAATCTCATCCGTATCCCAAAATTTTTCCGTTAAGCCATAGATGGTTCGAAAGAAAAAGAAAGCAATCATCAGTGCGTACATGCGCATAGGTTTCGCAAATGCCCAGCTCAAAACATCCCTTGGGAAGCCCCATAATCTTTTAGCTCGTCCTCTCATTCTGTGTTCTCCAAGCTTCTAATATCTCAAAATATACCAATCATTGATAACTGATGAT
The DNA here is from genome assembly GCA_013204105.1 of Flavobacteriales bacterium. Classification (GTDB taxonomy): domain Bacteria; phylum Bacteroidota; class Bacteroidia; order Flavobacteriales_G; family Salibacteraceae; genus SHAN690. Next base: position 13,656 of record JABMOM010000045.1, read on the forward strand.
CGTCGCAAACATAACCATCACTCCAATCGTACCCCACCATTCACGCTCTGGAATTCTACGACCAACAGGCCATGTGATAAACCCGCAGAGCAACGGGAAGCCAAAGAAACCAATCGCCGTAAACACCTGTGAGAATGGCCAATGCTGAATGCGAAACAACACCCCCAGCAATCCGATCAGCGCCAGAAGAATTAGTCCTATGGTGTTCAATGTTTTACGCCTAACTTGATCTTATTCACAATACAGTTTGTTGATAATTCCAAAAGCATTACTTTTGCGCCCCTTTTACAAGTAAAATCAAAGCTATGTACGCAATTGTAGATATAGCAGGGCAACAATTCAAAGTTGAAAAAGACCAGAAGGTTTACGTTCACCGATTGGATGCCGAGGCAGGAAACAAGGTTCAGTTTGACCGTGTGCTCCTCATCGACGACAACGGGAATATAAACATCGGCGCCCCAGCTATCAACGGTGCAGCAGTTAATGCAACCGTTTTAGAACACCTTAAAGGTGACAAAGTAATCGTCTTCAAGAAGAAGCGAAGAAAAGGTTACAAGAAGAAGAATGGACACCGTCAGTATTTGACAGAGATCCAGATCAACGACATCGTAGCGAGCGGTGCAAAGCCAGTGGCTAAAGCTGAGAAGGCTGCACCGAAGGCGGAGGCTAAGAAGGAGGATGCTCCTAAGGCTGAAGTAAAGAAAGAAACAGCTCCTAAGGCAGAAGCCAAAAAGGAAGCTCCAAAAGCTGAGGCAAAGAAAGAAGCATCGGAAGATCTCGCTTCTATGACCGTAGCTCAACTCAAAGAAATGGCAAAAGTCAAAGGCATCTCTGGAATTTCTTCCATGAAGAAGGCCGATTTGATCGACGCCCTGAAATAATTCGAAAAGACTAGGAAAGCATGGCACACAAAAAAGGTGTAGGTAGTTCCAAGAACGGACGCGAATCAGCAAGTAAACGACTCGGAGTAAAGATCTTCGGAGGTCAGGCAGCCATTGCGGGGAACATCATCGTTCGCCAGCGAGGCACACAACATCACCCAGGTGAGAATGTAGGTATGGGCAAGGACCACACCCTCTTCGCGCTTATGGATGGTGTAGTTCAATTCAGAAAAAGAGGCGGCGACAAGTCATTCGTATCTGTCCAACCATTGGCAGAGAAGTAAACCGCTGTTAAATCATAACAAAGGTCCCGATCTTGCCTCTGGCAAATCGGGATTTTTTGTGTTGTTTCGTTTCGTAATTCATTTGAAATAGCTCCGCTCAACCATGTTACACATCGCACACATCAGGGAAAACCGTCAAGCAGTCATAGATGCCCTGAAGAAGAGAAACATCGATGCGGCAGCGGTCGTTGATGAAGTGCTTGACGTTGACGAACAACGCAGAAGCACGCAACAAGCCCTGGATGGCAACCTCGCTGAAGCCAAGAAAGTTGCCGCCGAGATCGGCATGCTCTTCAAGCAAGGAAAAACGGATGAGGCCAATGCAGCTCGAGCGCGCACCGGTGACCTCAAGCAGTTGAACCAAGAACTTGACGGAAAGCTAAAAGAGCTGGAACTGAAAATGACATCCCTTCTGTCTAGCATTCCGAACACCCCCCACGAAAGTGTCCCCGCTGGAAAAGACAGCGAAGACAATGAAGTAGTGCGCACGCACGGTGAAGCTACCCCCCTCGCACACAAGACCCCACATTGGGAGTTGACTACCCGCTATGGACTCATCGATTTTGAAACAGGCGTCAAGATCACTGGCGCCGGATTCCCGATTTATACCGGAAAAGGAGCAAAGCTGCAACGCGCCCTCATCCAATTTTTCCTCGATGAAGCCGAAGCCGCAGGCTTTACGGAAGTCATTCCACCGTTGTTGATCAACGCCGCATCTGGATTCGGCACAGGTCAGCTGCCCGATAAGGATGGCCAGATGTATCACGCCACAGAAGACGACCTTTTCTTGATCCCAACGGCAGAAGTACCCATCACGAATATGTACCGGGATGAAATGATCGACGAAGACCGTTTGCCGATCAAGAACGCAGGTTATACCCCTTGTTTCCGAAGAGAAGCCGGGTCTTATGGAAAAGATGTGCGCGGACTAAACCGCCTGCATCAATTTGACAAAGTAGAGATCGTACAGATCCAAAAGCCCGAACTTTCCTACGCGACGCTAGAGCTGATGGTAACGCACGTTGAAAGCCTGCTGCAAAAACTTGAATTGCCCTACCGCGTACTCCGACTCTGCGGCGGCGATATGGGATTTACCTCCGCCTTAACCTTCGACTTAGAAGTGTTCTCAGGCGGTCAAGACCGCTGGTTGGAAGTGAGTTCTGTATCGAATTTCGAGACTTACCAGGCGAACCGAATGAAGTTGAGGATCAAACGAAAAGACGGCAAAAAGGAATTGGCACACACCCTCAATGGAAGCGCGCTGGCATTGCCAAGAATCATGGCCGCTCTGCTAGAGAACAACTATGACGGAGAACAAATTCGCATTCCTTCCGTATTAGTACCTTACACCAAATTCGACTCCATCCAATGAGGACTTTCGCCCTTCTTCTAACCTCCATCTCGCTCGCTGCGTCTCTTGTATCGTGCAATCAGCAGGTCAAGGAAGAGCGACTTCAGCGCGTCGATAGCTTGGGAATTCACCTGAATTTTGTTGCTGAAACCTTGCATGATTTTGATTCCGTCATGCTCATGAATCGCATCGGCGACGTCGATCGGACCAGCACTTGGGTGTACGACAATGTTACCGATACCCTTGATCGCAAACCAGGGATTGCTTTTGGCGATTTCCAAAGAACCAAGAAATACTTGACGCAAGCACTCACGCGTTATGGCGAAGTGAGTAGAGAATTACGCTACAGTGAACAGCAACTCGAAAACCTGCGCAAGGATGTGAAGGAGAGTTTTTACAGTGAAGCAGAATTCGCAGGATACTTCAAGACCGAATCGCGCTCCATTGGCAACTTGGTCAATGCCACGGATGAGTTAAAGGAAAAATACGACTCAAGCAATGGTCAGTACACCGCGCTTAAGCCAATGCTAAACGAAATCGTGGACTCCATAAAATCGGTGATTTATGCTCCTGGGTCGGGCACTCGATAGAGCCTTCCTCACAGGAGTGTTCATCCTGGTCGGAAGCATTCTTCAAGCGCAAGGAACGACGGATGAGCAGCTTGCCGCACACTATTTCAGGGAAGGAGATTTCGACAAAGCCGTCATTTACTATGAACGGCTCTACGGCACTCGGCCAACGGACGACCACTACAACTATTATTTCAACTGCCTATTGGCACTCGAGGAGTGGAAAGAGGCAGAGAAATTAGCGGAAGAGCAGTCGAGAATGCATCCCGCGATTTACCGTTATCGGGTAGACGTCGGCAAAGTATTCCAGCGACAAGGGAACGACGACAAGGCTGCAAAGCATTTTCAAAAGATCATCAAGACAACGTCAAAAGCATCCGTAAACCAGGTGCTTGACCTTGGGAAAGCATTCTCGGAGATCAACGAAGATGCCTTGGCATTGGAAGTCTATTACCAAGCCCGAAAGGAAATGGGCAACTCCTATCCCTTCCACTTTCAAATTGCTCAGGTCTTAGGTCAACGAGGCGATATAGAAGGGATGATCAACGAGTACCTCGATGTGCTCCAAGTCAGCGAGGGCTACCTGCAAAGCGTCCAGAACACGCTCAACCGCGTCATCGGTTTTGATGAGGAAAACAAATACAGTGAGGTGCTCGAACAACAACTGATGCTAAGAGTGCAGCGCGATCCTGAATCCGATGTCTATGCCCAGATGCTCATCTGGATGTTGATGGAGCAGAACAAATTCGATGCGGCCATGATACAGGTTCAAGCATTGGACAAACGAAACCGCGAAGATGGCCAGCGCGTCCTCAACTTAGCGAAGACAGCGCTGAACAACTACAAGTACAATGTTGCCATAAGTGGTTATGACTACGTGAAGGCAAAAGGCCCAGGGAATTACTACTATGTGGAGTCTACCATCGGGCTGCTCCGCGCTCAAAATGATAAGGTGACACAAGGGGCGTACTCCGCCGAAACGATCCAATTGCTAACCGCAGACTATGCTTCAACGCTGAATGAGTTCGGCCGTCAGCCCTCCACTTGGGAGATCGTACGCGACTATGCGCATGTGAAGGCGTTCTATGAAAGCAAGTACTCTTCCACGGCCATTGCTGAATCAGTAGCCCTCTTGAAGAATGGTCTGTTGATCCCCAGATTGAACGAACAACAATTGGCAGAGCTCAAAATCAAACTCGCAGACATCTACGTGCTCGCAGGATACATTTGGGATGCCTCCATCTTATACGGACAGGTCGAAAAACGCTTCAAGTACGACGAGCTCGGATTTGAAGCCAAGCTCAAGAACGCCAAGGTGTTTTACTATTCCGGAGATTTCGGTTGGGCACAAGCGCAATTGGATGTCCTCAAAGGAAGCACGTCCAAACTTATCGCGAATGATGCATTGGAGCTCTCCATCTTCATATCTGAAAATACGGGCTTGGATACCACTACCGAGGCGTTGAGCGTCTTTGCCAAATCCGAGTTGATGCTTGCGCAGCATAAATATGACAGCTCGCTCTATATGCTCGAGCTGATCGAATCCAATTTTCCAGGGCACGCCCTTTCGGATAATATTCTTTTTCAACGCGCTCGAATCGCGGAAGAACAGGGTGAACACCAGAAGGCAATCGACAACTACCTCAGGGTACAGGAAGTGTATGCAAGTGACATCCTCGCGGACAATGCGCTCATCGCAGTGGGTAAGTTGTATGAGGGCGCGCTCAAAGACAACAACAAGGCAATGGAGATCTACCAGCAGATCCTAACCGAATACCCAGGGAGTCTTTTCGTGGTAGAAGCACGCAAACGATTCAGGAGTCTTCGCGGAGACTTCATTCCGTAACTTACCTTTCATTGTTAGTTACTTTCCTTTTGACAATTGGGCCAGCCTTTGCTTTTAGCTAGCTTCGTCTTTACTTATGGCAAAACATGCAGAAGAAAATTTTCAGAAACGAAGGCTCAGAGGGTCATACATTTCTGTAATCCTGAGTGTTTCGCTTGTGCTGTTCACCCTTGGGCTTTTGGGGTTGGTGATGCTATACGCGCAGAAACTGAGCACTCAGGTCAAGGAGAACATCGGATTTACCATCTACCTCGAAGATGACGTAAAAGAAGTGGATGTGCAGCGCTTACAAAAGGCGATTGACATCTCTCCGTACGCCCTTACTACTGAGTATATTTCAAAGGAAGATGCCGTTGGCCTGCTCAAAGAAGACCTCGGTGAGGACTTTATGCAATACTTGGATTACAATCCGCTCCTCGCCAGTATTGAGGTAAAGCTCAGAGCCGACTACGCCCATCCTGACAGCTTGGCAAATATCAAAGCGCAGCTTTCACGGAGCTCGAAGATCAAGGAGATCTTCTACGAAGAGTCACTCGTCAAGATCGTTCAGGAAAACATTCAGCGCATAGGCGCCTTGATGGGAGGCTTCTCTTTGCTTTTATTAATAGTCGCCATTGCATTAATTAACAACAGTATACGCCTCTCCATTTACAGCAAGCGTTTCTTGATCAAGAGCATGCAACTGGTAGGAGCAACCCAAGGATTCATTCGCAAGCCATTCGTTCAACGTGGCATCGTACACGGCATTTACAGTGCCCTCATCGCCATTCTTTTGATCATGGGATTGATGTATTATTCACAGCAGTATTTACCCGATCTCATCCAGATTCAGGACATCGAGATTTTGGCGTATCTATTTGTGATCGTATTGGTCTTGGGAATTGTAATTTCGTGGGTCTCTACCAGCTTAGCGGTGCGTAAATTCATACGAACACGAAGCGACAAATTGTATTAAGATGAGCGAAGAGAAAGACCTACAGGAATTCCCATTGGGACGACAGAACTTCATTCTCATTGCAACCGGTGTGGTTGTGGTGATTATTGGATTCTTTTTGCTAAGTGGCGGAGGTGCAGACGACGTTTCCTCCTACAGTCCAGACATCTTCAATTTCAGAAGAATGGATCTCGCCCCTTTGACCATCCTTTTGGGGTATGGTATTGTGATGTGGGGTATCATTAAAAAATAAGCATTGGGTATACTAGAGGCGATCATCCTTGGCATCATTCAAGGCCTGACAGAGTTTTTACCCGTCAGCAGCAGCGGTCACCTCGAGATCGGTAAAGCACTTCTAGGTGACAACAGCCTCCCTGAAGAAAGCTTGATGATGACCGTGGTGTTGCATTTCGCTACCGCCTTGAGTACGGTAGTGGTTTTCCGCAAAGACGTAATAGAACTTCTGCGGGGCTTGTTTCAATTCAAATGGAACGACCAAAGCATCTTTTCCTTCAAGATCATTCTTTCGATGATTCCCGCAGCGGTGATCGGCGTATTCTTCAACGATCAAATCGAGGCCCTTTTCTCTAAGCAGATAACGATGGTTGGGGTCATGTTACTTTTTACCGGCGTTCTCCTTTTTCTAGCGGATCGTGCAAAGCACACAGAAAAAAACATCGGCTATGTAGACGCAATTCTAGTCGGTATAGCACAGGCTGTCGCCATTTTACCGGGCATCAGTCGCAGTGGAGCAACCATCTCGACGAGCGTGCTGCTGGGGATCGATCGAGGCAAGGCCGCCCGCTTCTCCTTCTTGATGGTGGTTCCTTTGATCTTCGGGAAAATGGCAAAGGACCTAGGCGATGGAGCCATCGCGCAGAGCAGCTTAAACATCGTTCCATTAATCGCTGGTGCCGTGGCAGCCTTCCTCGCGGGTTTGATCGCGTGCAGATGGATGATCCATCTGGTCAAAAAAAGTCAACTCAAGTACTTTAGCTTCTATTGCTTCATCGTCGGGGCAATTGCGATTGTTTTAGGATAACATTCCCCATTGGAAAAACCAGATCAACAAACCGCTTTTGGACACACCCTTTTGATTGATAAACCCATTGAATGGACATCCTTCGATGTGGTGAACAAGCTGCGATATGCTGCAAAACGCATTACTGGAAGAAAGCGAATTAAAGTCGGCCATGCGGGCACCCTCGACCCACTGGCAACGGGTTTGGTCCTTGTCTGCGTTGGCAAGGACACGAAAACCATCCATGGATTGATGGGGCTTTCAAAACAATACACCGGGACCATGAGGCTTGGAGCTACGACTCCCTCTTACGACCTTGAAACGGCCGAAGACGGCTCATTCCCTCTTCCAGAAAACGACCCTGCCGCCATTCAAAGCATAGCCAGCACATTTGTAGGCGACATTGATCAAATGCCTCCCGCATTTTCTGCAAAGAAGGTAGACGGAATAAAGGCTTATAAACTGGCGCGAAAAGGCAAGGAAGTAAACTTGAAAGCAGCACGCATTCACATCGAGCGCTTCGATGTCAATTGCGACCTTTTTCCAGACTTATCCTTTGTGTTGGATTGCAGCAAAGGCACTTACGTACGAAGTCTCGCTCATGACCTCGGCAAAGCACTCGGTTCAGGAGCGCACCTCACCTCCCTCCGTAGAACGCAAATTGGAGACTTCTCCATCGGTGAAGCGCACACGATTGAAAGCGCTATGACCGCCCTCGAAGAGGCCTTCACACTGCATGAACATTCCGATTCCGAAAAGCGTATTTAAATATTAAGTTTGCAACCCTTTTTTAGGGGCAGTTAAACACAAACGCATAATCATCTATGAAGCTTTCTCAGTTCAAATTTGACCTTCCTAAGGAGCTCATCGCAGAATACCCTTCAGAGCACCGCGACGAATCACGCTTGATGGTGGTCGACGTCAAGAAGGGAACGATCGAACACAAGGTATTTAAGGACGTTGTGAACTATTTTGATGAAGGCGATGTAATGGTTTTGAATAACACCAAAGTCTTCCCGGCCCGCCTCTACGGGAACAAAGAAAAGACTGGTGCTAAGATCGAAGTGTTCTTGCTCCGCGAATTGAATCGCGAGAGCCGCCTTTGGGATGTCCTCGTTGACCCAGCCCGAAAGATCCGAATCGGAAACAAACTATACTTTGGCGAAGACGATTCCCTTGTGGCTGAAGTCATCGACAACACAACCTCAAGAGGTCGCACGCTGCGCTTTTTGTTTGACGGGAGTTACGAAGAATTCCGAGAGACGTTGATGAGCCTTGGAAACACGCCTCTTCCTAAATACATCCAGCGCGATGTTCAGCCTGAAGATGAAACCCGCTACCAAACCATCTACGCAGAAAAAGAAGGTGCTGTTGCAGCGCCCACAGCTGGATTGCACTTCAGCCGAGAGTTGTTGAAGCGACTTGAATTGAAAGGCATCGACTTCGCAAAGCTCACCCTTCACGTAGGACTTGGGACCTTCCGCACCGTAGAGGTGGAAGATCTCACGAAACACAAGATGGACTCGGAGCAAGCTGAGATCGAGCAGGAATGCTGCGATGCGGTGAACAGTGCAAAGAAGAGGAAGAAACGCATCTGTGCTGTTGGAACCACTTCCATGCGCGCGATGGAAACCTCGTTTTCAACCGATAACGAGCTCAAGCCTTTTTACGGGTGGACAAACAAATTCATCTTCCCTCCATACGACTTCAGCGTAGCGGATAGCATGATCACCAATTTCCACATTCCAGAATCGACATTATTGATGATGATCTCTGCATTCGGAGGCTATGACCTGATCATGGAAGCCTACAAACTCGCCATCAAAGAGAAGTATCGCTTCTACAGCTATGGCGATGCCATGTTGATCTTAAGATAGCATTGACACGGTCTGTCGTCATCGTAGCAGGAGGCAAGGGAACGCGTATGCAAAGCGACTTGCCAAAGCAGTTTATGTTGCTTCTTGATTCTCCCGTCTTGATGCACACCCTTGAACGATTCGCGATGACCTATGAAGACATCGAGATCGTGCTCGTTTTACCCGAAGATCAAATCTCCCTGTGGAAGAGCATGTGCCATCAAATGGATTTCGATGTTCCCCACACCGTGGTTTCCGGAGGTGACACGCGGTACGCTTCGGTCAAGAATGGCCTGGCCAAATGCGCAGACGAGGGCATTGTCGGCATTCATGACGGGGTGCGCCCGCTCATAAGTCCAACATTGATTGAGCGTTGTTACGACGCTGCGCTGGAGCACGGATCCGCATTGCCCGTACTACCCGTCACCCAAAGCCTGCGAAAGCTAGAGGGCACGAGCAGCGCCCCCATTTCACGCGAAGGCGTCGTATCCGTGCAAACCCCCCAGTGTTTTGACCTCGCTGAAATAAAGAAGTGTTACGACGCCCCCTATGACCCGTCGTTCACAGATGACGCGACCGTGTATGAAAAGGCCGGTAATACGGTCCATCTCATAGAAGGTGAGGCTTCCAATCTGAAGATCACCACTCCGTGTGACATGCAGATGGCCGAAGCCCTCCTCGCTCCGGGCAAGAAAGCCAAGCGCTGAACCCTACCTTTGTTTCATGTTATCTGAGAAAAGGAACATCCGTTCGCTGAGCACTTCTGAGCTCGTCGCCTTCTTTGCGGAGATCAATCAGCCGCGTTTTCGCGCCGATCAGGTCGAACAATGGTTGTGGCAAAAGCAAGTGAAAAGTTTCGATGAGATGACCAACCTCCCCAAGGAAGTACGTCCTCAGCTTGAAGCACACTTTGTGGTAAATGAACTCACGATTGCCGAGGAACAATTGAGCAACGACGGCACCGTGAAGTTGGCCTTTAAATTACACGACGGCCGCGTTGTGGAAGGTGTTTTGATCCCTGCAGGAGATAGAATGACGGCTTGTATTTCATCTCAAGTCGGCTGCAGCCTCGCCTGTAAATTTTGTGCCACAGGCCGCCTCAAACGAATGCGCAACCTTGATCCAGATGAGATCTTTGATCAGGTTGTTGCTGTGAAGGCGATGGCAAAAAAATACTACGACAAACCCCTGACCAACGTCGTCTATATGGGCATGGGCGAACCCTTGTTGAACTATAAAAATGTGCTCACGAGTATCGACCGAATCAGCGATGATGTCGGATTGGGCATGTCCCCGAAGCGCATCACGGTTTCTACCGCTGGTATCTCGAAAATGATTCAGAAACTCGCAGAAGACAAGGTGCGCTTCAGACTTGCACTTTCGCTCCATGCCGCCAATGATGCCAAGCGAAGCGAGATCATGCCGATCAACGAACAAAACAGCCTCGACAGCTTGGCTGAGTCGCTTGCATACTTCCATGAGAACACACGGAATCGCGTCACCTACGAATACATCATTTTCAAAGGATTCAACGACACACTCAAGGATGCGGACGAACTCATATCTTTCCATAAGAAAATACCAGGACGGGTCAATATCATCGAATACAACCCTATCGATGAGGGAGAATTTGAACAGGCGGACCCAGAAAAGGTAGACGCCTTTGCTAAGCATTTGGAACGAAACGGGGTCAATGTTAACATACGTAGAAGTCGTGGAAAGGACATCGATGCAGCGTGCGGACAACTGGCGAATAAGAACCAAATTGCCAATGAAGTGGCGCCGTAATTTCTACTTGCTTTTTGCCGCAACATTCCTCGTTCCAGGAATGCAAGCACAAGATTCCCTTATCCAGTGGAGCCCTTCGATTTCCGTTCCAAAGAGCGAGGACATCCTAGATTTTACCTTGGTAGATGATACCGTCCCTGTCTTGATAAGCCAATTCGGTGAAGCCCTCATCATGCGGAATTTCACGGACGGTGAAGACGACAAACCTCTGTTCATCCGAAGCGCAGGTGACGCTAGTCTCGTTGCAAAAGACATTAATGGTGATGTGGTGACCATGCTCGAACGCACCGGTCAAAGCAGCGACGGCACATTTAGGCTTTCACGCTCCCGCCTCTCTTCTGGAAGCGTGACGAGGTTTTACACGCACGATTTTCACTTGAACCGGAAGGCACAGAATGGCTTGCAGAACCCATTGATACTCGCCGTCTCAGAACATGGAGAAATGGTCGCCGTCTGCCAACAACAAATCTTTCAACGGGCATCAAAAGGTGAATTTAACATCTTGATTAGCGGCGCGGAGCAATCCAGGTTGTTTCATCTGCCCAGCGATTATGCCAGTGATGATATCGAATTGCTTGGGGCCACCATTGACACAGCTGGAATCGTTTATCTCGGAGTAGTGGCAGGAGTCAAGCTCAACAGCCCATTCCGAAAGCGTTACCTTATTTATTCTTTTAATCCCCTTGACAGCGTTCTCACAGAATTTGATCTCAGCTCTCAAGATCTCTTCATCCGAGACGTAGTGATTCATGCCTCTGATGAAGGTCTTTACGTCGCCGCGCTTTACAATTCCGATCCGCTGGAAGAGCGGAAATCTTCCGGCTTCGTATTCATCAAACTAACCGCCGATGCAAAGGAGATTGAACAGCGTATCATTTCCACCTTCGACGCTTCCTTCGTGGAAGAGTACGAAGGCGCTGAAGCCGGGAATAGCGCCAGCGTCGACAACATTTATATACAAGACATTCTGCACCTCGGTCAAAATCCTGTGCTGGCCGTTGAGAAACACTATCAAGACCAGCTTTGCACAGCTGACCCTAGGACGGGCATGATGAACTGTACTGACCAATTCCATTTTCAGGCCATCGCACTGATCGACATTCACGGTCAGCGCACCTTGATGACCATCGACCGGCATCAGATCGATTACGACAAAAAAAGCCCTTACTCATCTCACGCTTCAACTGCTCTGGGGGAAGGGGAACAATTGTTCCTTTACAACGATCATTTTAAAAATGAAGGCATCCGCTCTGAAAAGGTCATGAACAATCCCAATCGCTCCGTTCCGCGATTTGTGCGAATTAGACCCTCTGGTGAGTTTGTTTCCGCTACTTTGACCAACGATCGACAGACGGAGTATGTGTTTACCCCTCAATTTGGCATCCTTTGGCATGAGCAGACGGTATTCATTCTTTCCATGAACAACCGCAACCTGCGCGCAGGGGCGGTGTCGACCACCGAACTTTAGCCTCAACATTCGGTTATAATTAATGTAAGTTTGAGCGCAAATTCACCACGGACTCTTGAGTAAACTGGAACAGATCAAAGCCCCGATAGCAGGGGAAATGGACAGCTTTGAGGATAAGTTCCGCTTGTCAATGAAGAGCAATGTCGCCCTACTCGACAAAATCACTCATTATATCGTCAAGCGGAAGGGAAAGCAAATCCGACCCCTTTTCGTCTTCCTTTCCGCCCAAGCCATGGGCGGAATCACCGAGAGCACGCATCGGGGAGCGTCTTTGATTGAACTGCTTCACACCGCCACCCTCGTCCACGATGACGTGGTCGATGACGCATTCGAACGCAGGGGTTTCTTTTCGATCAACGCCCTGTGGAAGAACAAGATTGCTGTACTCGTCGGAGATTATTTGCTTTCCCGAGGTCTTCTACTGGCCATTAAGAACAAAGAATTTCGACAACTCGAGATCGTATCTACTGCGGTGGAACAAATGAGTGAAGGCGAATTGCTTCAAATCCAGGAAAGTCGAGGCGTAAACCTCAAAGAAGAAGTCTATTTCGAGATCATCCGCCAAAAGACCGCTACGTTGATTGCCAGCTGCTGCGCGTGTGGAGCGTCATCCGCTGGGGCGGATGACGAGATGATCGAACGGATGCGTCAGATCGGTGAGCACATCGGCATTTCATTTCAAATCAAAGATGACCTCTTTGACTATGGACTTGGCGGAAAGATTGGCAAACCAACCGGCAATGATATCAAGGAAAAAAAGAGCACCCTGCCGCTTATTTATGCCCTGAACAACTCGGATCCCTCCACACGTAAGAAGATGCTGCGCATCGTCAAAAGGAACAGCAAAAAAAAGGCGGATGTGGACGAGGTGATTGATTTTGTTCTAAGCTCTGGAGGCATAGAATACGCGGATCGAAAAATGCGCGAAGTCGCAGCGCAAGCCATTCAAAAACTCGATACATTGCCTGTGACTGACGCCCGAGATGCCCTCAAAGAATTAGTTCAGTATACGATGGATCGAGAGAAGTAGGGAACGCCTATTGCGTTAGAAGGCTTCAGTGAAACTATAAGCACGTCCATTAAGGTTGTCGGTTTATCAGCCTGCTTCCACCGTTAGGTTTTATCATTGCGCCCGAATCGCTACATCTGATTAAAATCAATGTAATTATGAAAAAGAATCTACTCGTATTCGGACTGGTCACTCTCTTTGGGCTCGGCCTTGCTTCTTGCAACAAATGTCAAACTTGCAGCGATTGCACAGATGGCGTCGAGCGGACTGATGAAAGTGGCAACGCAGTTGACGAGCTTGAAATTTGCGAAGATGATGCAGACAGCAAAGAAGAGTATGATGCTAGCATAGCATTGCTGGAATCATTTGGAGGTTGTAAGTGCAAATAAGAGCCTCGAACTTTTAATTAAAAGCCCTGAAATTCAGGGCTTTTTTTATGTCCTATATCCGCAATTTGATGCCCCCTTTGACCTACTTAAGTGAAAGCGTTCTCTCCGGTAATGTCCAAGCCCGTAATGAGCAGATGAATGTCATGTGTTCCCTCGTAGGTCAAGACCGATTCGAGGTTCATCATGTGCCGCATGATCGGGTACTCATTGGTAATCCCCATTCCTCCTAAGATCGTTCTCGATTCACGCGCGATGTGGATGGCAATCTCAACGCTATTCCGCTTGGCCATCGATATCTGTGCTGAGGTAGCGCGCCCTTCGTTTTTCAATTGTCCAAGGCGATGCACCATGAGTTGGGCCTTGGTAATTTCCGTGACCATTTCGGCCAATTTCTTTTGTTGCAGTTGAAACCCCCCGATCGGTCGACCGAATTGCTTTCGCTCTTTTGAATACCTCAATGCGGCGTCATAGCAATCCATCGCCGCTCCGATGGCCCCCCAACTAATGCCATAACGCGCTGAGTCTAGGCAGCCTAATGGAGCGCCTAGCCCAGATTTATTGGGCAGAATATTCGCTTTTGGAACCCGGACGTCTTGAAAGACAAGTTCACCCGTATCAGAGGCGCGCAGCGACCATTTCCCATGCATAGTAGGCGTCGTAAACCCTTCCATTCCTCGCTCAACAATCAGCCCGTGGATGCGGCCTTCTTCGCTCTTAGCCCATACGATGGCAATGTCTGCAAAGGGGGCGTTGGAAATCCACATCTTGGCGCCATTCAAAATGACGTCATCGCCATCGTCCTTGAAATTCGAAACCATAGCTCCCGGATTACTTCCGTGATCTGGTTCTGTCAATCCAAAACATCCGATCATTTCTCCCGATGCAAGTTTTGGCAGGTATTTCATTTTCTGCTCCTCAGACCCATAGGCGTAGATAGGATACATGACCAATGAACTCTGAACGGAAGCAGTACTTCTCAATCCGCTGTCCCCACGCTCAAGCTCCTGCATGATCAGTCCGTAAGAAATATGATCCAATCCTGGGCCTCCATATGCTTCTGGAATATACGGTCCGAAAGCTCCGATATCAGCCAACCCTTGAATCAAATGCCTTGGGAATTCGGCTTTTTCATACGCCTCTTCAATAATCGGAGATACTTCTTTCTTCACCCATGCCCGTGCCGCATCCCGTATGAGCTTATGCTCTTCGGTGAGCAGGTCATCCAGGTCGTAGTAATCGACTCCTTGAAAACGGTCTTCTCTGTTCGCCATGATCATCTCATTTACAGCACGAAGGTAGAAGAATCACCCACTGAAAATGTTCGAATCTCAACTTCCATCCACATAATTGGAACTAGCTTTGTGGATCATGGAATGGATCGAATCCGTTGTTCACGACCGAGACCCTTGGTTCATCTCTTTTGGCCTGATCCTATTGCTTTTAGGGGCGATCCGACAAAGTGAAGGCGCACGCCTACGGATTTTCCTCCGTTCGTTTCTGAATCCATCTCTGCTCATCCAACAAGTACGGCAAGAACGTGCATATAACCGAGTGACTCTTCCGATCCTGCTGATCGTAATTGCGGTAATCGGGCTCTTCGTTTTCCAAGTCTTACATCATTTCGCGTTGATGGAAATGGATGCTTTTATGAACGGGTTAAGCGCAGTGGTTGGCGTCATTGTCGGTGTCACTATTCTTCGATCGATTGCATACCTCGGGTTTGCCCTCACCTTCGGTCTGATGGGAACGTATCGCCTGCATAATCTACAATGGCTACTGCACAATTTTATCCTTGCCCTGTTTTTACTTCCCATCAGCATCGTGATCGCATTCGGCCCAATGCAATGGGCTACTCCCCTCGTTTATATAGGTCTGGGAGCCCTCTTACTCACCTACCTTATCCGTGCATTCCGCTTATTCGGAATGGCGCAATCTGACATTCACACTCCGTGGGTATATAATGTTTTGTACCTTTGCGCGCTCGAAATTATGCCGCCAATATTGGTGGTGGTCAGTGTTTTGAGACAGGCGGAAGGTTAACGGAAAACAAGTTAGATTCAGCATGAGCAGCGAAGCGAAGACAAATAATAAGGTTAAGACAATCTTAGTCAGTCAGCCCAAGCCAGAAGGGGATAAATCTCCCTATTTTGATTTGGCCAAGAAATTCAAGTTGAAGATCGACTTCCGTCCATTCATTCACGTGGAAGGACTTTCGGCACAAGAATTCAGGAAGCAACGGATTCAGGTATTGGATCACAGTGCCATCATTTTCACTTCTCGTAACGCAGTTGATCACTTCTTT
Source organism: Flavobacteriales bacterium (assembly GCA_013204105.1). GTDB lineage: Bacteria > Bacteroidota > Bacteroidia > Flavobacteriales_G > Salibacteraceae > SHAN690. The sequence continues at coordinate 29,354 of JABMOM010000045.1, forward strand.
CGCCTTTGTGGAGAGTCTCGCGTTACCGTACCTGAAACGATGAAGTATTTCTGCATGTCAGAGGCCATTGCCTACTACCTCCAGAAATACGTGGTCTACCGAAAGCGTAAGATCTTCGTTGGTGAGCGCCGTTTCAGCGATTTGATGCCCTTGATCAAAAAGCATGGTGGCGAGCGTTTTCTGCTTCCATCCGCAGACAAACTGAAAGAAGACATTACTAGGCAGCTTGAGGACTCTGAAATCAGCTTCACTCGCGCCATCTTTTATCGAACTGTGATCAGCGACCTGAGTGACCTTGAAGAAGTAAAGTATGACATGCTTGTATTCTTCAGTCCTAGCGGCATTAAGTCTTTGTTCCACAATTTTCCCAGCTTCGTTCAGGGGGAAACCAAGATTGCTGCGTACGGCACGACGACGCACAAAGCAATTGAGGAGCATAGCCTTCGCTTGGATTGCTCTGCCCCAACTCCCGACTATCCGTCTATGACGGCGGCCATCGCCTCATACGTCAAAGGGGCTGGTAAGTAAACCCCTTTTCTTTTTACGACCTTTGGGCAATGCACCCAGAGCTTGACTTTTCTTTTCCGGTTGAGGAGCGGCTGAAACACAAGAAGCTTTTCGAAGACCTCTTCACCAAGGGAAATCGCGTGTTCAAGCATCCCGTGCTCGCCGTATGGTCAGAGGTTGAATTGCCAGAAGACGTTCCGATCCAGGCCGGCTTCGTGGCTCCAAAAAAGCATTACAAGACCGCTGTTCAACGCAATCGCATCAAGCGTTGGATGAAAGAAGCCTTCCGCACCCAAAAAGCAACACTCGAACAATCGATCTCCGCTTCAGGAAAACAAATTGCTGTGCTTTTCATCATGGTCAAAACGGATAACATCTCTTATGACGTTCTTCGGCCTAAAATCCTTTTACTTTTACAAGAAATTGGGAAGGGACAGCATGGTAAGTAGACTTTTCATCCTTTTAATTCGCATTTATCAGGGCGCGATCTCCCCCTTTTTTCCAGCGACCTGTCGATATACTCCCACCTGTTCCGAGTACGGCGTGCAAGCCATACAAAAGCATGGCCCAATCAAAGGTGGGTGGCTCACATTAAAACGTTTCGGTTCGTGCCATCCCTGGGGAGGCAGCGGGTATGATCCAATTCCATAAAGCAACACTATGAAGGCGTTATCCAAAAAGACGATTATCCTGCTATCGATGCTTACCATTGGGTTCGTGTCGTCTGGCTACATCGACAGTTATTTTGAAATTTCTAAAAACCTAGACATTTTCAGCAGCGTATACCGAGAGGTCAACGTGAACTACGTCGAAGAAACCAATCCTGGTAAATTGGTTAAGACGGGCATCGATGCCATGCTCGGCTCGCTTGACCCCTACACCAACTACATAGCGGAGGCAGACATCGAAGATTACCGCTTCATGACAACCCATGAATATGGAGGAATTGGGGCTTTGATTGGTACGCGCAATGGTCAAATCATGATTACGGAACCTTACGAAGATTCACCTGCAGACAAAGCAGGATTGGAGGCTGGTGATGTGATCATTGCCGTAGAGGATGAGCGTGCAGAAGGAAAGTCGACTTCGGAACTAAGCAGCATGCTGAAAGGAGAGTCTGGAACGGAAGTGAAACTTACCGTCTACCGGGCCGCCACAAATGAGGAAATCCAAACGACCATTGTACGCGAGAAGATCAAATTAGACGATGTGCCTTACTACGGTATGATCGATGACGAAGTTGGATACATTAACCTTCGGGGGTTCACCCAAACGGCTAGCCGGGATGTAAAACAAGCCTTTGATGCCCTGAAGGATGAGGGAATGAACAAAGTAATCCTCGATTTGCGGGGCAACGGGGGAGGACTCCTCCATGAGGCTGTGAACATCGTTAACTTCTTTGTTCCAAAAGGCGAAAAGGTGGTAGAAACCAAAGGGAAGGTCAAGGATCACTATAGCCTTCACCGAGCTTTGAACGCCCCTTTAGACTTAGATATACCGCTCGTGGTATTGATCGACGAAGGTTCAGCATCCGCATCAGAGATCGTCTCGGGAACCCTCCAAGACCTTGATCGCGGTGTGGTAATCGGACAAAACAGTTTTGGAAAAGGCCTGGTACAAAATACGACCAACTTGAGCTACAATTCCATGCTCAAGATGACCATTGCGAAGTACTATACACCAAGCGGCAGGTGTATCCAGCGCATTGACTATGGCAAACGAGACGAGCGGGGCAAAGCGGTCGAAGTTCCCGATTCACTGACTACCAATTTCACCACTAAAAATGGCCGTATCGTAAAAGATGGCGCAGGGATCACCCCAGACATCGCAATAGAAATCGAAGCCTACAGCGATCTGCTGGCAACATTGATGGGTGAAAACATCGTTTTTGATTTTGCCACCGATTATTATTTCCAACATGACAGCATTGATTCACCCGAAAAATTCGCGCTGACAGACGAAGAATTTGAAGCCTTTGTGGGCTATGCCCTGTCCAAAGACTTTGAGTACCGCACGAGTAGCACAGAAATGATGAAAGAACTTCAGGAAGTCATCGAAGAAGATGAATTCTGGGAAGAGGTGAAAGGAGAGTATGAGCACCTTTCGGCCAAATTAGAGCGCGATAAGCGTTCGGACATGTTCAAATTTCGTCATGAAATTCAAATCATCCTTGAGAATGAAATCGTCGGACGTTACTACTTCTCTAAAGGACGCGTTCGGGCATACATGAAGTACGATCCAGAGGTGTTAAAGGCGCTTGAAACCTTGCGCAATAAAGAATTCTACACTTCCGTTTTAGAAGGAACCTGTGCGGAATGCCTCACGAAAAAAGGATAAGCAGTAACTTACCTTCCTGAACCTAACCTATGCTGCTAAAACAGGAATATCACCGTTGGATTTACCTCGGTGCACTTGGGCTCATTGCCATCGGACTGCCATTGTCCAAGGCTTTTATGAGTATTGGTGGCATTGCGTTGGCCATTAACTTCATCCTCGAAGGCCAATATCGATCGAGGCTTCGGCGATTAGTACAACAGCCGGTCCCAACGCTGTTCATCGCATTTTACCTGCTTCACGTCCTGTCCATCTTGTGGAGTTCAGATCTGGATCGCGCATTATGGGACCTACGCGTGCGTCTTCCATTGCTTCTTTTCCCTCTGGTAATCCCACTTTCCAAACCACTTGAGAAATCGGAATTCCGATCGATCGTCTTGTTGTTCACAGCGGCAGTTATCGCCACTTCCTTCCTCTCGACGTGGGAGTTCCTGCGCATCAAGGATGACCCCGCCGCAGACTATCGCACGATCTCCCTGTTCACCTCTCACATCCGCTACTCATTGATGGTGTGTATTGGTTATCTCTTTCTGCTCAACCTCGCCTGGAACGCAAAAGGCAGGCCCATCATCCGATGGACCGCCGTTCTGTCTGCGCTCTGGTTGAGCGTCTTCATCTTCATCCTGCAGTCGATGACCGGCATCGTGATTTGGTTTCTGTGCAGCTACTTGATGTTGTTTTACACCCTAGCCTTTATCCGTCAACAACGATCGAAGACGGTTAGCCTCACCATACTAACGCTCGCCCCACTTATGGTCGGTGCATACTTGCTCTTTCAAGTCGACGCCTACTACCCAGACCATCGGCCAGATATTACCGCCTTAGAAACGCACACCGCCGGTGGTGAGGCCTACATTCACAAGCCAGAAAAGGCAACCCTGGAGAACGGCAATTACATCCACCTCTACATCGCCTACCACGAATTGGAGAGCCAGTGGAACGAACGAAGCGATATCCCGTTTTGGGGAGGCGAAGATCATACGGGGCAACCGATCGAAGCAACGTTGATGCGATACCTTACCAGCAAAGGATTACGAAAAGATTCGGTCGGTGTAAACTCGCTAACGCAGGAGGACATCCTCGCCATAGAAAACGGCGTGGCGAACGTGCGTTTCACATACGGAAACCCGATCGATAACAGGATCTACACGGTGATCTGGGAAGTAGACCGTATGATCAATGAAAAGCGCGTACAAGGCCATTCGGTGACGCAGCGTTTCGTCTATTGGCGCACTGGGTGGCATATCCTAAAAGAAAATTGGCTGGTTGGTGTTGGAACCGGTGATGCGCCTCTAGCCTTTGAAGAAATGTACGAACGCATTGGTTCTAACCTGAGTGAACAAAACCGACTGAGGGCTCATAACCAGTACCTCAGCGTTGGAATTTTGCTTGGATTGGCTGGAATGGTGCTTTTCATCTTGGCAATCATTGCCCCGTTTCTCCTATTGAAGAACGCCAACACCTTCCTGTACATCGGATTCTCGATCGTCATCTTTGCAAGTATGTTGAATGAAGATACCTTAGAGACGCAGGTTGGCGTGACGCTGTACGCCTACTTTAGCTTCCTTCTGCTTTACGCTTCCCGTTCGCTTTCGGACTCCTTTTCCATGACCTCTCGGTAAAGCGCAAGCGTCTTGCGAGCGGTCTCTTCTTTGCTAAATCGCTGTACCGTCTTCAAGCCTTCTTCCGTGCAGTGCTTGCGGAAAGCTTCATCGTGGATCATACGTTCCACAGCTGATGCCAGTTCCGCTTCAGACCCCACCTTGCACAGAAGTCCATTCTTCTCGTGTTCAATGATTTCAACAATTCCTCCAGCCGCCGTCGCAACGACAGGAGTGCCGCTCGCGATCGCATCCAAAATGGAAGTCCCCAACCCTTCTGTACTCGAGGTTATGAGAAAAACGTCCAGCTCACGCAACAACTCAGGAACATTGTTTCTAAATCCAGTTAAATGGATGTGTGCCTCCATCCCGGTGGCCTCAATTTCTTCTTCAATTTCCTTGCGCGACGGCCCTTCACCGATGGCGATGAAACGCACTTTAGCCCCTGATTCTATCATTCGCTTGGCCGTTCGGATAAAGCTTGGGTAATCTTTATGGGGCGCGAGAGCTGCCACATTGCCCACCAGAGCATGGTCTTCAGGAATGTTGAACTCCTCTCGTAAGCTGACTCCCACTTCTACGTTTTCGAAGCGTGATAGGTCAACCCCTGAGTGGACAACGGTAAGTTTCGAATCGTCTTCCACAGACATCGCCATGATATCGCGAATAGCATGAGAGACGCAAACAATCTTCTTGATGTTGGGATGATTGTACTTAAACAATGACATCGAGGTGCCTTGTATGGCGAAATCCACCCTTCGAGACACGACGATCGGAATGTCGTTGTTTGTCAATACCGAACTGAGCACTGCAAAATTGTGGGCATGAGAATCGTGCACGTGGACCAAGTCAATGTTTGACCTTTTGCAAACGTGTGTCACACGAAATGCCACCATCGGATTCGCAGAGAATCCTTTATAGTAGGTCACATGTGGAAAGTGATGCTTCAAGCAATATTTGTGCACTGGAGAATTGAACGGACACATGATCACCTGTTCAATGCCAAGCACCTTAAGTTCTTCGGCGAGATAAATGAGCTGTTGCTCACCGCCACGCCACGTCTTCGGTGATGTGATGTGTAAAACCTTCATGCCTTTTCAGACTGCAATTCGAGGAGTTTGCGGTAGCGAAGGTAGGTCGCGAAAGCCGAGTTCTTTGCGATCACCCACCCGTAGTACCCATCTAGAAATCCGAGTTTGATTACATACGCCTTAATGAACTTCGCTGCAGTTTTAATCAGAATCTTGGGTCTATTGGAGCGAACGCCCTCTGCATACTTCGCCTTCGATGAAATGGCGCTGAATTTTTGAATCTGAGCCAAGTGCTCTTCCTCGGAATAAAACGAATAATGCAATAAATCGCCATTCAGTTTGCCCGCCTTTCGTCCTAAACTCATTTCATAGCGGTCGTGGGGATTTGTCCCTGTCCAAGCTCCCTGTCCCTTTCTAAACAAGCGTAGCTTGGTGTCAGGATACCATCCTCCGTGTCGAATCCATTTGCCGCAAAAATTGGTCAGCCGGTTCATCGTGTACCCGTCATGCTCAAATCGGTTTAGCGCTTCCTCAATGGAAGCTTTGAGTTCCGCGCCCAACGCTTCATCGGCGTCCAACGAAAGAATAATCTCGTGACTGGCTTGTTCAATGGCGAAATTCTTTTGCTCAATATGACCCAAAAATAATTGTTCAACGACCCGTGCACCTAAGGATTCAGCAATCTCCTTGGTGCGATCCGTAGAGAGCGAATCAACCACCACGACCTCCTTTGCCAATCCGGCAACGCTTTCGATACATCGACCGATGTTGCGTTCCTCGTTGAGCGTGATAATGACTACTGAGAGGTCCTTCATCATTCGTGTAGGTATATCCTGCGCACGCGTTCGGGAATCTTGGTTAGTATCTCATAAGGAATCGTGCCCAGTTTTGCGGCCATTGCGGTAATCGAATCATTTCCTTCAAAAATGACTACTTCATCCCCTTCTTTTGCTTGTGTATGGGAGACGTCAATCATCGTCATGTCCATGCAAATATTTCCGATGATCGGACATGGAATGCCTTGCCATAGGATATTCCAATTTCCATCACTGAGTCGCCGGTCTAGGCCATCCGCAAATCCGAGCGCTATTGTGGCCACCCGCCGAGCGGCATCTGCTCTTCCCTTCCTCGCATACCCCACTGAATCACCGGCATTCACTTCTCTGATTTGAACAATGTAGCTCTTCAGAGAGCCGAGTGCATTGAGGAATCGATTCTCTTCGTTGCCACTGAACCCGTAAAGCCCAATGCCTAGTCGAACCATTTCGTAATGGAATTCAGGAAAACGAAGCACGCCAGTTGAGTTGAGCACGTGACGATCAGGTTGATAACCCAATGCCGCCACTACTTGGCTGTTCATGATGTCGAATCGCTCAATCTGCTCTCGTGTGAATGCATCGTGCGTTGCTTCGTCGGTGGCAGAGAGATGCGTAAAAATGCTGGCTACGCTAATAAACGGTGAGCTCGCAATGAGTTCTAAAGCTTCTTTGAGTTCCTGTTTTTCAAAACCCAACCTGTGCATGCCCGAGTCTAGCTTCAAATGGACTGGATAGCGTTCAAAGAAGTGGCGCATACTTCTGGCTGCTCGAATGAAGTCCTTCAAGGCATTCAAGGAATAAATCTCAGGCTCCAATTCGTGTTGGATCATGCTCTCATACGAAGTTTTGCTGGGACTCATGACCATGATCCGCAGGTTGATGCCCTTCTCCCGAAGCAGCATCCCTTCATCGGCATAAGCCACTACGAGGTAATGCACGGTCCGCTGGGATTGGAAAAAATGCGCGATTTCATACCCTCCACTTCCGTACGCAAAAGCCTTGACCATCACCATCACTTTGGTGTCCTCGGCTAGTTTGGATTGGAAGTAATTGAGGTTTTCCCCCAATTTCTGTAAGTCGATTTCAAGGGTTGTGATGCGTTGCTTCGCTTGCAGTCGATTGACCAACTTTTCCAGTCGGAATTGCCTGGCTCCTTTCACCAAAATCGCCTTATGCTTCAAGGTCTTCAAGTCCAACTGATCCCAATACTCATCCAAGGACGCAAAGCACTGGACCTTGATCGGAGCAAACAGGTCCTTATGCATCGCGATCTCAGGGCCAATGGCAATCAGGTGCGTTACCTCCGCTTCGAGTAGCATTTGTGCTATCTCCTGGTACGTATTTCCGAAGCTCTGCATTTCCTTGAGATCACTCAAAATCACCCACTTATCGCGATCCGAGTGGGTCACGAGTTGATCTACCGAAGCGCGCAGTGAATGCAGATCAGAATTGTACGTATCATCGATGATCAGTGAATCTTCGATGCCTTGTTTCACCTCCATCCGCATGGCAATAGGTGACAACAATTCAAATCGATCGAGTACCGAATTATCCGTTTTGCCAAGCGTCCAAAGCATGGCGAAACAATGACCAGCATTCTCAATGCTCGCACGGTCAGTAAACGGAATGGAAAATTTGAATTGCTTCCCTTCGACCTTGGCTTGCAATTGCGTTTGATCATTCGACTGCTCAAATACTCTCAATTGAATTTGGGCCTTCTCTCCTTTCATCGACCAGAATACACATCGTTCACGCTCTTCTTTTGACAACCACTTCACCCATTTGTGGTCGGCGCATGCGCTGACTTTTTGGGCTGCTTTGAAGAGGCGCCACTTTTCTCCAAATTTCTGTTTGTCTGAACCAAAGTGGGCAGAGTGCGCGTCACCTAAGTTGGCCATGATTCCCAAGGTTGGACGCAAAATTTCCTCTAGCCGGTCCATTTCACCTGGTCTGGAGATGCCGGCTTCGAAGATTGCCAAGCTGTCGTTGCTGCTCAATTCGAACACCGAAAGTGGAACCCCGATTTGAGAGTTGTAACTCTTTGGGCTTCGACAAATTTGGAACTCACTTTCAAGCAATGCGTTGAGCCATTCCTTTATGATTGTTTTTCCGTTGCTTCCAGTAATTGCGATGACCGGTACGTCATAGTTATCCCTATGCTCCGCCGCGATGCGCTGCAAGGCTTCGACCACATCATTCACGACAATAAAATTGGCCCTGCCCGCATACCGCTCAGCAATCTCCTCATCGGTGATTAAAAAATGATGCACTCTATAGTCGAGCAGTTCAGGAATGAAATCATGCCCATCGAAACGCGCTCCCTTTAGCGCCGCAAATAAGGCGTCATCGCGCTTAAGGATGCGATGATCCGCATTGATCCGGCCGACCTTTGAGCCGGGGAAAGCGATGTATGCCTTACCTCCACAGAAGTCTGCTATGCTTTCGATCGTATAATTCATCTGTTCATCACATTCGTGTTAAAACAAGCTCGACACAACGGTTGATACTCATTGAGTTCTCCCAATTCAACCAATCGATCACTCGTAATGATGCGATGGGAATGATTCGCATGTGAGCCACAATTTACGCAGATCGCATGGACCTTGGTCACGTATTCTGCGATGGCCATAAGACCGGGCATGGGGCCAAAGGGGCGGCCTTTGTAGTCCATGTCAAGGCCCGCTACAATCACGCGTTTGCCCATGTTGGCCAATTGGTTGCATACGCTGACGAGTTCGGGATCAAAGAACTGAGCCTCGTCTATCCCAACTACTTGCGCTTCATTGGACAAGATCAGGATGTTGCCAGAGCTTTCTACCGGTGTTGATGGAATGCTATTTTCATCGTGCGAAACCACCGCTTCTTCGTCATAGCGTACGTCCATTTCGGGTTTGAAGATCTCGACCTTTTGCCCCGCAAATTTTGCCCTTCTCAAGCGTCGGATAAGTTCCTCTGTCTTGCCGGAGAACATGGATCCGGAGACGACTTCGATCCATCCGTATTTGTGTTTTGTTTTGCCTGTAAATTCCAGGAACATTGCGCCTTGAATTGGGTTCAATCAGATATTACGAATCTATCTGAATTGTTTGAATCCCACTCGATATGCCACCATTAACCTTTCGTTGTTCCTGAAAAATTATCACCTCATCAAAATTGCAATACACAATTGCGATCTTTGATCTGCGTTAGATTTGCATGTACATGAATGACCTCCTCCAAAAGATAGACCGACTGGAACGCCAGATCCAAGAAAAGGAAAACGAACTTCAATTGATCAAAGACGACCTTGAAGCCATACGCGCAGCGTTAGAAACCATGCTGGAAGAACAGCAATCTCAAAACCTACCGGAAGCAATAGAAGAAGCTTCTCCAGCAGTTGAAGCCATCGCCGAAACATCGGCGGAAGAAGCATCTACAACTGAAGAGGTGGAAGCCCCATCAGAAGCGCCTGCAAATGAGGAGCAACAGCACGAAGCGATCATGCGCACCATTGAGGAGTTTTCGAAGGCGCACGCAGGCCAACCCAAGCCAGGTCCTCATGCCGGTGATACCCTCACCCTCAGCGATCGGGCTGGCACTTCAAAATTGCAAGACCTGAAAAAAGCCTTTGGCATCAACGAGCGTTTTCTCTATGCAAATGAGCTCTTTAATGGGGACATGTCTGCCTTCACACGCGCATTGGAGGAGCTCAATCATTTAGAATCCCTGACGGATGCAGCGCGACTTATGGACGAAAACCTCTCTCAGAAATACAAATGGGACAGCGAGAATGATACGGTGATCGCGTTCCGATCCACCGTTTCACGCAGATTTGCATGATGCGATCCTTTTTCTTAAGTCTTCTTCTAAGCCTTCCCATGCTAAGCCTGGCGCAGGACAGCGCCTTTGTGCGTCAAATGATTGATTCGCTTTGTGCCCCTCGATACCACGGGCGGGGCTACGTACTCAACGGGGACGTCAAGGCTGCCGATTTTCTGGTTCGCCAATGCAAGTCCATCGGATTGGCTCCCCTGAAGGGCTCGTTTACCCAAGCTTTTGAATTGGGTGTAAACACCTTTCCCGGTGCCATGGACTTGTCGATTAACGGCACGCTCCTTAAGACCGGAGAGGACTACATCCCAAACCCTAATTCATACGCGCTGCATGGTAATTTTAACGCCTTTCCTTTAAAGCCGAAGTGGACAGATAAGCGCGAAAAGCTTTTCAAACTATCGCTGAAGGAAAGGATAAATGAAAGCATAGTGGTGCTAGACGCAACGGATGATTCTCCCGCCAATCAAGCCTATATAGCTCGCCTAGGAGAAAATCCAATCAATGCAAAAGGATATGTGGTGCTGACGGATAAAAAACTGACTTGGTCGGTTGGGCGGCGCATGTATACCATCCCCATACTGGAGGTGACAAAGGATTCGGTAGACAAAAAGATTCGCTCCGTTTTCCTTGATATGGACCAAACCTGGGTAAGCGACTATCAAACTAAGAATGTAACGGCATCTATCCCTGGAAGGAAAGACTCCATGTTCATTTTTACTGCACACTATGATCACCTGGGTCGAATGGGTGCCGACACGTACATAGCAGGAGCGAGTGACAATGCAAGTGGAACTGCGATGCTGCTCGACCTAGCGCGTTACTATAAAATGCACCCCCCGGAGTACACTACGGTCTTTATTTGGTTCGCGGGAGAAGAAGCAGGGCTCGTCGGCTCAACCTACTTTGTTGACAATAGTCCTATTGATCTGAAAAAGATCAAATTCCTGCTTAACCTTGACTTGATGGCCGACGCAAAGACGGGAATCACGGCTGTGAACGGAAAGATTTTTTCGGATCAGTTTGACAATTTGGTCCGGGTGAACAACGAGGTCAGCGCCCTTCCTACGATCAAGGCAAGGGGTTCAGCTGCTAACAGCGATCACTATCCTTTTTTCCAAAAGGACGTTCCCTGTTTTTTCATCTATACGATGGGGGATTACAAGCATTATCATGACATTCACGATGTGCCTGAGAATATTCCCCTCACCAATTACAAGAAGGTTTTTGATCTGATGACCGCATTTGTAGCACGCGGTCTTGATTACTGATTAACGCTTTATGGTCACGCTTCCACGAGCGTTCTGATCCACATAAGGTAAGCCATCATCCCCCACGGCGCGTATCTCATAGAAGTATACCCCGTTCGGAAGTGCATTACCGAATCGATCGACACCATTCCAACGTACATTGATATCCCGTGATTCGAAGACAATTTGGCCGCTTTGGGTTGCAATCTGAAGGAAGAAGTCCTTCACACCATAGCCTTCGATGGTCATGTGTTCGTTGAATGGATCTCCATTTGGCGTAATCATCTGGCGAGCTTCGTGTGTGAAGTAGGCTGTAGTTGAAGCTTCGGGAGCTGTATGCTGCTCGGCTGGAGTAACTACCTCAACGTCTCGTTTTTGATTCGATGGTTGCTCAGCCACTTGTTGCTCTGGGCCGCGTTCTTCTGTCTTCTCTTGCGTGCTCGTTGCGGTGGCCAGGGCTTTTTCATGCTCAAACGGCTCACTGCTTGCTATGCCGTCGTTAAGACCGCCCTTAGCAAGCGCGGGATTGGATTCGATCGGCAAGATCTCGCTTTCGTTTGCAGTGATTTCTTGGATGCCCGGCTCTTCGATTGATACCAGCTCCCCATCTGTCGAAACCTCAATGGCTTCAGAAACCTTGTTCACGCTTGCAGGACTTGCTGCAATGGCTGTAGCAGCATGCTGTGTCGTAGGCTCGGAACCGATGGTCTCCGTAGTTTCTATAGTTGCCTCGTGAGCAACACCGGTTTGATAGTTGATTTCCGCTATGGTAGCTGCAGTCATCAATCCTGCAAATCCTATTACGGCGGCTGCCTTCGCTAGGAAAGTTGTCCCTCCCGCTGCTCCAGAAGCTGCCGCTCCAGCCTGACCCAAGGATGCTTCGATCCCGCTCCAGACTTTTGGACTGACATCCATCTCATGGGAGGCAAACGCCTCTCGGAAGATGTCTTCAATGTTATGTTCGTTCTTCGTCATTATATGTTCTCTCGTTCGACGATGATATTCATCAAATATGTTCGCGCTTTGCGAAATTGCGTTTTCGAGGTGCTTTCCGTCACACCTAACTGCTCAGCGATCTCTTGGTGCGAGTACCCTTCGATCGCAAACATGTTGAACACCGTTCGGTACCCAGCAGGCATGTTCTCGATCAAGGTCATCAGTTCCTCCACCCTCAGTTTTCCAACAGATTTTTCTTCGTCACCAGCTAAATACTCAGCTTCGGAGATATCTGCGTCAATCTGCATCCGGTTGGATTTTCGAATGTGATCCAGACAGGTATTCACCATCGTCCTTCGGATCCATCCTTCGAAACTTCCCTCGCCTTTGAATTTGCTCAGGTTGGAAAACACTTTAATGAATCCATCCTGCAACCAATCCTCTGCCAGTTCGACGTCGGAAGCGTAGCGCATGCATACCGACATCATCTTTCGCGAAAACTTGTCAAATAACGCTTTTTGCGCCTTCTGATCGTTCTTCAAACACTGCTCAATTAGCTGATTGTCTGTCATCATCAGGCCAAAACTGAGAATAAGATGTGATTTGAGGTAAAAAAGTTGCCCAGAGTAAAAAATCCTAACCGAGTGCTGCAGCCATAAAGGCTATGAGCGGATATCGAACAGGGTGCGCTATGAGGTCTTAACGACGGTACCATTGACCGCAAAGAAGGGGAAAATGAAGCAGCCAACGCGTCAAAACTTCCTTCGGCATTGAACAGTTGGTCATCTATCTTCAAAAAACCATTCCTCTTTAACGCATCAGCATTTCCCCTTCGGGTTACTACCTTCGCTTGACTATCATCCATGAAGATCTCCGCTTCGGTATATTCCAGTAAGGAAACTTCCCTTGAACAGCTGATCAAGGACCTCGACCAACACGGTATCGATTATTTCCACATCGACTGCCGGGACAACCCTCAGGTGTTTGATGACATCGAAGAGATTCGCCGTTATAGCGACACTCCGATCGATCTTCATTTGATCACCGCGAACCCCGAACAGTATTTTGAGCGCATCAACGCCTTGAAGATTGAATTCGTAACGCTTCAACATGAAGACTTGAGTGGATACGTATATACGGGTGGATGCTCAGCAAGCATGGGGCTGAGCATTATATCAGATACGGAAATTGATGTTTTCGACCCCACTCATTACGACTTCATTCTGATGATGGCGACCATTCCAGGGGAGAGCGGCGGTCGGTTTGATAAGATCAATTTTAGGAAGATCAGGCGTTTCAAACGTCGTTTCCCGGAAAGGGGCATTCACGTGGATGGTGGTGTCAACGCGGAAGTGAGTTTCATCCTTAGAAACATGGGCGTACACGCCTCGGTGGTTGGGTCGTACCTCTTCAAGAATTTGCCCATCGGCGCTGCCTTGCTGAATCTGAAACTTCACGATATTGAGAGTCACTACACCGTAGGCGATTTCATGCGTAGTCGCGAGGAAACACCCATCGTTGGACCGGCAGATCGAAGTTTACGCGCTGTGTTGCAGACCATTGAAGACTACAAGCTAGGCTTCACCATTTTAGAAGACACCGAGCAGCGGATCGAAGGCATCGTCAGTAATGCGGACCTACGCAGAGAAGTGCTGCGCAATGTGGATCACCCGGAGCAGATGGAGGTAACCGCGATGATCAATCGCTCTCCGATTGCCATAGAGGATCACATGACCGTGAGTGCCATGCTGCTCTATTTGAAAGAATTTGATTTTCCAATCAATTACCTTCCGGTGGTTGATGGTGATAAAAAAGTGAAGGGTGTTGTATCCTTCCTCAACCTTGTAAAAGGCGAACTATGATCATTCATTTGAGACCGAATGTCTCCGAACAGGAGGCGCATCGTTTCGCAGCTATGACTACCTCCGCCATCTTTCACGATGGCGAACGTTTTGTCTTGGTGACCCCATCAAAGCTGCAGGAAATTCCTGCGGAAATCGAACCCAGCGCTGAAGCACATTGGGCCATGGATTCCGATATCCAATTGGCCAGTCGAAGCTATTCCGCGCCCACGCGCACCGTTCAATTGGGACAGCAAGCCATCGGCGGTGAAACCAACAACACGATGGTAATCGCAGGGCCGTGTTCTGTTGAATCCGAGGAGCAGATAAGACAAAGCGCCGAACTGATGAAGGAACTTGGCATCCATGGCCTTCGTGGGGGATGTTACAAGCCCCGAACTTCTCCCTATTCTTTTCAAGGACTCGGACGAGAAGGCTTGCAATTGCTCGCTAAAATGAGGGAAGAGTATGGATTTGTCATCGTAAGCGAGGTGCGGGATGCAACCCACGTGGATGACGTCATCGCCTTCGCTGATGTGATCCAGATCGGCGCAAAAAGCATGTATGATCACGGTATTCTCAAGGCTTGCGCAAAGACAGACAAAGCCGTTCTCATCAAGCGGGGCTTTGGAACAACATTGCAAGAGTTCGCGCAAGCCGCCGAATTTGTGCTTTCAGGGGGAAACCCAAACGTAATGCTGTGCGAACGTGGGATCAGAACATTCGAAACAAAGACGCGGTTCACGCTTGATCTCTGCGGTGTTGCCTGGCTCAAGGAGCACATCAACCTTCCGATCATCTTAGACCCGTCTCATGCACTCGGCTACCGCTACGGCATCGAAGACCTCAGTAAAGCATGTGTTGCCATGGGTATTGACGGCTTGCTCGTCGAAGTCCACCCCGACCCCTCAGTGGCAAAGAGCGACGCAGCACAACAACTTTACCACGACCAGTTTCGGCACCTCCTCAAAGCCATTAAGCCGGTGGCAGAAGCGGTAGGACGGCACATTGTATGATCTATCTTAAAGAGAATATTGCCTACTTAAAAAGCTTGGATACCGAGCTTGACCTCAGTGAAGATCCGACGCTTTCCGAACTGGAGACGCTGGCTGAACAACTCGGTATCCCCCTGGATGTCCTTTTACTGAGGAGCATGCAACACACGGATCTTCCTTGGAGTGACATCCGATTCGTTTTCTTGGATGTAGATGGTGTTTTAACAGAAGGAGGCATGTTCTACACGGAGAGCGGCGATGAATTCAAACGCTTTGACACGAAGGATGGTATGGCCATCAAACAAGCCATGCAGAAAGGCATCACATTTGGCATCGTTTCGTCCGGGGTAAATCAATCCATCATCCAACACCGAGCTGAGATGTTCGGAATCGAGCACGTGTACGTCGGTACGGATCCAAAGCTTGAAATCGCTGCACAATGGCTAGATAAACTAGGCCTTTCATGGGAGCAGGTAGGGTATATCGGAGACGATATCAACGACCTACAGATGTTCGACAAATCCCGCATTGCCGCCTGTCCTTCTGACGCCACCCAACCCATAAAAGAAGCCGCGGATTTTGTGCTTCAGTCCAAAGGCGGACACGGTTGTGTGCGTGAATACTTGCGCTGTTTTCCTCCATTGATTGAGGTGCTATGAGCGGAATACTGACCCTGGTCCCCACCCCAATCGGCAATTTGGACGATATCACCTTTCGTGCGGTCCAAGTCTTGAAAACGGTTGACCTCATCCTCTGTGAGGACACAAGGCATTCGGGAAAGCTCTTACAGCATATCGGTGTCGAAAACAAGCTGAGTCCTTTCCATCAACACAACGAACACAAAGTTACTGAGCGACTCGTGGATCAATTGATCGGCGGAACCAATATGGCCTTGGTTACGGACGCAGGAACCCCGGGCATCAGCGACCCTGGATACCTTTTGGTGCGTGCTTGCATAGAACGCGACATCAGAGTAGAAGTGCTCCCTGGTGCAACCGCTATCATCCCCGCCATCGTTGGCTCCGGTCTGCCCTGCGAGAAATATCTATACCTGGGCTTCCCACCTCAAAAGAAAGGCAGGCAAACATTTTGGAGAGAACTAACTGATACAGAGCACACAATGGTCATGTATGAATCGCCCCACCGGATTCAAAAAGCACTGAGAGAGGCCGCAGAGGTTTTCGGAAATGAGCGGAGAGCTTGTGTGGTGAGGGAATTAAGCAAAGTGTACGAGTCCTATCACCGAGGCACGCTGGAAGAGCTGCACGCTTTGGGAGAAGCGCAAGCCTATAAAGGGGAGATCGTGTTGGTCATTGAAGGAACACATCACGCAGAAAAACGAAAGAAGGGATGAAAGCGATTGTATTGATAAAGGACGGCACGGCAGGCGAAGCATTTGAATTTCAAACACTTGAAATCCCCCGACCAAAAGAGGGAGAAGTACAAATCAAGGTGAGTCATTTCGGACTCAACTATGCAGACATCATGGCCCGTAGGGGGCTGTACAATGACCGTCCAGCTCTACCGTGCGTTTTAGGCTATGAAGTCGTAGGTGAAATCACCGCTGTCGGCGATAACGTTCACAACCTCGCGGTGGGAGATAGCGTTGTCGGGTTCACTCAATTTGGTGGCTACGCTGAATATGCCATTGCTGAGGTCCAAGGTGTTGTGCGCATCGACTCAGCCATTGACAAAGCCGCCGCTACCGCATTGGCAACTCAGTATTGCACCGCTTGGTTTGCGGCTTGCCACATGATCAACCTCAAAAAGGGCGATCGCGTTTTGATTCACGCAGCAGCAGGTGGCGTGGGGACGGCCTTGGTCCAGATTGCCAAGTGGAAGGGTTGCGAAGTCTTTGGAACTGCAAGCAAACCTGAGAAATTGGAATACTTGAAGCGCTTAGGCGTGGATCACGCGATCAACTATGCCACCCATGATTTCGTGACAGAAGTGGAGCGCATTTGCGGTAATGCCCGCATCGATGTGGCATTCGACCCCATTGGCGGATCAAATTTTAAGAAGAGCATGAAATTATTAGGCGCTGGGGGACGCATAGTTCCGTTTGGCGCAAGTGAATGGAGCGCATCCAAAGGAGGGTTGATCGACAAGATCAAGCTTGCGTTTGGATTCGGGTTCTTGCACCCCGTTCCCATGATGATGAATTCGAAAGCGGTGATCGGAGTGAACATGTTGCGCATCGGACAACACAAATCCGCCTACCTAAATGCGTGCATCAATGAGGTCTATGACCATTTCCAACAAGGTATTCTCAAGCCTAGTGTCGATTCCATCTTCGATGCCGCGGACATCGCCAAAGCACATGAACGACTAGAAGGTCGCGGCTCCATCGGGAAGGTAGTCGTGAAATGGTGATCAGAATGTGAACTCTTTTTTGAACGACGCGAGTCGATCCCGCAGCACCCCCAATCCCTCTGCTGGATCAGCCAAATTTCCTGCAGCGGTATCCACTTTGAGCTCCCTCAATTTCATGTTGTTATTGATGAATATCATCTCCATTTCAGGGTACAATTCCTTCAGTACTTCTACGATGTCGTTGATGCTATAATTATGCTCAACCAGGTTGATCGTTCCCGTCTGTTTTTGATCGTTTAGGACGTCGTGCAAGTGCTTGCTGACCGTGTCGATAAAGATAAATGGTCGATGCTGTTCCCCGGTTCCGTGGACATTGATCGTTCCCCGGAAATTGGCCTCAAAGAGTAGTTTATTGATGACCGCATCAAAGCGCATGCTCTTGTTGTACCCATATACATTTCCACATCGGATGATGTGTGTCTTCACCTTGTCTTCCAACCTTCGTACATGCTCCTCGCCGCGCATTTTGGAAATGCCGTAGAAGGTTTTGGGGTTCAACTCAACGCCCAAGCCCTTTCGTTCCTCACCTGACCCATAGACAGATACTGAACTCAAGTAGATCAATCGCTGTACGTCACTCTCTTCCACGGCGTATGTTACCTCTGCCGTTCCCCAATGGTTCACTTGCTCAAAAAGGTGTGCGTCCTGATCTGCAAAAGGGGTAGTCACTTTTGCCGCTAGGTGAAACACGGCGTCAGCATTGCGTACCGCTTTACGGAGATTTCTGCTGTCTAGGATGTCCCCTTCAATGAAATGAAAGCGCTGATCCAATTTCAAGATTCCGATGAAGGCGTTGTAATTATGCCTGCTCAGGTTGTCGTAGATCGTAACTCGGTCAATGGAAGGGTCTTCTAGCAATGCTTCACACAATGCTGTGCCTATGTATCCCGCTCCTCCTGTTATCAATACTCTCATGCACCTTTCTTATTTGCTGACTAATTCGGTATGAAGGCCGCACTCATTCTTGCTCTGACCGAGCCATCGCCCTCCACGTTCATCTCCTATGCTCGGTTTCACTGTACATGGCTCACAGCCAATGCTCACGTAGCCTTCTGCATCTAAAGGGTGTCGAGGCAACTCCAACGCCGATATGTACTGCCATATTTCTTGTTTAGACCAGTCTAACATGGGGTGGTATCGGGACCCTCCTTGGGGGGTGTGCTCAAATTCCTGCAGGGCCTTGCGATTGGCGTTTTGGTCTGCCCTGACCCCATTGACCCAAACATCAAAACGCTCCAAAAGGGGCTGCATCGGCTGCGTCTTGTTGAGGAAGCAACAGTAGTCTGGATCCGACGTGAAAAAGAATTTTCCCTTTGCATCGCGCTGTTGGACCTTGGGAACATGGCTCTCCACGTTCACCACGTTCAATCGAAACGTCGCGGCTATGTGATCTCTAAACTTGAGCGTCTCCGGAAAATGAAAACCCGTTTGAATGAAGTACACGGGCATCTCGGGCGCAATGCGACTGAGGACGTGGAGCATGGGCAAGCTGTGGGTTTGAAAAGAAGAGCTCGCAAAAAATGTCCTTCCCTCGTTCCGAAATTCTTGGACGTGGTCTTTGATCCGGAGGATCTTCTGTTGAATTGCGGATGTTAATTCCATGTTTTCACCGCGCGTTGAATTGCGTTACAAAGGTTAGCCTTCGGTCGCGATTTAATCAAGTCTCAAGTTGTCAATTAAGCGGACATCTCCCGCATAGGCTGCTATGACTGCCTGATAGACTCCAGGGTCGCCATCTTTCCTAGGTAAAAAGGTCGCGGGGTCGATGATGTCGAAGTATTCGAGGCGCAGGTGCGCATTGGTTTCAAACAACCGTTGCACCTCGGCTCGAATGGCATCCAATCCCTGTTTGCCAAGTGCTTGCGCGGCCTTCGTTAAGACTTCGTACAACAAGGTGCTCGCGGTCCTTTGAGCCGGGTCGAGTCTTCGATTTCTCGAGCTCATGGCGAGCCCGTCTGGCTCTCTCACCGTTGGCATTCCCTTGATCTCTATCTCGGAGCCCAGTTGTTTGGCCAGCTGCTTTATGACTTGCAATTGTTGAAAATCCTTTTCGCCAAAAAACGCCATGTCAGGCCGAACGGTCTCGAATAGGATGTGCACCACTTGACCCACTCCTCTAAAATGACCTGGCCTGAATGCGCCTTCGAACCTGTTTTCCATTGCGCCAAAGTCATGGATGTAGCGATCCAATTCCGTCCCCGCAGGATATATCTCTGATCGGGTGGGCAAAAATGCCAGGTCACATCCCGCTGCTTCCAGGGTTTTGAGGTCCCGTTCGGTATCGACCGGGTACTTCTCGAAGTCCTTCGGGTCATTGAACTGGGTCGGATTGACGAATATGCTTGCAACGGTAAAGTGCCCATCTCGATTCGACGCCGCTACTAAGGAAGCATGTCCATCATGCAAGGCACCCATTGTAGGAACAAACCCCACCTTCCTATCTCGGGGGATCAATCGATCGATCTCTTGTTTAGTCTTGGCTACGAACATTGGACAAAGACAGCTTCTTATTGACGCGAAGCCGCAATTTGCGTAAATTTGCAAGACTTTTTCTCCGAGGAGAGTTCTTTTCTTAAAACCAAGGATGAATTTATGAGTAATTACGACCGCGTTCTGTACGTTTCCCACGAGATCAACCCCTACCTTCCTGAAAATTACATGTCCTACATGGGCCGCCAGCTGCCGCAGGAGGCACAGGACTTCGGCAAGGAGATCCGCTTGTTTATGCCCCGCTTCGGCTGCGTGAATGAGCGTCGTCACCAATTGCATGAAGTGATTCGGCTTTCGGGAATGAACTTGATCGTAGATGATACGGATCACCCCTTGATCATCAAGGTAGCTTCGATCCAACCGACCAGGATGCAGGTATACTTCATCGACAACGAAGAGTATTTCAAGCGTAAGTCTACCTTCTTCGATGAGGATGAGAAATTTTTTGAAGACAACGATGAGCGTTCTATCTTCTTCTGCCGAGGCGTTTTTGAAACGGTCAAGAAGTTAGGTTGGATGCCTGAAATCATTCATTGCCATGGATGGTTCAGCGCTTTAATGGCCATTTATCAAAAAACATTTTACGCCGATGATCCACTCTTTGGCGACGCCAAAGTGGTGTTCTCCATTTACGACGAGGACTTTGAAGAGAAGCTAGATCCGCGCTTCATTGAGAAGTTGAAGTACGATGGCATCGAAGGGGAGGACATCGAGATCATGCAAGATCCGACCTATGATAATTGGGTGAAGCTGGCTGCCAAGTATTCTGACGCCATCGTCTACGGATCTGAGTATGTTAGCGATGAAATAAAGTCGTATGTGGAGACGTTAGGCAAGCCTGTGCTCGATGCACAACCTGAAGAAAACCTAATGAGCGTATTCGATGATTTCTACACTAGGGTCATGGAAGAAAACTCAGTGATCGCAGAATAAGGGAGTGAAAAATATACCTCTACGAAACATCATTCGACGGTTTGCCTCTTGGCGAGCCGTTGTTTTTTTCGGTCTAATCTTGGCGCTGATTGGGTGCAAGAAGAACGCCTTGATCGGCCCTGAAATCCAGCCCGACGGATACCTCGATTCACTCACATTAGTCGACACGTTCAGCATAGAGGCTCGAACAATCCTTCTCGACCCGCAAGGGTCAACGCGCTTTCAAAATTTTGCAGGCCGTATTCAAAACGATGTTTTTGGAAAAGCAGAAGCCAGCCTCTTGATGAACTTTGCGTTGGAATCTGAAAATATTTTTCTCGAACTCCCTGCCTCTGACTATACGGTGGAGGAGCTTACCCTTACCGTATTCCCGATCAACGCATACGGAGACCTGACCGATAGCCTCAGGCTTAACATCTATCAGATCGAGGAGCTGATGAACATAGACAGCGCATATACATCCAATCGGTCCTTCCGCCTCGATGACCTCCCTGTCGGATCTGAGACCATCGCTTATGCCTCTAAAGAAGAACTAGCAGCCCTTTACGTTTTGGATCCGAACGATTCAACAGATGTGGCATTTGAAGGCGTAAAGATTGCTTTGTCTAAGGATCTTGGGTCCTATCTACTCCAAGGGATCGGCACAAGCTATTCCACTTCCTCTTCCTTTCTTGAATTCTTTGGCGGACTTGCCATCGTGCCTGAGTACGATGATCCTTCCGCCGAGGGTGCATTGTACAACATTGACATCGCTAGTGGAAGTGCAGGCCTCCAATTGAAGTACAGCTACGTGCCAGAAGACGATCCTGATACCATCATTTACGAAACCCTCGACTACAACGTCGTAAGTTCCAATACCCGTTTCAATAAGTTCGACTTAGACTATACAGGAAGCGCCGTTGAGCAGGCGCTGGCAACTGCCTCTGGAGCGGACAAGATTTATGTACAGGGCATGTCTGGGGTAAAAGCGAAAATTGAAGTGCCTCACATCGAGCAATTCATCGAGCGAACAGATGCTGCCATCCATCGGGCACAATTGATCTTCGAGTCGGATGAAACACAGCCTGAAGGGCTTGCATACTCAAACCAGCTTTACTTGCTCGACTACGAGATTGATCCTGCCTCCGGAGACACCATTGAAACCTTGACCTTAGACTTTGCCTACAATCAAACGCGCTATGGGGGTGTGTATGACGAAGGCAACGGGACGTATACATTTGACGTTACACGACAGGTACAAAAGATGATCGAACTGCAGCAACGCGGGGAAGACATTTACCTTGGTTTTACTTTGAATGCACAGGTTCCTGTTCTTAATGGAAACGTGCGGGGCCAAAATGTCTTGAAAGGATCAGATAATATTGCTCTGAAAGTTTACTATACGGATATAAGCGAATAATTATGTGTGGAATTGTCGGCTATACAGGTAAGAAAGAGGCATACGACATTCTCATCAAAGGACTTCAACGCCTTGAATACCGCGGATATGACAGCGCGGGCGTTGCTTTGACGAATGATAGTATCATCGTGCACAAGTGCAAAGGCAAGGTTGCAGACCTCCAACGACATATCGGAGATGGCGACGTTTCTGGACATTCAGGTATCGGCCATACGCGTTGGGCAACCCACGGCGAGCCAAACGACGAAAACGCCCATCCACACACGTCCATGTCAGGTGAGCTAGTACTCATCCATAACGGAATCATCGAGAACTACGACAGCATCAAAAAAGAGTTGCTTGCTAGGGGTTATACCTTTCAATCAGACACGGACACGGAAGTCTTGGTCAACCTGATCGAAGAGATCAAGCGCCAAGAAGACATCTCCTTGAGTGAGGCAGTGCGCATGGCTTTGAATGAAGTGATCGGTGCTTACGCCATTGTCGTGATGTCCAAGTCCGAACCAAACACACTAGTCGCAGCCCGCAAGAGCAGCCCGTTGGTTATAGGCATTGGAGCAGAGGGCGATTTCTACGTCGCTTCCGACGCTACGCCCATCGTTGAGTACACAAAAAATGTGGTGTACTTAGAAGACGGCGAAATTGCCGAGATCAAGCCTGGAAAAGAATTAAAGCTCTTTACCATGGCGAATCAGAAGGTAACCCCATACATCCAAGAGCTAGAGATGCATCTTGAGCAATTGGAGAAAAGCGGCTACGAGCATTTCATGTTGAAGGAGATCTTCGAGCAACCTCGAAGCATCCACGACAGCATGCGTGGTCGATTGAACGTCCAACAAGGCTTGGTTCATTTAGGCGGCGTAGCAGACTATGAGCAACGCATGATCAACGCACAGCGCATCATCATCGTGGCTTGCGGCACTTCTTGGCACGCAGGTCTGGTAGGCGAATACCTGATAGAAGACCTCGCGCGCATTCCGGTAGAAGTGGAATACGCTTCTGAATTTCGCTATCGAAACCCGATCATTTCTGAACGCGATGTGGTCATTGCCATTTCACAATCCGGCGAGACAGCCGACACCCTGGCCGCATTAGAACTTGCCAAATCCAGAGGAGCCACTATCCTCGGTGTTTGCAATGTAGTTGGATCATCGATTGCACGCACAACCCATGGCGGATCCTATACCCACGCTGGTCCCGAAATTGGCGTGGCGAGTACCAAAGCGTTCACTTCTCAAGTCACGGTATTGACCCTACTGGCGTTGATGCTTGGAAGTAAACGAGGTACGATAGAACGCAGCCGATACCAACGCCTGCTGTATGGTTTAGAAGCTATCCCAGAAAAGGTCGAGCGCGCATTGAAAACCGACAAACTGGTAGAAGAGATTTCCGCAAAATTCAAGGACGCTAGCAACTTCCTATACTTAGGACGAGGCTATTGTTTCCCTGTGGCTCTAGAAGGTGCGCTTAAGTTGAAGGAGATTTCCTACATCCACGCTGAGGGTTATCCTGCAGCAGAGATGAAGCACGGTCCTATCGCGCTCATCGATGAAGAAATGCCCGTCGTAGTAATCGCCACCAAAGGTCCTTCCTATGAAAAGGTTGTAAGCAATATCCAAGAAGTCAAAGCGCGGAAAGGGGTGGTCATCGCCATCGTGACCGAGGGCGACGAACAAGTCAAGGAAATGGCAGATTATACAATCGAGATCCCGGAAGTAGATGAAATTTTCACTCCGCTTGTCGCCTCTGTTCCGCTTCAATTGCTGTCTTATCACATCGCCGTTATGCGTGGATGCAATGTAGATCAGCCCCGGAACCTCGCCAAGAGCGTCACGGTAGAGTAGGATTCAAGCCACGATTTTCCTGCGGCATTTACTGATCAGCCCATTCTGGCTTGTCCGTATCAGGATCAAATAGTTCATCCAAATAATAGGCACGGCGATAGCTGGTAGTGTCTGCCCAAAGCGGCTCACTCATGGTTTTATTCATAATGGACTTGACGTAGCCTTTGCCCATGTTGCCGCTTTTGTGCGATCTATTCAAGTAGCAATGACCCAACTCGTGAAACATAACCACTTCCTTTAGGTGGTCGTTCAGCCCGTTCCAGCAGTCAGGTTTGATGATGATATACTTCTGCAAGGAGTCTACCTCCTTTGCCTTATAGCAAACGGCACAAGTATGACCCACTAGGTTTTCGTTTTCTGCCTCCCAATCCACAACGAGGTTGTCTATTATGATAGAATCTATCCCTCTTTGTTGGCCTGCACTTAAAAAAGAATCAATGTATACCTGAAACTCAGCCGGCACATTGTATTCTATGGGTTGGCTAATATCCCGATCGATTTCGCTCTTTGTACAGCCCCAAATAAGGGTTAGAACTAGCGCATAGCGCAGGGCCTGTTTCATAGGATAATTTTAGTAAAAGTATCCTTTTCAAGAATCCAACTTACACCTCCGCCAACAACGCTTCGGTCATACCGCTTCAGGCGTAATTAAACGCCCTGGCAAATGACATCGTAATCTGGTCACAGAAGTGAAGGCAATAGAATGAAGACTAGCAGTCGTCAGACATTTCCTGCTCATTGCCGTCCTCGTCATAGTACTTCCAAGTAGACCGAGCCCGTTGTCCGCGCATGAAGTATCCTTCTTCTACCAGCTGGCCATTTTCGCCGTAGCGCTTCCACAAACCGTGTTTGTCGCCCTCCTTGAAGGCCCCTTCCCAATGCGGCTGCCCATTCTTATGGAAGGATCTATACCTTCCAACTTTAGCGCCTTTCTGGTAGCTTTCTTCAGACAATAGTTGGCCATTATCGAAGTAATATCGGCACAAGCCATCCCTTACTCCTCCATGATAGGAGATTTCCGAAAGGACTTTTCCATTCGCCCAGAAATCAGTTTTAACCTCTGGTTGGCCGTATCCAACAAATGGGATTAGAAGGAATAGATACAAGAGTCGATGCATGATGCCAAGCTACACATAATCAAGCTGGCCCTCCCCTCATAAATCAAGTATGCTGCATCTTGAAAACAAAAAAAGGGCTCCCCTGGGGAAGCCCTTTACATTTTGATGGCTAAAAGCCCTATTACTTGTTGGCTGCATAACGCGCCGCCACTTCATCCCAATTCACAACATTCCAGAATGCAGAGATGTAATCTGGTCGTCGGTTTTGGTAATTGAGGTAGTAAGCGTGTTCCCAAACATCCAGTCCTAGGATCGGCGTGCCTCCGCACGTCACACCTGGCATTAACGGATTGTCTTGGTTGGGTGTTGAGCAAACCTCAACCTTGCCGCCTGGGTGCACACATAGCCAAGCCCATCCTGAGCCGAACTGCGTCGCCGCTGCCTTCGAGAAAGCATCTTTGAACCCATCAAATGATCCATAAGCTGCGTTGATCGCGTTGGCTAGATCTCCGCTTGGAGCACCGCCTCCATTCGGAGACATGACCTTCCAAAAAAGGCTGTGGTTCCAATATCCACCGCCATTGTTGCGAACGGCTCCGTTGCCCATGTCGAGGTTCTTAATAATGTCGTCGATCGACTTTCCGTCGAGGTCAGTTCCTCCGATCGCGTCGTTCAATTTGCTCGTATATCCCGCATGATGCTTGCCATGGTGTATTTCCATTGTGCGCGCGTCGATGTGTGGTTCCAATGCGTCGTACGCATAATCGAGTGATGGTAATTCAAATGCCATTTTACTAATTGTTTAATGATTTGACTTCAATGAATTCAACACAGGATCCTTCCCAATGTTCCATCCGGCTGTGCTTTGAATTCGTTTAACTTCGTCCAAAGGTTTTAAAACTAAACGAGTTAACCCCTACCTCACGATGAAAAAACTGTTACTATCTCTTACCGTGCTAGCACTTATTGCCTCGGCTTGCGGTGCAAGTGATGAAGATCGTGCGAAAGCACAAGCAGAAAACGAAAAAGCGGTGAACGAAAAAGTGAATGAATTGCTGGAGAGTATTCCAACCGAAGCTGCTGCCACATCAGACAGCGTCGCCATAGATATGGATTCTGCGGCTGCAGATACTACTGCTGCCCCCGTAGAATAAGGTCATCGAAGAGCAGGTGAACCTCGCTTGGCCGAACGCAATTGATCCATTGCTTGTATCACAAAAGGATCGGTTTGATTCAATATTCGAAAATAGGTCTGATCGCCAAAAAGGCTACGGGCAATCAAGGCCTGAATGCGAAGCGTGATCCGGTCGATCGAACGGGTCCATTCCTTTTCATTGATCTCCACTCCTCTGTGGTCTAAATACAACCGGAGTCCGCTAGCGAGGGTGTCAGAAGAAAGGACGTTTGAAAATTCATGTTCATCAACCGCGCTCAGCCAAGCGTAATGTCTATCCCTCCAGTGGTACGCAAACTCAGTCAGCATTGCGCCATGCACCAACTCGGCAAAGAACCAGGTGACGCCCGTCGTATCTCGTTCCACATTTATGTCTGGATCAATACCGCCGATCAAAGTGTCAGGTAAATTCGTTTCCGAACCGCTAAGGCTTTGGTAGGGTCGTTGGATGCTTCGCCCATTCGGGGTATAGTAACGGGCTACCGTCAATCGCGTAGCGCTCCCATCGTTCCACTCGTTTTGTTCTTGAACTAAGCCTTTACCGTACGAACGTTTTCCAACGATCCACCCTCTTTGGAGGTCTTGGATAGCTCCAGCCATGATTTCAGAGGCGCTGGCACTATAGCCGTCAATGATGATGGATAAGGCAACGCCTTCAAACGCTCCATCAGAAGTAGCTAGGTAATCCCGGCGAGGCCTACTCTTGCCCTCGGTGTAGGTAATCACCACTCCATCTGGGAGGAATTCATCGGCAAGATTCACCGCGGCGTCGAGGTAGCCTCCTCCGTTGCCCCTGAGGTCCAAAACAAAACCCTTCGTATTGGTGGTCTTCAGAGGATAGACTCGTTCTTGAAATTCTTCATAGGTAGTCTTTGAAAACCGCGCTAGCTTCACGTAGATGGTCGAATCGTCCAAGAGGTAGATTGCATCAAAGCTGCTGATCGGAATCGCCCCGCGGAGGATCTGATAACGGAGCACCTCACTGCTGCCTCGCCGTTGTACCCCCACTTGAACGGCACTGCCTTCAGGGCCTTTCAGCAAGCCCATTACCTTTCGGTTGTTCAATCCCGTTCCGGCTATCACCACCGAATCTACTTCGACGATGCGGTCCCCAGGCAGCAAACCCGCCGCTTCCGAAGGTCCTCCGGGAATGGTATTCACCACATATATGGAATCGTTGCGCAAATTGAACTGCACCCCTATGCCTTCGAATCCTCCGTCGAGCGGTTCATTCATCGTTGCCAGGTCTTCCTCGGGAATGTAATAGCTGTGGGGGTCGAGCCGTTGGAGCAGGTAAGCAACTACCTCATCTTCCAAGCGGGCTTTGGAAATAGTATCGACGTAATCGTTCTCTACGTATTGAAGGATCTGCTCAATCTTTTGCCATCCAGCCGTCTGCTCGGTTCTTAGGAACGGGTTCCGCAGGCCACTGCCTAGCCAGAGACCAATGGCCATGCTCACTGCCAAAAGTAGCGGTATGTGCGCGCGTTGTTTCATCGCTTCGTTGCAAACACCTTATTCATCTTCATTGACCAATTGACTTACTTCTAACCCTGCCTTTTGCAAGAACTCAATGCCGCTGGTGTCCTTGTAAGAGTAATGATACACAAGACGTTTGATCCCTGCTTGCAAAATCAATTTACTGCAGTCTTTGCACGGGGAATGCGTGAGGTACAACGTTGCTCCCATGGCATTGTTGGTAGTACGCGCTACTTTTAGGATGGCGTTGGCTTCGGCATGAAGAACGTACCACTTGGTAGCACCATTTTCATCCTCACACTCGTTTTCAAACCCCGTGGGGGTGCCGTTGTAACCATCCGCTATGATGGTAGAATCCTTGACGATGATGGCGCCGACTTGCTTCCTTTTGCAATGGCTCAATTTTGCCCATTCAAAGGCCAACCGCAGGTAGGCTTTATCATACCTAAGCTGCTTGGCAATTTTCTGATCCGGAGTTTTTTCATCGCGCATCGGGCAAATGTACAGCTAGCCTTTCGCCTTACCATACCGAAAAAACAACCTTTCAACCATTCAACACACCGAGCATTGACAATTCAACGTCATGCCCTTTATTTGTGGGATATATAAACCGCATACGATGAAAATGAAACACATCTCAATCCCCGCACTCGCATTGTCAGCAATCATGTTGGCTTCTTGTGGAGGAGGGACAGAAGAAAAACACGAAGAAGAAGCAATGGCTGAAGTCACCGCACCTCTGATCCCACTGGAGGATTTTTTCAAGAATCCTGAACGTACCTCGTACCAGATTTCTCCGGATGGTTCCCACTATTCCTACCTCGCCCCATGGGAAGACAGAAAAAACATTTTTGTAGAAGACATCGCCACGGGTGAAACCAAGCGCGTTACATCTCAGTCTGACCGCGATATTGCCGGTTATTTCTGGCCCAACAACAGCACCCTCGTATTCATGCGTGATGATGGGGGAGACGAAAATTGGTACTTAGTTGCGACAGACGTTGCGACAGGAGAAGAGCGCGCATTGACCAAAATGGAAGGCGTCCGTTCACAGATTATCGACGATTTAGAAGATCTCCCGAATGAAATGATTGTCGGCTTGAATAAGCGCGACCCACGCATCTTTGACCCATACCGACTCAACTTGGAAACGGGTGAAATGACGATGATCGCTGAGAATCCAGGCAACATTACTGGCTGGATGACAGACCACGCCGGTAAATTACGCATCGCCATCACTACTGATGGAGTGAATACTTCACTACTGTATCGTGCGACTGAGAAGGATGCTTGGACATCTGTGAAGACCACCAACTTCAAAGAAAGCCTCTCTCCTCGCTTCTTCACGTTCGACAACAAGAACCTTTACGCGACCTCCAACATCGGTCGTGATAAAGAGGCGGTTGTGATCGTAGATCCTACGACGGGAGAAGAACTGGAAGAGCTCTATGCCAATGAGACCAATGACGTAAGTGGCCTTTCTTACTCTCGTAAAGACAAGAAACTGCTCAGTGCAATGTACACTGCGGATAAGGCAAAGCGTCACTTCTTTGATGAAGATGCCAAGGCTACCTATGAGCGCTTGCTAAAGGAGCTCGACGGCTACGAGGTTGCTATTACATCTCGCACCAAGGACGAAGACAAGCACATCATTCGAACGTATAGCGATCGTTCCTTGGGCGCCTACTACCTCTATGATGAGGTCACCGACGCGCTGACAAAACTCGCAGATGTGAGCCCTTGGATCGACGAGACGAACATGGCATCGATGAAGCCTATTCAATATACCTCACGTGATGGCCTTACTATCCATGGCTACCTCAGCTTACCAAAAGGTCTTGAGGAGGCGAAAGGAATACCTGTTGTGGTAAACGTACACGGAGGGCCTTGGGCTCGGGACAATTGGGGATTCAACCCAGAAGTTCAGTTCCTGGCCAACAGAGGGTATGCTGTGCTTCAAATGAACTTCCGTGGATCCACTTCTTACGGTCGTAAGTTTTGGGAAGCCTCCTTCGATCAGTGGGGTCTAAGCATGCAAGAAGATGTGCAAGACGGCGCTCAATGGTTGATTGATCAGGGCATCGCAGATCCAACTCGAATTGCCATCTACGGTGGAAGCTATGGTGGGTACGCCACCTTGCAAGGACTGGTAAAGGATCCTGAATTCTATGCCTGTGGTGTAGATTATGTCGGTGTTTCTAACCTGTTCACTTTCATGAAGGGAATTCCAGAGTATTGGAAACCATACCTCGTCATGATGTACGAGATGGTAGGTGATCCAAGTAATCCTGAAGATAGCGTGCGCATGGTAGCTACTTCTCCTGCCTTGAATGCAGATAAGATTACCGCGCCTTTGTTCGTAGCCCAAGGGGCAAACGATCCTCGCGTGGTGAAATCAGAGGCTGACCAGATGGTTGAAGCAATGCAGGCGCGCGGCGTCCAAGTCCAGTACATGGTCAAGGACAACGAAGGACACGGCTTCCGCAACCAGGAAAACAAGTATGATTTCTACAACGCGATGGAGCAGTTTCTAAAAGAGCACATCGGTGGACGAAGCGCTGAGCCCGCAGCCGAAGAAGCGGTAGCCGCTAAATAAAAGGTTTCATTTTCCTTAGATGGAGAATTAGCCGGTTTCCTTTTGGAGCCGGCTTTTTTATTGCTCAACGATGGAAAACTCCACCCTTCTGTTGACGCTTCTGCCCTTTTCTATAGCATTGGCAGCAATGGGCTTGGATGCTCCGAAGCCCTGACAAACAATCCTCTTAGTGGGCACCCCTTTCGCTACCAAATAGGCTTTTACCGCTTCCGCACGCTTTAAGGAAAGCGATTGGTTTTGTTTCAGGTCACCGACATTGTCCGTATGCCCGTCGATCTTGATGTTGATTTCTGGACTTTCGACCAATTCACGCGCGAGCTGATCCAATTCATCATTTTGCC
This sequence comes from Flavobacteriales bacterium, assembly GCA_013204105.1. GTDB lineage: Bacteria > Bacteroidota > Bacteroidia > Flavobacteriales_G > Salibacteraceae > SHAN690. The sequence goes on from JABMOM010000045.1 coordinate 60,164, forward strand.
GCGACAAATCGCTTGCCCCTGATTCAAAGACGATGGAATGCAGTTCGTATGGCACGCCAGGCTCTTCCTCCGAAAGCATGGTATAATAGTGATGCTTGAACCCTGATTCATCCATCATCTCTATCGTCTCCATATCAATCGATTGCTTCGGAAGCTTTCGGAAACGGAAGTAACCATCCGCGCTTTGATCGTCTGAATTCGACATGGCGTAAGGCTCGTTTTCATCATCCAAGAGTACCATCTCTACGTAATCACTGTCCGGCTGATGATCAACTTTAACGATGTACTCTTCCTCGTCGAGTTGTGTAAATAGGAATGCTCAGCTTTGGTCGGTAATGGCGCTTCTCAACAATGATTTCCTCGGCGTATAAAGCCCTACGCGAACCCCTTCTTTGCCTATAAGGAAGGTCTCGCGATCCACCACCTTTCCAGTCATGGTAGACTTACCACGCTTTACCATTACAACTAAATCTTGATCCGTGAGGATCCTCAACCGTTTGGATTCCGGATCATTCGCTTTGAAGCTGAAAAGATTATGACCCAAACTAATGGGCTTCCCGATGATGCTGCCATCTCTGTTGTAGATGAACATGTCGATCAGGATATTGGCGTCATCCTGTGCAATGCGTACGAGATTGATATCAGATGGGTCTATATCATCCATCTTGAAGACCCCGTATTCGTCTGTTGTCACGTTTGCTGTCTCCTCGAGGCCGTCATTCAGCAATGCTAGATCGAAATCACTTATCGGCTTGCCATTTCGTTTTCGAACCCGGCCAATGATCATTGCGCCTTCCTCCATGGCTGTTACCTTGCTGAGTAGCTCACTTTTTCCGGATGGTGTTATTTCCTCGACCTTTACCGGATTTACATTTCCGATTTCCTTCGAATTATCAGCCTCCTCCGCTACTTCAGTAGGTACTTCTTCTACGTCGATCGAAGGCTGAAATCTCTCGGTTAAATAGAGGGCGAACTTTTCCTTTTTTGCATTGGCACCAATCAGCATGAAGTGCTTTTTTTTCGGATGCATCCCAAATACTTCGATCGCGTAATCGCCCTGGGCTCCTACAAACCGCTCGCATCCGAGTGGTTCGAGTATTTCAAATCCATTCACCGTATCCAAGTAGGCCACATAGATGAGGGGGTCTGAGATATTTCCCCAGTTAAACCCTGTGGAAACTGTCACTTTGAGTTGATTGCCTGCCGGATAGACCCTAAACCATGCGCCATAGTGAATACTGTCTGAGGCACAAAACGATCCAACAGCTCCCCATGAAATTTTCTTGGTCTCAAAATCCTTTGGGACAGGAGTATATTCTGTCTTGAGGATCTTCGACTTGTTGATGACAAAATCAGCTTGGCCGAACACAAATAATGTGCTGAAAAGCAGGATGGCGCAAGCTAAAAGATTCTGTTTCATGGGGTCGATGGCGCGAAAATACGACTGAAAATAAAACTTCTAACGGCAGAAGGCATCAGCTTTGAACGCGTCCGTGTTTACGGCGTTCCTTACCATAAGTTGTCTCAGTCGACAACCTTGAATTCAACCCTTCGGTTTTTCTTTCTCCCTTCTTCTGTATCGTTGGAAGCGATCGGATCACTCTCCCCTAATCCCTTGAAGGTCATCCGATTAGCGTCAATGCCTTTGTTGATCAAATAATCAACCACCGCCTTTGCTCTGTTCTCCGAAAGAATTTGATTCATTGTGCTCGAACCTTGATTGTCTGTATGCCCGAACACCGCTATCTTGACGGAAGTCATCTTTTGCAGCTGGGTTGAGAGGCGATTCAATTCTTCAAACGAAGACTCCAAGAGGTCCGCAGATCCGTACGCGAAAAGGATGTTCTTCAATACAATGGACTTCCCAATACTCATGTCGCCGAAGTCACTCGGAAGCTGCATGCGCGTGTCTTTGACCTCCATCCGCTTCATTTCAACCATTTCTTGTGGGAGCGAATTAAACTTGAAGAAGCCATCGGCCCCCATGTCATCGGAATTCGCAACAGTGCTTGGAACGTTGAACTCATCCACGATCACAATTTCGGTAAAGTCCTTTTCCTGATCACTCGTCACTTTGATATCCCAATCGTCAGATTCTTGTATAACAAAGGAAAAGATGCCGTTCTTGTCCGTAACCGATGAAGACATGAGTTGTCGCTCCTTATTATAAAGGCCCACTTCTACCCCAGATCGGCCAAATAAGAACGTCTGCTTGTCCACTACCCTACCTATGATGCCTTTCTTGCCGGAAGCCACTTGCAACGAATAGTCTTTGGGTGCAAGGAGTTTGATGAATTCCGCTAAGCCTTTGTCAACCCCAAAGCCGTACAGCTGATCACCGATGCGGGTAGATCGGCTCTTGATGCTTCCCTTCTCATCGATCAAGAACATAGCTACTTCAAGCTCTGTATCCTCTGACTCAATGCGCGTCATGTACACCTGATCAGCATCCAATTTTTCAAAGTTGAATACGCCTTGCGCATTCGTGAGGGCACTGGCCACCAATTGTTGGGACTCGTCGAGCAAGCTAACCTTCACATCGGCTTGTTCCTTTCCTTCCTTGTTCAGCACCCGTCCAAAGATTTTGTGGAGTACAGATGCTGTCTCCTTCTCTTCCACTTTTTTCAGCGGCTCAAAATCATCCGTGCTGCTTATGGCAAAACGGCGCTTGTCCTCCTTGCCACTACCAAAACGTAATACGTTTCATCTTTCGACAAGCCCGTAGACTCAATCGAGTAGATGCCATCATTACCGGTATGCTCCACGCAGCATACCTCTTGAAGGGACCTTCCTGATTTCGTCTCGACCACTTTTCCGAAGTAGATCACCGGGTCCTCTAAATTACCCATGTTGCCCCCGGTATGGACGTTGAATTTTGCTTTGTCAGACTTCACTTGGAGTTCAAACCAAGCACCGAAAGCTGGAGATTGAACGCATGAACTTTCCAAGGCATTCCAAGACAAAGGTTGCGTTTGCATGTCCTTGGGAAAGGGTTTGTAGCCCATTTTGACCTTTCGGGCATCGTCGATCCGGTAGTCCATCTGCGCAGATGCAGAACACAATATGAATAAAGCCAGTAGCGTCGAAAAGATTGTCCTCATAGCGTGGAGTTGTCAAACAAAATTAGCAGAACCATTCACCCAGCGCTACAAGGTCAAGCTTTGGGCAAGGAATTCTATTTTCGAAGCCAAACTCCACGTCTATGCTCAAGATCGACATGCACACCCATATCCTGCCTGAACGGCTCCCTCGCTTTGCCGACAAGTTCGGTTATGGAGACTTCATTCACCTGCAACCTAGAGAAGACGGGGCGGCGGACATGATGAAGGGGGATACCTATTTTAGAACGATCCAACCCAATTGCTGGGACCCAGACCTCCGAATCGGAGAATATGCCGAAAACCTGACCCAGGTGCAGGTTGTATGTACCATCCCCGTCATGTTTAGCTATTGGGCGAAAGGCAAGGATTGCTTGGAGCTTTCGCAATTCCTGAACGATGACATTGCCAAGCTGGTGGAGAAGCATCCGAAGCATTACATCGGCCTAGGAACTATCCCTATGCAGGATACCGATTTGGCCATTCAAGAACTCAGGCGACTGAAAGAAGAACTCAACATCCCGGGCATTCAGATCGGAAGCAACATCAATGACCTCAACCTGAATGAAGAACGCTTCTTCCCCATTTTCGAAGCCTGCCAGGAATTAGACTTGGCAATCATGGTGCATCCTTGGAACATGATGGGCATGGAAAGCATGCCCAAGTATTGGCTTCCTTGGCTGGTCGGAATGCCAGGTGAGACTTCGCGTGCTATGTGCTCCATGATCTTCGGAGGCATATTCGAACGACTTCCCAACCTTCGCGTTTGTTTCTCGCACGCAGGTGGAAGCTTCTTCGGCACCATTGGCCGCATCGAACACGGTTATAACTGCCGCCCCGACTTGGTAGCCATTGACAACGACCACAATCCGCGCAACTACATCGGAAAGTTCTGGGTGGATTGCATCACGCACGATGCAAAAGCATTGGAGACTATCTTGGACTATCAAGGGTCAAAGCGCGTCTGTTTAGGTTCAGACTATCCTTTCCCCCTTGGCGACTTGGAGATAGGAAAGTTCATCACCGAAATGGGGCTTCCGAATGAAGCGGTAGAAGATATTTTTTGCAATTCCACCCTTGAGTGGCTGAAGTTGGAGAAGGCAGCGTATTTGATGGATTGATGCTCTTAGTGGCTTTTTCAACTGCAAGCTCAACTGCAACTTCAACTTCAATTGGGAGTGTTTTTCGCTAGTAATGACTTCTTAGGAGCTCAATTTTATGATGGAATTATTTGATACTGCAAGAATCTCAAGGCATCCTCTAAAAACTGCGATTGACGATCATTGGTTTGTCATTAGTGTTGGGTTCATGGAGACTTCTACGCAACTCCCTTATGATCTTGAAGAACGACTCGTCTTGTATGCCTCGAACATTGCACGGTTTAGTCTTGCTTTGCATTATTCTGAACCTATGCGATACTATTCCTCTCAACTGATTCGATCAAGCGGGTCGGTTGCACTGAACTATGGCGAGGTGCTCGGAACTCAGACACAAAAGGACTACATCAACAAAGCGAGTATTGTCCTTAAAGAATTGAAGGAGTCACGCGTGGCATTAAAAATTGTGCGTGAGTTAGGGGCGCGTGGAAATACCGCCCCTCTCCTCAATGAAACAGAACAATTGATTAAAATTATCGCGTCGTTAATCAAAAAGAAAAAAGGATTTCACTAATGCTTCCAGTCCATTCAAGATTCCCAAACAGCACTCAACGAACCCCATCAAAATTGCAGTTGCAGTTGCAGTTGCAGTTGCAGATGCAGTTGCAGTTGCAGTTGAAATTAATTCTACCCCTAGCCATATTCCTCGCACTGTCACTACAAATTCATGCTCAAGAATGCTACTGGCAACAGCACGTCGCCTACGTTATGGACATTGATTTTGATGATACGAAGCATCAATTTTCTGGGAAGCAATCCATTCAATACACCAATTACTCTCCCGATACGCTTGAACGGGTGTTTTACCACCTTTACTTCAATGCCTTTCAGCCGGGAAGCATGATGGATGTGCGATCGCGCACCATTACCGACCCCGACCCAAGGATCGGAGCGCGCATCGCGGCTTTGAAACCGGACGAGATGGGCTATCATCACATCGGCTCACTCAAGCAAGACGGGAAGAAGCTCGACGTTGAAATTTCAGGCACCGTTGCCGAAGTGAAGCTCAACAAACCCCTTCTTCCAGGAGAAACCACGCGACTGGACATGGAGTTCGAAAGCCAAGTTCCTATCCAGATCCGACGCAGCGGAAGGGATAATCAAGAGGGTGTTGATTACACCATGACCCAGTGGTATCCGAAACTGGCCGAATACGATCAAGATGGTTGGCATACTCCTCCCTACGTAGCACGCGAATTTCACGGCGTCTTTGGCAGCTTCGAGGTAAACATCGACATGCCCTCTTCCTACACCCTCGCGGGAACGGGAGTGGTTCAAAACCCAGAAGAAGTAGGGCATGGCTATGCGCGCACCCAACCGACGGGTGAGCGCGTCACTTGGAAGTTCAAGGCAGAGAATGTGCACGATTTTGCTTGGGCCGCCGACAAGGAATACCGGCACTTAACTACTGCGTTGGAAAATGGCACTATCCTTCACTTTTTCCATATCGGAGATTCGACACTCAATGTTCAGTGGGACAAATTGGTCGGATACACCGTGGGCATGTTCGACATCATGAACGATCGTTTTGGGACCTACCCCTACGAGCAATTCAGCGTGATCCAGGGCGGAGATGGTGGCATGGAATACCCGATGTGCACCATGATCACCGGCGGAGGGTCCTTTGGTGGCTTGGTGAGTGTGACGGTGCACGAAGCGATACACAATTGGTTCTACGGCGTGCTCGCTTCCAACGAAACGAAGTACCCATGGATGGACGAAGGCTTTACAAAGTATACGCAAAACATCGTGTTGGACTCTCTCTTCCTCCGGAGAAAGAGCAATCCCCATCAGCGGAGCTACGCCGGATACATTCTGAATGCCAAGGAAGGGAGCGATGAGCCCCTCTCTACGGAAGCGGACCTTTACGAGACCAATGAAGATTACGGCGCGAATGCCTATTCCAAAGGTTGTGTGTTCTTGCACCAACTCAGTTACATCATCGGTCAAGAAACGTTTGATAAAGCCATGAAGACTTACTTCAACCAATGGAAGTTCAAGCATCCTACTCCGTTAGAATTCAAGCGGATCATGGAAAAGGCCTCGGACATGGACCTCGATTGGTACTTTGATACTTGGATCGGCACGACCAAAACCATCGACTACGGCATCCATAAGATCAGCTCGGTCGGCAACAAGACCGTGATTGAATTAGAGAGGATGGGTGCTATGCCCATGCCCGTTGAGTTGCTCGTTGAACACGACGGGAAACAAGACCTCTATTACATCCCCCTCCAAGTAATGCGCAATGAAAAATCTACTCCAAAGGGATGGGAAGGAAAGTGGCACACCCAAACGGATTGGCCGTGGGCTTATCCTTATTACGAACTAACCGTGAACGTCCCGATCGAGGAAATCACACTGCTCCGAATGGACCCTTTTGAAAAGGTGGCAGACGTGGACGATAAGAATAATCAATACCCTTCGGGTACTTTGATTTTCCGCGAGCCATAGCCTGAGCTTTTCACTCAATCACGCTTCGTAGTTCCAGTATTTATCTATGAATCATAGGTTTTTGTGGTCGTTTAACCTAATTTGGTCGGAATTAAACCTATTTAACCAACCTGAGACGGCACGATCTCGCTTCGGCTGTTGATTCGAATCCTCTCATTTACTGACCACCATCAAAACACTCCAATTAACCTTGGTGCTTGTCATGTCCACCTTATTCGGCTGGGCACAAGCGCCAGGAAAGTTCAATTACCAAGCCATCGCGCGCGACGCCAACGGTATCCAACTCACTGATCAGGGCATTTCTGTCCGGATCTCCGTATTGCAAGGATCTTCCAGCGGCACCGCCGTATTTTCAGAAGAGCACAGTCCAACCACCAATACCTTCGGCCTGTTCAACCTTCAGATCGGCACCGGCACCAGCCAAACGGGCAGTCTTTCAAGCATTGCATGGGGCAATGACAGCTACTTCATCGAAGTAGAAATGGACCCAGAAGGCGGGAGCAGTTACAGCGTGCTGAGCAATTCAGAGCTGGTTTCTGTACCCTACGCCCTTTATGCAGAAAGCGTAGCCAACGACAGCGTGATGGACGACGACAGCGACCCATCCAATGAAATGCAAACGCTTTCCTTGGTAGGAGACTCATTGGTCCTGTCCGATGGCGGTAGCGTAGACATGAGCATGTACGACCAAAGCGCCGAAGTTGCCGACAATGCAGCGGATATTGCGCAGAACACTTCTGACATCGCAGACAATGCGACAGATATCGCTCAAAATGCTTCGGATATTGCAGCGCATAATGCAGCTGACCTCGATATCGATTCTACCAACGAATTGATCACAAGTATGGCGTTTAGCAATGACTCTTTGCTCCTCACCGAGGGCGGCATTGACCACGGCGTAGACCTCTCTGGCCTCATTGATGACGGCGATTGGTTGGTAGACGGTGACACTGTTTACAATGACAGTAAGTGGGTAGGTGTAGGCACGGGATCCCCGGGCGCACCCTTCAACGTAAAAGGGGGAGACGCATGGCCAAACACAGGCAGCGGAAGCGTGATCATTGGTGATGTAGACAGCAGCCACCTTGCTATAGACAGCAACGACATCATTGCGAAAGTGAACGCTGATTCTGCGGGACGACTTTGGTTGCAGCGACGCGGACAGCTCAGCGTTGGCAACTGGTACGCGACGCAGTACAAGATGATCGTAGCGTCGGATTCGAATGACCCTGGACAGGGCTTTGGAGGAATCATGACTTACCGAAACAACACCTACGGAAACAACGGCGCAGTAGGCATCTACAGCCTTGATTATTACAACCATGCCCCTGTAGCTTACGCCTCAGCCAGCGAGTTGTACTATCCGGACGGCGAAGCGTATGGATCGTATCACACCGTGCTGGCTAACGGAGCCGGGAATGCGTATGGTAACTACAACGATGTGGAAACTGCGGCTGACACTGCCTTTGGTACGTACAATGAGATCAAGTCATCCACTACCGCTGGAATCGGAACCTACACTGAAATTAATGGTGCCAGCTCGCCATCTTATGGTTCGTTCGTTCGAATTGACAATGCCGGTTCAACTGCGGAGGGACGACACCTTACCATGCAGAGCCCTTCAGGCCAAGCCATTGGTTTGAACAACAACATCTTCAATGCAAGCACCACAGCATACGGCACCCGTAATTACCTGACCTATTCCGGTGGTACTAGCTACGGCACGTACAATCAACTCCAGTATCCAGCCGGGAGTGGATACGGTTCTTATAATTATGTATATAACCCTACGTCTTATGCATATGGTTCTTACAATCAAGCTTATTACGGTTCCTATAATTATGGTTCATTCAACGCTTCTGTTTATCCCGACTACTACGGCTACGGTTCCTATAATCAGGCACAAGCCTCAAATGCCTATAGCCAGTATGGATCATATAACTACTCTTATCAAGGTAGCACTGGAACAGCTTACGGCACATATAACCAAGTATACGGTTACGGCTCCGCTTCCTACGGAACTTACAACAACTCGTACAACTACCGAAGTACAGGTGGAACCACGCATGGCGCTTATAATTACGCGTACACTCCCTATAACTATGGTAGTGCGCGCGGATCCTATAGCTATGCTTATGCGGGTGGCTCCTTATACGATTATGCCTATGGCGTAATTGGAGCTGCCAATGGTGGTTATTATGGAAACTGGGCCGTGTACGCTTCGGGAGTGACTTACTCATCCGGCGGATACTCATCGTCGGATGCCAAGCTAAAATCGAACATTCGCGATTATGAAGGTGGGCTAAACGACCTGATGCAGCTCCAGCCGAGGAGGTATCAATTCAGAACCACTGATTTCCCGACGATGGGGCTTCCTGCAGAAGAGCAAATTGGTTTGATCGCTCAAGAATTGGAGGAAGTATTTCCTGAGTTAATCAAGATGGCAAAGAACCCAGCTCCAACAATGCCCCTTTCACATGCTGTGGAACAAGGTCTACCCTATGAAATCGTGTCTGAAGCAGAGGTGGATGAAGAGGGAAAGGAAACCAAAGAAGCAATGGTGGTGGCCGGAGATGAGGTTGAATTCAAAGCGGTCAGGTACGAGAGCCTCATTCCCGTCCTGATCAAAGCTGTGCAAGAACAGCAAGAGCTCATCGAAGCATTGGAAGATCGCATTCAACAGCTTGAAAACGACTAATGATGAGGTTCAGAACAATGAAACACATCGCAATGATCACGCTTTTCGCGGCGGGCGCACTATCGGCCAATGCGCAAGAGTTAGAGATCATAGGCAGTGCTGGATCCAGTGAGACCAGCGCCTCCGGAACACTGAGTTATACCATCGGGGAAGTGGTCGTGACGACCGGTTCCAGTACCGAAAATGTATTGACCCAGGGTTTCCATCAAGGGTTCTTGACGCCTACCGCCATCGATGAGGTTCCCGAGCGATTTGAGGTAAACATTTACCCCAATCCTACCGCGGACCGCCTCGTGATCGAGTCGGCACACCTCTCTGATTTCGAGCGGGTCAACCTGTACGATCTCCAAGGAAAGCTCATCTGGCAGCAAGCGAGTAGCCTCGCTGACCAAGAGCGCATGGAGATCAATTTCATTCCTTATGCCGCTGGCAACTACATCTTGCGTATGTCTGAAAAGACAACGGGCGAAGTGTACAGCTATAAGGTCGTGAAAGGGCAATAACCCCTGTTAATCATCTAATTTTGATGCGCGTGTTCCATTTCGGACACGCGCTTTTTTTTTTGACTTTTACGCCATGATGCGACCCCTGTTTTTCCTATCCATCTTGCTGACTTCCTTCATTGGGTTAGCGCAGGTTCCCAAGAACGTTGAGATCATCAACTCGACCGCTGGCAGCTACCCTCCGTGTGAACCCAGCATCGCGGTAAACCCAGCCGACCCATCACAAGTGGTTGCTGGAGCGGTATTGGACTACGTCATCACCTCCGCTGATTCAGGGAAGACATGGAAAACGGATCAACTCACGTCGCGTTATGGAGTGTACGGAGACCCGTGCATCATCCCTGGTGAAAAGGGTCGGTTTTTCTACTTTCACCTGAGCAATCCCTCGGACCTCGGTTGGGCGGGGGATGATATTTTGGATCGCATCGTTTGTCAGCGCTTGACCCGGTGGGGCGGCACATGGGACAAAGGCTGGGGCATGGGGCTCAATCCATCCAAGGACCAAGACAAGGAATGGGGCGTCTGGGATCCAATCAACAAACGCCTGGTGGTCACATGGACCCAGTTTGACGTCTACGGCGACGAGGACCCTTCCTGCGAATCCAACATCATGCTTTCGACCTCTAAAAAGGGCAAGAAGTGGTCTGCGGCCAAAGACATCAGCGCGGTACCCGGAAATTGCATCGACAACAGCGGCACCAACGAGGGAGCCGTACCCGCCATCTACACGGATGGATCGATCTGTGTATCGTGGGCGCTCAATGGCAACATCTATTTCAAGCGTTTGCGAACAGAAAAAGACGGCGGCATGACGGTGATAGAGGAGAACATAGCCGTAGCAGGCGGCGCAGATTGGGCCTTCGACATTCCCGGTCTCGGCCGGGCCAATGGCATGCCGATCACCTTGGTTGATCTAAGCGGAGGCGTCAATCACCGAACCATCTACATCAACTGGGCCGACCAACGCAATGGCGAAGAAGACACGGATGTTTGGGTCATTGCCTCAAAGGACGGTGGCGCCACTTGGTCAGATCCCACTCGCGTCAATGACGACCCACCCGGCAAGCAGCAATTCTTCACGTGGATGGCAGTGGATCAAAGCACCGGGCATTTGCATTGCGTATTCTACGACCGCAGAAATCATCGCGATCACGCCACCGACGTAGTGGTAGCGCATTCAACAGACGGTGGCAAGACGTGGGATAATCAAATCGTGAGCGAATCCCCTTTCACCCCGCAAGAAGGCGTCTTTTTTGGGGATTACAACAACATTTCAGCAGCGCAAGGAGTCATTCGTCCGATCTGGACCCGCTATGACGAAGGGAAGTTGAGCGTTTGGACGGCCTTGATCAATGGGAAATAAAAAAGCCCGCTAAAAGCGAGCTTTTTATCGTAC
>JABMOM010000046.1 GCA_013204105.1 Flavobacteriales bacterium
CAAGCTTTCGTCGACATTGACGACCGTTTCCATTGCCTACATAACCCAGGAACTGGCATCGTAGACGCGTTGAATGCTGCGTTGAAACACACTTCCTGTACATGGGTGACGCGCATGGATGCCGACGACATCATGCCTCCTGAGAAACTGGAGTGGATGGCCAGTGCATTGGATAAACGCAAAGACTGCGTTGTGACCGGAAGGGTGCGTTATTTCAGTCCAGCTCCAGTATCTGAAGGCTATAGAGCTTACGAAGCATGGCTCAATGAGCGCATCGACCAACAGGACCATTGGGAGTGGGTATACCGCGAATGCGTCATCGCAAGCGCCAATTGGTTAACCCATCGCGACAATGTTCAATTTCCTACGGATGTGTACCCAGAAGATTATTCGTTGGTTTTCGATTGGTATCGAAAGCAGTTGAACATAATTGGAATAGATCGGGTCACGCATATGTGGCGAGAGCATCTTGGTCGTACTTCACGCCACTCAGCTCACTATCAACAACCTGCATTCTTCAGAATGAAAACGGCGCGCTTCATTGAACTGGATCGCGATCACACACGTCCGCTGGTGGTATTAGGTGACAATGTCAAAACAGACCTGCTAAAGGAAGAACTCGAAAGCATCGGTGAATCTCCACTACAGATCGAACGCAACGAAGTAAAAAGGATGGATTTGGTTGTGAACCCACAGGTGCTCGTCGGCGTCTATCCTGCTCTTAGCGATCGCCACCGTTTAGAAGAATGGTTGAAAGCCAAGGGCCTGAAAATGGGGATAGATTGGTTTTATACGTGATGTATCAAATTCTTAACGTAGATGTAGCAACACCCAAGTTAGATTTCTATTTCTTTGCACCTAGCTATGATGCGAGCATTACTGAGCATATTTCTGATTTTCAACCTGATGAATCTCTCCATAGAGATCTGGAATTGTTCCGTCTTGTTGGCAGAGCTCAACGAAGAAGCAGAGCGAGTGATTGAGGATCCTGTCTCCAACGACGCACTGACCATCCAAGACATTTCTACTTTATTGGCTTCAGAACCTTGGCTGGCCGATTACCGCAACCACCACATCGACGAATTTTCGCAGAGTTGCGATTATTTTGAAATTGACTCACCGCCTCCCGATTTAGGCTGATTTTAACAGGCGTGGATGCGTTGGCAATCCACACGAATCAGTTTCAAATCGTTCAAGCATCAATTTTTTCACATGTTCAAACACATTGGTAAAGACCTGTCCGCAGGTCTCATCGTATTTTTAGTCGCCGTTCCCCTTTGCCTTGGTATTGCCCTAGCTTCAGGTGCTCCACTTTTTTCAGGAATCATCGCCGGCATCATCGGAGGTATTGTGGTAGGAGCCATTAGCGGCTCCACGCTCGGGGTCAGCGGTCCTGCAGCTGGCCTAGCTGTAATTGTTGCGGATGCCATCCTCAGGCTAGGTACAAATAGCGAAGGCATCTTCAGTATGGAAGTAGGTTTTCCGCTGTTCTTGACCGCCGTGGTGATAGGTGGCATAATCCAAATCGGATTGGCCTTTGCCCGAGCAGGAATCATCGGCTATTTCTTCCCCAACGCCGTAATCAAAGGCATGCTTACAGGCATTGGCATCATCATCATTCTGAAGCAGATCCCGCATGCCTTGGGCCATGATGTTATCGCCGAAGGATTAGACAGCTTTTGGCAAAAGGACGGCGAAAACACCTTTTCGGAACTCTGGATCGCAATGGGTGATATCAACCCCGCCGCATTTATCGTGACCCTGCTGTCGCTCGGAATTCTCATTCTTTGGGAGCAAGGATTCATGAAGCGCATTAAATTCTTTCAAATCATCCAAGGACCACTGGTAGTTGTAGTGTTGGGCATCATTGCGAGCAATTTATTTGCTTCCATTGAAGGATTCTCGTTTGCGCAAGATGAAATGGTCGGACTCCCCATCGCCTCAGAAGAAGGTGGGTTCATTGCATTACTCACCTTCCCAGACTGGAGTGGACTTTTCATCAAGGATGTTTGGGTGATGGGCTTTACCATCGCCGTCGTTGCCAGCTTGGAGACCTTGCTTTGCGTAGAAGCAAGCGACAAACTCGATCCAGAAAAAAACGTCACCCCTACCAACCGCGAGCTCATCGCTCAGGGGACTGGAAATATCGTTTCCGGTTTGATCGGCGGCCTTCCGATCACCCAAGTGATCGTGAGGAGTTCTGCAAACATTCAATCCGGTGGCAAGACCAAATTGTCAGCGATCTTTCACGGTTTTCTACTTGTCTTCACCGTACTAGCCATTCCAGATGTGATGAACATGATTCCTCTATCTAGCTTGTCGGCCATTCTCTTCTTGGTCGGATACAAATTGGCAAAGCCATCGATTTTCAAGCAGATGAGCAAGCAGGGAAGGACTCAATTCATCACCTACATGATCACCGTAGTCAGCATTGTTTTGACAGACCTTCTGCTCGGTATTTCTATCGGCTTGGCGGTAGGTATCTTCATGATCCTTTACAAAAATTACAGTGTTCCCTTCTCCTTTTCAGAAAAGATCGATCCGGGCAAGCCGATCGAAATCCAGCTTTCGGAGAACGTCACCTTCTTGAACAAAGCCAGCCTGATGCAAGCCTTGAAAGTGATTCCCGATGGAAGCGAGGTAATCATTGATGCTACGCAATCGCATTACATTCACCCTGACATCATCGAGATCATCCACGACTTCATTGACCACAGCAAAATACACGGCACTAAAGTGACGGTGATTGGTGACTTCGACGAGGTGAACTTTAACCACCTGGAGTATTTCAAGCACAAAGTCTCTCAAGATAGCACGGTTAAAACGCCGTACTTAGAATCGGTTTTGAAGAATTGATCCAACAAAAAAAGGGCCGCATGAGTGGCCCTTTTTTGTTGTTGTAATAGCAAGCTTAATCCAACCTGTAAATCTCCATTATCTTGGAAAGAATGTGCGGAAAATCAATTTTCAAATCGATAATACTTCCTGACTTTAAATCAAACACCCACCCATGAACAGTCAAATTTCTCTCGCGGTATGCCTTCTGCACAACTGAAGTTTTGATCACGTTGACACATTGCTCCTGCACGTTCAATTCGACCAATCGATTGTATTTGTCGTTCTCGACTTCGATTTTATTCAATTCATCGCTATGTATGCGATACACATCACGAATGTTTCTGAGCCAAGGATTGAGTATACCCAGATCGGCTGATTGCATTGCTGCTTTTACCCCGCCACAATTGTAATGTCCACAAACCACTACATGGTTAACCTTTAAGTGCGTAACAGCGAAATCGATCACTGACATCACATTCAAGTCTGTATTGGGCACCATGTTGGCAATGTTTCGATGCACGAAGGCATCTCCAGGACTGATTCCCATGATCTCCTCTGCACTCACACGACTGTCGCTACACCCGATGTATAATATTTCGGGTGATTGGCCTTTGGCGAGGTGATCGAAATAATGCTCATCGATTTTCAGCTTTTCTTTAACCCAAGCTTTGTTGTTCTCAAAAATCTGCTCAATATTCATAGTTCTGTTGGCTTTAAATCGCTTCAAAGATGTGCGCTGAGGATGTATTTCACAAATTAGAAGTTCAATTGGATATGTTTTAATGGCACGCTAAAAATGCATGGATCCGTCTTTGGGCATCCAGCTCATTTCAAAATGCCACAAGCAAGCACGAATTCTCAGAATTAAAAAGGGCGAATTGAATCACTTCTTTTACGTTCGATAAAACATAGGTTGCTACGTGCGCTCTTTTCCAAGTAATCGTTTGGGATTGCATAGTTGGAAAAGCGCCCGTTCTTTTGCAGAGTTCAATAGGAAGAAAATGAGAAAACAACAGCTATTCTTAAAGGCCGTCACTTGCTTAGGCATGGTGCTCCTTTCCACTTCAGTTATGTCACAAGGCATCCCACAGGTCAAGTATAAGCTCAATGAGGATGGCTCAAATTACGTGCGATTCACAGGGCTCAATCAGGTTTGGTTGCGGCACACCGAGCTTAATCAAGGATCTACGCTTTTCGGCGACCCCGTTGAAAATATCACGGACATTGGAATCCGCCGCTTGCGCTTTCAGGTCATCGCTCAATTGACTGATCGGGTATTTTTTTACGCTCAATTTGGTCACAACAACTTTTCTTTTCTCCAACCCCGGTATACGGGGTCCTTCTTTCACGATGCCATCACTGAGTTGAAACTGCATGAACAGCACCTTTCTTTAGGAGCAGGGCTTACTGGGTGGAGTGGATTGAGCAGGTACGCTTCTCCGAGTATTGGGAGCATGTTGACCTTAGACGCGCCGCTTTATCAACAAGCCACGAATGGTCAAAATGATCAATTCCTCCGTAAATTGAGTCTATACGCCAAAGGACAAGTGGGTATATTGGACTATCGATTAGCGGTTACCAAGCCCATGGCCGTTCAAAACGCTACCGGTGGTGCGCCGCTTCTCAATCCAGAGATGATCACCTTCAACACTCAGCCCGCTAACTTTCAGTACCAAGGCTACTTCAAGTTTCAATTGCTCGACCAAGAGTCAAACTTGACGCCTTACAGCACTGGTACCTACCTGGGTCAAAAAAAGGTGTTAGCCATAGGGCTAGGTTTTATTCAGCAAAGCGACGCGATGTGGAAAACCGACGCCTTGGGCGATACGAATCGTGCGGATATGCGGCTAATGGGAGCTGACGTCTTTTTCGACGTTCCACTCAATGCGGAAAGCGGCATGGCATATACCTTTTATGGGGCGTATACCTTCTACGATTTCGGACCGGGCTACGTACGAAATGTGGGAGTCATGAACATGGCCAATGGAACCAATGGCAAAGGCACCTTCAACGGCTCTGGAAACGCATTTCCGATGATCGGGACTGGCAATAGTCTATACCTGCAAACGGGGGTCGCATTTGGTAAAAATGTGATCACCGAGGGCGGAAAATTGCAGCCGTACGCTGCTGTACAGTATTCGGTGTTTCGAGGATTGGACGCAGCCATGCTTATGGCTGAAGGTGGAATGAACTGGTACCTGGACGGAACGACTGGATCTAAGGTGAGCGTGAACTACCAAAGTCGACCCATTTTTGATGCAAATGGTGAAGGACAATTCGTGGAAATTGCTCGGCGCGGGATGATTCAGTTGCAATACCAAATCAGTTTTTAGGTTGGGGTACTTTTAGTACAGACAATCATCCACGGTGCCTGAAGCTTTCTTTACCCTATTTTCACCTCCTTATGTCAAAAGAAGCTTACATCCTAGGCACCCATAATGAAGAATTAGACCGTCTTGGGTTTCAGCATCGGGTTTGGGCAGATGCTGCACACGCCCTTTGGCACAAGGCCAACTTCCGTGGTGGACAGCACATACTGGATCTTGGATGCGGCCCAGGTTTTGCGTCGTTTGACCTTGCAGGAATCGCAGGGCATCACGGACTAGTGACCGGCGTAGACCGATCTGCTGAATACATTGAATATGCGCAACAAAAATCGGAAGCCAGCGGTGTTCAAAACACTCGTTTCATGCATTCCGATTTCGCTGGCATGGAGCTCGGAAAAGAGCAATTTGATGCGGCTTACGCGCGATGGGTCTTCTCTTGGATTACCGATGTGGATGAGACCATCGTTAAGGTAGCTGCATCCTTGAAGCCCGGCGGCGTATTTGCCGTCCAGGAATACTTGCAATGGGGAACCTTTCAGATGGTCCCTGAACATCCAGATGTGCGTGTGATGATTGAAGCCTGCCGCGAAAGCTGGCGAATGATGGACAGTGAGATCGATATCGGCCGGACGCTTACCGAGCGTTTTGAGAAGGCCGGACTATCGATTAGCCACGTGGCACCGCTGGAACGAACGGCGAGGGTCGACAGCCTGACTTGGCAATGGCCTACGGGGTTTTTGCGCATTTATGCAGTGCAATTGATGGCATTGGGACTCATTACGCAAGGTCAGCTCGAGCGCTATCTTGAGGTGCTGCCTGAAATCGAAGGACAAAACAGCGCCTTTCTTGTGACCCCTCTGATGGTGGAGATCATTGGCATAAAACAATAATTCGAGCTTTTTAATCATCTTGTCCTCATGGATCTGAACCACGAACAGAAATTGAGTCTCTTGCATGAACTCATACGCATTGCCGGAGCAGACGGCGAGCACCGCGATGAGGAGTACGACATGCTGCATCTTGTTGCACAGCACCTCCAAGTAGAGCCAATGGAAATGGAATCATTATTCTCCGTTTCTGTCGATTTTCACCCTCCAAAAGAAGAATCACGCCGAATAGTAATCTTCTATCACATGCTGCGCATGGTATGGGCTGATGGTGAGTTCGATCCCGATGAGGAAACCCTATTGCGAGATCTGGGTGCAAAGCTTGGCTTGCGTTTGCAAGCGATCGACACGACCATAGCTCGGTCGAAAATTTATCCGAATGGCAGCATCCCTGAATCGGAATTTCTGCAAATCTTCCAGCTGCATCACAATTGATGGTTCATCCCTTCAATGCTCCGTAAAGATTAGCCTTGACCCGCTCCTCCTTCTCGCACAGATTTGGGTGTTGCATGTTTTACTTTCGCCCACACAATTTCATTTATGCGTATTCTGAAATACACCATCCTCACGGTGCTTTCTCTTGTGGCCGTGGGATTCATGGCCGCCGTTATCATCCTGCAATTGCCTCAATTCGGTACTAGACCACAGGGACAGTACCTAGCCGCTTTGCAGCAATCTGCTCAGCACAACGGAGAAGTCTTCGTCAATGAAGAAGGTGCCACTGCTGACATGGGAGGGCGCACATTGTTGAATGTAATCAAGGCCTACATGAATGCCCCGGAAGGAAGGCACCCGGATTCGTTGCCCATTCTCCATCCAGACCCAGCAGACGTGGCGCAAGACAGCCTTGGAGAATACCACCTCACTTGGTTTGGGCATTCGTCCTTTCTTCTTGAAGTCGACAATAAGAACATTCTGTTGGACCCTATGCTTGGACCTGCGGCAGCACCCTTTAGTTTTCAGGTAAGGCGCTTTAGCCAAGACTTGCCAATCACCATGGAAAACCTTCCCCAGATCGATGCAGTGATTTTCTCTCACGACCACTACGATCACTTGGATCACACCACTATACTAGCCATCAAAGACAAGGTCAGCCATTTCTATGTTCCACTTGGGTTAAAAGGCCACCTCGTTGGCTGGGGCGTAGACTCCAACGCTGTAACTGAACTGGATTGGTGGGAAGAAGTGCAAATGGATGACATCCGCCTAGCCTGCACGCCTTCACAGCATTTTTCCGGCCGCGGTCTCACCGACCGAAACACAACGCTTTGGTGTTCTTGGGTCATCACTACCCCTGAGCAGAACATCTATTTCAGTGGTGATTCAGGTTACTTTAAAGGGTTCAAATCCATAGGCGAGAAATACGGCCCTTTTGATCTGGCCCTGATCGAGTGTGGACAGTACAATGAATTATGGCAAGCCATCCACATGCTTCCAGAACAATCTGCCCAAGCAGCGGTGGATTTGAATGCGAAAGCGATGATTCCAATACATTGGGGAATGTTCGAATTGGCTTTGCACCCTTGGAAAGAACCAGCGGAGCGGGTTACGGTAAAAGCCAAGGAATTAGGCATGCCTTTACTAACCCCTAAGATCGGTGAGCGTCTTGCTATTAGAGAAGAACTGACTACTGATGAGTGGTGGAATGCTTATTGATGATAGACGCTGCAGAATGAAAATGTACAGACACATAGGAGTAGCACTCTTTGCGCTCATTGCGGTGAGTTTCATTTCTCCGCAGGGGTTAGTTGCCCAGGATTTCAGCGGAGGACTTGAACAAGAAGAAACCGAAGCACCCCAAGAAGAAGAGGAATACAGCCTCAAGGAGCACATCAGATTAGGAGGCAACGTGGGTGCCCAGTTCGGCAGCATCACATTTATCAATGTTTCACCAATGCTTGGTTATCAGTTTAACAAACGCTTCTTGTTGGGCATGAGGGGTACCTACCAGTATTACAAGATCCAAGGGTATAATCAATTGTCTAGCAACGTCTTCGGCGCAAGTGGTTTTGGACGATTCTTCGCATTTGAGAATATCTATACGCATGCTGAGTACGAAGTATTGAACGGTTATTTCGATCGAAGCGGTGAACGCATCAACCTGCCCTTTCTATATTTTGGCATTGGCTACCTCCAGTCTATATCGAACAACGTAGGTATAAGCGCCACCGCACTCTATGAAGTACTCCGCTTCAACACGTCTCCGTCTATCCTCCCAATGATACGGGTGGGAATCGTAGTAAGCCTATGAAGGCGAGTATGTATACTTGTATCGTAAAATCAATGCTATCATGACACGTTTATTGATCCTTTCCGTCGCCTGTGGAATGCTGCTTCTAACTTCGAACATCCAAGCGCAGGGCGGCTGTTCAACGCTACTCGAATCGATCGATGATGCTCCGATGGAGGAAGTCTCGACGGAGTTTCGACGGTTGAAATCATACAACAACCCTTACTGCGATACCACGGGCAGTGATTTTGAGAAGCTCATGAAAAAATTGGGCGATCAGCTCGTAGAAGTGGGCGCCACGAAGGATCAAGTCTTGAGCAGCATGGGAGAGCCATACTACCAAGGCGCTTTGGCCGATTACGAGAACCAAAAACTGACCATAGGGCGAGATGGAAAACCAACAGGAAAAGCCCTCCCTCCCTCTTACAAGATCCCAAGTGGCGATTATTTCATCGTTTACCTCTGGCGAAAGAAAGATTACTTGGTCTTTGCACTGAAAGGCGACAAGACTGCCGAATCACGTTGGTGGGAAAAAGGAAAGTATTGAGCATAAAAAAAGCCCCTTTTCGGGGCTTTTTTTTATGCTGATGCTGTTGCTTCGTGAGAAGGTACGCCGCATCGATCTGCGAACTTGGCTTTGAAGGCATCTCGTTGATCCGGAGACATGGTATCCCAACGATGCTTCATCCGATGTTTCCACCAATGACTCCTACGTCCGCGGGTCAGACCACCGAACAACAACCGGCTCAATGCAATCAAGCCCAATGCCTGCCAAAAAGTGAGCGTTCCGAAACCCACCGCTGCGGGTAAGATCCAGTTCCACAACGCCATTACAGCCACTCCTGAAGCAACGATAAAGATCCCGCCGAGCAAGACTGCCTTCAGTATCCATTTGAATGATTTCTTTTTCATGTTTTTAAATTTTATGGCTAATTCGCCTGTTTATCTGTTACCATTTCTCTGTACATAGGCTCCAGTCGATTTCTCAGGTGCACTACAGCATACCGCTTTCTGGAAATGAGCGTATTGACCGCTTCGCCTGTTTCCTTGGCTAAGGCTTGAAAGGACCGTCCTTCCATCTCGTGTTGTTCAAAGACCCACCGCTGCGCCATTGGCAATTCAGCAAGGGCATCCTCTAAAACTTCCAAGAACAGTTCGCTCATCCAGACATCATCTGGAGCGGGTCGATTTGAAACAGCTGTGTCCCAAATCATACGCTCCCCCTCATGAAACCGATGCTCACTGATAGGTCTTCGCTTTCGGAAGAAATCGACGATCTTGTGCTTTGCCACTGCATATAACCACGCAACGGAATCTTCAACCGACTCTCCATCAGAGCCGAGCTTCACGTATTGCTCCAGTACATCTTGCAAAAGATCTTCTGCATCTTCCACGTCATCGATTTGCTTTCGGATAAAACCAAGTAATCTTCCTTTCTCCAATTTCACTTTCTCCGCAAAACCGTCGAGACCTGGATTTTCGCTTTGGATACTATGTATTTCTGAAATGATTTCCATTCAAGTTGAGGTCGAACAAGTCCCCAAGATATTTTATCCATGTTGCAAAACGCTGATTCTTAAGTACGAACGGTCAGAGCTTATGCTGAAAGGAATGTTGAATACTCCCATGACTTCGTGAAACAAGTTTTATTTGTCGTTACACTTAATGTTCATACATTTGGAATCTATTTCATAGTAGGTGGGTTTAAAGCCTCGGTGTTCCGCTCGGTTCACCGGGGCTTTGTTTTTCCTGATACGCCGTTTTCACGTTCTTCCCTTTAAGTTTGCTTCCCTAATTCCCTCCCAATGAAAAAAATCCTGATCGTACTTTTCTTCCCGAGCTTCATGTTGGCATGTAGTGAAGGTGGAGCACCCTCCTCTCAAGCAGAAACTACCTCGGCTGAAGAGGCTGAAACCAGAGATATCCCATCCACACAAGAGACACTGGTCCAGGGACACGCAGAGGGCCGCACGACGAATCCCGACCACGCCGGTCCAGCAGAAATGAGACCTCCCGAATTCGACCCTAGAGGCGCTGAGACCTCAGCGTATACATCAGAAGCCGCGAAAGAAGCCGAACAAAATCTTATGCAAGCCGAACAAAACTTAGACACTCGCAGGAGGAAAATCGAGGAAGCTCGGCAAAAGGTTGAAGCGCAAATGCAAGCAAGTGAGATTTCCCAAGAAGAGTTCATCAAAAAGGTCACTGCACTAGAGAATGATCAAAAAAGCCTCGAACGAACGATGGAAGATCTCATGAAAAAACGAGAAGAGATGGATCGCATGCGCACGAAAGCAGAGGATGAAGCCGCTGGATTCAGGGGCAAATAACGAATGAAGCCTTGAGGAGGCTTCTCAATCCACCGATTTACAATTTAAATAGACGCTTACTGGCATGCCCGTCGGCACTGCGTAGAGAAAGGATATACACTCCAGATGGGAGCCTCGAAATATCCAACCGTGGCTGATTCGCGTCCATTTTACCGTCCATGATTGTACGTCCTATTTGGTCAAGCACCGTATAGTCCACCAAACCTCGTAATCCTTCAACCCGCACGATACCGTAACTAGGATTTGGAAACACACGAATCTGATGTTCTTCTCCGGTGTGCTCAATCGCAGCAGGCCAGCCAAACTCCAGTCGCTTGTAGCGGATGGATGCGTCGAAGATGTCGCGGTATACGAGATCAAATCCCCCGTTCGAATACGCAACATCGGGTCCATTATAAATGCCCGAAGAATCCTTGACAATGTCAATCGGCAGCGTAAAATTATCTCCTCCATCTACAGACAACATGACTACACTCGTCGTGATGGGACTTTCGATTTGCTCGAAGACAATTGCAATAGTATCTCCAGATGCCGCTATACGCGGTGTGTACTGGGAAAGATCAGAACCGGCTAGAAAAGCGGAAGTCACCTCATTGGTCGTTGGGTTCAGTACGCTGGAAAGCACTTGGGGATGACCAGAACCAGAAGAAGACCATACGGTATGCACTCCTTGCGAAGTAAAGGATGCGTCTGGCCCTGTTGAGGGACAGCCTGCGATATACCAGTCGCTCGGGTCGATATCAAAAACCGTATCCGTATGATCGTCTTCATTCCTAATGTGGGCATACCAAATGTCCCGGATGTTGGCGTCGTTGTTTCGGAAGAACGCTAAGGTGGCATCCTGTCCCGAAAGCAAATGCGCCGGACAACAATCACACACTTCATGAGGAGCATCTTCTGAAAACGACACCAGGCCAGAAAATGAGCTAGCCCCATCCATGGAACGAGCTACGACATATTGCGGATCAGCATAGTTGCTATTGTACGCCATCAACATGATGGCAGGGTTCCCTTGCTCGTCCAAAGCTACAGTGGGTAAAAAAGGAATGATGGAATCCGGAAGCGCTAATTGTTGCGGTGTTGTCCAACTCGAACCTCGGTCATCTGACATGGTCCAATAGACCTTCGCTTCTAAGTAGGGAGTCGTCATGAAGGTAACGAACAATCGATCCCCTTCAGCTGCTATGTCTGCTCCGCCATAATTGGCCGCAAAGACACTCCCAATCGATTGATTAAGCTTGAACGGCTCATCAAAAGGCCCTTCGCCATCCTTCTTTGAGAAATAAAGGCTTCCGTTTGGTTTAGACCAAATCACACCAACGCCTTGATTGAAGGATACCACGTGCGGGCGGATGTTTCCATATTCAGCTGCGTCAACAACTACCTCACTCTCCGTAAAGTAATAATCTGGCTGTGCCAAGGCAATCGATGCGCTCAGCGTCAGGCAAGAAATCAGAAGGGAATTTTTCATAAGCAACTATTGTCAAAATAGTTCGCAAAAGATAATACTGATATTTGGAACATGAGACGATTGAAGTGGCCTTTACTCCTTGCGAGCTCCTTATTTATCGCTTGTGGCCAGCCAACAAGCGAGTCGAAAAGAGAGGAATCACGCTCGGACAGCGTGATGGTGGTGAATGGTGTGGAGCGCACAGAACTCGCTCTGCTCATGCGGAAAATGTACGATGAAATGGCCCTGGTCAAGGATTCCATCAAGCTAGGTTACACGGTGAAAACGAATTTCTTAGAAGAGTATAAACGGATTCAAACAGCCCATGCCACGGAACCCGAAAAGATCGATGCTACGTACAAGGCCATGGCCGAAGCATTCCTGATCAATTATGAGATGTTCGAGACCTCACAAGATGAGCAGGCAAAAGCCTTCAATGGCATGCTGCAAAATTGCCTGGTATGCCACGAAAACAAATGTCCGGGTCCGGTCAAAGCGATTAAAAAACTTCGCATCAAACCCTAAATCAACCCATGAGAATTCTTTTCATCTTGGTTGTGCTTGCTAGCACCTTAGCGGGAGGTAGCGCATCCTACAAAACCATCCTGCTCACATCCGATATTTCAAAGGCGGAAGCAAAGATGTCAAAAGAGGGCGCCAACGCAGGAGTGGTGTGCACCCAAGGCATACAGTACGAGATCTTTTCGACCCATAACATTGAGGGCTAACTCCTATTTCAGGCAGATCATCTGATCACCAGCGGCTCAATAACCCAATGGGCACCTTGCTTCACTTCAAGGTAGTACGTCCCTGATCGCAGTCCTTTCAAATCCAACTGAGGCTCGGCTTGAACGGATTGAATGTTAAGTTTGAAATGTTTGACTTCCCTGCCCACTTGATCATAGACCATCGCCTTCACCTCCCCTGCTTCAAATCCTTGAAGTTGAAGGGTCACCAAACCGTTGCTCGGATTAGGGAAGATCGACATACTTTCTTTCGCCGCCATTTCGGCAACGCCCTCAGGTGTAGGAGGAGTGGTAGTATCGATCAAGGAAACATGGCCTGCATACATCCCTTTCCCGTGCGTTCCTGCTACCAACCACCCGTCAGAACCTCGGTACTTAAGCATGTCGACTACGGCATTCCCCATGGTCTGGGAACCTTGCATCACCCATTCGGTGTTCTCCCCTTCGAGCTTGGCGGTAGAGAAAACACCAACACTGGTACTGACAAAATAGACGTCGCTGTTCGCACCCGTTGGAACGAAGCTCGCCCAACGCAAAGAAGGGCCATTACCAATGAACCAGAGGCTTTCAGGAACTCCTGGATCTGTTTCCCCTGCCAAGTTTCCTTCGATATCGACCCAATCCGCGCCACCATCCTCCGTGTACCAAATGCTTCGACAGTTGTAGTTACTGAATACCGCAATCGCCTTCATCGGATCAAAAGGATGCACCGCGATGCATGACGTATAGCCGCCGTTAGAAATACTGTCGCTTGCCGGAATGACTTGTGCACTTTCAAAAACATGGGCACTGTCTAAGCGGAAAACTTTACCACTTGAGGTCCCTACATAAACGATTCCTGCGTCGCTTGGACTCGATGAGATCGCCGTGATGCCGTTGTCAAGAGAAGCGATCAACTTCCAATCACTGAAAAGGGTCGCACTATCGGTCTCGGTGATCTTCGTGTTTCGCCATATGTTATAACCATTGGGCAGGTACATGATGTCGTTGTCTGCTCTATCGAGGGTGAAAGGATGCACGAACAAGTATCCCCCATTCACCTGCTTTGGCATGACGTTATAAGCTCCGTTCTTTTGCCCATTTGATGCGATTTCACATCGTTCAATGTTGGCGTATTGGGTACTGATGTAGTAATGACCTCCGCCATCCTCCACTTCACAATAGGCGCCATCTCCACCTCGCACATGCGTCCATAAATGCTCTTCATCTGCCACATTGGTCCAGTGGGTTCCACGGTCTTGCGTGCCGCCAATGGCAACCTCACTCCCCATGGTGCCCTGGTCGATTGCGATGCCGTAGAATTGGGTTACGTTGTAACCGTTCAGGAGCCCTTCCCATTGCATCGTATCGAGCATGCAGTTCTGGGCTACGTGCACTCCTGCGTCTGTAGTACTGATCAATACATCCGAATCGTCCGGACGGAATGCCAGGTTCTGTTGATCTGGATAATGCTTTCCACCTCCATTGAAATAGTTATAAATGGAATCTCCATCGATGGAGTATCCACCAATCTGGTTTACTTGAAAAGTGTCAGCAAATGCATTGTTTGAGCGGTAAAGGTTGTTGTTCCCCAAAAAGAGCACGTCTTCGTCATCTGGCTTAACGCCCAATGCCATGTTGTATCCGCCCTGCATGCTGAAGCTTGAACTTGCAAGTCCAGAAGTGCGATTCTGCCAGTCACCGCCGCTTCCCGTTCCATCACCATCGATATATTCATATCGCCACAAGATGCCACCATTGACTCCAGCGCTAGGCGCATAACTGTAGAAGAAAACAATCTTTTCATTCGACGGAGCAACGGCTATGACCGTTCGCCGGTGGCTTCCAGCGAGGGCGCTTGGACTGATCTTCACCCAATCAAACCCATCGGTAGATCTCCAAAAACCTCTATTCGCGGAGGCATCGCTTGAAATCGAAGCATAAAAAACGCCGTCTGTAGTAGTCGAAACACGGGAAAAGTCACAAGAAGAACCTGACCTGAGCACGATCTTCCAGGTCTCACCTCCATCACTGCTTCGGGCGATACCCTTCTTCATCGCTGCGAAAACGATGTCGCTATCATTTCGAGTCGGATCCATGCATAGGTTATGTATAACCTCCCAATCCGAAGACTTGTGTTGCAGCGGCCCTGTACTTTGTAGGTGGTTCCATGTGACCCCGTTGTCCATAGACTTCCAGATTCCACTCCCTCTGTAGATCGCGCTGAAACTTTTTGATGCCGAATTACCAATGGTCTCGCCGGAGCCGTAGTACCATGTTTCATTCTTTCCATTTCGAGGATCTTGAATGATATAAGAAGTAGCTGGATGGTCCATGCTGCGCGTGACATTCGTCCAGGATTGCCCTGCATCCGTGGTTCTCCAGATTCCTCCCGTGACACCTCCAACGATGTAGGTATCTGGGTTCAATCGGTCGATCGCGATGGCGCGGGTTCTCCCTCCGACATTGTAAGGACCAATGCTTTTGAAATCCACTGCGATTGAATCGCGCATCACGTCGGCCCTTGGGAGACGACTCGCGTACACCATTTCACGCATCCGAATGTTCGGTGGAATTTCACCCGTTCGCGGATCAACCAATCTGTTGTACAGATATTCCCAACGGCCATCGTTGTCAACTGATTCCTGTGTCGCCCTATCCATCTCGCTGGATGAGGGGAGGTTTAAAGTCAAGGCTGTGCATACTGCCGTTGCAGCTAGAACTAGGCTCATTGCTATCCACTTCCAAAGTCTTTTCGTCATCATTTTAGTTTTTCGTATTCACCCACCCGATATTGATCAGGGTGATCTGAAGTGTAGGGTGTATTCAACGTTGATTTAAAGAATTCTCCGATGCTTAAACCATCGAAATGGGTATTCAGTTCAGGGAACAAGTCTTTTGTAGGATCGAGCGTAAAATCAAAATGAACCTTCAACACATCTCCCGCCTCAAACTGACCGTGAAAATCGCTGCCGATTTGTGTCACCGCCATCAATTCAATTTCCGCCTCACAAGGGTGGGTATCGCAAGGGTGGTCATCGCCTTCAAAACGATCTGCATCCAGCCATGTCTTCACCACCTTACCAATCACCATTGTTCCCGTAGGTCCTTCGATTCCACCCATCTTCTCATCTTCAACTACTGCAGTGCTCGACGTTGTCACTTTTTGCACTTCCCCCACATGGTCAGCGCTGCGGCGATGACAGGCAGAAAAAGACAAAACAAGCATCAAAAGGAGGAAAGCGTTCGGCCGGTTCACGGATCAAAAATACACCCTGCCATCGAAACCAATCGAGGCATTGAATGGCTGTCCCTAGAATAATCGCTTCTTCCATCTACGTTAGGGCATATCCATTCGTCTATTCTTAAAATAAATCAGTCGTCTCATCGTACTTTGAACATGTCATTGCTGTACGTCTAAACGGAAAACCACATTTGCACCACGGATTCTAAACCACCATCTATGAAATATTTCGCCTTGCTCCTTTTGACATTCTCTTTCGTCTTTAGCACTTACGCGCAGATTGAAGAAAGCGCTGTTTCTCCAATCCCTCAAGCAGACGAAGACCGATATCGAAACCTAGACAACTCTGTTGGTTTTGGGATTGTAGGAGGAGGTGAACTGATGGGAGGAATGTACCCAATGCCTGGATTAGGCTACAAACGATACACAAAGGAAGGCGCCTTCCGTAATGCTCGGTGGGATCATAAACACCAATACGCAAAGTGGACAGTGGGGGTCCTCCAATTACGATGAGTCGGCTTTCAGTGCTCGCGTGGGTTATCAATACCATGTACTTGCAGGTCGATTCATGCCGATCATCGGAGTAGATTTAGCCGGTGGGTTTTACCATATGAAACAGATGGGGTTTGACCAAGTGAATGAAACGAGGAATACCATGATCGGTTTGAGCCCTAACGTTGGATTGGAGTTCTTCATAAACAATCGCCTCAGCTTCCTGATCGATACGCGTTTCGACTTCTCCTTTCAAAATTATTACCAACGCTCTGAATCGCCGAATTTCTTCAATACGACCAAGTCGCAAGGAATGCAGACACACATATCCCCGATCAGTTCCTTTATGGCGATCTTTCATTTCTAAGGAAAATATTCTGCTTTATAAATGTAAATAGCTTGCCTCAAAGCTGCTTAGGAAGCTAATTTTTCTATTTTGGAATGACCTAACGAAACCACCATGTCAAAACGAAACGTCATTCTCTACATCGCAGCATCGCTGGACGGATACATCGCAGCTCCTGATGATGATCTCAGCTTCTTAGAAGCGATGGCACTTGAAGGCGAAGATTACGGATATCAAGCCTTTGTCGAAAGCATTGATACCGTCATTCTCGGCAGAAGGACCTTTATGTGGGTTAAGAACCAGACCGGGGCCTTTCCACATCTTGACAAAGACACCTACGTTATTTCCAGGAAGATTGGCGGAAGTGAAGATGGAGTGACCTACTGGCCAGGGTCGATCCGGGAGCTCGTAGATGAATTGCAATCCAAACCAGGTGGAAATATTTACTGTGACGGCGGAGCTGCAGTAGTGAATGAAATGCTGCGCACAGGATGCATTGATGAGATCATTCTCTCCGTCGTACCCGTGCTTTTGGGAGCTGGCATCAGACTCTTCCATGAGGGCATTCCAACAGCAAACCTAGCCTTGCTGTCATCCCAATCCTTCACTTCAGGTTTGGTCCAATTACGTTATCGCGTGATCAGACCGTGAGTCCCACTTCTTTGCTCATGGTAAATACTTTAGTCCCTTAGATTCGGTGGAAATTCCTCATTTCATTCTTGTTCCATAGCTTTCAATCCAACCATAGCACCATGCATCGAAACACCCTCTTCTCAATCGCCATTGTAAGTACCACCCTCTTTTCCTTGATTTCTTGCTCCGGCAGCAGTGACCATTCTTCAGAAACGGCAACAGCAGATTCTACCGTCGCTCCCGCAGCACCAAACGTGATCGGACAAGAGGTGACCTATGAAGCAGACAGCATTACGATGAAGGGATACCTCGCCTATGATGCAAGCATCGAGGGTAAAAGGCCAGGGGTGATCGTGGTGCATGAATGGTGGGGACACAACGAACACACCCGGAATGCAGCTGATAAATTAGCAAAGGAAGGATACGTGGCATTCGCCTTAGACATGTATGGCGACGGAAAGACTGCTGAACACCCAGAAGACGCCGGCGCTTTCGCCGGTGCGGTAATGCAGAATTTTGACGGAGCTCAAGCGCGCTTCAACGCAGCGCTTAAAGTGCTCATTGACGATGCACATTCCGATCCAGAGCATTTGGCAGCCATTGGATACTGTTTTGGAGGTGGTGTGGTTTTGAACATGGCAAGACAAGGTGCCGAACTCGATGCAGTAGCTACTTTTCACGGCAGCATTGGCCCGATTGAACCGGCGCAACCTGGAGTCGTCAATGCCCGCTTGTTGGTCATGAACGGTAAGGATGATCCTTTCGTTTCAGCAGACGCAATCGCGTCTTTCAAAGCGGAAATGGACAGTGCTGGCGTTGAGTATGAGTTCGTCAATTATCCAGGGGCGGTGCACGCCTTCACGAATCCAGCGGCGACCGAAAAGGGAAAGAAATTTGAACTTCCCTTGGCTTACAATAAGGAAGCCGACGAAAAGAGCTGGGCGAAACTGCTTGCGTTCCTGGCCGAGGTGTTTTAATGTTTTCAGAAGGGGTGAGAACTTCAATCAGTCTACCCAAAGAACTGAATTATAGGCTCCATATTCATTGTGTTCCTTCTGTGGATTGTTTGGATCGTGGATCCAATTCCCATCAACGATGAACTTATACAGGCCTTTTCCTTTTGGAAGGAATACTTTAATCTTCCACCCTTCTTCGACACGCGTCATTGTATAACCTGAAGTTGACCAAGCGTTAAAATTTCCGCTGAGCGCAACCCGCTCGGCTTCCCCGTATCCTTCCAAAATAAACTCCCTGTTTGCGCCTACGGATCGAACAGAGTTCACAGCTTCATTTTCCCCAGCAGTGACCTGGTTGACAGGGTCAATAATCCACTGATCATCAACGATAAACTTGTACTCATAATTTCCAGGCCCCAAGACGTAAGGTAAATACCAACCCGCTGCTGAAGGATGCATAACGAGTTCGCTTTCGCTCCAACCGATGAAGGATCCCGTTAAGATCACCTGTTCTGCATCTTTATGCCCTTTCAATTCAAACTGGATCGGCTCACCCACTTCTAATACGGAGTTGAGCACGCCGTTTTCATCGCTGCGTTGCACGGGATTGGTCGGGTCAAGGATCCACTCTTTTTCGCCGAACCACCCACCTTCATCGAGCACAAACTTGTAACGATAAGTGCCCTCCACCAGATAGACGGGAAGCGTCCAAGCATTGGAATTCTTGCGCATTTCTGGATTGCTTTCATTCCAAGCAGTAAAATCACCAGAAAGCACCACCTTCTCTGATGATGTATGTCCTGGAAGGGTGAATGAATGATTGATTTTTACATAGAGGTTGTTTTCGTTGCCGAACTTGGCATTCTCTTTCGGATCCCAATTCCAAACATGTCCAAATCCGTCGTAATAGGTTTCGGTGTTCATAGGATCGAGGATCCAACTTCCGTCCACCACGAACTTGTATCCCCAAACACCCGGAGATAGATCTATCTCTACTACCCACCCATCAGCCATCTTTTGCATTGGATAGGAAAGGGTGCTCCAATTGCAAAAATTCCCAGAGAGGTACACTTCCTCAGCATCGGCATAACCCTGTAAGAAAAACCTTGTTTGTCCATTGCGCAGGTCTTGAAGGTGCTTCATTCGCCTTTCGTTGAAACCAAAAGGAGCCAGACTGTGATTTGCATTAGAAGACACGTCTACTCCCCCCTCTATTTGAATTTCATTGTACCCCCAATCCACACCGTCAAATGAAGCCAATGTGCGTTTCAGAATCAATTTTTCTTCGGTGCAATCTTCTACTGACCAATCACCTCGGCTCATGCCTTGAGTGGGCATGCCATTGAAGGTGCTGTCAAAACCAAGGGAAAAAAGACAACTGTCTAGTGCGTCTTTCTCCATGCTAAGATCAATCTCTTGGAAGACGACCTTGCCTTCAATTCTGAACTTGATATGCTGATCTTGGGCCAAGCTCCAAGCCGCAATCAATAAGAACAGCACCAAAGAAATGATATGTCTCCTCGTTTGATTCATAGGATAGGACAAAAGGTAAGTGTTCGTTTTTTAAAATTCAGGACCATGGCACCGCGTGCAAGTAGGTCAAAACCGATCATTCCATCGATCGGCACACCAAAGGCATTGCTCATTCTAGAGAGGTCAGAAATCACCACGCGGCAATTGGTCAGTGGTACCCCAAAATCAACGCTTGTCAGGTTACCTTGCAATACATAAACTGCCTTACCTGAACTACCCATCAGCGGCATGCTGTTCGTAATGGTGACCGCCTCAAAGACATCGTCCTTGAGGGTATTAGAAAGAATGGTGATTTCCGCTCCGGTATCGAAACAAAAGGTCAGCTTTTGGTCATTGATTTCGCCTTTGAGCAGAAGAACGTTGTTTTTAATCTTGAAATCGAAATCGACCGGCGAAGAAGCGCAAGCCGGAAGTGGTGCAACAGTTGCACCCTCCTTATTGATGCGGTGCAATTCTAATGCGAGACTCCGAAGGTCCAAGCGCATTTCAAGCTGGAGAAACATGTTTAACCCAAGCAAGCCTAAGATCTTTACTCCTCGACTGTTCTCGATGGCGCCCAAGTCTGTGAGGTCGGCTTCTAGGTCGTCAAATTTGAGAGAACGCAATTCAAAGGATGTCACATTGATAACGTTCACTGTATCACTTCCCCCATTTACGTCGCTCATCACGCGCCGCTCGGTCACTTGACCATCACCGAAATAGGTTTCGTTGAGGACGAGATATGGCGCCCCTGTGTCGAGAATAAAGTAGCCCAATTGCCCATCGACTTTGGCTTCCATGAGCACCAGGTTCCCCGCCCGCTTAAGCGGCACCCTGATGAATTCGAACTCACCCAGCGGATCAGGTGCCTTGCCCAACTCAACCGTAGCCATTGCCCTTCCTGTGAAGAACAGACAAAACGAGAAGAAGAGCACGAAACGCAGCATCGCACAAAAATAAGCTTCGAGCATATAGACGCTAAAGGCTTTGTAACCTAGACATATTCCGCGCTGAGCTCGCTCATATTTTTGTCTACGTATGAGGAGCAATTTTGAGCTATGAAAAGCTCCAATTGCACCCTATCTTTCTTTGGTGCGGCCGGCACTGTTACCGGCTCCAAAACGCTAGTGACCTTCAATGGAAAGCGCGTACTTATTGATTGCGGTCTTTTCCAAGGCCTCAAGGCGCTCCGTGCGCAAAACTGGCTTGATTTCGCAATTCCTCCCAAGGAAATCGATGAAGTCATCTTGACCCATGCGCACCTCGACCACTGTGGTTATTTACCGAAGTTGGTACGTCAAGGTTTTTCAGGTCCCATTCATTGCACGCAGCCTACAGCCGACCTAGTAAAAATCATTCTGGAGGACAGCGCCAAAATTCAGGAAGAAGAAGCCGATAGGGCAAATCGACACGGTTATTCTTCACATGCGGAGGCGAAGCCGTTGTACAACCTCGAAGACGTGCAGAATGTGCTTCCACTCATAGTCGGGCACGAATACAGCGAATGGATATTGATCAACCCCAGCTTTAAATTCCAACTGCACACGGCCGGACACATCTTGGGTTCCGCCATGATTGAAATGATCGTAGGAGAAAAGACCATCGTCTTTTCGGGAGACTTGGGAACATCCGAACCGCTTCTACTTACCCCACCTAAACATTTGAAACGAGCCAATCTCCTGGTACTTGAATCCACTTACGGTGATCGGCTGCATCCAGAAACTCCTGCCTACGACGATGTCAAGGTGGCGGTTTTGTCCGCAGCCAAAAAGAACGGAACCCTCATCATTCCAACTTTTGCCGTGGAGCGTGCTCAAGAAATCATTTACCTCCTAACGCTCCTCAAAGCCAAAGGGGACATTCCCGACCTTCCCATATTCTTAGACAGTCCCATGGGCATAAATGCCACAAAGGTCTTTCTGAAGTATCCTTCCTGGCATGCCATAGGCGAAAAGCGCTGTCAAGATATGTGCAACGGCATACACCTCATAAAAGATGCGGCGCACTCGCGTTCCGTTCAGGCCGACGATAGTCCGAAAATTGTCTTGGCAGGAAGCGGAATGATTACAGGTGGACGGGTTCTGCACTACTTGTACAAGCACCTCTCAAATCCTGAGAGCACCCTCCTGCTGGCCGGTTTTCAAGCCGCAGGAACAAGGGGGAGGCAAATCCAAGAAGGAGCAAATGAGATCAAATTTTTCGGGGCATGGCATCCCGTGCGCATGGAGGTATTCCAAACAGCATCCCTCAGCGCCCATGCAGACCAGGCTGATTTGATCGACTGGACCGCTCAGTTTGACAAGCGCCTCACCAAGGTTTTACTCAACCATGGTGAACCCATGGCTAGCCATACACTGGCCCTGCAAATACAAGACAAATTGGGCATTTCAGCAGAAGTAGTCCAACCGAATGTGACCTATGAGATGGAGTCGATTTTGTAAACTAGGCAGCAGATAAATCCGTATCCTTGAAAGCTGAATTTCGAAGCATAAAAGGCGATTAAAACGCCGAAAAGCCGAAATGAAAAACAGATGAAAAAACGGGTATTTGTAACTGGAGCTAATGGTATGCTCGGAGCGAGCGTCGTACGCACCTTGATACAAGATGGATGTGAGGTGCACGCGTTGATCTATCCAGGAAGCAACACTTCCGTGATCGAGGGGGTAAACATGCGGGTAAGTGAAGGAGATCTTTGCGCAGACCTTCCGCTCGATGAATGGCTAAAAGATTGTGACTACATCATACATTTAGCTGCATCAACCTCAATTTGGCCAAGGCGAAACAAGCATGTTTGGGCGGTGAACTACGACGCCACGTTAAAGCTTGTTGAAGCGGCGACAAAGGCTGGAATCAAGCGTTTCGTGCACATCGGAACCGCGAATTCGTTCGACGCGGGAACACAGTCCAACCCGGGTGTCGAAAAAGGCTCCTACAGAGCCGCTAAATATGGATTCGACTACATGGATTCCAAGCATGCGATTCAAACAGAACTCTTAAGAAAATTCAAAGAAGAAGCCTTCCCCGTTGTTGTCGTAAACCCAACCTTCATGCTCGGGCCGTACGACTCTGGTCCCTCTTCGGGAAAGTTGATCCTGAACGCATTGGAAGGCAATGTTCCAGGATACTCGGAAGGCGGTAGAAACTTCGTCTATTCAAAGGATGTTGCCCGAGCAGTAGTCAACGCCATTGATCTGGGGCGTCCAGGAGAATGCTACCTAGCTGCTGGCGAAAACCTTACCTACAAACAATTCTTCACCTTGGTGTTCGAACGATTGGGCCAAAAGCGGAAGCTCAGAAAAGTACCCCACTTCTTGACCTTAATCGGCGGTGGAGCGCTCTCCATCTGGTCTAGGTCCACGGGCGTCCCCCCAAGACTCAGTTTTACAATGGCCCGCATGAGCAAGGCCGGAAGCTATTTTTCCAATGGCAAGGCGCTGGCTGAATTACAGATGCCAGAAACGCCTATTTCCCAAGCAATCGATGAATGTGCAACGTGGCTCCGCAATAATGGCTATGTAAAACTGGGGAGCGGCTTTGCCGGCAAGACCATTGTCATTACGGGTTCAACCCAAGGAGTAGGGAAAACACTAGCACACGCTTTTCTCTCGAAGGGAGCGAATGTTGTACTCAACGGGCGATCCGCGGCAAAGGCTGAGCACTTAAAACACGAATTCAGTTTTGCACGGAACAGGGCGGTTTATGCTCCGGCAGATGTATCCACGGAAGAGGGCGCACAGCAACTCATAGAAACGACGCTTCAAACCTTCGGCAGAATAGATGTACTGATCAACAACGCTGGCATGTCGTCTTATGGAGACCTTGAAGACAGTGCCCCGAAAGTGATCCGCGAAGTGCTCGATTCGAACGCTACAGGATCCTTGCTCGTTACCCACTTCGCGCTTCCGCATTTGCGTCGAACAAAAGGTAGCGTGCTGTTTATTTCAAGTCTCGCGGGTCTTCATGGCTTAGGCGGCCATTCGATCTATTCGGCAGCCAAGATGTCCATGATTGGATTGGCCCAGAGTCTTCGCAAAGAAATGCAACGTCACGGTGTTTTTGTGGGCTATACATGCCTTGGATTCACGGAAAATGACGGTGTAAAGAGGACATTGGCGCCGGATGGAACCTTAGAGCCCGTTCCATCTCGACCAGGTATTCGCCCTGCAACCCAGCAATACGCGGTCAATAAGATCATGAAGCAGCTTCAGCGTAAAAAATTCAGATCGGTACACACCTTTCCAGGCAGGCTCCTCTTCATAGTAACGCGCATTTCTGAGGGCGTCACCATGTTTGCCATGAAGAAAGGCTATGATGCTGAACGTAAGTTTTTGGAGAAGCTCAACCGAAAGCGACGAGAGACGGAGTCCATCTCAATCGCCAAAAAAGAAGCGAAACCAAGTGGTTCTTTCCAAGAAGCGCAGCTGAAATAGTCCGCCTTAAAAGATTCCCAAGAAGCTTTAAGAATTCGAGCCCTCACCGAGAATAAGTCCTAAGGATAAAAGGATCAAGGATTCACGCTATCACATATTCCGCCTGTACTGACCTCCAACTTCAAACAGTGAGTTGGTGATCTGTCCGAGTGAACAGTACTTACACACCTCGAGAAGCTCTTCAAACATGTTGCGGTTGTTGATGGCAGCTAGCTGCAAATCGCGCAACAATTTTTCTTGTCGGTCCGCATATGCTTCTTGCAGGTGATTCAGCATCTTGATCTGGTATTCCTTTTCTTCGGTTGTCGCACGGATCACCTCCTTAGGCAAGACGGTAGGACTTCCTTTTGAACTCAGGAAGGTATTCACACCAATGATCGGGAATTCACCCGTATGTTTCAAGGTTTCATAGTACAGGCTCTCTTCCTGAATTTTACTCCGTTGGTACATCGTTTCCATTGCACCCAGCACCCCTCCTCGTTCTGTGATGCGGTCGAATTCGGTCAATACTGCTTCTTCAACCAGTTCGGTCAATTCTTCAATGATGAAGGATCCTTGCAAGGGGTTTTCATTCTTGGCCAAGCCCAGTTCTTTGTTGATGATCAACTGGATCGCCATCGCTCGACGAACGCTCTCTTCTGTCGGAGTAGTAATCGCCTCGTCGTATGCATTGGTATGCAGAGAATTACAATTGTCATAGATCGCGTACAAGGCCTGAAGGGTCGTTCGGATGTCGTTGAAGTCGATCTCCTGTGCATGCAAACTGCGACCGCTGGTCTGGATGTGATACTTCAACATCTGCGCGCGTGCGTTGGCACCGTACTTATTCTTCATGGCCTTTGCCCATAAACGGCGAGCTACCCTTCCGATCACGGCGTACTCAGGATCTATGCCATTGCTGAAGAAAAAGCTGAGGTTGGGACCAAAGGCATCGATGTCCATGCCTCGACTGAGGTAGTACTCAACGTAGGTGAATCCATTCGCCAACGTGAAGGCCAGCTGGGAGATTGGATTTGCACCTGCTTCGGCGATGTGGTATCCACTGATCGAAACTGAGTAGAAGTTTCTCACCTTATGGTCAATGAAGCTTTCCTGCACATCCCCCATCAATCGAAGGGCGAATTCAGTGCTGAAAATGCACGTATTCTGAGCCTGATCTTCCTTGAGAATATCAGCTTGAACGGTTCCCCGAACAACGCTCATCGTTTCGGTTTTGATCTTCTCGTACACTGCCTTTTCCAGCACCTGATCTCCCGTAACCCCGATCAGCATCAGACCTAGGCCATCGTTACCTTCTGGTAATTCACCTTGGTATTTTGGGCGCTCGAGTCCACGGTCCTCCCAAAGCACTTTAAGTCTGGCTTCTACTTTCTTTTCAAGCCCATTGGCGACGATGTATTTTTCGCATGCTTGATCAATTGCTGCATTCATAAAGAACCCGAGCAACATCGGGGCGGGGCCATTAATGGTCATGGACACCGACGTCTTCGGATCCGACAAGTCGAATCCCGAGTAAAGCTTCTTAGCGTCGTCGAGGCAGCAAATGCTTACCCCTGAATTGCCCACTTTTCCATAAATGTCTGGGCGATGATCTGGGTCATTTCCGTAGAGAGTAACCGAGTCAAACGCCGTACTCAAACGTTTTGCGGGCATTCCCAAACTCACGTAGTGAAAGCGGCGATTGGTTCGTTCAGGTCCACCTTCTCCTGCGAACATCCGCGTTGGATCTTCTCCCTCTCGCTTGAATGGAAACAAGCCAGCGGTGTATGGAAATTGACCCGGAACATTCTCTTGCAAACTCCAGCGCAAGATGTCTCCCCAACTTCTGTACTTGGGTGTTGAGATCTTTGGGATCTGTGAGTGGCTTAAGCTTTCCGTATGCGTCTTAATCTTGATCTCTTTATCGCGCACGCTGAAGGTGTAGAACTCATCCTTGTAGCGTTGCATTTGCGCAGAGAAGTCTTGAAGTAGATCCCAATTGTGTGGATCCAAGTCCTTCTTGATCAGCTCCAGCTTCTTCTCAATGGCAGATACCAGGTCCTGCCCTTTATCGTCCTTCCCGATTTCCTCAATGGTTCGGGTCATTGCATACAGCTTATCTGCAATTTCGCTTTGGTCGTCTACCCATTTGTCGTAGGCACGATTGCTCTCTGAAATCTCGCTGAGGTAGCGTGTTCGAGCTGGTGGAATGATGAAAATCTTTTCACTCATTTCATCGGTGATCTCGAAGGTCGATTGGAGCTCCGTAGCCCCCGCTTTGTCGACCATTAAGTCCATGATCGCCTTGTAGAGCGTATTCATACCAGGGTCGTTGAACTGGCTCGCGATGGTTCCATACACGGGTATATCGTCCACCTTAGCATCCCACAGTTGGTGATTGCGTTGGTACTGTTTTTTTACATCGCGTACCGCATCCAGCGCCCCTCGCTTATCGAATTTATTCACGGCTACGATATCCGCAAAGTCAAGCATATCAATCTTTTCCAATTGAGTGGCCGCACCAAATTCAGGTGTCATCACGTACAAACTGGCATCGCTGTGATCCAGAATCTCGGTGTCGCTTTGTCCAATTCCTGAGGTTTCAAGAATGATCAGGTCAAATTGGGCGGCTTTAAGAATGCTCAGCGCCTCTTTGACGTGCTTGCTCAAGGCCAGATTGCTCTGCCGCGTAGCTAGTGAACGCATATAGACCCTATCATTCCGGATGGCATTCATTCGGATACGGTCGCCAAGTAGTGCCCCACCAGTCTTACGCTTAGAAGGATCCACCGAAACAATGGCAAGGGTCTTATCCTTAAAATCGATCAAAAAGCGACGAACGAGCTCATCCACTAGTGAACTCTTTCCTGATCCACCCGTGCCGGTGATGCCCAAGATGGGAACCTTGCTCTTCTCCGCGAGTTGATGGATCTTGGCGAGTTCATCTTTGAACCCCTCCGGGTTATTTTCCGCTGCCGAGATCAGTCGAGCTATCGATCCTCGGTCCTTCGTGGACAGATGTGAAACTTCTCCATTCAGGTTGACACCCGTCGCGAAGTCACATTGTTCGAGCATGTTGTTGATCATGCCTTGTAAACCCATAGAACGACCATCATCAGGATGATAAATCTTGGAAATACCGTAGGCGTGAAGTTCCTTTATCTCCTCGGGGAGAATAGTGCCGCCCCCGCCTCCAAAAATTTTAATATGACCCGCCCCTTTTTCCTTTAAGAGGTCGTGCATGTACTTAAAGTACTCCATATGGCCTCCCTGGTAGCTCGTCATCGCAATGGCCTGAGCATCCTCTTGGATCGCACAATTCACAACTTCTTCTACGCTTCGATCATGTCCGAGGTGGATCACTTCTGCACCTGTACTTTGAATGATCCGGCGCATGATGTTGATCGCGGCGTCGTGACCGTCAAACAGCGAAGCTGCGGTAACAATGCGGATTTTATTCTTGGGTTGATAGGGAGCTACTTGCTGCATAGGAAGTACTGATTTTGCGGTCTGCAAAAGTAACAAACCGGAAGGGTTGATGGGTGTTTTCCCTTGTAAAACACCCGCGCATTACAGGACAGAGGTCAATCTAAATATTCTCTATTTCACCTTGGGCACGAGCTGCGCACCTCCACTGCCTTTGGATTGCATTTTTGGTGTTCCTCTATCCCCAGAACCTGCAGGTTGCGAAGACTGCTCCTGCTTGGATGCTGGTGCACTTTGCTCCGAGGCTCCAGAGGAGGAGCTGCCTTTCTCTGACTTGCCCTCAAGTTTCTGCAGGCGCTCTCGCTTCTGCATGCCATCGACATCTCCCATTGGCCTGGTTCTTTCACCGCCTCCTAGGGGGTTTTGCTGCAAAATGTATTGGTAGTGATAGTGAAAGCTCTTTCCGTGCTTGTGGGTCGAAACGTTGGAGGATTTCACCTCATACCCATCTGTACGGTAGTTTTCGATGATCCTGATCAACTTGGTCTTTGCTGTGATGATGTCATCGAACTCTTCGGTTTCAATGGTCTGTTTCGCCTCCATGATGTGAATGGCAGCAGTGTTCTCTTCAGAACGCTCAGAATAATCAATGAACATGGTCTGCGCTTGCACCGCTGCGCTGAAAAGAATAGTGGTGATCAAAAATAAAATCGTCTTCATGGTAGTTCAAATAAGAGTGGAAAGATAAACAGACTTAGGGCTTGCATCCATGTCGACTTCAATTCACTTTCGGGTTATCCGAAAACAAACCATAACGACCTTCAACGCCACGGTACGTATTCACCTGTAAATACTCCACAGCAAAAGAATCCCGCTGAGGGTTCCATATGTACGTGTTCAACGTGCCGCCCACTTCGTAACCAGGCAGATCCCGGATGTCTCCTCCAAGGAGAACGTACTGTGAAGGAGCGGCTTGCCGAAAATTCTTGAGGTAAGCAGACCGCCGTTCTTTTCTGCCATCGTTGGAGGTCCATTCATAAACGAGTTGGGCATTTCCCACCAATCCAGCAGAGAAAGCGGCGTTCACACATAGGTAATGGTATCCATCCCTGTCTGAAAGATCTACAGTGAGCGAATGTCCGTAGTCCTCGCCCCCTAAGCTTTCTGATGCCGAATTAACACCTAAGTGCATGGCACTGGAGCCCTCGCCTCTCCACAAAAGGTGTGCGCTGGCGGTGTGATAGGCCCGCCCTGTAATAAAAGCCGGGAAATACCATTGTGCGGCGGCTAGGTATTCTGGTTTTGACGCCGGTGTGGTCACGATCAAGATCCCATCCGCCGAGCTTGTATCGAGGTAATGACTCCACAGTCCTTCATTCCAAATCGGCTCGATCCAATCGACCTTCGAATAATCGGCAATCCCTTGCTCTTGAAGAAATTCCACAGCGTCTAGTCTCAAGTCCATCAGCAAGCGGATCTTCTTGCCCTGCAGGTCTGGATGCAATTCTTTTTCCACTTCTGCTACATAGCGCAACGGATCCTGGTATTCGGTGCGCAGGTTTGTGGCCACGTGCTGACGCGCAGAGAAAAGTTCATAGGTGCCGATCAAGAGCACGAATACAGCGATAAACCTCACCGATTCTCCATGGAATGCTTGTCCAAAGCTGGCGACCAAGAGCAAGAGAAAAGGAAATAAAAAGAACATGCTCGCATGATGCATCAAGGCGCTTACACGATGGGAATAAACGAAGACCAATAGAAAGGGGATCAACCACATGCCGGCCAGCATTGTCCGCTTCATCCAATCCTCTCTGCTCCACCTAAATTTGCCGATAGATGAGAAAATTACAAACAGAACCAGTCCTCCGATGATCCAAGAATGGTTAAAGCTCATGGCGATTAAGCGTTTCCAAAAATCAGCGCTTGGAGGTTGTAGCCAGTCGCCAACGCCCCCCAGAGAAAGGTGATACAAGGTGATGTTCAAGTGGGGCAGCCAAATCAAGGCAGCCAATAAACCACCAATCACCAACCATTTTCGTTGGTGTTTTTCGGCCTGAAACACGGTAATCATCACGCTCACCACCACGATTTGGAGCAGTGCCATGTAATGAGTATAGCCACAAAGAGCCGCTGTTGCCGCAAAGAACAAGAGGTCTCGAAGTTTATTGGTCCGGATGTAGTTCAGGAGGAACCAAGTCGCGCTTAAGACAAAGAGCATCCCAAAGGCGTACGGTCTGGCCCATTGACTGAAAATCACACCGTACTGCAAGACCGCCATAAAGGATGCCGCCAACCATCCCACGCGAGCGGAGAATAAGGCTTTGCCGACGCCGTACAAGAGCCCAACAGATGCTATACCGCCGAGGATGAATGGAAGCTTAACCACACCCGGATGGTATCCGAATGCGCCAGTCCACACCCAAAGGAACCATTGCACGAATCCAGGATGACCATCGACTCTTACGCCTTGGGCAATCAACTCAGAGAAGGAATCAAAACGGGTTCTTAGCAGGGCACTGATCTCATCATGATGAAAATCCATCCATGGGAAACCATAGAATCGCACTCCTGCTGCAAACGCCAGAATAATCAGCAGAAATAGGTGTGAAGAGGGCCTCTTCACTGGGTCATGATTTGGTCGCCTTCATGTATATGGACTGATAATCATCGTTGCGAGGTGGGAATGCGGGGTAGCACTCTAAAAGCTTGCCTTCATCCACACGTTCTAATTGCGTAAATCCAGCTTGTGTCAAGGTCCATTCGAGCAAGCCCTGATCAAATAGATTGCGGTGCTCTAGTTCTTGGTGGAACATGTCGTTCATGAAATGTTGGTTCGGCATGCCATTCAATCCCCAATGTGGAAGGCGTTGTTTTCGATCTTCCACCATGTCATCATTCCCCTGTTCGACGTACGACTTGGCTACCTTTTCCATGTCTGGGGTGGACAACCAAATCTCACCGCCTATTCTCAGGCAGCGATGGCACTCTTGCAACAAAGGGATGAGTTCATCTTCTATCGTCAGGTGCTCAATCACATGTTGGCTCACAATCGCCTCAAACTGACCATCAGCAAATGGCAAGGAACCTCTTGCAATGTCCAAGTTCACATCACTATCGAAGAGGTCTACATTCAACCACCCTTTCAAATGCCGATCTCCACAGCCCAAATGAAACTTGGTCAAGTCCGTTTCAAATTGTTTGGGAGCTCCTATCCTGCACTTCCACCGCTTGAATTCGTAGTTCAACGAACGCGCCAATTCGTATTGACGTTTGGACAACCTTCCCTTCAGAAATGCTTTCATATTTCGCGCTCGGATTAAGGGCAAATGTAGCCATTCGGACTTCCTGAAACGCACTAGCTGTGTGACTTTTGTCACGGTTTCCTTGTCAATCTGAATGTTGAGCAAGGTCATGGTTTAGGCTATGGTCTAATTCTACTTTCGAAGTGTAATAAAAAGCCAAATCAAGGACTCATGAAAAAAGATATCGTCATACTAGGAGCCGGAACCGCAGGAACCATGATGAGCAATCACTTGCGCAGGGCACTAGCCGATGACTGGTCTATCACCGTGATCGACCAACGCACTGAACACCATTACCAACCCGGCTATCTCTTCGTTCCTTTTGGTGTCTACGAACCCGAAGAAATCGTAAAACCCATCGAAAAATTCATTCCTCACGGCGTGGATTTGGTGTTGGGAGAGATCGATCGCATTTATCCGGATCACGACAAGGTGGTGATGGGTGATGGTAAAGAATACAACTATGACATTCTCATTATCGCCACCGGAACAAACATAGCTCCTGAAGAAATCGAAGGCATGATGGGCCCTCATTGGCACAAGGAT
This sequence comes from Flavobacteriales bacterium, assembly GCA_013204105.1. GTDB lineage: Bacteria > Bacteroidota > Bacteroidia > Flavobacteriales_G > Salibacteraceae > SHAN690. Next base: position 31,654 of record JABMOM010000046.1, read on the forward strand.
GTGTTTGACTTCTATACCCTAGAAGGCGCGGTAGCCTTGCGAGATAAGCTCAGGAAATGGGAAGGCGGCAAGATGGTCATCAACATTGCCGAAATGCCGATCAAATGCCCAGTGGCCCCACTTGAACTCGCGTTTCTTGCCGATGCCTACTTCGAGCATCGCGGCATGCGCGACAAGGTGGAACTCGTATTTGCCACTCCGATGAGCGGAGCGTTCACCAAGCCTAAGGCGACTGAAAAACTCGACTACTTGTTAAAGGAAAAGAACATCAAAATCGTGCCTGACTTCAACATCATGTCCGTGGATGGCGAGAACAAGACCATCACAGATTACGGTGGAGAGGAAATCAGCTACGACATCCTCGTATCTGTTCCAACAAACAAGGGAAGCGATCTCATGGAGCGCTCAGGCATCGGAGATGAAATAAACTATGTTCCGACCGACCGAGGTACGCTTCAGACTAAAGTGAAAGAAAACATTTTCGCGATCGGGGACGCGACCAATATTCCAGCTTCAAAAGCCGGATCCGTGGCCCACTTTGAGGGTGAGATCCTATTGGAAAACATCCTTCGCTACGTCAAAGGCGAAGCTTTGAAAGAGGAATTTGACGGACACGCGAACTGCTTCATCGAGACTGGACACGGCAAGGCCTTATTGATCGATTTCAACTACACCCATGAACCGGTCACTGGAACCTTCCCCTTCCCAGGCGTAGGTCCTTTGAGTCTTCTCAAAGAAAGCCGCATGAACCACATGGGAAAAATGGCCTTCAAATGGATTTACTGGAACATGCTGATCACTGGCAGACACTTGCCGTTCGTATCGGCTCAAATGACAGAGGCCGGAAAGGTCTTTGACGATTAGCTCACAAAACAATAACAACAGAAACCAAACACAATCAAAATATCATGGAAAAGACAATGGCAGGAACGGCAATCCGAGTGACCGAAGAAGGTTACTTGGAAGATTTCAATCAATGGTCCGCAGAAGTGGGCGCCGAAATCGCCGCAGAAGAAGGCATCACGATGACAGACGAACACTGGAAGGTGATCGACTACATCCAAGACCAATACAAAAACGAGGTACCACTTACCATCCGAAAGGTTGGAAAGAGCGGAGTCATCGATATCAAAGGATTCTATGCGCTCTTCCCCGGTGGCCCGTTAAAGAAGGCGAGTAGAATCTCTGGGATTCCAAAGCCAGTTAGTTGCATCTAATCCAATTAAACAAGAAATCATGGAATTATTACAGCCTGTAAAAGAAGAAAAGACCAAAAAAGAAGCGAAGATCAATAAGGTGATGATCATCGTTTCTAAGGCAACCTTAGAGAATGTCTATGCCAGCTTTATTCTAGCAAATGGAGCTCGCATGGAAGGCATCGAATCCGAATTGTTTTTCACCTTCTTCGGACTTGAAGCCATTACCAAATCGAAACTCGAGCACTTGCACGTAGCAACCGTGGGCAATCCCGCCATGCACATCCCAACCATGTTGGGTGGACTGCCTGGAATGGAGGCCTTTGCTACTACAATGATGAAAAAGGAGATGGAGAAGCTCGATATTCCACCAGTGGATGAGTTTCTGGAGATCCTTTCTGCCTCAGGAGTGAAAATGTGGGCCTGCAAATTGGCCATGGACATGTTTCACTTGGAAGAAAAAGACCTGATTGACGACTTGGAAGGAGTCTTGACGGTTGGAGATTTTTACAACCGAGCACATGGAGAAGGAACCCACCTCATGTTCATATAAAACCCGAACATAGTAGGACGATCAGACGGCCTGTGGATCATTCCACGGGTCGTTTGTCTTTAGATCCGTTTTGCCTCAAGGTAGCTGTTGCGGTCCGGTGAAGACCTAGAAAACAATTCACCTAAGAATCCTGCAACGAATAGTTGAACACCCACGATCATAGTGGTCAGCGCGAGATAGAACCAAGGTCGATCTGTGATCAAAGGTGCCTTGATTTTTAAGTTCAAGTAAAAGAGTTTTTCCGCTCCCAAGTAAACTGTCAGGAGAAAACCGATCAAAAACATCAGCGTTCCGATCAATCCGAAAAGGTGCATCGGCTTTTTACCAAATCGCCCCATGAACATGATGCTCAAAAGGTCGAGTGGGCCATTGATGAACCGCATCAGACCGAACTTGGTCGTTCCATACTTCCGCTCTTGATGTTGGACCACCTTTTCGCCGATCTTGTTGTAGCCCGCCCATTTTGCGATGACCGGAATATACCTGTGCATCTCTCCGTAGACCTCGATCGACTTGATCACATCCTGCTTGTAGGCTTTCAACCCACAGTTAAAATCGTGCAGGTGAATACCACTCATGCGACGCGTAGCCCAATTATAGAGCTTGGTTGGGATCGTCTTAGAAATGGGGTCGTAACGCTTCTTCTTCCAACCTGAAACCAAATCGAATCCTCCGTCAATGACCATTCGATAAAGCTCTGGGATTTCTTCTGGACTGTCTTGGAGGTCAGCATCCATGGTCACAATCACTTCCCCGCTAACCGCCTCAAATCCCACATTGAGCGCAGCGGACTTCCCATAATTTCTTTTGAACTTGATGCCCCGAACTCCCGGATCCTGAGCTGATAGTCGCTCGATCACCTCCCAAGAGTCATCGCGGCTTCCATCGTCAATGAACCAAATTTCATAGCGAAATTCATTGGCCACCATGACCTTGCGTATCCAATCGTGCAGTTCTGGAAGCGACTCCGCTTCATTCAGCAAGGGAATTACGATCGATATGTGGGGCTGATCACTCATTGTCGACAAATGTCGGAGGTTTTTGCTTTAGTAGCGTCGCCACAATCAGCGCGATGATAAAGCCGGATACCGTCTTCCTCCAAAAATCCATCATGGCGAAAGAACCCAAGTCGCGTTGTTTGATCAATTCCATTTGCTCGTCAAGGTTGAGGAACATAGACTCGCCAGCCTCCTTCGTCAATTCGAGCACGCGCAAGTCATAGGTATTGGCAAAATCAACAAAACTACCATCGATGGTGCTTCCGAAAAGGAAAACCAACATGCCCGCCAAGGATGCATAAATGAAGGTAAACATGACACCTACTTGAAAAGCCCTTCCAAACAAGATGAATCCTTCCCCCTCCTCCATCTTGTAGCGCTTGACCGCTTTGTACATAAAGATCGCTGGAATCGCCAAGCCGATCATGCGCACGGATCCAAATGGGTGGATACGAATCGTCATGGCTTCTCGAAGGAATTCTTCTTTAAAATCGACCAAGACGAATTCCGCTCCCATGGCGAAATACAGCACAAGAAACCACCCGAAAGCGATGACTCCTGCTAAACTACCGCCGTTTAAAATGCTTATGTACCGGTTCATACTGCCATTTTTCAAAAGGAGCACAAAGGTAATATTCGATCCATGAAGGACACTTGTAAAACAGTCGGTGAATTGTACCTTTGCACCCTTAAGGGCAAGTCTTACGCGACCAGCTCCTGGTGAACTCCCCCAGGTCAGGAATGAAGCAAGGGTATCCGGTCGTAGCGGTGCGATGTAAGTAGCTTGCCCTTATTTTGTGCCCAATAGTCTGAGAATGTGGACGAAAGTGTTGAAAAGAAGCACCTCCCATTCAGGAATCCAGTTCTGGGGCTATCTACCTTCGGTAGATGTTTTTCCGCGGCTCCATCTCCCTTCTTTGCTTGCTCTTTTTGAGCCTAATTTCCTCTGCCCAACTCGTATTCAACAAGACCGAGCACGACTTTGGAGCCATCTCCCAAAGTGCTGGACAATTCGAACAAGACTTCATTTTTCGAAATACTGGCGATCAAGTAGCAAAGATCTTATCCGTACGCTCTGTTCATCCGTCGTTGAATTTCATTTTCACCCGCTCAGAGGTGCTCAAAGGCGAATACGGATTCGTCAAGGTGAAGATTTACCCTGCATCCTTAGAAGGTCTCTTTCATGACGAGGTGTACATCACCATGCAATACGGGGAGGAGGTGAAGAGTGAGGTGCTATACCTCCGCGCTAACATTGACCCTGCAGGAAAGACCTCCGATGATCGCGCATTCGAGGACGGTGCGATCAGCACCTCTGTGGAAGTTTCCCCTAGCGACATTGAAACCATGGAGGGATTCCTCGGTGGAGACCGGTTGAGTCAGGCTGAATCAGAGATTTCATACTTGAAAAAACAGGTTCAAATGAAGAGTGATCTGATCGCCAAATTGAGCGACGACCTCTTCAAGAAACAGGCACAAGAACAGGAGAATTTTGAGCGGCTAGAGTCCTTGGAGAAAACATTGAAAGACAACCAGACGCAAGGAAACAGTGGGGCACTAGAACAGTTGCAAGAGCTTACGCAGCGTCTGATTGATATGCGTTCATCCGACAGCCTGCTGCGGCTAGAGATCACGATTCAAGAGGCGGAATACGAACAATTAAGAGCCGAAGCGGATTCAGCGCGTGCCTATGCCCAAAACCTCAGTCAACAGTTGCAAGACCGCTTTGAAAGTGAAGCGCGGGCTATGGAAAAGGCAGAACAACTCACGCGCGACCTCAAGGTAAAAGAAGCAACAGAGAAGCAGCAACAGGCGAAAATCGATTCACTCAGTCAAATCCTTGCCCTTGCCGGCGATGACATAGCCATCTCCGAGGAAATTAGCCGATTGAAATCAGAACTCACCTTGAGGAGAAAAGAGCAAACGCTGCAAGAGAAACATGCAAAACAACAAAATGCACGGATCGATGCCCTAAAGCAAGAGAACGATTACTTCAAGCAAAATGCTGACAGCCTGCAAGCATTTGCGGAAAGTAGCGCCGATGAAAACGAGAAATTGCAAGACCGGCTGGATGCAAGTAACCAACGCATCGGAGATTTCGAAGCCATGATAGACAGCCTGCGCATGCAAACGGCGAACATTGATGTCACCGAGCAATCTTCTGTGGTGGAGCTGGAGCGCCTGCGCCAAGAGCTAGCGACGATTGAATCCCAAGACAGGGCTTTGAAACAGCAAATTGCCTCAAAGGAGGATGAATTGAATACGCTTCAAGTGGAGCGAGATGAAGCAAAGAAAAACATGGATGCGCTGGAAAGGGCCACCACCAAGCAGCAAGAGCATGCGCAAAACCTGCTCCACCGTATCAATAGTCTTTCCACTAAGGAAAGCGAAGCACAACTGGAAGTTAAATCACTCAGGCTTCAACTCAAGCAGAGCGAATACCGCGAAGACAGCACGCGGCAATCGGTCAATAGCTTGGTGGAAAAAATCAGTGCCGGTGAAGCGTCCATTGAGTCGCTGTCTGATGAGATCAACACCAAAGAAGGTGAGCTCTTATCTATGCGCCAAGGCAAGCGTATAACCGAGCAGCTCCTGCGGGATGCGCAACAGAAGTTAACCACGGACGATGCCTTGATCGATTCCCTGACACAAGCACTCTCCCACAAGAGCGATGGCACGTCCATGCTTCAAAACGACATCGTAAACCTGCAAAAACAAGTGCTAGCTTCAAAAAACAGGGAAGAAGACTACAAAGACAGGGCAAGCGAACTCGAGGCGCGGCTTCAAAACGCCCATCTGAGCAACGACTTGACCTTCCAAGAATTGAAAGGAGACGTCGATGCCATGCGTGAGGAACGGGATGAATACAAAGACAAGTATAAAGACTCACAAAAGGAGATCGATCGCTTGCAGGCAGAGCTGATGGAAAGCAAACGAAACGAAGAAAATGCCCTCGCCTTTGCGAACGAATTGCAAACAGGAAAGAATACCAGGCCTGTTAAAAACGCGACGAAACCCGTCGTATTCTATAGCGTGAATGTCTTGACAAGTGAACGTCCCGTAGATATCGCATCTCGTTTCAAAGGAGAGTCCGTTCGAGAATACATGGAAGGGGATAATTATCGATATGCCATCGGCGAGCACGCAACCTTGAAGCAGGCGATCCAGCAAAAGGAAGAACTCAAAGCAAAAGGCTACGAACTGGCATTCATCGTGGCATTCAAGAACGGACAACGGATCTCACTCAAAGAGGCGATGGAAACAGCACAACGTTGAAGTCTTCCCTCCTCACTTACCACACACCTTTACATTTGTCGAAAGAATAGAACGGTATGGAATACAAACGACTCGGTAAATCAGGCGTACAAGTCAGCGCCCTCTCCTTTGGTTCATGGGTGACCTTCGGCAATCAAGTCGAAAGTGGCATCGCACGTGAATGCATGCATTACGCTTACGACAATGGGATCAACTTCTTCGACAACGCCGAGGTCTACGCCCAAGGAAAATCTGAAGAGGTAATGGGCAAGATCATTTCGGAAGCCGGTTGGTCGAGAGACAGCTACCTCGTTTCATCTAAGGTGTTTTGGGGGGGTGAAAAGCCCAATCAATCAGGACTGAGTCGAAAGCACGTAATGGAGGCTTGCCATGCCGCCCTGAAGCGCCTGCGCGTAGATTATTTGGATCTCTACTTCTGTCATCGTCCGGATAAGAGTACCCCGATGGAAGAGACCGTTTGGGCCATGCACAATCTAATCCAACAAGGGAAAGTACTCTACTGGGGAACAAGCGAATGGAGCGCGCAAGAAGTGCAAGAAGCGATGATGGTGGCTCGAGAAAATCACCTGATTGGCCCAACCATGGAGCAACCGCAGTACAACATGTTGGTGCGCAAAAAGGTGGAAGTGGAATTCTACAAATTATTCCGAGACTATGGCTATGGAACCACCATCTGGTCTCCCCTCGCAAGCGGAATCTTGACAGGTAAGTACAACAACGGCATACCGAAGGGTTCGCGACTCACCCTCGATGAACTTTCATGGCTCCGAGAGAAATTGCTGAATGATGCAAACATTGCCAAGGTGGTGGAGCTGAACACACTCGCGTCGGATCTAGGAACCACTCCCGCCAACTTAGCCATTGCCTGGTGTCTTAAAAACCCATTCGTAAGTACAGTAATCACAGGAGCTACCAAACTTGATCAACTAAAGCAGAACTTGGGATCCTTGGATGTTGTAGGAAAGCTGACCGATGACGTCATGGATCGCATCGAGGGTATTCTTGACAACAAACCGTCAATGCCCGCCTATTAACGCCCTCATGAGCACGAAGTCGAGAAGCGATGAAGCGTATGCATTTCCAGCCGTAGATCAAGCCGATGAACAAGGCTTCCTCGCCTATGGTGGGGACCTATCTCCCGAACGGCTTATCAGCGCATATGAATCGGGTATCTTTCCCTGGTATGAGGAAGGCCAACCCATTTTGTGGTGGAGCCCTCCACAGCGTATGGTGCTCTATCCAGACAATTTTCGCGTCTCCCGCTCACTCAAACAAACCCTCCGATCCGGAAAGTTTGAAATACGCATCGATACCGCATTTGAGCGCGTAATCGAAGCGTGCGCCGCCATCGAGCGCGATGGTCAGGCAGGCACCTGGATTACCCCGGAGATGGTGCAAGCGTACAAGCACCTTCATCATTTAGGATTTGCTCACAGCTTCGAATGCTACGCAGAGAATGAACTGGTAGGAGGATTATACGGCCTCTCCCTGGGTAAAACCTTTTTCGGCGAATCGATGTTCAGCCGTACGAACGATGCGAGCAAGGTGGCCTTCTCCGCACTAGTCTCCTTTGCAAAGAAGGAAGGTTTTTCGTTCATCGACTGTCAATTGTACACCGAACACTTGGCATCCCTCGGCGCCGTTGAGATGCCAAGGGCACAATTTCAGCAAGAGCTGAAGTCGGCGCTTGCTGCTGAATATCTCATTGGTAATTGGACTTCTCATGCCTGAATCGATTCCAAAGGCATTCATATCATCCTTGACAGCACACTTTGGAGAAGACACAGCGGATCGTGTCCTGAAGGCATTAGAGACAGCTACAAGTGTCTCCATTCGACTCAATCCTAGAAAGTCGGCCCATGTACTCCCGACGAAACGCAGGGTCCCTTGGGCTGCGCAAGGCTACCTTTTGGATTCACGGCCAAACTACGCACTCGATCCTTGTTTCCATGGAGGGAGCTATTACGTGCAGGACTCCTCAAGCATGGTACTAGAGCTTCTGCTCAATCGATGCGCTCCTCCTAGGCAGGGCACCTACCTCGACGCTTGTGCTGCACCCGGTGGTAAATCAACCATCCTATTGGATTACCTCGACGGCGAAGGATTCCTTGTCGCGAATGAAGTGGATGGAAAGCGGAATGCCGTGTTGCGAGAAAACCTCATGAAGTGGGGGCATCTCAACCATGGAATAACCTCCCTTTCAACCGATCGATTCAAGGATTCAGACGCGCGCTTTGATGTGATTCTCATCGATGCGCCTTGTTCGGGTGAGGGAATGTTCAGGAAGGATGCTTTTGCGCGCAGCCAATGGTCCGAAGAGCTAATCGACAGCTGCATACGCACGCAGCAGAACATTCTGCAGGATCTCATACCTGCATTAAAGGACGATGGACTGCTCATCTATGCCACTTGTACGATGAACCGCAAAGAAAATGAAGAGCAAATCTTGCATCTACTGGACACGGGAACATTTGAACTCGCCAATCCGGACCTTTCAGATCTAAAAGACTTCGTCCTACCCGCCCTGCACGGCAATGCCATTATTGGCCATTATCTGCTACCAGGTATTTCTACAGGTGAAGGTTTGTTCATCGCCGCATTGAAGAAAAAAGGATCCTCCGAATCGGATCCATCATCTTCCATTGTGCATCGCCTGAAGAATGCGGATCAGGCTTTTGAACGCACCTTTCCTTCCCTTACCCCATTCGCACTTCACTTTTGGGAATGGAAAGAAGAAAATTACGGGATACAAAACGCAGCCTATGCACCAGACGTATTCTATAAGCGTCTTGGCCTTCCATGCTATCAGATCAAAGGAAAAGATGTCATTCCCATGCACGGATTAGCCATGATGGAGAGCAATATTGACCACCTTGCTGTAGATCATGAAAATGCATTGCGCTATTTGAGAAAAGAAAGTATTTATTTGCCGCACGAAATGCCGAAGGGATGGTACCTGATCAGTTACGAAGGGATCAAACTTGGCTGGTTGAAAGCAATTGGAACACGAACAAACAATTATTACCCGAACGGGTTAAGACTGAGAATTTAGATCATGGCAGAAGTAACGATCATCATAGACGACAAAGAACACACCATCCAAGTAGGTTCTGAAACGATTCTTGAAGCAGCTTTGAAAGCGGGAGTCGATGCGCCATTCTCTTGTAGAAGTGCCATTTGCTCTACCTGCATGGCGCAATTGATAGAGGGAACAGTGGAAATGGAAATGAACCATGTACTGACCGACGAGGAGCTGGAAGAAGGCTTTATCGTGACCTGTCAATCTCATCCTACTACCGACAAGGTCAAGATTTCTTACGACTACTGACCCAGTCTTAGCTTCCGAGCGGAAACTTCAATCCGTGGTATTCCTTCAGTTCAGATCGAATGGATCCAACCCGTATTTGAGATTCGATGTAAATCGGAATCAGATTGCGGTCCTTGGTCACCCAAACTTTCATTCGTTCCCCGGCTTTAAAGATCGTTCCCTCCACCAGTAACGGTGCGAACACATAGCACTCCACCTCACCCAAGTCGTCATGATCATAGGTATCTGTCCCTAAGAATCGGATGTGCAATTCGAATATCTCCTGATCCACGACCATCCGAATCGGGATTTTCTCACCTATCTCTTTATGCGCAAAATCAATGTTGCGCGATGCGTATACAAGGCTCAAGACATCGAAACTATTGCGCAAGACATCAAACGTATCCAGCTCTACTGGGTTCTCCTTGACCTTCAAAACGCTGTAAATCACGCTATCGCGGTAATTATAGAGGTTATCCTCATAGAAGTAAAACCCTCCCTCACTCACATCTCGCTTGAAGCGAAAGGGTCTCAAATCTTTTTTACTCGCATAGGATTCATAGGTGTCTCTCACTTGAAAGAACCAGTCGTAGCGCGAGTAGGTAGTTCCGTACCCTTTAAAACGGTAACAATCCTTCCCTAAGAAAATGTCGTCGTGTACTGAGAAAGTCACTTCTCCAGCCCCCACCCATACCCCCATCAGGTAGTAATAAATGCCATATCGAAGGGACTCTCCAGCCTTGAATGGATGTGTTTGCCCTTTTATAGATAGGGCAACAACAACGAGCAAGATGCTAAGAAAGACTTGTCTCATGGCGCAAAAAAAAGCGGGTGATCTACCCGCTTGTAAATTACTAAGAATCTTCTTTCTCCGGCTCCACCATCGCGGAGATCTTCAGGACCGTCTCACCCGGCTCCGTATTTGCTGTGATGGTGACCGTTTTAGATTGACTACCTCGCTGGGTGCCAGGCTTGTACACTACTTCAATCTGAGCCGTCTCCCCAGGAGCTACCGGTTCCTTAGGATACTTTGGCACGGTGCACCCGCACGATCCTTTTGCATCTTGGATGATCAATTGGTTGGGTCCCGTATTGACAAACTTGAATATATGCTTGTTCTCAGAATTCTGCTTGATGGTCCCAAAATCGTGCTCCATTTGTTCGAAAGCGAGCGTAGTAGGTGGACCAGCTGGTTTTGCTGGTTGAACCACTTCGGTATTACCGGTGGGTGCATCGAAGGTCTTGCTTACCGTGTTGGGAGCTTCAAATTGACCATCCGCACGGGATGATTCTACCAGAGCTGTATTTGAGCTCGGTGTGTCGATCACTCTGCCGGATCCACTGTTTGTGAATACGAAGTAAGTATTGATAAGCGTCAACGCTGCAACGCCGTACAAGATGTAATCTTTGATCTTATCGTTCATGTTTGTTTTGTTTGATTGCGAATGTAATGCTTGCTAACGAAGTCCTAATTCTTTCACCGTACCTTCATTGATTGCTGCGAGCGTGGCTACCACGTCGTCGTCATAAGCCGTCATGGCCTGATAGAATGCTTCCCTACCAAATACGTATCGGGCGAGTGGAATCTTGACGAATCGTTCTACCATTTCAGCATGTGCTTCAAGGGCTCCATCCTCTATTTCTATGCCTCGTTTAGCAATAAAACGCTCAATGGACGTCAGCTGCTCTGCTCCCAAATGGAAATCTTGTATGAAGGCATTCACATTGCCTGATGCATCCTTTATTAGCTCTCCTTCCTTCAAAGCCAGGTCAAGGGCAAAACCATCAAACAGGCTACTGCGTCGCATGGCAATGATCACTTCAGGGTAATGGGTCGTATCCTGCGAAACAAAGACGTCAGGTACGATGCCACCTCCTCCATATACTTTTCGCTTGGAAGGGGTGAAATAAATCAGGCTATCCACAATGTCTATGGAGTCCGCAGACAACAACTCTCCGCTGAGGGTGCGTTGCCGAATCTCCTCTCTGTATACATCTACTCCTTGTTCATAGGGGCGCTGAATGCTCCGTCCAGTAGGGGTGTAATAGCGTGAGATGGTCAAGCGCATCGCCGACCCATCGCTGAACTCTACCGTACGTTGCACCAATCCTTTGCCATACGACCTACGACCAATGATTAAGCCTCTATCCAAGTCTTGGATCGCGCCTGCGAGGATCTCACTGGCAGAAGCCGAATTTGCATCGATGAGCAAATACAACGCGCCGTCGGTATACCTTCCTCCTGAGTTAGCAAAGGTTTCGCGCTTGTCTTGATGCAAACCTTGGGTATAAACGATCAACTTGCGATCCTCAAGAAACTCATCGGCGATCTTTATCGCCATATTCAAGTACCCACCGCCATTTCCACGGAGGTCGAGGATGAGGTTCTTTACCTTTTCTTTCTTCAGTTCATCCAATCCATCCCTAAAATCGGAGAGACTTGAAGCGCTGAACCGCTCCAATTTGATGTATCCGGTACGATTGTCGATCATGAAACTCGCGGGTACGCTGCTTACTTCGACCTCACTTCGCTCGATGATGAGGGTCATCGAGCGCCGATCCGGATGGTTTCTAAGGATGTCAAATTCCATTTCATCGCTTTCCGCTGCCTTGATCTTTCGCGAGACATTTCTAGATGAAATATCGATGCCCGAAATCGTATCATCGGCAATGGCAATGATCTGATCACCCATTAATATGCCCGTTTTCTCAGCCGCCCCTCCAGGGATCAACTCCAAAATGGTCATGGTATCATTAATCATGAGAAAGCGTACCCCAATGCCCTTGAACTTTCCTTTGAGGGGCTCATTCGCGCGCTCATAAGCGTCTTTGTCTAAATACACGGAATGAGGATCCAATTCTTCCAGCATTCTTCGCATCCCTTCTTCTACGATGGCTTTGGTCTCCACTTCATCTACGTAGTTCTGATCCAGGTTTTTCAGGAACTTCTCAAGCTTTTCGATATCGTTTTCAATATCGTTTTGAGCCCTTATCGCCGATGGCGAAAAAACGCTCAATACGAAAACCAACAACACAGAGATGGGAATGGATCTAAGAATCATGCTTTCGAATTTACCGAAATAAGGGATTGACTGCATGCCGTTTAGAATTCAGTAACAATTCTATTTAGGAAGGTGAAGCTCCAATCGAGCTGGCAGATGATCGGAATACCCTCCATAGAAGGCCGAGCTTCCATAAAATCGATTGGGATACAAGCGATGGTCGCGTTTATTCTCGTACATCATCCAATCATACCAAACGAAATCACCCCGTCTAGGATCAGGTGACCAGCTGTGATAATACAGTAAACGTCGATTGACAAGAATGTGATCCAAGACAGCCCACTCACTTCTGTAAACGTGACTTCCAGCGTCTAACTCCAAATACTGTTCGTGCATGTTCACAAGGCAAGGGTCATGCTTTGGATCATCACACTTGCTGAGTTGAAGTACACTCTCGTCGTCTGGATGATCGTTCAAATCACCCATTAAAAGGACAGAGCACTCAGGGTATTCTTGTGAAACGGAATCGATCAAATCCATGCAATTGCGCGAAGCGATCATGCGTTTTTCATTAGATGCTTCCCGTCCACCGTACCGAGAAGGCCAATGATTCACGAGCACCAGAAACGGATACTCGGTGTAGTTTTCTTTCAAAACCGCCCAAAGTATCCCCCGCGTAGATTCAGATCTCCCTCCAAGTTCTATGCGTCTCAATCCAGCATGCAGGATGCTGAATTGAATGGTATCATACATCAGCGCGTTATCAATCCCCCGGCGATCTGGTGACTCAAAATGGATGATCGCAAGATGATGTGGTACACCAATGTTCGACCTAAGGCCTTCCAGCACTCTTAGGTTCTCCACTTCACAGAGGCCCAACAATTCAGGACTAGCGCCGTTAAAACTTGAATCAATGACCTTCCCAAGGTGCTTCAATTTTAAAGCATATCGCGCTGCTGAGTGCTGCAATTTCCCGGCTGGTGTGTAGTCCTCGTCAAAGGTATCGGGAGCATCGATCGTGTCAAATAAGTTCTCTGTATTGTAAAAGAGGACACGGATAACATCATCTTGGGCACATACGAAACCGGATGAAAACAGAAAGAAAAGAAGGTTGATACACCTCCGCATGGTATCGATGACAACAAATGAAAAAGGTGGTCTAACGACCACCCTATCCCATTCAATTAATGTGTTCTATTTCGCAGGCTCAGCACTAGCAGCACGCTTCTGGCGGGTGGTACCTTCCTTGTTTTTACCCGTGGCTTCTCCTTTGTCCTCACACGCTTTCTTCTCAGCGGGAGAACATGACTTTCCAGCCATTCCTGCACAGCAGCCCGCTTTGGGACTTGATGCGGGCTTCACTTGAACAACCGAGGGAGCTTTCTCACTAGAGGAGGACTGTTCAACTGACTGTCCTAACGCCATGCTGCTCACAAAAACGGTAGCAGCGATCAAAATCATCTTTTTCATTGCAATTACTTTAAGAGGTCAATGCCTTCATTGGCAGAAATGATATTTCCATTGTACTCAGCTGCGATAAAGGCGTCTGGGAATCCAAACGCAATCAACTCATTCTTCAATCCACTCGCCTCGTCGTAGCTGTTAAATTCTCCGGTGAAATAGCGGGTTGCACCATCGTCACCTTCCCTTTGGTCGATGCGCCCTAAGCTCATCATCTTATCGAGGATATCTGTAGGTATCTGACCTGCATATGCCCCGACCTGTACCTTGAATTTCACTTTTCCAAAGTTGGCGGAATTGGCGCTATTCAACGGCACTACGTTGCTTGCTGGGGTAGCTCCCACATCTTGAAGTAAGGCCCTATTTCCTTGCTTGAATGGAATTACGTGTGCACCATCATGGCCTTTCTGAAGCAAATCAATCTTGCGCTCCGCTGCTTGCTGATAGGAAGTAAATGCGCCAGAGTAATAACGGGTCAATCCATCCGCCGTGGTTATGACAAGTAGGTCATTCACGTCATCGAAAATGTCGTCTGAAAGCTTGTTCGCAAAGGCTCCAATTTGAATTCTGTACACGGAGACATCACCGTACTGTTCATCTGGAGCGGCTGTCAGACTTCGTTCATCAATTGGTCGATTGAGGGTGTACTCATTCTTACTCAAAATCAAACGCTCTGGTGGCGGCAAAGTCTTGTTCTTTTGGATCGCCTCGGTAACGCTCATGCCTAAGGTCTCTCGAGAAATCATATCCTGCTCAATGGTAGATACACGTGAGGTTTCGCCTTCTGCGCTTGTTTCCAATACGTCAGAGGTTGCAATACCGCTCGTTTCTAGATCGATCTTACGCTGCAAGGCATCCGGCATGTTTTCAAAATTACCTACCTCAATAATCGTCTTACCATTTTCCTCTCGGGTGGTTACGTCTGGCATACTGAGCAGCACATTCGCTAAGCTATCATCCACCCCTTCTTCAAACTCACCGATCTTAACCGTGAATTTCTTCTTTGGACGAATGGTCTTTCGCTCCACGGTCTCCTGGGAGTAACTGGTATTGGTATACTGGGAGTACATGCCACTTTCGTCCGTATACTCCAGGAACATTTGCTCGATCAGCTCGTCGGTAAGTGCAACGCCGTTCGTGTCCACCACGGCGTCTTCAGGCGAGTTTAATTCCAAGTCTCGGTAATCTGCAATGCCGTCACCGTCGCTATCCAATGGACAGCCGGCAGCATCGACTTCTACGCCGATTGGAGTGGATGGACAAAGGTCCTCCATATCTGGAATGCTATCCAGGTCGGTATCGGCCATGTCTCCACCAGAGAAGTCAGGAACTTCTTCATGCGGGACAGGCGTAAGATCATAGGTCAAACGCATGAATGTATGGAGGAACTTATCAGATCTCGTATTTCCTTGACGCACCCCCCTAGAGTCTTCTGTAACCCCATCGATGTAATCTGTGAAGGTCCAGTGGTATTCCATTCCCATCTGAAAGCTCGTCTTCTTGTTCATGATGAGATTGAATCCCACGCCCACAGGAATGGCAAATGCGCGCTCTGGGTAATTGCCTAGTCCATCAGCATTGCTGGCACGAATGTCTGTTTCATAGTGGTAATCACGGGTAATTTCAACGGCCGCTTCCAAGTATTCCTTCGCCTCAGGCAAATTACGTATCGTACCGTCTGACCAATAGAAATACGGATTACCGTAAGAGTCGATCAGATCCGTCTTGGAAAGGAACTCAAAAGCTTCAAACCCTACAGAAACGAAAGGTTCCAAGGAATGATCTGGCTTGAGTAAGTGTGAAAAATTATAGGATAAATTGACGCCTCCCGCGGTAATCTGGCTTTCAAAGTTCAGGTTGCGCTCGAGGGTCCTTTCGTCCGCCGCTAGTTTACCCCGCAGCATATAGAAATTCAAATCTAGGTAGCTCGTGATCGGCTGGGCCACGTTTACGTGAAAAGAAAGTTTGTTTTGAAAGGGATTGAAGTAACTCCTGCTGCCAACCAAATCACCTTGGTAGTTCATCATTCCACCGCCAATGGAAATACGAGGACGAATGTTCCATTCTGTCACTTCAGTGGAATCTTCAGACGAATCCGACTGAGACAGTGCCGTGGGCAACAGAAACATCATGCCGATCATCAGCAAAGCCAAAGGCCTACCGTAGAGGGAAAGATGGTCCTGGAGTCTCATTCCTTTAAGTTACATAGGGTTAAGAGACGCTAAGGTAGTGAAAGCCTCAACACGATACAATTTAATGTACTGCATCACTTGAACCACTGCTGATTCGAGATCATCAGTGCCTCTTGAACCGTGATTCTTTCACCTGCATTATAAGCCGTCACAAATGGTCCTGGGAAATTGTGTTGGGCGGCTAGTAGGGATTCTCTTTTATCCCTTGCTTGCTTGTAAACGTTGAACTGACCTGTGATGTACTTCACCCACCCTTCATGGTTGTCAAGTACATAGGCCTCTTGAAATTTATATGTCTCTCGCAAGTATGTCTCTTCTACCACCTTATGCCCAGCGACGATCTGCACCTTGTATACGATGCCGGTTTCAGGTGAAGGAATGTCCGTAACCCTTTCTGGAATCACCGTTTCCTCTGCCGAAGCTGTCTGCTCAGGAATATTCACTTGCTCTTCCATTAGCTCTTCAACCTGGGGGTTAACCGCTTCGTCCGGGGTTGCCATTTGTTCTGGCTCCGCTTCATCTATTTGTGGAGTTTCTTCTGCTCCAACATCGGCGATTTCTAGATCAGACGAATCAGCTGACTGCTCTGGCGCTGTCACTTCCTCCACTTGAGCGATCGAGGCAGCTTCATCGATCTCAGTTCCCAAGATCGCTACCGTCTTTGTCTGATTCTCATCCAAGAATGCGAAATTACCTTCCATGGATTGCAGTTGAGCAAGCACATCACCGCTAGCTTTCACCGAGTAAGCTATTTTCAGCTGATCTCCTTCCGGAATGCTCATCCAAACGAACTTGGCCTTTTCATCCACCTGGCTGAAGACTGATTTCTCTCCTGTCAACATTTCCGCTTCCGCTCCAGCAGGTAAATATTCTTCGAGCTTGGAAAATCCATAAATCCCTTGTTTGTCAATGGTGAGATCGACCCGATAGGATCCGCCACCTTCGTCCGTGACCTGACGCGAAACTTCCGCCAATGCTGGTAATTTCGCTTCCTCTACTTCGTCGCTGATGACTCGAACGGTTCGATTCGGTATGTCATAGCTCTTGCGCTCATTGTCTTGAATGTAGGAGAATTTCCCTTCAACGACCGCTTGCTCAGGCGCATCTGCATAAGCAGTCAAGGCATAGGTAACCTTGACCTCATCTATCTCTGGTAGCGCCATCCAGATGAACTTCATCTTGCCATCGGCGAATGTGAAGCTAGCTTCAGCCGTTTCCACTGGCTTGGCTTCAAAGCCTTCCGGAAAATCTTGTTGGTATTTGGCAAACCCGAAAAGGTCACCTTTTTTTATGATCACATCAACGATGTAGGTGGAGTCTTTCACCAACTCATCCGGGAGGTTCGACTCGATCTCGATCCCGTCCGAAAGGAAGATCGTCACGAAGGACATAGAGACGAGGTGAAATAGAAGGATGAGTTGCTTTAGCATGTGTCCAAGGGATTGGTTTCCTTGGAAAACAAATCTACCCCGCTATGCACGGGCCTTTCCGCACCCTAAGCCACAATTACAAACAGATTTCTGTTAATTGGTGAAAACGATCAGAAGTTGGGCTTAATAACGGAACCGAGGTAGAACTCTCGAATAATATGCACGACTTCATCGGCATTATCCACCACTTGCAAGAGATCTAAGTCTTGAGGGGACACCATATTCTCCTCAATCAAACGATCCTTGATCCAATCTATCAAACCACTCCAGTACTCTTTCCCGACTAATATAACGGGGAATCGATCACTCTTACCCGTTTGGATGAGGGTCAAAGCCTCGAAAAGCTCGTCCATGGTGCCAAAGCCACCCGGTAGCACTACGAAACCCTGGGCGTACTTCATGAACATCACTTTTCGTACGAAGAAATAATCAAAATGCATCAACTTATCCTTGTCGATGTAGCTGTTGGCTTCTTGCTCAAAAGGTAATTCGATGTTCAAGCCAACGCTATGGCCTTTTCCGCGCTTAGCTCCCTTGTTTGCCGCTTCCATAATGCCGCCGCTACCGCCGCTGATGATGCCGAAGCCTTCACGGGTAATCCGATACGAAATCTCCTCGGCTAGTGCATAGTAGGGATGATCCTCCTTTAGGCGTGCAGATCCAAACACGCTCACGCACGGTCCGATTTTGTACAAGGTCTGAAATCCCTCAACAAATTCAGCCATGATCTTGAATACCATCCAAGAGTCATTGGTCTTGATCTCATTCCACCCCTTTGGCTCAATAGAGTTTCCGTTCGAGTTTTCGTTTGTAGTCATGCTTGTTTTTTTCTAAGGACCAAAGAAAGGACTGCTGCACTGATGATGGCGATGAATAAAAACCCCATCGACTCCATGAATATCAGGGAAAGCACCCATTTCACATCAGGTACTCCTTCTGGAATACCTTCTAGGAACATTTCCTTAAAGACCAGCATCAGAAGACCATTGACCAAGGTTGCGAGTACAAGTGAGTTGAAAGCGCTTAAAAAGGCGAAACGAAAAGGGAAGAATGCCTCGTTTCTCGCCTTCAGTGGATAAATAATCAAAAAGCTACCCACCACTGCTACCAGTATCCATCTCCAAAGGGATGATAGATCGGTCAAGTAAACAAATTGCAAGAGGATAGCGCCGAAGGAAACCATACCTAGAGGAATTCCGTATCTTAAGGAGTCAATCACGGCACAAGGATAATCAAGAATATTGCAAAAAAGGGCCGTTGGCGCTTCCAGCAAAGCCAATTTCTCAGAATTCAGATATTCGCGCCTAACTATAGTACGCAGTACGTCGTCTACTAGGACGAAAGCATGAAGAAGAAGCATTTTATATTGGGATGGTTAGTGATGGGGATTATTCTCATGGCAGGATGCAAGAAGAATGACGAACCTCTTGCTACCCCTCCGGAGGATGAGATTGAAGTACCGGACGCCGAAGGCGTCGTGTATGCATCTAACGCGAGTTCGAACTTTGAAATTTGGAAGTTAGAAGGCGAATCCAACGAGCAGCTGACCCAGTTTAACGATGTCGATGCCTGGTGGCCTCGGTATTCATCCGAAAATGCAGCCATTTTGTTTTACTCTTCTAAAGGAAGCAGGGACATCAACGATTACACATCGGCCGAACTGAACGTCATGGAGGTAGATGGAAGCAACATCAAGACCATCATAGCAAAAGGCGCCAATGGCTGGGAACAGCATGGACTGGCAAATTGGTCCAACGACGGTAAAAGCATCGTAATTGCTGCTGAGGATCCGGAAATTGGGAGATGGCAGATCTACGTCTGCGACCGCTATGGTCAAAACCCAATCCGCATTTCAACGCGTAGCGCGGTGGATTACCTAGATCCTGTTTTTGACCTGGATGACCAATCCATTCTTTGCGTGACAGTGCCCGAAGGTGAAACGAACACGGAAAGCAACTATGAAGTCATTCGATTGCACGTTGCTGATGGCCTAGAGGAGCGTCTCACGAACAATGGACGACGAGATCAACACCCAGCGCTCGCTCCAAATGGTTCGCACATCGTGTACGAAAGCCTCATTGATCCCGATTACTTGTCCATAGGTAAATGGGCATTGATGGAAGTCACACTTTCGAGCGGGAACGAAAGCACACTTCTTGACAACGACCACATCAATCTCTTTCCTCGCTATTCAAAAGACGGTGAACACGTTATCTACACCCGCCTGAACGTAGAATCATTCGCAATGACAGTG
Source organism: Flavobacteriales bacterium (assembly GCA_013204105.1). GTDB lineage: Bacteria > Bacteroidota > Bacteroidia > Flavobacteriales_G > Salibacteraceae > SHAN690. The sequence continues at coordinate 51,323 of JABMOM010000046.1, forward strand.
GGTCGTGTCAATCGCTCCTCGGGCGAATCAAAGCTCTTGGTTTCTGAGGAGTATCAGTGTATGAATGCAGACCCATTCTAGGCGTTCACCTTCAGTGGTCATTTTCCATTCCTTTTCAAGAAAAAATCACGTAGGTTTGGCTCCAATTAATGCGAGTATTCCATGATGGACTTAAGAATGGCAGACAAGAAAGAAGAAGGAAAGGATAAGAAATCTGAGCAGTCAATGATCAGTGAGAAATTCTTAGAGAAAAGACTCGTTTTTCTCTGGGGAGGCGTGGACGATGATTCGGCCAAGCACGTGATCAATCGGCTCCTGTACCTTGAGAGCGAAAAACCTGGAGAACCCATTGAGTTTTACATCAATTCACCGGGTGGATACGTGACCTCAGGCTTAGCGATCTACGACACCATGCAAATGATTTCGTCTCCTGTACACACCATCTGTATGGGACTAGCGGCTTCTATGGGATCGATCTTGTTATCGGGAGGAGAAAAGGGCCACCGTAAGATCTTTAATCATGGTCGGGTCATGATTCACCAACCGAGCTTAGGGGGATTTCAAGGTACTGCGAGTGATATTGAGATCCAGACAAAGGAGATCATCAAGACCAAGGAGCTCAGCGCTCACATTCTTGCGGACAATTGCGGACAAAAGTTTGACAAAGTAATGAAGGACTTCAATCGAGATCATTGGCTCAATGCGGAAGAGTCTATCAAGTACGGGATTGTGGACGGTGTCCAATCTACATTTAAGTAAAAACGACCCTCAAAACTTTTGGCATGAAAGTCTGCGTGATCGATGACGATGATATCTATCAGTTCTTGTTAAAAAAGGAGCTTAAGCACACGAATTTGGTGGATCGCATCAACGTCTTCACGGATGGGCAAAAAGCAATCGACTATTTCTTAGAAAATCGCCACAGCGAAAGCCATCTACCCGATGTGATTTTTCTTGACATCAACATGCCGATCATGAACGGTTGGCAGTTTCTCGATGAATTCAAAATGCTTAAGCAGAGGCTGAATAAGAAGATTACGATCTATCTGGTAAGCAGCTCATTCGATGATCGTGACATTTCCCGTTCAAAGGAATATGCGGAGGTCACGGATTACATCATCAAGCCTGTGAAGCGGTCCAACCTGATTTCTGTGTTGGAAGAAATCACCGAGTGACCCGGTTTACGGAGCTGCTGCACATCACCTTCCTCCGTCGTTAATCCCGCCATACTTATTGGAATTCGCGGGGTCGACCGTTTCCAACAACGTGATCAATTCGTTTTTCTCGCTGGCCTCTGCTTTTGTGAACAGCTTGATGATCTCATCATTCTTTGCCGTATAAAAGAGCCTTGTATTGAAGGAGTTCGGCTCAGCCTTATGTACTTTCTGAGTGAGTTTCAGCGCCTCAAATACAGCACTTCGCCCTTTCTGCACATTCTCACTCATTTGATCAAACCCCTGGCGGTGGTACATATACACACAGTCTCTCAAGGGCTTAAAACGATCGTTCAAGTAATTCTGAACAAGCCAGTAGCGGTTGTTTCGTGAGGAGAACGACAACCATCCCCCTTGCCCTGAAGTTTGCGCATTACTCACGATCTGCTGGGCTTTTTGCCAGTGCTCTTGACCTCCGTATAAGGAATACGAATCATTGTCCATGGCTAGGATGACATACGCGTAATATCCAAGAATAGATGTCAATTCAGTCAGGTAAGCGTTGGATGAAAAATCGAGGACATCGAATTGGAGGTACTTGAAAACCACCGATTCATCTTGGTATCGAAAAAGCGGACTAGAATACGTAGATCCGTAAATCGGTCGCGAAGAAGAAATCTGAAACGTCGCCTCATACGTGTCGGTTGAGATGCGTTTATTGATTTGTATTAGGAGACTGCAATCGATCCGCTCTGAAGGTCGGTATTTGTCATTGGTCCATCGCCTTGAATTCATGAACTCATAGACCGAACGCTGCATGGCTTCAAAGACCGTATTGTCATTGATCGCGATCTGCTGACTGTTGATCTGCACTTGACAGTTGAGTTCTTGCGATAGCGCCAGAAACGGCATCATCAGCATCAAACCCAACATTCCGATACGCGACATTCTCATCATCTTAAAGCATCCTTTCAATCTCATCCAGTATATCCGCTGCAACTTCAGTTTTCAGTTTTAACTCCCCTTCCCTCACTTGGTCAGGAAAAACAAAGGTCACCTTGTTCGTGTCCGTTCCAAAACCCGCACCTGCGTCACGAAGCGAATTCAAAACGAGCAAGTCTAGGTTTTTATTTTCCAATTTCCGCCTTGCATGTGCCAATTCATCATCGGTCTCTAGCGCAAATCCAACCAAGAGCTGCTTTTCCTTGATGGCTCCGCAATGGGCGAGGATGTCTTCCGTTTTCTCTAGTTCAATAACAGCGAGGTCAACGACTTCCTTTTTGAGTTTCTTTTCGGCAATCGTCGCTGGACGATAATCCGCTACAGCAGCAGACATGATCAGTACATCTGTGTCCTTGAAAAGTGTTGTTACTTTTTCGAACATATCCTTCGCCGAAACCACATCATAGCGATGTACCATAGGATCGTGCTGCAGGTGGGTTGGACCTGAAACCAAATGGACATCCGCGCCACGATCTGCCGCAGCTTGGGCGAGGGCGAACCCCATCTTGCCAGATGAGTGGTTGCCTATATAACGCACCGGATCGATCGCTTCGTAGGTGGGCCCCGCTGTAATGAGTATTCGTTTCCCTTTCAATTTGGACCTTGGATCAAAGTGATCGGCGATGGCATCGAAAATCTCTTCAGGTTCCATCATCCGGCCTTTACCTGTCAATCCACTCGCGAGCTCGCCTTCCCCAAAAGGAAGGACGCGTACGTGCTTCTCTTCGAGCGTTTCAAGGTTCTTCTTCGTTGTCCAATGGTCCGACATATCCAAGTCCATCGCAGGTGCCACCATAATAGGACAACTGGCACTCAAATAGACAGCGATGAGCAGGTTGTCACATTCTCCACTGACCAGCTTTGACAAAGTATTGGCCGAACATGGAGCAATGACCATCAGATCTGCCCATTTGCCCAATGCCACATGATTTGCCCATTCCCCTGTTTCCTCATTCTCTACGTAGGCACTGTGAACGGGGTGTTTGGAGAGCGTAGAAAGCGTCAAGGGGGTCACAAAAGACAAAGCCGATGGTGTGAGTACAACTCGCACATCGGCTCCAGCTTTGGTCAACACTCGCACGAGCGTTGCAGTTTTATATGCTGCGATACTACCGGTAACTCCAAGCAGTATCTTTTTTCCCTTCAGCATGAGGGATGTATCAGGATTCTGTTTCTTCCGTATTCTCCTCGATCTCTGGACGACGGAAATAAACCTTATCAGCCAAGAATTCTTCCATGGCGAGGATTGAAGGCTTTGGTAAGCGCTCGTACATCTTGGAGATCTCGATCTGCTCGCGGTTCTCGAAGATCTCTTCGAGGCTGTCGGTTACAGAAGCAAATTCTTGCAGCTTCGCATCAAGCTCCTGCTTGATCTGGGTGCTGATCTGGTTTGAACGCTTAGAAACGATGGTGATCGCCTCATAAAGGTTACCACACTTCTCCTCCAAGTGCTCAACGTCGCGGGTCACTGCACTCGTGGGTGCTTCGTATCGTTGGTATTCTTTCAATAAATCCATATCAGCTTATATTCTTTGTTTCTTGAAGTAACTCTGACAATTGTGAGTATAAATCTTCAGCTTCCTTGACAAATTTACTCTGTGGAAAACGGTCGACAAAAGTAATGTATGCATCCATAGCCTCTTCAATTCTCTCTACTTTTTTGTCGTCTACACTATTGATCGCCAAGAGATAACCGCTCTTAAACTCTAAAAAGTAGCATTCCTCGCGGTAACGACTGCTAGGATAGCTTTGATTAAAGTTAGAGAAGGCACGCTGCGCAGCCCTGTAGGTCTCCATCTTGTAAAACAAGATCGCCGCTTTATATTCCTTCAATTCCAATTTAAAACGAAGCTCATCGAGCAGAGAATTGCAACTATCAATGCGAGCGCTTTCAGGGTGATCAATGGCGAACAATTGCAGCGAGCGCAGGGCACGTTCGGTATCCCCTTGATCCAACGACCATTTTGGGGACAGCATATAGTTACAGTATGCCGATAGAAACTGGGTTTCTTCTGCGTACTCAGAGTTTGGATAACTCCGATAAAATTGACTGAATCGATGGCCTGCTAAAATGTAGTCCTTCAACTTGAAATCCGACTTCGCTTGGTAATAAGCGATGCGCTCCCCTTTATCCGTGCCTCGATAGACGATGTACAGTTCCTCAAACAATGGATAAGCGCGCGTAACCTTACCATCTTTATAATATTCAAGCGCCTGATCGTACTTGTATTGCATGTCGTCACTTTTCAACACCTTACGGTACTCCGTACAGCTTGAAAGCATGATCGAGATCAACAAGAATATGGTGAAGTATGCCCTTTTCATGAAGCGTGCAAAACTAACGGTCTGAATGATACTAACGTGTTAATAAATGCTGGAGTATAGGGGCCTTTCAACGCATTAGCGTACCATAGATTACTAACTTTGCGCTAAATTAAGCGCTAAACCAAATCTCTATATATGAAGGATATTTTTGAGAAAATTCGGGAGAACCGTGGACCCTTGGGGCAGTATAGCCAAGTAGGTCATGGATACTTCTTCTTTCCCAAACTGGAAGGTCCTATATCAAACAAGATGATCTTCAGAGACAAAGAGGTCTTGACTTGGAGTTTAAACAACTACCTCGGTCTTGCCAATCATCCTGAAGTGCGAAAGGCCGACGCCGATGCTGCAGCAGAATGGGGTCTTGCCTATCCGATGGGAGCCCGAATGATGTCAGGTAACTCAAACTATCACGAACAACTTGAATCCGAACTTTCCTCTTACGTAGGAAAAGAAGACACCATTCTTCTCAATTACGGCTACCAAGGAATGTCTTCGACCATCGATGCTTTGGTGGATAGAAATGACGTGATAGTCTACGACAGTGAATCCCACGCATGCATCATGGATGGCATGAGAATGCACGTTGGTAAGCGATTCGTATACCAGCACAACGACATGGACAGCCTTAAGGTTCAGTTGGAACGAGCTAACAAATTGGTTGCGAACACCACCGGCGGCATCCTCGTAATCACCGAAGGCGTATTTGGAATGGCTGGAGACCAAGGAAGGTTGAAGGATATTGTCGACCTCAAATCAGACTACAATTTCCGCCTCTTTGTAGACGATGCCCACGGCATTGGAACCATGGGGCCAACAGGAGCTGGTACAGGTGAAGAACAAGGGTGCATGGATGGAATCGATGTTTACTTTGGAACCTTCGCGAAGTCCTTTGCGCTGATCGGAGGATTCATCTCAAGCGAGGAAAAAATCATCGAATACCTACGCTACAATACGCGATCGCAAATTTTCGCAAAGTCTCTTCCAATGCCGCTGGTAATCGGGGCCTTGAAACGACTCGAACTGATGCGGAATGATCCTTCGCACAAGGAGAATCTTTGGAAGATCGTTCGTTCCCTCCAAAGCAAGCTTTTGGACAATGGATTCAACCTTGGCCGCACCAATTCACCCGTAACGCCTGTCTTCTTGAGCGGTGGGCCGTTTGAAGCCGCCAATGTAATCCTTGACTTAAGAGAAAACCATGGAATCTTCTGTTCGATGGTAATCTACCCAGTAGTTCCAAAGGATACGATCATGCTTCGCTTGATCCCTACCGCCGTGCATACGGAAGAAGATGTGAACTATACCATCGAGATCTTCAAAAATGTAAAGGACAAACTCGAGAATGGACACTACGCGAAAGACAAGATTGTCTACGCTTAATCCTCCTAGAAACTATATTTTGGGGCCGGCTTCGAACCGGCCCTTTTTATTTGTGTTAATACAACAAACAATTTAAAATCAAATGAATAAGATCTACACTACCATCGCCGCGGCGATTATCACCCTGGGAGTAAATGCTCAGGACTTACCTAAACCTAGCCCATCCGCCATGGTTGAGCAGACCGTAGGATTGACAGACATTGCCGTTACCTACTCACGACCAGGCGTCAATGACCGCACCATTTGGGGCGAGCTTGTTCCTTACAATGAAGTTTGGAGGGCGGGAGCCAATAAAGCGACGCTTTTCTCTATCAGTGCTGACATCAAGATTGAAGGCAATACGCTTGCTAAAGGCGATTACTCACTCTTCATTCTACCAAAGGAGGATGGCCTTTGGACCCTTATCTGGAACAAGGAAACAGAGCTTTGGGGATCGGGTGACTACAAAGAAGAAAACGACGCATTGCGCATCGATGCACCGGCTGAGGCCATTGACTGTGGTTCTGAGCGTCTCGAGTATCGGTTTATCGATGTGGACATGAGTACTACTCAATTCGCAATGGATTGGGCTGGAAAGCGCATTCAGGTTATGATCAGCGCGGATCCGACTGCACAAGTGAAAGCCAACATTGCCCAAGCCATCGAAGAGGCTAAGGATGATGAGCTGTGGCGCGTTTACCGCAGCGCAGCAAGCTATGCAGAAGACAACAGCATGACCAAGGAAGGCTTAGAATGGATTGCCAAATCAGTGGAGTTGAAAAATGACAACTGGTACAGCTATTGGGTCTATGCCAATTTATTGGGTCAAAACAATGAGTTCAAGAAAGCCATTGAAATGGGCAAGAAATCGATCAAAATTGGAAAAGAAGGAGAAAACTTCAGCTACGAAGAACGTATCCAAGCCGATATCGACGCGTGGTCTAAGAAGTAAGCGCGGCATACATCATAAAAAAAGGGGATCGAATGATCCCCTTTTTTTTTGTCTTGTACTGAACGATCATTCAACCGTTAATAATTCTACATCAAACACCAAGGTCTCCCCTGGACCAATCGAATTGCCCGCACCTTGATCGCCATAGGCCAATTGACTGGGGATGAAAAACCTGTACTTTGATCCTGGCGTCATCAATTGCACTCCTTCTGTCCAGCCTTTGATGACTTGGTTCAGTCCGAAAGTGGCCGGTTGTCCGCGCTTATAGCTGCTGTCGAAAACCGATCCATCCAACAAGCGTCCTTCGTAGTGAACGCTCACCTTGCTCGTAGCCAGTGGTTTTTCGCCGGCCCCTTCTTGGAGCACTTCGTATTGCAGTCCACTTTCCGTAGTGGTTACTTCTGTACGCTCGCTGTTCTTTTCTAGAAAAGCAGCACCATCTTTCTGCGCCGTCGCCGCGCGCTCTTGTATCATCCTTCCCATATATTCATTCAGATACTCCTGCGCCTGCGTACCGTTCATTTCTGGTTCTCCTCCTAACAATGCATCCGCTACCCCTTTGGAAAGCGCAGTATAATTGATCCGCTTGATGCCTTGGGCCTTAAAATTTTCTCCGAAGGAAATCCCAAACGCATAGCTCAACTTGTCCAAGTCTTTCCCTAAATCCACATCAGCGCCATACAGGTCGATCAGCATTTCTTGGTTCTCGAGGACCTGATCCACTTTGGCAGTCGTCTCTTGTTGTTGCTTCAATATTTCATCTTGTTTCGGAGCCGTAGCTTTTTGAGCCAAGGCCATCGCCGAAACTCCAACCATACAGGCGATCATTACTATTCTCTTCATCTCTTTATTTCTATTTTGATAGGTTGTCATATGCTTCTTGCACTTGATTAAATTTCTCTCGAGCCGCCTTGAGTACATCGTCACCCACGTCACCGAGGCGATCTGGGTGGTACTTTTTCGCCATTTTTCGATAGGCGGTCTTTATTTCTTGCTGTGTAGCTCCTTTTGCAATTTCCAATATGCGATAGTGACGGTCCGTGTCCATATCGTACATCGCTTCTAAGGACTCCAGGTCCTTTTGAGAAATGCGCAGTAAGCGCGCGATGTGCATAGCGGTTTCCCATTCGGTCTTATGCAACTCACCATCTGCATTCGCTATTCCCAGCAAGAAATGCATGAGTTGAAGTCGCTGCGGGTGACTCATAAATGCGTCGATCTGATGACAAACCGAGGCGAGTGGGATATCCTTTTCTAGCAGGTCTTTCAAAACGCGAAGAAGTTCCAAGGATTTTGCTTCGCCGAATTGAGTGACGAGAAATTGCTTTACGTACGTCAATTCTGATTTAAGCACCTTTCCATCGGCCTTCATCATCGCGGCCGCTAGTACCAGCAAGCTCACGGCAAAGTCACCCGCGTGCGTCTGATTACCGGGCTGATCGCCAGGTCGCACAACCTGAAGGCTTGCGTTATCCCATAGGTATCCAAGCGAAAAACCCACGAGCGCACCTATCGGTCCTCCAAAGGTCCATCCGAGGGCTCCCCCTAACCACTTTGCGTACTTATTTGCCATTGTAAAGCCGCCAAATATAATTGTTAACATTGCGGGAATACGGAGCAAAATGCCAAAGGTCTTTAAATATCATCCCCCACCCATTCCATCTGCGGGAGTCTACTACTTCACATCGGATGCTGGCGTGGATTACGAAGTTCGCTTTGGCAGGAAGCAGGGCAACATACTTGCGGTCAACATCGTATTCGGCGTGTTGAATGACGAATATGACGGTGAGGAGTATGTTCTGACGAACAAAGGGGAGTTCTATTCAGTTATGGCTACGCTCCAAGTGATCATTGCTGATTTCCAGCGTAAGAACCAGAGTGTACATACCTACGAATTCTCAGGCGAACCAAGGGATGAAAGTGAAAGCTTGGACATGCCCACAAAGCGAACCACCTTGTACCTCAAGTACTCCAAAAAGATCTTCCCAATCAGCGATTGGAAGCACACTATGTCTGGCAACAAAGTTTCAATCGAAAGATTGTAATCAGATTCGGATAATTCTTCTAAACGTTTACTTTTGCGCACCCATTAAGGAGAGGTGGGTGAGTGGCTGAAACCACATGTTTGCTAAACATGCGTGCG
>JABMOM010000003.1 GCA_013204105.1 Flavobacteriales bacterium
CGACACATGGATTTTCAGTCCATTGCTCTACCAACTGAGCTACCGCACCGTCGCTACTCTATTTCTCGTAGCTTCGTTCCTAAGAACAGGGCGGCAAAAGTAGGAATTAATCAAAATCAGCAACTTTTTTATCTGACAATTTGAACCTGGTCATCGACATAGGAAATACGCGCGCCAAATTGGGTCTTTTTGAGCAAGGCAAATTGCTCGAAAATCAGGTCACTTCGACCGCGCAACTCATCGATGCAATCAAGGCTGTATTACGTGAAAATGCCATCTCCAATATTGGCATTGCAAGCGTTGGGGCTTCACCTGACGATTGGCGAGCCCAGCTAGCAAACGAGGTCCGAGTGCTGCAAATAGATCAGCTTACGCCAGCACCTATAAAGACCACATACAACACTCCTGAAACGTTAGGAATAGACCGACTTTGTGGAGCTGTTGGAGCTTATCATCTATTTCCCAAACACAATATTCTAGTGATCGACATGGGCACTTGCATCACTTATGACTTGGTTGAGCTCGGAGGAATTCACATAGGTGGGGGTATCTCGCCAGGGTATAAGATGCGCTTGGATGCAATGCATCACTTCACCGCGCGTTTGCCTCAGGTGAACCCACCCCAAATTGCTCCCTCCATTGGTGTCGACACAAACACCTCCATGGCCTTCGGTAGCTTCTTTGGAATTGTCGCTGAAATCAACGGATGGATCGATAAATTCAACGCTGAATATGCAAATCTTAAGGTAATTTTAACAGGCGGTGACGCTTCCTCCTTTGAGCAACGCATTGAAAATCCCATTTTTGCAGCCCCAAATTTGGTTTTGGAGGGAATCCATTCGATTCTCAAATACAACACTCAACCTGAATGATTCGAGCGATCCTTGCGATTTGTAGTTTATTCCTTGCAGCGATTTCCATCGCCCAAACGAATACCCTTTCCCCCTACTCGATCTATGGTATTGGGGACACCCCTTACAGTCCCCTCACGGCACAAGCCGGGATGGCACACACCAATTTGGCAATCCTAAGCACTTACAATATCAACCTGACCAACCCTGCGAATGTGGCTTTCGTCTCCCGTCCCACGTTCAACTTTGACTTCAGGAATGAACTCCTCTCATTGAGTTCCAATGGCGCGACCCAGACCAACAACTTGTTCTCCATTGAGAATTTCTCATTCGCTTTTCCACTTATAAACAACCCGAAACGGAAGCGTCGAGCTGCTTTCGGATTTGGTCTCAAGCCTTATTCTCGTCAAGGCTACGATGTTGTCGCTTATGAACAGCATCCAGAATTTGGTGTGGTCGAATATCGTTTTGTCGGAGAAGGAGGAATCAACAGCGCCTTTTTTGGTGCCGGATTTGATCTCTTGGCCGATTCTGGTCGCGTAAATACATTGACCATTGGTGCCGTCGGTTCCTATGTGTTCGGGTCCATCTTTCGCAACCGCATGACCTTGGTCGATTCTTCCTCGATTCTTGCCGGATCTAATCTCTACCGAGAAGAGCAAAATGAAATCAGCGCTGGAGATATGCGGGCGGGCATTCTATATACGCGCAGATTAGACTTTCAGAAAAATGATGGAACGAAGGCCAATGGAAGCTTTTCAGTCGGCGGATATTTTCAACCATCCTTCGCGCTCAACACGAACTCACAGTCTTTTGCCTTCACCTTTGACGGCAACGCCGACGCACCGCACCTGATCGACACCTTGGATTACGGTCGTTCTACAAATCCAACCATCGCACCGGCGAGTTTTGGTATCGGTATTGGCATGACGTACGATAACAGAATCAATGCAGGTATTGATGTCACCACAACACAATGGTCAGCCTTAGAGATCGACGGTGTTAATGCAGGCTTGAACGACGATCTCCGGTTTTCTGGAGGTATCGAATACACCCCTGACCCCACCTCGTATAAACAAATGAGCAAGATCATCCGTTACCGTGCGGGGCTGAGTTACGAGCAGACCAGGCTGAACGTGAATGGAATTCAACCCTCTCGCATTGGAATATCTGGAGGACTTGGCATTCCGGTAATCGCATCTCGGTCCAGCAGCATGCTGAACATTGGCATCGAATATGCAAGAAGAGGTAGCGGCGGTTTACCCGTAACTGAGAATTATTTGAATTTTCACATTGGACTAACGATAACACCGAACCAATTTGACCGTTGGTTCGCGAAACGCAAATACGACTGATATTAAATAGCGCGATATGAAACGAATTGTGATGAGTTTGGTAGCCATGGTTTTTTTGGGTCAATTGGCAAACGCCCAGATCCGAACCTACACTGCCAACGAGGAGGATAGCGTGAGCTGTATACAGAATTTATCGCTGTACATTGAATATTTTAAGCAAGATAATTTCACGGACGCCCTACCTGGCTGGAGAAAGGCCACATCGATATGTCCAAAGGCAACGGAATCGCTTTGGATCAATGGAATAAAGCTTTTCCAGGGATTAGCCGAAGAGGAATCCGATCCAGTTCTCAAGGAGAAATTGTTGGATACTCTTTTTTGGATCTATGACCAACGCATTGAACACTTTGGCCGATCTGCCGGAAAAGAGGGTTACATACTAGGCCGAAAGGGATCTGATATGATCAAGTATCGTTCAAACGATCCAAAAGCTGCTTTTGACGTGCTTCAGAAGAGCCTCGAGTTACAAAAGAACGACATGGAAGCTGGCGCAAGTATCTACTTGTACAAGGCCGCTTACGACATGTACAGAGCGAAATTGACCGAAAAGGAAATGCTGTTTGACCTCTACGATCAGCTCGGCAGCGCGGTGGACTTCAACATTGCCAATCAGACGGATGCTCGCATGAAATCTGCCTTTGAAACCGCTCTTGCCAACATAGATAAAATGGTAGGGTCTGTTGCCAATTGCGAAGAACTCATCGCCATCTTCGGTGCACAGTACGAAGCGAACCCGAATGACATTGACTTGCTGCACAAAATCGTAAAGCTTCTCGGAAAGCAAGAGTGTGATGACTCTGATCTTTACCAGAACGCGGCGGTTGGTATACACGAAGCCAACCCTACTCCCGAGTCGGCCTATGACATTGCGATGAGTTTTTACAAGAAGAAGAACTACAGCAAAGCGTTTGCTTTCTACAAAGAGGCCGTTGCTGGCAGTCAGGACAACGACTTGCTCTTCAAATCGTACAAATACGGGGCGAACTGCTTGTTGCAACTCGGACAAGCCCAATCTGCCAAGGGCTATGCCCTGAAGATGTTAAACATTGATCCCAATTCAGGGGACGCCTACATGCTCATAGGCCAAGCTTATGTTCAGGGAAGGAAAGAATGCGGAAGCAATGAGTGTGAGGGACGCGCAGCCTATTGGGCGGCCGTAGACAAGTTCGCCAAAGCAAAAAGTGTTGACCCCTCTGTGGCAGACGAAGCGCAGAAATTGATTAATTCATATTCCGCACAATTCCCTAAAAAAGAAGATTGCTTCTTTCATGGCATCAATGAAGGAACGACGTATACTTTTGATTGCTGGATCGGTGAGACGACAACGGTCCGCACACGAGACAATTGATTTGAACGCCTTTACATCATATAGAATTCTCATCCCGGTCATGCTTTTGGCCGGGATGTTTGTTTCTGGATGTGTCACTGATTTGGATGAAGTAGAACGCGTCACGAGTTACGGTACGCTCCCGTTGCAGACCATCCGGGATTCGCGCATTACTTACACAGACTCGGGCAGAACGAGTTTTGTAATAGAAGCGGGGAAGATCGAGCGCTATCCAAACCAAGAAAGGCCCTGGGATGATTTTTCAGAAGGCATCAAAGTAATCTCCTACAACTATTTCGGTGAAATAGAATCGGAGCTGACGGCAGAGCGGGCGACCAACTATACCGAAGAAAACATCATGATCGCAAAAGACAGCGTCATCCTCAAAAATAAGGAGGGCAAAATGCTGAATACAGAGGAGCTCACTTGGAACGAAAAGGATGGGAAGATCTACACGGACAAATTCGTAAAGATTACCACCTTAACAGAGATCCTCTACGGAGATGGGCTGGAAGCAGAGGAGGACTTTTCTTCTTACGAGATCAAGAACATCAAAGGGCGTATCACCATCGATACCGAGGAAGATTCGACGTATACTGAAACACCAAAAGAATAACCTGCATGCAAAAGTACAATGTCATCATGGAAAGGTTTTGGCTGGTCGTCGCGATCGGCACCTTCATCTTTGCCGTTTACCAACTGGGTAAATTCGGTCTGGAGAGTGCTGGCATTTCATTCATCATGGCCATGGTGGCCGGTTCTCTTTTCTATCTTCGTTATTATATGAGAAAGAGACATGAGCGCGAACAAGACAAGGATTCCTAAGCGCTGACCTCTAGACCACACCTATGGACGACTCGTCTTTTTTATTGATTCTCACTTCCCTCCTGGCTTCTTTGGTGCTGTCTGCCTTTTTCAGTGGAATGGAGATTGCGTTTGTTTCATCCAATAAGCTGAAGATTGAACTCGATAAAAAGCTCGGTTTATTCCCTGCCAAGGTTTACAGCTATTTCCTGCACCATCAATCCAAGTTCATCTCTACCCTCTTATTGGGCAACAACATCGCCCTGGTGGTCTACGGTATTTTCATGGCCAAGGTCTTAGAAAACCCAATCCGCCTATCGCTCTCCCTTATTCCCGAAGGGACCACACTTGAGGCTCTTGTCCTTTTATCACAGACCATCGTATCTACGTTGATCATTCTCATTTTTGCGGAGTTCCTCCCGAAGGTGCTGTTCCGCATCAATCCCAATCGTAAGCTGGAGGTGTTCTTAGTTCCCGTAATCTTGATTTGCGCACCCCTCTTCGGAGCGGTATGGTTGGTCTTTATTCTGGCTTCTTATGTCATGAAACTCTTCTCGGTGAACTTTGAAGAAAGTGAATATTCATTCGGCCGCGTAGACCTTGATCATTACGTCAAGGAAGCAGCAAGCGCTGGAAACGAAGAGTCTGAGATGGAAAATGAGTTGCAGATTTTCCAGAACGCATTGGATTTTTCCAACATCAAAGCGCGCGAATGCATGGTTCCGCGAAACGAAATTGAGGCCCTTTCTTTCGACGATACCGTCGAAGCCTTACGAAAGAAATTTGTGGAAACGGGTCTATCCAAGATATTGATCTACAAGGATACCATTGATAACGTGATCGGTTACGTTCATTCATTCGAACTGTTTAACAGACCAGAAGCCATCAAGAACGTGTTGCGTCCGTTGGCCATCATCCCGGAGACTACAACGGCTGACAAAGTCCTCAAAACCCTCATCGAACAAAAAAAGCACGTTGCACTGGTCGTTGATGAGTACGGAGGAACGTCTGGCATGCTCACCTTGGAGGATATTGTAGAAGAGATCTTCGGAGAGATCGAAGATGAGCACGACTCTGAAGCCTTGAAGGAAGAAAAATTGGGTGACGGGAGCTTTGTCTTCAGTGCTCGCTTGGAAATCGACTACATCAACGAGGAATACGATCTCAACCTCCCTGAAGATGATGATTATGAGACACTTGCAGGGTTAATCATCCACGAGCACGAGGACCTTCCAAAGGTCGGTGAGACCATCGAAATCAGCGATTACGTCATCGAGATCACCCAAGTTAGTGAGAACAAGATCGAGGAAGTACATGTACGTCCCTCAGAAAGTGGAATTTAGGGAGTATAATTTCATTTCAAGCTGTATTTTCGCGACCCATTTGTAAAAGCTAGAATTTCATGGCAGCTATTGGAACTATTAGAAAGCAATCAGGATTATTGATCGTACTGATCGGTATGGCGATGTTGCTATTCCTTCTTGGAGATCTGTTCAGCGGAGGACCAAACATCTTCACCCAACAAGAACAGGTGATCGGCACGATCGCTGGTCAGGAGATATCCATGCAGGATTATGAAGTGCAAGTTCAAGAAGCAATCGAGGCTCAATTTGGAGTTGAGGGCGCTACAGAGCAAGACAAGCAATCCATTCGCGAACGTATCTGGGAAGGTATGGTGCGAGAGCGTGTATTGGAGACGCAGCTTGATCAACTTGGTATGTCCGTTTCAGCGGATGAGATTTTGGATCAGGTACGCAACACGAAGCCGGGTAGCGTACTCTATCAATACTTCACAGATCAACAAACCGGTCAGATCATTGAGCAATTCCGTGATCCCAAGACCGGAGGTTTGAATTCGGAGCGTGTGCTCCAGGCGATTAACAACTTACTCAACAGTGAGAACTCGAGGGACTGGCTTCCGATAGAGCGTGCTATTCAGCAGGACATCGCAACCAATAAGTACACCGAATTGCTCAGCAAAGGCATGCTTGCATCCAGCATCGAGGCACGACAAATCTCGAAAGAGAAGACGGGCCAAGCGACATTCTCTTATGTCTTGAAGGAATTTGCTCCGATGAATGGAGAGGAGTATGAACCGAGCGATGAAGATCTCAAGGCCTACTATGAAAAGCACAAGCATGAAGATCGTTTCAAGGTTGAGGATGAAATCCGCTCCCTGAAGATCGCTGTATTGGATGTGATCCCAACACCAGAAGATATTTTGGCGATTGAAGCCGAGCTCAAAGAGCTACGCCCCGAGTTTGAAGCAGATTCCAACGATACTGCCTTTGTAGCTGAAAACGCTGAAGGGCTCACACGCCAGATGATTCGCTACAGATCATTGAACGACCTCAATCCAGCGCTTAGCGATACGTTGCCGAAAGCTGCAATCGGAGCCGTGTTCGGTCCTGTTAACGAGGGTGGAAGACTCAACCTTCACAAATTAATCGGCATTAAGAACACACCGGATTCTGTGCGTGCAAGTCACATTTTGATTTCCGTTTCCAACGGAGACACCACACAAATTAGTAAGGCCAATGCCTTATTGGATTCACTTCGCACTGTTGCTGAATCTCAAGGAAATTTTGACGCCCTGGCTACCGAGTTTTCTGAAGACCCCGGTTCCGCGGTGAAAGGAGGAGACTTAGATTGGTTTACACGAGGTAGGATGGTAGCTCCATTTGAAAAGGCTAGTTTCTCAGGAAAGATTGGTGACATGGTCATCGTTGAATCTCAGTTTGGTGTGCACTTGATCCATATCACGGATCAAACAAGTTACAAGCCACAGTATCTCCTTGCAACCGTCGATCGCATCATTGAGCCATCCAAGGAGACCTCAGATGAAATGTACAATCAGGCAAGTCGCTTCAGCATCGAGCACAAAACACTCGAAACGTTCGAATCACCAACTGGAGACATCCGCATTGAGCCGGTCGAAGGTCTTCGCGTGGTTGACGAGAATGTTGGCCCTATCAACAATGCACGAGACATCGTACGCTGGGCTTTTGAAGCTGAGGTTGGTGACGTTTCTGCTCCTTTTGAGAACGAACGTTTCTTTATTGTTGCCATTTTAGTGGGGGTTTCAGAAGCTGGAATCATGTCGTTTGATGATGCAAAACGACTTATCTACGCAGAAGCTGCTAACGAGCGAAAGGCCAGGATGATCATGGAGGAGATGGGTGATTACTCCACGTTGGAGCAAGCTGCTAATGCGCTCGGTGCCGATGTGAAAACCGCTAATAACGTCACCTTCGCTCAAGGCTCACTTCCTGGTGGTCTTGGACGCGAGATGAAAGTATTGGGGTATGCATTCAGCCTACCAGAAGGACAGGTATCGAAACCAATCCATGGCACTCGTGGGGTATTTGTGATTGAAGTGAAGACACGCACGAATCCAGACGCAGAAGCCGATCTCAGCAACATCAAGCGAACCGAATCTGGCAATATGGCCTCTCGAGTCAATTCTCAGGTATACAATGCCCTGAAGAAAGACGCAGGGGTCAAAGACCAGCGCGCTAAGTACTATTAAGCCTACCACCATGGCGCGTAGGGAAGGTTTTCCATCAAGGGTTGAATCCGATTTTCAGTAAACGAATCACTAGGCTTTTGCCAAAAAATCCTCGACTGCTGCAACGAACTCGATCGGTTTTTCTGCATGCAGCCAATGTCCGGCATCTTCAATCGTAACTAAGAAGGCTTGAGGGAAAAGGACTTTTATATCTGGCCAATCCTCGTCCAAGATATAGTCGGATCGCCCTCCCCTTAGAAACAAGGTTTCGCCTTCAAAATCCATCTCCTCGGTAGCCTCGCCCACCTGCTCGATGTTGGATTCGAGTCCCTCTAGGTTGAAACGCCATGCGAATGAATACCGATCTCGGTGGTAAAGGCTCTTCATTAGGAATTGCCGCACTCCAGGTTCCGCAATGTGAGGCATCATATATGCTTCTGCATCCGTGCGCTTCTCGAGGCGGTCCAATGCGACTGCACGGAGGCCATCAAAGATTTTTTGGTGGTGTACCGGATAGTATTTGGGCCCAATATCGGCTACAATCAATTTTCCCAGGCGATGCGGAAACCCCTGTGCCAAGGCCATCGCCACCTTTCCACCCATTGAGTGGCCCAGAACATGTGCGGCCTCGAGGCCGAGGTCATCCATTAGCTGAAGCACATCATCAACCATGCTGTGGTAGTTGTGCTCGTCGCTGTGTGGAGAATGACCGTGATTTCTGAGGTCCACGATGATCACATCGTACTTATCTGCGAGCATCTTCCCTGGACTTTGCCAGTTGTCCAACATTCCCAAAAGACCGTGCAATACGATCAACGGTTCGCCTTCGCCGAATCGCTTAAAGTTTAGTTTCATGTCAGTTTAGACAAATACATCTGCACGGTGTTCTCCAGTCCGAAGTAAAGAGCATCTGAGATAAGCGCGTGGCCGATGGACACTTCGTCGAGCGGTTGGACTTGTTCTTTGAAGTATTGCAGGTTTTCAAGGCTGAGGTCGTGACCTGCATTGACGCCAAGGCCGATCGCTGCCGCGTGCTTAGCAGCCAAAGCGAAAGGATGTACAGCTGCTGCGCGGTCTCTAGGGAATCCAAGTGCGTAAGGTTCTGTATACAATTCAATACGGTCACTTCCTACGGACTTGGCCCCATCAATCATGCGTAGATTGGTTTCCACAAAAATGGAGGTGCGAATACCGTAGGACCCGAGTTCTTTCAACACCTCGGCGAGGAACGCTCCGTGCTGCAATGTATTCCAACCCGCGTTGCTGGTAATCGCATCTGGCGGATCCGGCACCAGCGTAGCCTGCGTTGGTCTCGCTTCGATGACGAGATCGAGCCAATCCCTACTTGGATAGCCTTCTATGTTGAATTCTGTTTTAACGACTCCTTTCAGGTTCTTGACATCGTCATAAGTAATGTGCCGCTCATCGGGTCGGGGATGCACGGTGATGCCCTGGCCGCCAAAGGATTCGATACGGTGTGCGGCGAGCAATACATCCGGCACGTTTCCACCTCTGGCGTTGCGAAGGGTGGCGATCTTATTGATGTTGACGCTAAGTTTGGTCATGGGACAAATGTAGGTTTCGAGGCGTCGGAACAAACGCCTCTTTCCTAGGAAAATTAGCCGGGATGCTTTGGAGAAGTTTGTTCCTCGCAATAAATGGCGCGGCCGGCCCGCGTGAGGGATAGCAGCGGCAGCTCTCGCTAACAGCGAGACTATAGCGGATAGCCCGACCCCACGCCTGCGGCGTGTGGTCACGCCCTCAACAAGAATTATTTCCGTTCGCCTGTGCTGACTCGCCTTCTTCTACATTTGCCCCACGTTTGGAGGCGTTTTTGCGTCTAAGCTTTTACATTGCACTCGATTTATGCTTGCCGAAGAACTCATTACAGACAAGATCCCACCGCTTTCCCGGGCAGATACCGGCGAAACAGCGTTGCGCTGGATGGATGAATTCAAGGTCATGCATCTGAGCGTAGTAGACAACGGAAGCTTTCTCGGAACCCTCTCAGAAAGCGACGTGCTCGGCATGACCGATTTGGACGATCCGATTGGAAACTACCTAGAACTGCTCAATCCAGCATTTGTCAGCCAGCGCCAGCACATTTTTGAAGTTGTGAAGGTGGTCAACGACCAAAAACTGTCCATCATTCCGGTGCTGGATGTCCAAGAACACTACGTGGGGTCGATCACGATTGCTCAATTGATGGAGATCATCGCGGATATGCCAGTGGCGAATAATCCAGGTGCTGTCATAGTGTTGGAAATGAACCTGAATGACTTCACGTTGGAGCAAATTGCTCGGATCATTGAAGAGAATGGAACCAAGATCCTCGGGACATTTGTGACTTCGCATCCGGATTCCACGAAAATGCAATTGACCATCAAAGTAAACAAGGTCGAGATTGGCTCAGTGATTGCTGGATTGCAGCGGCACGGGTACAACATCACCTTTTTCGAGGATCAAGGCGAAGCCGGCGATGACCTCCGCGATCGCTACGATTCGTTCATGAACTACCTGAACATCTAACCATCTTTCATGACGGGCTTTCGTCTCGCAATCATCACTGCTTGTTTACTTCTGCTTTCTTGTGACCTACTGGCCCAAGGACGGAATGTGCTAGTCCAAAACGTCGTGGTCATCGGAAACCGGCGCACCAAAGACTATGTCGTAAAGCGCGAGATCGGATACCAGGTAGGAGATTCCGTCGCCATCGACGCATTGGAGGAGGTGGAAGCGAATGCAAAGCAAACGCTCACCAACACTTCGCTTTTCAACTTTGTAGAGGTCGACCATATCTTCTTGGACTCAGAGCAGATTGTTCTGAACGTAAAGGTGCAGGAACGCTGGTACGTTTGGCCGGGAATAGTCTTTTCCCTAGCAGAAACAAACTTCAACAGTTGGTGGCAACACAAGGATTTTGATCGGATCAACTATGGCTTGTATGTGCAGGATCTGAATTTCAGAGGTCGCCGAGAGGTATTGACCTTTAATTTTCAGTACGGCTGGCAACGGCAGATCGGACTGAATTACCTCATCCCAGGTCTCAACAAGAAACGCACATTAGGCGCTGGATTGGATCTGAATTATTCAAACAATCGGGAGGTAAACTATGCTTCGGCGGACAATGAGCGCTTGTTTTTCAAGGATGATCAATTCATCCAAGAAGAAATTCGCATCGGCGGGTCGCTTGAGTACCGGAAACAGCTCTTCAACCGCCATCGCTTCAACCTTGGCATGAATACCGTAATCATCGATGATACGGTGAAGCACTACAGCACGAACTACCTACCTGGAGATCATTTGCGCTCACAATACCTTTTCCTCAGTTATGGTTTCAGACGTGAAAAGCGAGACAATGTTGGGTATCCGCTAAAGGGGTATGTAGTAGACCTATCGGTAGACCAAGAAGGTTTAGGGCTGCTCAATGGCGGTGACATCATGGTCTCTGAAGCCTACCTCACCATGAACCTACACAGCAAACTCGGCGGCCGGTGGTACTATGCGTTTGGGGTTAAAGGTAAATCCACTTTTCTGAATGCGGATGACTTACCCTATTACTATCAGCGAGGCCTAGGATATAGCAACGCATTCATACGTGGATACGAACTCTCTGTGATTGACGGCCAGCATTACGGCCTGTACAAGAGTAATCTAAAGTTCAATCTACTGAAAAAACGTACCATCGACGCTGGAATGGCTGGAGTCGACCGCTTCGACAAGTTCCACTATTCCTTATTTTTGAATGCATTCGCAGACGCAGGATACGTAGTGGACAACATCAACTCATCTATGAACCCATTGGCCAATTCGTGGCAATACTCGGCAGGTTTAGGCCTAGACTTCGTGACGTACTACGATATCGTCATCCGCTTTGAAGGATCCATCAATAAGCAGGGCGTTCCTGGATTTTACATACACTTTAAAAACCCGATCTGATGCAACGTTTCGCCATATATGGCCGAGAGTTCGGTGACAAGTACAACGATCAGATTCGAACCTTTTTTAGTCTGCTGGACAAGAATGATTCGCATTACGCGATCTATGGACCCTTTTACGCATTGATGAAGAAGCAGATCGGACTGCGCGAAGACATTGACACCTTTGAAAAGGATGATTTCGACCCTTCGGCATATGATGTGATGTTATCGATCGGAGGAGATGGAACAATGCTGGACACCACAACCTTTGTGCGCGATTCAAAGCTTCCCATTTTAGGTCTGAACACCGGCCGATTAGGCTTTCTTTCTTCCATCAACCTGGAGCAAATGGACGAGGCCATGCAACAAGTTTTCAAAGGAGCCTTCATGATCGACACGCGATCGGTGTTGAAAGTGCTTACAGAAGAAGGCTTCTTCGGAGATGAGAACTTCGCATTGAACGAACTCACCATTCACAAGAAGGATACGCAAAGCATGATCGTCGTTCATGTGTACGTAGACGGAAAGTTTCTGAACACCTATTGGGCAGATGGCTTGATCATCGCTACACCGACGGGTTCTACGGCGTATTCTCTCAGTTGCGGCGGACCGGTCATCCTACCGAGCTCTGCTAACTTCATCATCACCCCGGTTGCCACGCACAACCTAACGGTTCGCCCAGTATTGATCTCGGATGAGAGCGTGATCACCTTGAAGATGGAGGGGCGGAGTGAAAACCTTCTCATGTCGTTGGATTCACGATCAACGACGATCCAAGACGGCACCGTAGTGACGGTTATGCGTAACGATTTTGAGATCAATCTCGTAAGACTCAAGACACATAGTTTCTTGAAAACACTAAGACACAAATTACATTGGGGCTACGACAGACGCAACTAGCAGATTTTTTAGAGGGCGTATTCCAAAGGACTATATTTGTGGACTTAAGAACCGGCTTCTTAATGAGATACCTATTAACCCTTTTTTTCCTCATTGCAATACTGTCATTCGATGCTGATGCTCAGCGTTGGAAGCGTTACCGTCATGAAGTATTCGGAGGGTTAGGCGCTACCAACTTCCTTGGGGAGCTAGGTGGTGGGCAGGCGGAAGCGCGCGACCTCTTTCTTGACTTTGACGGAAAGTCGAGCAGGTATGCGGTCATGGGCGGTTACCGTTATAAACTCAACGAAATTTCTAGTGTGCGTGGCAGTTTGGCCTATGCACAAGTGTACGGTTCGGATCGGCTTTCTGGAGATCCACACCGATTGAGTCGCAACCTTACCTTCCGATCACCCATTGTTGAATTGACGGCTACGGGTGAGCTCTACTTCATCCGAGAAAAGACCAGTAATCGTTACCGGGTGCGTGGTATCCGCGGTGCGCTTGGAAGCGGTATTAGCGCCTATATAAATGCTGGACTTGGGATGTTTTGGTTTAATCCCCGTGGGCAATTCATCGGCAACGACGCCTACCCCGGTGACAACAAATGGTACAGCCTTCGTCCTATGGGTACGGAGGGTCAGGGATTACCCGGGGAAAAGAAGAAGTACAGCCCTATCAGCGTTTGCATTCCGATGGGCATCTCCGCGAAGTACAGCATCAACCGAAATGTGTCCTTAACCTTAGAATACAGTTTCCGCCTCACATTTACGGACTACCTGGACGACGTGAGCACAGATTACAACGATCCACTCGCCATCGCAGAAGCCAACGGAGGCCTTGGAACGTCTAAAGGCGATGCCGCGGCTTACCTGTCTAATCCAGCCTATGAGGTCATCAAAGGCAATGGTGAACGATTTATTGCCGGCGGCAACACTCCATGGCAAGAACCCGTTCAGCAGCGTGGTGATAGGACTACGAACGATACGTAATATGTTCGCAATTGTCGCACTGAATTACAAGTTCACTTCGAAGAAAGCGAACCGTCCTAAGTTCTAAGCACAAACTAAAGCGGACGCTTCATCGTTTGTACACCGATCCGATGAAAAGAATCATATTCACTTTGATCGCCACACTTTCCTTACTCTGCGCTCATGCGCAAAAGTCGGGTCAGACGGATTTTGAGTTAGGCGTAACGGGGGGTATCTCTTGGTACAACGGCGACTTAAACCCAGATCGATTCTTCAACCAAGATTACTTCCATCAGGCGTATGGCCTGAGCTTAAGGCGGAACATCAATCAGCGTTTTGCCTTTCGGGGTCAGTTCATGATGGGCACGCTATCGGGGGATGATGCCATCGGTGATGGTGTATTTCAGCGCGCTCGTAACTTAAATTTTTCGACCCCTATCTACGAACTGTCCGCCGTGTTCGAGTTCAACTTCTTCGCATTCGACGCATTGTTGCGAGAGCATTGGATCAGCCCTTACTCCTTCATTGGCGTAGGGGGCTTTTATTTCAATCCCATCACAGAGATTGAGGGCAATATTTATGAGCTACAACCCCTTGCCACTGAGGGAAGGCTCTATAGCCGCGTCAACGTTTCCGTTCCATTTGGCATGGGCGTTAAGATGGCCTTGAGCGATCGATTGTTACTGAGTGCAGATTGGGGGTTGCGGAAGACTTTTTCAGACTACATCGATGACGTTTCATCTTTGTACCCCATTGCAATCGAGATTGACGGCCTTTCGGAGGACATCTCTGACAGGAGTTTGGTGCAAGCTGGACCCGACGGAACGAACTGGGGAACGCAGCGCGGGAATAGCGTCAACAAAGACTGGTTTTCCTTTGTCGGAGTTACCCTTGCCGTGCGGCTTGGACCTAAGAAAGGTTCCTGCAAGCATCTCAGGATTTAAGTATCTTCGCACCGCTATTGTCTCATGTTGATATGGGACATTTTTTTTAGACCGAATGGAACTCGAAGATCAGCTGAACAAAGACTCCCTCCCAAAACACGTTGCGATCATCATGGATGGCAATGGCCGTTGGGCAAGGCAGCGCGGTAAGGCTAGGATTTTTGGGCATCGAAACGCACTTCAAGCGGTACGAGATACCACAGAAACCGCAGCGCGCATTGGGTTAGAGTACCTCACATTGTACGCCTTTTCTACGGAGAATTGGAAGCGACCGAAGCGCGAGGTCAGTGCTTTGATGGAGTTGCTCGTCGCGACGATCAACAAAGAGATCAAAACCTTGAACAAGAACAACATTCGTTTGCGTGCTATTGGAGACTTGGAATCCCTTCCTCCAGCTACCTTGGCAGAATTGAGAAAAGGCATCGAAAAAACGAAGAACAACACCGCCATGGATGTGGTATTGGCCTTGAGCTACAGTTCGCGCTGGGAGATCACTCAGGCCATGCAACACATCGCCGAGGATGTTAAAAGAGGTGAACTCGAGCCAGAAGCAATAAAAGAGGAGACGATCAGTTCCTACCTTGCAACCCGCGACATTCCAGAGCCCGAACTCATGATAAGGACAAGTGGAGAAATGAGGATAAGTAATTTTTTGCTGTGGCAATTGGCCTATGCTGAGCTCGCATTTCTCCCTAAGCTTTGGCCTGATTTCAGAGGAGAGGACTTGGTAAAGGCGATCATTGATTTTCAGTCGCGCGAGAGAAGATTTGGTATGACCAGCGAACAGGTAAAGGTTTAGTATTTCCATGAACATGTTACGCTCCTTACTCCCGCTCTTCGCTCTGCTCATCTTCAGCATGCCTTCGTTTGCACAAGTCAGGATTGGATCGTCCACTTCGTTTTCTTACAGCGCACCCAAGACATACGAAATCGGTGGCATACGAGTGGAAGGTGCTGAAAACCTGGATGAAGGCGCCATCCGCCTTCTCTCGGGGTTGGCCATCGGAGATGAGATTCAGGTTCCTGGTGACGAAACCTCAGACGCCCTTAAAAAACTTTGGAAACAAGACCTGTTCAGTGACGTTCAATTGCTTTCCGAGCGCGTTGAAGGAAACAAGATCTTCCTAATCATTAAAATCGCCGAGCGTCCGCGTCTATCCCGTTTTCGCTTCGAAGGTGTGTCCCGTTCGGAGGCAGACGATCTCCGCGAAAAGATTAACCTGTACAAGGAGAAGATTGTGACGGAAAATTTGGTCATATCTACGGAGAAGAAGGTGTACAACTATTACAACGACAAAGGTTTTCGTTCTGCCATAGTAACCGTGAGTCAAGAACCTGACAGCCTTTTCCGCAACCACGTTTTCGTAGTGATCACCGTTGAGAAACAAAAGAAGGTCAAGATCGAGCACATCAACGTAGCAGGTGGTAAGTTCTACAGCGCCTATAAAATCAGAGGGTCTATGAAAGAGACGAAGGAGAAGAGCTTCTTCAGGCCTTTCCTAGACCTAGATACGCTTGGTAAGCGTGTCGTTCAACAAGCATTCCGCAACAGGAAACAATTGCCAATAACCCTCCTTCGTTACGGTCAAGACCACATGAAGGTGAGGGTGCTCAAATCTTCCAAATACCTGCAGGAGAACTTCGAGGGGGACAAAGAATTACTGGTCACCAAGTACAACCAAAAAGGTTTTCGCGATGCACGTATCGTCTGGGATACGCTGTATGACGTTGGGCCCCACCGGATCAACATTGACATGACAGTGGACGAAGGGCACCGCTATTACTTCCGCAACATCAAGTGGATCGGAAACACCAAGTATTCATCCGAACAACTGACCAAGACGCTGGGCATTAAAAGAGGCGACGTCTATGACCCTGTGAAACTTGAGGCACGCCTCTATATGGATCAAAGTGGCGGCGATGTCACTTCGCTGTACATGGACAACGGATACCTCTTCTTCCAACTGGATCCGGTCGAAATCCTCGCTGGTAGTGATTCTATAGATCTGGAGATCCGCATGTATGAAGGCGAGCAGGCGCGGATCAATCGCGTGACGGTAAGCGGAAATACCAAGACCAACGACTATGTAATTCTACGCGAATTAAGGACGCGACCAGGGCAATTGTTCAGCCGAGCCGACATCATCCGATCACAGCGGGAATTGTCGGTTTTGGGATACTTCGATCCTGAAAAAATGAACGTAATCCCAACACCCGATCCTGCAACAGGCACTGTAGATATCGAATACGTTGTAGAAGAAAAGCCAAACGATCAACTCACGCTTCAGGGTGGTTATGGAGGAGGCATCTTGGTAGCGACAGTGGGTGTTCAATTCAACAACTTCTCGACCAAAAATATTTTGAAGCCGGAGCAGTGGAACGGACCGCTTCCAACAGGAGATGGCCAGCAGCTGAGCCTTCAATTCAACACAAACGGAAGGCAATACCAAGCTTTTAACTTGTCCTTTACCGAGCCGTGGTTAGGGGGTAAAAAACCGACCAGTTTTACCGTGGGAAGCTTTTACTCCCAATTCTCGAATGGAGCTCTGCGCTTCGTGCCGACCCAAGTTCCTGGATTGAGCAAACTGGTTTGGAATCGAGAGAAGCCTTTGTACGTCTTCAATGTAAATCGATCTTATTTCGAACGCCGTGGTGTTTCGATGCAGATAGGAAGTCGATTGAAATGGCCTGACGATTACTTCACGGCCATGTTCGAGGTGAGCGCACAGCAGTATACCCTGCAGAACCAATCGCAATTCTTTTTTCAAACCGGACAAGCCTACAACCTGTACGGTAAATTCACGATTACGCGTAGTTCAATCGATCAGCAGATCTTCCCTACGCTTGGCTCTCAGCTCAAGCTTTCGGGTCAGTTTACTCCACCCTTCAGCCTGCTGAACAACAAAGATTACGCAGGACTGCCGCCAGCTCAGCGTTTCAAGTGGCTGGAATATCACAAGTGGAAACTCACCGCAGAACATTACAGCAAGGTATTTGACAAGTTTGTACTGAAGACCAAGGTCGGTTTTGGTGTGATGGGATTTTATAATCGCAACGTTGGCATGGTACCATTCGAGCGATTCTACTTGGGCGGTGACATGTTCTCCAGCTTCAACAATCAGCTCGACTCAAGAGAGATCGTAGGATTGAGGGGGTATGGTGCGTCGAACTTGTCGCCTTCTCAAGGTGCCACCTTGATCAATAAATATTCCATGGAACTGCGTTATCCATTCGTGATGAGTCAAAGCACAAATGTGTTTGGCCTCGCATTTGCTGAAGCAGGGAATAGTTGGATAGACTTCAACGGCTACAACCCACTCGATGTTTATCGATCCGTGGGCCTCGGTGTCCGCATCTTCTTACCGATGTTCGGTCTGTTAGGTGTAGACTGGGGTTACCGCCTCGATGACCGGGGAGCTAGAGATGGATTTCCTGCTTTCGATGCGCAACGCTCACGGTTCCACTTTACCATGGGTATGCAATTCGGTGACCTTTAAAAAATCGCATTATGAGTAAAAGAAACCTCCTCATCGCACTGGCATTAATCGTCTTCTCTTTAGGAGCAAATGCACAGCGATACGCATTCATTGACACGGACTACATCCTTGAGCAGATCCCAGCTTACAAGGAAGCGCAAGCAGAAATCGACGCCCAGGCCGAGAAATGGCAAAAGCAGATTGAAGCGCGTTACGGAGAGATCGAAAAGATGTATACCGCTTACAAGGCTGAACAAGTGCTCCTCACTCCTGATATGCGAAAGCAAAAGGAGCAAGAAATCATCGACAAGGAGAAAGAAGCCAAGGATTTCCAAAAAGAAAAGTTTGGGGTCAGTGGCGATCTATTCAAGCTGCGGCAAGAATTGATCAAACCGATCCAAGAAGAAGTGTTTGAGGCAGTTCAGAAAATGGCAGAACAACGAAGCTATGCCGTCATTTTTGACAAGGCAGCCAGTTCCTCCGCCATCATTTATGCTAGCCCTAAATACGACCAAAGCGACGAAATTCTTCAGCGTTTAGGTTTCTCTGACACTTCAGAATGATTAATCTGTTTTCTTTGCAACCCTAATTGATTTTCTCATGAAATATGTTGTTATAGCCGTACTGAGTCTTTTGACATTAACCACAACAGTACAAGCACAGACCAAACAAAAATTCGGTCACATCGATTCCCAAGCTTTATTGGATGCGATGCCAGAACGAAAGGTTGCGGATGGCCAACTGGAAGAGTTCGCGGCCCAACTCGAAAAGCAACTTGGCGCTATGTCAAAGGAACTTGAAGCGAAAGTGCAAGACTACCAAGCCAATGAAGCGACGATGTCTGACATCATTGCACAAACCAAGGCAGAGGAGATTCAAAATCTTCAACAGCGCATTCAGGCATTTCAACAAAATGCACAGCAGTCCTTGGTAAAGAAGGAACAGGAAGTATATCAGCCAATCCTGGATAAGGCAAAGGGTGCCATTGAGAAGGTTTCCGCCGCCAACGGTTACTCCTATGTCTTCGACACGAGTTCTGGAGCATTACTGTTCCAACCCGATGGTGAGAACATCATCGAGCTCGTCAAAAAGGAGATGGGCATTACCGCCACAGCACAGTAAATCATTAAATCCCAAATTCGTTTGGGATTTTTTATACCCTCCCTTGGCGAACGATCAACCCATAGGAATATTCGACTCAGGCGTCGGCGGACTTTCCATCTGGAATGAGATCCATAGACTTTTGCCCAATGAGAATTCCATTTATCTCGCTGATAGCTTGAACGCTCCCTATGGAGAACGCGACCAGAAAGAGATCATCCGGCTCAGTGTTAAAAACACAGAATTGCTCCTCCGCAAAGGCGCAAAGATCATCGTGGTCGCTTGCAACACAGCCACAACAAATGCCATCGATCATTTGAGGAGGCAATACGATGTCCCTTTCATTGGAATTGAGCCTGCAACCAAGCCCGCTGCGATCAACACGAAAACTGGAAAGATTGGCATTCTTGCCACCAAGGGAACCCTTGCAAGTGAACTTTACCTCAACACATCCTCCAAGTACCGAGGTGACGTAGAGATTATCCAAACAGTAGGCACAGGATTGGTGCAGATCATTGAGTCCGGATCTCCGAAAGATGCGAAGCCGCTGCTCAAGAAGTACTTAGCGCCTATGGTTGAGGCGGGGGTAGATAACATTGTACTGGGGTGCTCGCATTATCCCTTCCTGGTTGAAACGATACGAACGATTATCCCTGAAGGCATTACCATCATAGATTCTGGCGAACCTGTAGCACGACAAACTGAACGTGTTCTTCGTTCCGAAAAACTCTTGAATGAAGACAAGGCGCTGGGATTTCACCATTTCTACACCAATGCTTCTATAGAGATACTTCAACGCTTTATAGCCAAGTTGAAGATTACAGGACCTTTCGAAACCGACTGGAAGGATTTCTGATTACTTAAACCAAGAGGCGTACTTCACATAATTCCCGGCGATCCGTTCAATCTCACCTTCGCGCAGCGCAGTTGAGATTTCCTTTTTGAATTTCGCTGGATTCCCGGCAAACAAAGAACCAGGAGGGACTATCGTGCCTTCTAAGATGATCGAGCCTGCGGCAATAATGGATCCGGCACCTATGACTGCATTGTCCATTACGACTGCTCCCATGCCTATCAGGACATTGTCTTCGATTGTACACCCGTGTACCAATGCATTATGCCCGATGGAGACATTGTTTCCAATCACTGCCTTTGTCTTTTCGTAGGTGCAATGAATTACGGCGCCATCCTGTACATTCACCCGGTTTCCCATGCGAATAGCATTCACATCACCGCGGACAACAGCATTGAACCAAAAGGAACATTCGAAGCCACATACTACGTCTCCGACGATGGTGGCATTGGGGGCAAGAAAGCAATTATCGCCGAAATCTGGTGCTATTCCGTGTACAGGTATGATGGTTGCCATAATTTCTATTTGAACTATACGAATGTACGGCTGTTTGAATTCTACCTTTGCCACCGAAATTGAGCACCATGAGCGAAAAACAATTGCCTTACATGATCTACGCCGAAGTCACTCCGAATCCGGCGACCATGAAGTTCGTATCCAATCATATGCTGGTTGTGAATGACGCGGTGTATGAATTCAGCAATGAATCTGATGCAACGCACGCGCCTTTGGCGGCTCGTCTGTTCAGCTTTCCATTCCTTCAAAAGGTCTTTATCACTCAAAATTTCATCACCTTAACCAAGATGGACGGAGTGGAGTGGGAAGATGTTATGCTTGAATTGCGCGAGTACATCAGCAATTTCCTCAACGCTGGACACTCGGTCCTTGATGCGGATGCTACCGCGGCCTCTGGTGAGGTGCGAGAAGCAAGCGGTATAACTGATCATTCCGCGGCTGAAACTCCGGTGGAAGAGCGGATCATAGAGATCTTGGATGAATACATCCGCCCTGCAGTAGAAGGAGATGGTGGAGCCATTCACTTTAAGTCTTTTGAAGAAGGAAAACTCAACGTAGTCCTCAAAGGAGCCTGTTCAGGTTGCCCGTCGAGCAGCATCACCTTAAAGGCCGGAATCAAGGCTTTATTTGAACGTATGTTGCCTGAAGTCAAAGAAGTAGTGGCCGAAGAACTCTGATAGGGCTCCTCGCTCTTGCAGAATTTGATACCTGCTTCCCTGAATGATTCGTACTTTTTGTGCCCCTAATTAAGCACTTACTTGTACAAAAGGTTCCTCCTTACTTTCCTGGTCCTTGTGATTGGGCTTTCGGCACATGCAGGCCACCTCGTTGGAGGTGAGATCTTCTATGAGTGTTTGGGGAACAACCAGTATGTCATTACCCTTAAAATGTACCGCGATTGCAATGGCAACGGTGCGCCGTTCGACAACAGTGCATCCATTGCTGTATACCGGGCTTCGAACAACGATATGTTCTCGCTGTTGTCGGTTCCTTTCTCCAACCAGATCGATACCCTTCCCTTTTCTCAAAACATTCCTTGTTTGGTTGATACGCCAGATGTGTGTATCTCAACAACTCTCTATCGTGATACGGTTGAATTGATCGTTCCACTGGGCGGTTTAAATGTGGTATATCAACGCTGTTGCCGCCCCCCGAATGTGATCAACATCAACAATGTTTCCAATGTAGGCTCTACTTATCTCGCGTTCATTCCAGATAGTACGGTGGCCCCATGCAACAGCTCGCCCTACTACAATGAAGTTCCTCCCCTCGCTTTGTGCTCCGAACTATACCTAGACATTGACTACTCCGCCACCGATAAGGATGGAGACAGTTTGGTTTATTCGTTTTGCCGTCCTAACACAGGAGGTTCGAACAACAACCCCCAGCCTGTTCCACCATCTCCACCTCCCTATCAAGGCGTGCCATGGTCCAATGGTTTCGGAGACCAGAACCAAATTACAGCCCTGCCACAACTGAAGATAGATTCACTGACTGGAAAGATAACAGGTAGACCTACTTCACTGGGAACCTTTGCTTTTGGCGTATGCGTGCAAGAATGGCGGGACGGCATTTTTGTTGGGGAAAACAAGCGTGATTTTCAGTTGACGACTACGTATTGTGAAGTAGATGCGGCCGCTGCCATTGACAGTGCCTTAGAGGAGTGCATTGGATTTGATATTCAATTCTTCAACCTCAGTACATTGGGTGATTCCTTTCTTTGGAATTTCGGCGATACGAACATCCTCGATGACACTTCAACTTATGAGAATCCTATCTATACCTATCCAGACACTGGAGTGTATTGGGTTCAGTTGATTGCCTATGGAGAAGTATGCACGGATACTACGTGGATGCCTTTTCGGGTACAACACAAGATCGAACCCTTTTTCGAAGTTCCTGATCCCGATTGCCTCGATGGACATCGCTATCGCTTTGACCCTGATGGCTTCTTTCGGGAGACGACCGCAATGCGGTGGGAATTCTGGGGAGATACCGCCACTATTTCGGATGGGGACGTGCCAACCGCAACCAAAGTGTACGATACCATTGGTTTCCACCACATCACCCTGCATTACACAGATCCAAAGCTCGGCTGCTATAAGACCTATTCAGACAGCGTAGAAGTCTGGCCCAATCCTGAACTTACGCTGATTGAGCCTCCGAACGAAATGTGTGCCCCTTACTTTGGTAATTTCTCAACTTCCATTGAGCATGCCTATCGGCCTTCGTATCGCTGGTACCTGGATTCGATTCCCATATCGGATTCGTCTACGGCTTACATTGAAAGCTTCGACATTGGTGAACACGACGTCAGGATTGTGTTGATGACCGACTCGATGTGCATCGATACGATTGACTCGATCCATGTAGCGCACATCAACGTCTTAGACACGCCCTCGGCAGGCTTTTCTATGTCCAGTTTGGAGATGAATATGTTCACGCCTGATTTCACCGTTTATGATGAGAGCATGAATCGATTGACGTGGGAATTCTTCATCGATGGTGAGTACATCACGCGCAATAACTCGCATGATTTCACCTTACCAGACACGGGTAATTATTTGGTTCGGCAAATTGCCTATCACCAAAATGGTTGTGCGGATACCACCGAACTGACGATACGCGTCAAAC
This sequence comes from Flavobacteriales bacterium, assembly GCA_013204105.1. Taxonomy (GTDB): domain Bacteria; phylum Bacteroidota; class Bacteroidia; order Flavobacteriales_G; family Salibacteraceae; genus SHAN690. The sequence goes on from JABMOM010000003.1 coordinate 23,140, forward strand.
CTGAGTACCTCACTTATATTCCGAACGCGTTCTCACCCGACGGAGATCGAACGAACGATATGTGGAAACCAAGTGTTTTTGTGCACAACGATTACCACATGAAGATCTTTGATCGATGGGGAAGAATTCTTTTCGAATCCTCTGACCCAATGATAGGTTGGAATGGCAGCGAGGGTAATGATGGTCCAGCATGTCCGATTGGCACGTATACCTATGACATTTATGTCACAGATGAGGACGACAGGCCGTACTTCTACCAGGGACTGTTGAATTTGATCCGATAAGAAGGAATTCTTACAGGCCTAAAAGAACTTTTTCTGGTTCCTTCCCTCCAAAGAGCATCCAAGCTGGATTCTCAATCATCTCCTTCACTTTGTACAAGAAGCTAACGGATTCCTTGCCGTCGATGATTCGATGATCATAGGAAAGCGCTACGTACATGATCGGACGAATTTCCACCTTGCCATTGACAGCAATCGGGCGTTCTACGATATTATGCATTCCAAGGATTGCACTTTGCGGCGGGTTAATAATCGGGGTGCTCAACATAGAGCCAAACACACCACCGTTGGTGATGGTGAAGGTACCTCCTGTCATTTCATCAATGCTCAACTTCCCGTCGCGTGCCTTAATCGCCAAGGTTTTAATTCCGGCTTCGATCTCGTGCAAGGCCATTTGCTCAGCATTGCGCAAAACGGGCACCATGAGTCCTTTGGGAGAACTCACCGCAATGCCGATATCTGCGTAATCGTGAAACACCATCTCCTGACCATCGATGTATGCATTCACGGCAGGGTATTGGTTTAGCGCTTCCGTCACTGCTTTGGTGAAGAAGGACATGAAGCCAAGGTTCACACCATGCTTTTCTTTGAATGCCTCTTTGTATTTCTTTCTCAGGTCCATTACGTAGCTCATGTCCACTTCGTTGAACGTGGTGAGCATGGCCGTTTCATTCTTAACAGACACCAGTCGCTCTGCGATCTTACGTCGAAGCGAACTCATCTTCTCTTTGTGCTGTTCGCGCGAGCCGCCCCATCCAGCGAGTTCAGATGCTGTATCGAATCCTCCGGCGAGGTATACCTCCACATCTTTCTTCAATATTTTCCCCCCTTCGCCACTACCGGAAATTTTGTTGGAATCCACGCCAGTTTCACCCATCATTGCCTTTGCAACCGGCGTAGCTTTCGCTGCTGACGTATCCACTTTGGCAACGGGTTCTTCTTTGCTTGCTGACGCTTGTTTTTGCTCGGCTGCTGGAGCCGTTTCTTTTTCTGATTTGGCAGGTTCCGCCTTTTTCTCGGGCTTCACGGAAGTGTCGATCCTGCAAACGACCTGTCCAATCTCAACTGAATCCCCTTCGCCAACTAGAAACTGGATTTTTCCTGCTGCTTCAGCATTCAATTCAAGCGTGGCTTTGTCGCTGTCGATTTCTGCAATGGGTTGATCTAACTCCACCACATCTCCATCCTGCACCAACAATTGAGCTACTTCAACCTCTGTGATCGATTCGCCCGGACTGGGCATTTTCATTTCTATGATATCAGCCATGGTTTCTTGCGTTATCGCTAATTGAATACAGTATCAATGATTAATTGTTGTCTTTGTTGGAAGCGCTTCATCGAGCCACTGGCAGGACTTCCACTTTCGTGACGCGCGATCACTTTGATCTCACCCGCCGTCCATTTGCGTGTAATGAAATTCCATGCGCCCATGTTCTCAGGTTCCTCTTGGGCCCAACGAACTTCGACGTTGTTGCCATACGTCTTGAGCACTTTATCGATTTGTTTTTCTGGGAATGGATACAATTGCTCGACGCGCACCAACGCAATATCGTCATTGGACCTCTCTTCTCTCGCAGCTATCAGGTCAAAATAGAGCTTTCCAGAAAGGAAGACCACGCGCTTTGCTTTCTTCTTATTAACCGTTGTGTCATCAATCACCTCCTGGAACCCGCCTGTAGCTAACTCCTCAATGGTCGAAACACATTTCGGATGACGTAGTAGGCTCTTCGGTGTTAAAACCACGAGGGGCTTTCTGAACTTCCATTTCACTTGGCGGCGTAATGCGTGAAAGAAGTTGGCCGGTGACGTACAGTTCACTACTTGAATATTGTCTTCCGCACATTGTGAAAGGAAGCGTTCTAATCGAGCGCTAGAGTGCTCGGCCCCTTGTCCTTCGTAGCCATGCGGAAGCAGCATCACCAATCCATTCATGCACGCCCATTTATCTTCGGCTGCGGTTAGAAATTGGTCGATGATGATTTGGGCTCCGTTGAAAAAGTCTCCGAATTGCGCCTCCCATATCACCAATGAATAAGGGTTTGCCATGGCGTAGCCATACTCGAAGCCCAACACACCGTACTCGGAGAGAAGTGAATTGTAAATATGGAAATCCCCTTGCATCTCCATGAGGTTATTCAGGGGGATGTATTCCTCTCGTGAATCCTCTAAGGTCATCACGGCATGGCGGTGAGAAAATGTCCCGCGTTCTACATCCTGTCCACTTATCCGCACGGGGTAGGCTTCCGATAGCACTGTTGCGTAAGCAAGCAGTTCACCCAATGCCCAATCAAGTCTATTTTCCTTGACCATCTTTTTGCGGTCCTCCATCAACTTCACCAACTTCTTAAAGAAGGGCATATCTGCTGGGAGCGTATTCATCTTGTCCGCGAGCTCGAGCAATTTCTTTTTGGGGACAGCTGTCGATGGAGAGGCATCGAAATCCCCTTCTTCAGACCGTGTTATTCCCTTCCATGAAGCTTCAAGGAAATTTGAGATTTGCGCAGTAGTGTTCTCTTTCGCGTGACTCAGTCGCTCTTGCAAGTGATCATTGAATTTCTTTTCAATCGTCTTCGCTTCTTCTGCGGTCAGTTCACCCTCGCTGATCAAGCGCTCCACATAAATCTCCTTTGGATTCTTGTGTTTAGCGATCGCCTTATAAAGGGTAGGTTGTGTAAATCGAGGTTCGTCTCCTTCATTGTGACCGTACTTCCTGTAACAAAGCAGGTCGATGAAGACATCTTGATGATACTTCTGACGGTACTCAAGGGCAAGTTTCATTGCGTGCACGACGGCTTCAGGATCATCTCCGTTCACGTGAAATACCGGCGACAAGGTTACTTTTCCAATATCCGTGCAGTAGGTACTAGACCTTGCGTCCAGGTAATTGGTAGTGAAGCCAATCTGGTTGTTGATCACAATATGCATCGTGCCTCCCGTTCGGTACCCATCGAGTCCCGCCATCTGAACCACCTCATACACGACACCTTGGCCGGCAATGGATGCATCACCATGGATCAGGATCGGAATGATTTTATTCTCATCCTTTAAATAGGTGTCGATCTTAGACCGGACGATGCCTTGGACAACAGGATCTACGGCTTCTAGGTGCGATGGATTTGGCGCGAGTGTCAGTTGCAACTTCGTCCCAAGTTCGGTAGTCACTTCTGAGGAATAGCCCAAATGATACTTTACATCTCCATCAAAAAGATTGTCTTCGTATTCTTTGCCTTCGAATTCCCGAAAGATGTCGGTATAGGTCTTCTTTAGAATATTGGCAAGGACGTTGAGTCTCCCTCTGTGCGCCATACCAATAACAATCTCTTCTACTCCGAGCGCCGCTCCGTATTCCGCTACGACATCCAGCGCAGGAATCAACGATTCTCCTCCTTCCAGGGAAAAACGCTTTTGGCCGACGAATTTCTTGTGCAAAAAGCTCTCAAAGACTACTGCCTCGTTGAGCTTTCGAAGGATCGTATGCTTGACCTCCTTCGAAAATTTAGGCAAGTTCTTTTCTGATTCAACGCGTCGCTTGATCCAGTTGAGCTTTTCGACGTCTCGGATGTACATGTACTCCACTCCTATGCTATTGCAATAGGTTGTCTTGAGGTGCTCTACTATGTCTTTGAGTTTGGCTGGACCGATACCGATCTCGACTCCAGCGTTGAACACCGTGTCAAGGTCCGCATCTGAAAGTTCAAAATTCTCCAGATCCAGCGTGGGCGAATACTTCCTTCTTTCCCTGACAGGATTGGTCGCAGTGAAGAGATGACCTCTGCTTCGGTAAGCATTGATCAAGTCCATCACTTTGAATTCCTTCAGTGTTCCCTGCGAAACAGCTTGCTCACCATAGGTGGCTTGGAAGAACTCAAAGCCCTGGAAGAATTTCTTCCAACTCTCCTCAACGGAGTCAGGGCTTTCCTTGAATTGTTTGTAAAGCTCTTCAACGGCGTTCACGTCGCCATTTCCAAGGTATGAGAATTTGTCCATCGAAGTACTCGAATATTGGTTGGCAAATCTAAGGTTTTAAGTGTTTTCGGGTCTTATCCCTGTCATCTTTCGCAGATGTACTACTGAATTGCTGCCGCAGCCAAACCTTTTGAAAACTCCGCAGCAAATAAAGTCGAGCAAGTTCTTCATCATTCAATGAATCAAGATGCAGCTGGATAGGCAGGTCCACGCGATAATTCAGGCTATCCCACAAGGGTTTGTTATCTTTCACCTCGTGAATAATTTCGGCGATGAATGAAATTGGATCTTCTGGATTACTGACCTCTGCCATGTCATCGAGGCTTACACCTGACATACGCATATCTTTGCGCAGTTGCTCGAGCGTCTGGAAACGCCAGTCAGAAGACTTCATGAGCGTGTCGAATCGTTCCGTGAGCGCTAGTGTAAAAACAATTTCAGTCAAGCAATTTCAAGTTTCAGAGGTAGTATGACGAAGGTATTGATAACGGGTGGAACAGGAATGATCGGCAAACCGCTGACCAGCTTCCTCATGGAGGCTGGCTATGAGGTGGTTCACATCAGCCGAACCCCTGGGGACAACGACCTTGTAAAAACCTTCGCGTGGGACCTAGCCAATGGAACCATTGATTCTGCCGCAGTGAAAGGCGTTGATGCGATCGTGCATTTGGCCGGAGCAGGAATTGCCGATGCTGCTTGGACGGAAGAGCGCAAACAGGAAATCATCGATAGCCGCGTTAAAAGCGCAGCACTCCTACTCAATGCCTGCAAAAAGGAAGGCGTGCGCTTAAAGAAATTTATTTCCGCCTCAGCGATTGGATGGTATCCTTCGACGATCAGCAATGATGTTTATGGCGAAGAACAGCCGGCATCAGACAGTTTTCTTGGTAAAACTTGCCAAGCCTGGGAGAACGCTGCAGACGAATTCAATGATGTAGCGGATCGCGTAGTCAAACTTCGAATTGGACTAGTCCTAGCACGTGATCAGGGTGCCTTGAAGCAGATTGCTCAGCCCGTGAGACTTTTTGTAGGGGCAGGCTTAGGAACAGGTGTTCAAGCCATGTCCTGGATCCATATAAAGGATGTTTGCAGGATGTTTCAGCACAGTATTGAAAACAACCTCGACGGCGTTTATAATGCGGTGGGGCCTGACACGATTACCAATGAAGAGTTCATGCAGATCTTGGCAGATGTGATGGAAAGACCCATCATGCTTCCTAACATTCCGGAATTCGTCATACGCATGATGTTCGGACAAAAGGCTGACCTGGTGCTGAAGGGAGTCAAACTTTCCTCTAATAAGATCCTTGAAACAGGGTTTGAATTTGATTATCCAACGCTCAATTCAGCGTTGCTCCATATCTACAACGACTAGGACATGCGCCCCATCAGGTAAGCCACAAGGCCACGCAACTGTTGTTTTACCTCTTCATTTCCATCGATGGCATCCAAGGCCACCGCCGATTCCTTCGAATAACGCTCAATCTCCGCGGTCAGCATTGCCGCCACTCCTAATTCATGATAGATGGACGTGACTATCTCTATGCGTTGGTTGACATCGCTACTTGCAAAGGCTTGATCCAAACGCAGTCTTTGGGCAGGGCTGGCTAGTTCATACGCCTTAATGGTCAGCCAAGTGCGCTTCCCTTCCCTGATGTCGCCGCCAATCTCTTTACCGAAGGATTCCTGTTCACCAAAACTGTCCAAGTAATCGTCCCGCAACTGGAATGCAAACCCCATGTCCTCCGCAAATCTCCCGATGAGTTCCAAATCCTTGTCTGTTGATCCCGCTATGATAGCACCCAACTGCATCGCCCCTCCAAGCAAAACAGCCGTCTTCCTTCGTATCATGTAAGTATAGGCCTCTAAACTAACCGATGACTGGGCGGCGTAATCCATGTCGAGCTGCTGTCCTTCGCATACCTCTAGTGCAGTAATCGAGAACACTTCTGCCAATTTTGAAAGCTTAGCAGCCTCAGCTTGCATCAAATACTGATAGGCTACAACGAGCATTCCATCCCCGCTGAGGATGGCAATGTTTTTATCCCATTTCTTGTGAACGGTAGGCAAACCCCTTCGCACATCTGCGCTATCCATGATGTCATCATGGACCAATGTGAAGTTGTGAAAGATCTCCACTGCCAACGCCTGTGGAATAGCACGCTTGCGATCACCACCCATAAGTTGGCAACCTAACAACGTGAGCATAGGACGGATACGTTTTCCTCCGAGACCAATGATGTAACGCATCGGTTCGTAAAGATTTGAGGGCTGATCCGGAATTGAAAGTTCGCTAAACGCTTCCTCTAATTCCTCACGCAACTGGTTGAGCAGGTTATCCATAGATCACTTGATCAAATTGATAAGGTATTCGCCGTATCCACTTTTGAGCAGTGGCTTGGCCAATTTCCTTAACTGATCTGCGGTGATAAAGTTCATTCGGTAGGCCACTTCTTCAATGCATCCCACCTTAAGTCCTTGACGCTCTTCGATGACCTGCACAAACTGCCCAGCCTGCATCAGCGAAGGGAAGGTGCCCGTATCCAACCAAGCGTAACCTCGCCCCATCACTCGAACTTCCAAAGCTCCATTCTCCAAGTACCACTTATTGACATCCGTAATTTCGTATTCACCCCGTGCACTTGGCTTGAGCTGTTCCGCGACCTGCACTACCCGATTGTCATAGAAATACAATCCAGGAACTGCATAGTTCGATTTTGGTTTCGCTGGCTTCTCTTCGAGGGATACAGCCTTCAGGTCTTTGTCAAATTCCACCACGCCGTAGCGCTCGGGGTCGTGCACATGATACGCAAACACAACACCCCCAATTGGATCCATTGCCGATTGAACGAGGTCGTGAAAAGCGTTACCAAAGAAGATGTTATCTCCTAAAATCAAGGCCACGCTATCCTCGCCGATAAACTCCTTACCAAGCACGAATGCTTGGGCCAAGCCATTGGGAACTTCCTGGATCTTGTACGAGAATTTACAGCCCAATGCACTACCGTCGCCAAGGAGTCTCTCGAAATTCGGCAAGTCTTCGGGCGTCGAAATGATCAATATCTCATTGATGCCTGCCATCATAAGCACGGACAGCGGATAGTAAATCATTGGCTTGTCATAGACAGGAAGCATTTGCTTGCTCATAGCAAGCGTCAGTGGATGCAGACGGGTTCCCGCACCTCCCGCTAGAATAATTCCTTTCATAATTCTTAGGTTTCTTCTTCCGTCGTTACCCTGAAGTCCAAGTCATCTAATTCAAGGTCTTCCTCTTCATCGAGTAAGGTTAAAAATGGTTCTTGGAACCAACGCGTCAGCATGGCCTTTTCGAGGGACATGAGAATGGATGGTAAGAGTACTAAATTGGCAAACATTGCCACCATCAACGTCAGTGAAACAAGGATGCCCAAGGCCTGCGTTCCTCCGAAATCAGAGGATGCGAAGACGCCAAATCCAAAAAAGAGAATGATCGAAGTATAGACCATGCTCACCCCTGTTTCTTTCAGCGCCAAGTGAACCGAGCGCCCAATGTCGTTATTGGTTAGCCACAACTCCTGCCTGTATTTCGCCAAATAATGAATCGTATCATCCACCGAAATACCAAAGGCAACACTGAACACCAGGATGGTAGAAGGCTTGATGTTGATGCCGAAATATCCCATGATCCCAGCCGTGAAGAGCAATGGAATGAGGTTGGTGATGACGGAAATAATAATCATCCGAAGGGAGCTAAATACGACCGCCATCAAAAGCGCTACAATCAAGATGGCGATGCTCAAACTGATGAAAAGATTCCTTACCAAGTAATTGGTCCCTTCTAAGAAAGTAATGCTCGGCCCGGTAATGAGCACACCAAGGTAGGTAGAATCAACCGCTCTACTCAGGGCTTTGATCATCCCAGTATCTCCTGCAAAATGAACGGCGTCTAGGTCAACGACCGCGTTTGAATCATCCGATTGGAGGAAGGCCTTGAACACCCTCTTTGCCGACGAATTGCGCTTTAGGATGCGTCCTGAGAGCGAATCCACTAAATGCCCATCATCCGAAGATCCGATGACTCCGAGTAACGAATCTTGTAAGCTTCGCTTCGGGTTGAAAATCGAGTCGATCTTCGGGTGGTAATCGGCCAGAAGACTATCCATTTCTATGGTGCCGATGTCTGCTACTTGCAAATTGATACGTGCATAACGCTGCGTTGAATCAACGTAGGCGTTCAATAAATTCTTGTCTGCATTTGAGTTGTCTACGTAATCACTGAAGAACGCTCGTTCACGCGTAGAGATCAATTCGTATCGTTCAGGGTCGCCGTTGTAAAACGCCTGCTTGATGAACTTCATGGCGTCTACGATGGAAATACTTTTTGAGAAATTAGGGTCCTTTCTGAAGAGTTCTTGCGTCGCTTCTATCTCCTCCAAAATCTTGGTTTGCGATACCCGCCGCGCCTTTTTTGTATCAATTTCAATTTCAAAAGGAACGACACCCCCAAAGTGAGTTTCAAACCATTGCAAGTCATTGACCACGGTATGGTTTTTCGGTAGGTCATCGACAATGTTTCCCGTAGTTTGAATCAATCGCATTCCATTGATCGACACCAACACCACAAAGACCGTAAGTACGTATACGATGGGGCGGTGCTTACTGACCAAGCGATCAAACCAATTGACAAGATTGACAACCCATCGTTGGTTAAGGTGATCGGTCTTGTTGTCCGAAGGAATTGGCAAATAGCTGTACGAAATCGTGATGATCAAAATGGACAGCAGGAAGAGGAACATGATGGAAATGAAGGCAACGATGCCAAATTCAACCAAGAGGATACTCTGGGTAAATACAAACGTTAGAAAGCCCGTCGCCGTAGTAGCATTCGTCATGAATGTCGCGCTGCCAATGCGAGACACCACCCGTACAAGTGCCTTCTCCTTGTTTCCGTGATCATTGAGTTCCGAATGAAACTTATTGATGAGGTAGATGCAATTCGGTATTCCAATGACAATCATCAATGGAGAGATCAAACTGGTGAGTATGGTAATCTCATAATTGAGCAAGTTTAGCGTGCCCAAGGACCAAATCACTCCCATGCAAACGACAGTCATTGATATAATGACAGGTTTTAAACTTTTAAAAAAGATCAGCAGGATGGTAATGGTGATCAGAATCGTTAGAAGAAGCAGCGTTTTTAATTCCTTCTTCACCAATGCGCTGAGATTCTCCCGTATGTAGGGCATGCCCGAGTAATAGATCTTGATACCGGTTTCGGCTTCAAAGTCTTCGATGACCTGCAAGACACCCCCAAAAAACTCCGTACGCTCCGTAGAATTAAAGCGTTCATTGTCCATGGATATGGCCATGATGCTGAAGTTATTCTCTTCATTGTACAGCAGGCCTTTGTAGAAAGGAAGCGACTCAAATTTTCTTCGAATCGAATCCAATTCAGCTTCAGAACCGACAGGACCTTTTATCAGGGGGTCGATGACAAATTCCTTCTTGCTGGTATCCTTGACGATGTCAAAAGCGCTTCCGATGGACAGCAAGGTGTCCACTCCATCAATGTGCGCGATTTTCCTCCCTAGGTGATACCATGCATTGAACAATTCAAGGTCGTGGAAGAGATCCTTCTCGATGCCGATGGCAAAAACCGTTGACTCTTCTTTGAACCTATTCTGAAAGCCTCGCCAATCGACCATCGTAGGAGAATCCTCCGGCAACATTTGAGGGAGACCATATGCCAAACGCACCCCCGTAACCTGATATAGCATCCCGGCGGTAATAGCTACCAATCCAATGATGATAGCAAGCTTGTAGCGTATGATAAGTCGGGCGAATTTAGCCCACATAAAGGAGAATTTTGAACGTTGCCGAAGTTACAAGAATCGGCCTCAACGGCAACGATGCTAAACGTTATTTTTGGGCGCTCATGACTTTTACGGATTCCCTACAATTACTGAGACATTGGACGCCCGGAAAGGTTTCAAATGCACTATTGACGTTGGCCAGTTACTATTGGGGGAGGTTGACCGGCAGCTCCCGTCATTGGGGATTTCCCATCAGCTTATCGATTGAGCCAACCACTGCCTGTAACCTGCGATGTCCAGAATGCCCAAGTGGATTGCGCAACTTTACACGCCCCACGGGTAAGCTCGATTTGGAACTTCTAGGAAAGATCCTCAGCGATGTACGCAGCCATTGCACCTATATCAACTTCTATTTCCAAGGAGAACCCTATCTCCACCCTCATTTCTTTGACATGGTCAAGATGGCGGATGCTTCGGGGATCTATACGGCAACTAGTACCAACGCGCATTTCCTTGACGATGCACGCGCGAAAAAGACAGTAGAATCAGGGCTTGACAGACTGATCATCAGCATTGACGGCACGGAACAAGCAACGTATGAGAGTTATCGCAAAGAAGGCAGTCTGGAAAAAGTGATCGAAGGAACCAAGAATGTTCTCAAGTGGAAAAAGAAGCTAAAATCCAAAACGCCGCATGTCATTTTCCAATTTTTAGTAGTCAAACCGAATGAGCATCAGGTGGATGAGGTTCGTAAGATCGGCAAGGAATTGGGTGTAGATGAAGTAAAGCTCAAAACCGCTCAGATCTACGACTTCGAGAACGGAAATGAACTGATCCCTAGTATAGATAAATACGCTCGCTACAAAGAGGTCGGAGGCGGTAAATGGACGATCAAGAATCCGCTGGATGACCATTGTTGGCGCATGTGGTCTGGGGCTGTAATCACGTGGGATGGAAAAGTGATTCCCTGTTGCTTTGACAAGGATGCACACCACAGTATGGGTGAGCTCCAAACGACATCGTTTTCAGCTATCTGGAAATCGGAGGGCTACCGCAACTTTCGCGCAAGCATTCTCACGAGTCGAAGCGAAGTTGAGATGTGTAAAAATTGCTCGGAAGGCACTGAGGTCTGGAGTTCCTGATGTTGAACGGGGCCTTTCACTTGGAGGTTAAGCGATTGACAATGGCCATCAAACGGTCATGATGTCCTTTTCCTTGGTCGCGAGCATATCATCCACTTTTGTTGAAAAGCTATCTGTCAATTTTTGAACGCTGTCTTCCGCATCCTTCGCTAAATCGTCAGAGATGGTCTCTTTTTGAAGCCTTTTGATCTCATCGTTGGCATCTTTCCGCGCAGTACGAATGGACACTTTTGCGTGCTCCCCTTCGCCTTTCGTCTGCTTCACAAGGCTTATTCTGCGTTCTTCGGTAAGCGGTGGAACATTGATCATGATCAATTCGCCATTGTTCTGCGGATTCAAACCGAGGTTGGCGATCATGATCGCGCGCTCAATCTGTTCGAGCAGGCTCTTTTCCCACGGCTGTATGGAAATGGTACGAGGGTCGGGCGTATTGATGTTGCTGACTTGATTCAGCGGCGTCATGGTTCCGTAATAGTCTACCATCACTCCACCAACCATGCTAGGGTGTGCTTTTCCAGCGCGGATCTTCGCCAGTCCTTTTATCAAGTGCTCTAGGGCCGCGTTCATCGATTCGCGGGCCATATCCAAGATCATTTCAATTTCTTCCATCACGTTGAGAATATCTGCAAATAAACGAATCCGTTCAATTTAAGCCTCTACCAGCGTACCAACTTGTTCACCTTCTACCACACGACGTAGGTTACCTGGACGATTCATGTCGAAAACAATGATCGGAACGTTGTTCTCCCTACAGAGCGTAAATGCGGTCATATCCATCACATTGAGGTTCTTAGCAATGGCGTCAGTAAAAGAAATGTTGTCAAATTTCACCGCATCATCGTTTTTCTCCGGGTCCGAAGTATAGATTCCATCTACACGGGTCCCTTTCAAAATAACGTCGGCTTCGATCTCAATAGCCCGAAGTGATGCTGCCGTATCTGTTGTAAAGTAAGGATTGCCCGTACCTGCGCCGAAGATGACGACCCGACCCTTTTCCAGGTGTCTTACCGCCTTACGGCGGATGAAGGGCTCGGCAATCTGCTCCATTTTTATGGCCGTTTGAAGCCTTGTTTTCACCCCGATAGACTCCAATGCTGATTGAAGAGAGAGGCTGTTGATGACCGTTGCCAACATGCCCATATGATCACCTTGCACGCGATCGATCATCGATCCATCGGCTTGAATTCCGCGGAAGATATTTCCGCCTCCAATTACCACAGCTACCTCGATTCCCTTTTCAGAGATCTCCTTGATCTCACGACTGTATTGCATCAACCGCACATTATCGATGCCGTATTGCTTTTCCCCCATCAAAGCTTCTCCACTCAGTTTGAGAAGCACGCGTTTGTATTTCAATTCAGCCATAGGGCAAACGTAATTTTTTTACTCCAACGATGTCGCCTCAAATTGGCCCGTGCTTGGATCGGTCTCAAATCTAAGGCAAAAAAAAAGCGATGATCTCTCACCGCTTCTTTATTCTTTATAGCTCATTAATTGAGCGCATGACGCTTGAAGGCCGTGACGGTAAGACTACCATCGATATCTTTCAGCATCTGCTCAACTGATTTCTTGTTGTCCTTGATGAACGCTTGGCTCAACAGTGTATTCTCCTTGAAGAACTTATTGAGTTTACCCTGAGCGATCTTCTCGAGCATTTCTGCAGGCTTTCCTTCTTGACGCGCAAGGTCCATTCCGATCTCGAGCTCTTTGTCGACTACCGATTGAGGAACGCTGTTTTTATCGAGGGAAACTGGATTCATCGCAGCAATCTGCATAGCTACATCCCTTCCCGCTACGACCACCTGGTCACCATTTCCGTTCAAACCAACCATAGAAGCAACTTGGTTGCCTGGGTGGTTGTAAGCGACTACAGTATCGGCTTCAACAACATCAAATGCACTGAGCTCAATCTTCTCACCGATCTTACCGATCATCTCTGTTATCTTCTCACCAATGGTCAAACCATTTTCGTACGACTGACCTTTTAGCCCTTCTACGCTTGTGGAACCTGATTCCAAGGCAATACCTACGATCTTCTCTACGGTCTCACCGAATTCTGCATTCTTAGCAACGAAGTCTGTTTCGCAGCTCAATACCGCGATCACTCCGCGCTTGCTAGAGCCATCGGTTTTGGCGAAAACAAATCCTTCAGATGCATCTCGATCTCCGCGATTTGCAGCCACCTTCTGACCTTTCTTACGCAAGATCTCAATCGCCTTATCAAAGTCGCCTTCGGCCTCAACGAGGGCCTTCTTACAATCCATCATTCCGCTTCCCGTCATCTGGCGAAGCTTGTTAACCTCTGCTGCTGTAATCTTTGACATTACTCTATCTATTGTGATGTTTCGTGATTAGTCTTTTGACTCCTCAGCTACTTCCGCAACCGCTTTTGCCGCTTCCGCTGCTTCTGCCGCCTCTGTAGCTTTTGCCGCCTCTTTGACCTTGGCTTCTTGCTCCTCATCATCCTTCGCCTTATCGCGCTCTGTACCTCGCTCGGCCAATCCTTCTTTGATCGCATCGGTCATCACTTCGATGATCTTATCGATGGACTTAGAAGCGTCATCGTTTCCAGGAATGGCGAAATCCACGGAACGTGGATCCGAGTTGGTATCCACGATTGCGAATGTTGGGATGTTTAATTTGCGTGCTTCGCGAACTGCGATGTGCTCTTTATTGATGTCAATGATGAACAAGGCGGCTGGAAGACGCGTAAGATCAGCAATTGATCCAAAGTCCTTTTCCAATTTCTCGCGCTGGCGGTCTACTTGAAGACGCTCGCGCTTTGACATTGTGAGGAAGGTGCCGTCTGCTTTCATCTTATCGATGGAAGCCATTTTACGGATTGCCTTGCGGATGGTAACAAAGTTGGTAAGCATACCGCCTGGCCAACGCTCTGTTACGTAAGGCATATTCACCTCCTTGACACGCGACTCAAGCGACTCTTTCGCCTGCTTCTTGGTGGATACGAACAGGATTTTCTTTCCTGACTTAGCGATTTGCTTCAGAGCGGAAGCCGCTTCCTCAGCTTTAGCAACCGTCTTGTGCAGATCGATTACGTGGATTCCGTTGCGCTCCATAAAAATGTACGGGGCCATGCTTGGATTCCACTTTCTTTTCAAGTGTCCGAAATGCACACCGGCATCAAGGAGTTCTTTGTAATTAGTTCTTGCCATGTTTACCTTCTTTTTAAATCAACCAACGGGTAGTTCGTTTGAAGTCCCATCAGTTTAGATCCTAAACAGTTATAGATGTATGAAAATGAATTAACGCTTAGAGAACTGGAAGCGCTTACGTGCTTTCTTCTGCCCAGGCTTCTTACGTTCCACCATACGTGGATCACGTGTCATGAAACCTTCTGCGCGAAGCGCTGGCTTGAACTCTTCATTGATCTTGACCAAGGCGCGGGAGATTCCGAGACGGATAGCCTCTACCTGGCCGTTGATTCCACCACCGGTAACGTTCACAACTACGTCGTACTGACCTGCTGTTTCAGTTGTCTCGAATGGTTGGTTAAGCTTGTGATGCAAGAACGCGGTGTCTACATAGTCTTTGTAGTCGCGATCATTGATGGTCATATTACCCTTTCCTTTCTTCAGGTAAACTCTAGCGATACTAGACTTTCTGCGACCGAGTGCATTGATGATGTCCATCTTACTTTATTGCGTTGATATCGATTATCGTTGGTTGCTGCGCTTCATGTGGATGCTCAGGTCCTACATATACGTACAGGTTTCGGAACATTTGACTTCCGAGTTTATTCTTTGGGAGCATTCCTTTCACCGCCCACTCAACGAGATCCGTTGGTTTGCGTTGCAAGGTCTCTTCAGCTGTACGTGAACGCTGACCACCTGGGTGACCTGTGTGCCACAGACGCTCTTTCGTCTCGACCTTGTTTCCTGAAAGTTGAATTTTTTCTGCGTTGATCACGATCACGTTGTCGCCACAGTCTACGTGTGGTGTGAAGTTCGTCTTGTGTTTTCCGCGTAGCAAGTAGGCTACGTTGGAAGAAAAACGTCCTAGGATCTGATCTTTTGCATCAACGACCACCCACCGCTTATCTGCGGTCTCACGGTTCGCTGAAATGGTCTTATAACTCAATTGACTCACTGCTCCAATAGTTTTATTCCCCTCAAAAAGGGGCGCAAAGATAGAACTATTTTTAACTGCATCAAACAGTTACCAAAAGAATTTACCCTAAGGTTTATCTACGATATGACCCCTAAGTCTTTCCCCACTTTGGTAAAGGCGGTGATGGCTTTATCTAGATGTTGACGATCATGCCCAGCGGAGAGCTGCACTCGTATCCTCGCCTGCTCCTTTGGAACCACCGGAAAGAAGAATCCTATCACATATATTCCTTCTTCCAACAATCGATCTGCGAAGCGTTGGGAGAGCGCTGCATCGTACAACATGATCGGGACGATCGCAGAGTCGCCATCCTTGATATCAAAACCAGCGGCCTTAATGCCTTGCTTGAAGTAGATGACGTTTTCCTCGAGTTTATCCCGCAACTCGGTGCTTTCGCTCAACAAGTCAAATACAGCGATAGAGGCCCCAACAATGCTCGGTGCAAGTGAATTACTGAACAAGTAGGGACGGCTGCGCTGTCGCAGTAATTCGATGATTTCCTTCTTACCAGTAGTAAACCCACCCATGGCACCACCTAACGCTTTACCTAAGGTACCCGTGATGATGTCAACGCGCCCCATGGCATTCTTCAATTCGATCGTGCCGCGTCCCGTTTTTCCAATGAACCCGGTGGCGTGGCATTCGTCTACCATTACCATCGCATCGTACTTATCGGCAAGGTCACAGATCTTGTCGAGTTGCGCTACGTAACCATCCATGGAGAATACTCCGTCAGTTACGATGACTTTGTTGCGCGCGCCTGAAGCCGCCTTGAGTTGCTCCTCGAGATCAGCCATGTCGTTATTCGCATAGCGGAAGCGCTGCGCTTTACATAGGCGTACCCCGTCGATGATGCTGGCGTGATTCAACGCGTCAGATATGATCGCATCTTCTGGCCCGAGCAGCGGCTCAAACACGCCCCCATTCGCATCAAATGCTGCGGCGTATAATATGGTGTCCTCCGTACCTAGAAAGTCGGCAATTTTTTGTTCGAGTTCCTTATGAATGTCCTGCGTTCCGCAAATGAATCGCACGGAAGACATACCGAAGCCATGTGAATCCAGCGCATCCTTCGCTGCTTGCACTACCCTTGGATGGGAAGAAAGGCCTAGGTAATTGTTCGAGCAGAAGTTCAAGACTTCTTGTCCCGTGTTGATCTTGATCGACGCTCCTTGTACGGAGGTGATCACACGTTCCTTTTTAAATAAACCAGACGCCTCTATCGACTTGAGTTCTTCTTCTAATTGTTGTTTAATCTTCCCGTACATATGCTTTAAGATTTGGGCGAAAAATAAAAAAGCAGCCGCGAATGGGCTGCTTTCATGAAAACTATTTCAATGCATTCATCAAACGTGACCTTGCGCGATCATCGCCTTGGCTACCTTGATGAAACCAGCAACGTTTGCTCCTTTTACGTAATTCACGTAGCCTTCGCTATCGCTTCCGTATTGCACACAAGCTTCGTGGATACTATTCATGATGCCGTGGAGCTTCTCATCTACTTCTTCACGCGTCCAACTGAGACGCAACGAGTTCTGGCTCATCTCCAATCCTGAAGTGGCAACACCACCCGCATTGGATGCCTTACCTGGAGCGAATAGGATCTTAGCAGCAATGAAGGCTTCGATCGCATCCGGCGTAGAAGGCATGTTTGCTCCTTCGCTCACACAGATACAGCCGTTGTTGATCAAGGTCTTTGCCTCTTCTAGGTTCAATTCGTTCTGCGTGGCACAAGGAAGCGCGATATCGCACTTCACTCCCCATGGACGCTGTCCCTCATGGTATTCTCCACCAAATTTCGACGCGTACTCACTGATGCGTCCTCGTCGGTTATTCTTGAGATCCATCAACCACGCGAGCTTCTCCGCATTGATGCCATCCTTATCGTAGATATATCCGCCTGAGTCAGACATGGTCACGACCTTCGCTCCGAACTCTGTGGCCTTCTCGCACGCATACTGAGCGACGTTTCCGCTACCAGAAATCACGACGGTCTTACCTCCAAAGTCTTCTCCTTTCGTCTTGAGCATGTTCTGAGCAAAATATACGTTTCCGTATCCTGTTGCCTCTGGACGAATAAGGCTTCCGCCGAACTCGATTCCTTTTCCGGTCAACACGCCTGTGAATTCGTTTCGAATACGCTTGTACTGACCGAACATATAGCCGATCTCACGTCCGCCTACTCCGATGTCACCAGCAGGAACGTCCGTATCAGGGCCGATGTACTTTGACAACTCCGTCATGAAGCTTTGACAAAAGCGCATCACTTCATTGTCTGATTTGCCTTTTGGATTGAAATCAGATCCCCCTTTACCGCCTCCCATTGGAAGTGTGGTGAGAGAGTTCTTGAATACTTGCTCAAAAGCGAGGAATTTCAAGATGCTCAAATTTACCGAAGGGTGAAAACGAAGTCCGCCTTTGTATGGTCCGATCGCAGAATTCATTTGAATGCGATAGCCACGATTGACCTGGAAATCTCCCTTGTCATCGATCCATGGCACACGGAACATGATTACGCGCTCTGGCTCAACAATCCGGTTCAGGATATTGGCGTCGGCGTATTCTTTTTTATCCGCGATGAATGGAATAACGGTCTCAGCGACCTCATGAACTGCTTGAAGAAATTCGGTCTCGTTCGGATTCTTGGCTTTTACTGAATCCATGAACCCATCTATCTGCGATTGATAATTGCTCATTGTGAACTAGTTAAGTATCTGTTTAGTCTGTGAATTGTGGCGCAAAAGTAGGAGAAATACAATCTGAGAAGTTGTTTTTTACTCTTGGTCCGATGGATATTTTTCGCGGTACACTCTCACCTGCTCTTCCCAGTACCTCCGCGTCACATCTTGATCATCTAGAAAGAAGAACTCACCCCCCCATTTGTGCTTAACGCGCTTGAATACGATGACGTCGATTCCTTCCTTCACTACCACCCTCAACACGGTACTGTTGTCCAGCGTAAAGGTCTCTTCGGTAACCCCATTATCGAAGGCTTTGAAATCCTCCTTGACTTTGGTCTTTTCGACCCGCTCAGGAGTAGGTTTTGCTTTTGGTTTCAATTGAATGTCGCGTGCGCTAACGGTATGGTTCGGCGTGTCCGGCTCCGCCTTCTCAACAGGCACTGGAGTCTCTTTGGCTTCTTCTCTCTGCGGCTCAAACGCTTCGGCTATTGCTTGTGCAGAATCGATTTCATCGACTCCAACAACTTCAGGATCAATGCGGTCCAAAGCTCTGTCTTCCATTTGCTTTGAAGCGGCCGTTGGCAATTTCGCGGCATCCAACTTAGGCACCACTACCATGATGGAATCTACGGAGCGGGCTGCCGTCCGCGCCATTAGAATGTCGAGGTCGTTGACTTTTGAGGTGAGCCATTGTTCTTTCTCGGCATCGTACTGTATGGCTTCCTGATAGGCCATCCGCGCGACGACGTACTGCTTCTTTTCAAATGCAGCATCGGCCAGTTGCAGCGTTTCTTCGTATCGCTGCTCTCGTTCGATCAAGGCCTCGAAGTCCGCCTTTCTTTGTTGATCCTTCTTACTTAAAGGTGGCTGAGCGACCAATCCGAATGAAAGGAATAGAAAGATGCATATGGATAGGTGCTGTCTCATAAAGAGGTAAGAAATATTCGCTTCATTTCACTCAACATCATGGCGGTCGCCCCCCAGATCTTGAATTCTTCAAATTCAAAGTACGGAGTTTTGATCGCAACACCATGACTCATTGTAATCTTTCCCTCCACAACATTCCCATGATCCAATAAATGAGCTACGGGCATTTGTATGATCTGCTTGACTTCGCGCTGGTCTCGGACCATCGAAGGCACAGATGGTAAATAGTAGATAAAAGGGTGCACAAGAAAACGACTTGGCGGAATGTAGACTTGGGTCAGCGCTCGCACGAGCACCGGTACATTTCGTTGGATCCCTACCTCCTCTTCCATCTCTCGCAATGCAGTCTCGTATAAATCAACATCCCCAGGCTCGACCTTTCCGCCTGGAAAACCCACTTGTGCACTGTGCACACCTTTGTAGGATTCACGCTCGATCAGGAGAATATGGGCTTTGTTGTCTTTTGGAAATATGGTTGCTGCAACCGCACTTACCTTGGGAGATGGATCCGCACGAAACGCAGCCTTTCTCGCCTTCGCCATGATGGGCAAGAGCTCATCGTGGGCCGCATCGCCATCCGCTTGTGCGGATTTAACGGCATCTAATCTCTTGAGAAAATGTTCAAATTCCATGCGCCTCCCTGTGGAACTGTGTCAACAATTCTATGGGCTTTTTGATCACCGTCCCTATTGTGAGACCGTGCTCCTTCAAGACTTGAGCCAATTCCGGTTCAAATTCTTGAGCAATGGATCCGAGAAAATGATGGGGCAAATCAGCGGCGTCATATTTTAGAAGGTGCTTTGTGACAAAGCTCTTGAAGACATGCCTGAGCACTCCTTGCATAAAAGGATGGTCCCGATGCTTTCCACAGAAAGGAGCAAAGGATGCAAGGAATCGATTGGGAAGGGGATTGTGATAGACCGACTGGAGTACATCTTCATGCTCATAGGTAAAGGTGACATCAAAGTCGGCTTCGATCTCCTTTGGCATCTCGCGATACGAACGCGCACGGATCAACTCTTTCCCAATATGGCCACCGCTTCCTTCATCGCCTAACACATATCCAAGGTTAGTGACATTATCAACTATTTCCTCGCCGTTATAGTGGCATGAATTGGAGCCTGTCCCCAAAATACTAGCGATGCCTTCGCTGTGTTGGCAGCAAGCACGGGCGGCTCCCAGGAGGTCATGATACACCTCAATTCTCGCATTTGGAAAAACACCTCGAAGCCCTTTCTCTATCACAACGTTTCGGCGAGGACTGGAACAACCAGCTCCATAGAAATAAACGGCCTCTACTTGTTCTCCGATGCTATCAGGCTTCGCTTCTGCGACCGTCTGGGCGATCAAGTTTTCACTGACAAAAAAAGGATTGAGTCCGATGGTGTGGAAATCGATTCGCGCCTCGTTCTCTAGGTCAACAACCCTCCAATCCGTCTTGGTGGAACCACTATCAGCTACGCAAATCACATTGCAAACTTAGCACGCACTTTGATTCGGATGGCACAAAAAAAACCCCGATCCTAGGATCGGGGTTTATCATTTTCAGTTTTACTGTTTGTTCCGTATCAAGGTCAAGTCCCCTCGCCACTCTACGTCTTCAGCATCGAGCGTACTTTCACGCCCTGTTACTACGTAGTAATACGTGCCGTCTGGTTCTTTGCCTCCATCCCAGAACTGGGTGACGTCTTCGGTCTCGAAGACTTTGGTTCCCCATCTGTTATAGATCTTGATGTTGAACTCTTCGATGCCCTCGATCGTCCACTCAAACAGGTCGTTGTTATTGTCGCCGTTTGGTGTGAAGACGTTTGGCACAAAGAAGTTGGTGATACGGTCAGCCCTGATCTTCACAACATGTGAGTCAATACACCTTCCGTTGTCCGCGATCAATGTCACGAAGTACGTTCCGATGTCCTCAAAGGTCCACGTCTGCGATTCACCTTTATCCTCACCATACGTAGTGTATCGGTCAAAGGTCCAAGTGAATGTCAGCTTGCTGGTATCAGGACCACTCAAGTTGAAAAACTTCACCTCCAATGGAACGCTACCCGTAACCGCTCGGTCTGCAGCGATCTTGATGTCTGCATCTGTGCTGTCTGCAGCGAAGAATGCATTTGGACTAGGACGAACTTCTGTCTCAACCCGTGACCACTCACTTTCGCAACCGTACTCACTTACTTGAGTTCCGAAGATCACGGTTGGCATGTCCACCAACTCTCCATAGTAGAATGGGTTTCCTGCGCCCAACACTTCGAGGTCTTCAAAGGTTAGGATACTGTCAGGATTGCTGTATGTTCCATCCCAAGCATACCACTTGTAGGTGTTGCTCAAGAGTCCATCACCACGAACCGTCCATCCTTCGCCTTGGCAGTAAGGACCACCTCCGAAGAGCTTAGGCTTAACCGGTGTGCGTGCAATTCGTACGTCCACGATCTCCTTGTTGTAGCAAGTTGTCAATGTATCGTACAGCTCGTAGCTGATCGTGTACAGACCCTCACCCAAATCATTTGGAATAAAGTAACCGTCGTGCAGTTCAACCATTGATCCTCCCCAGACACCATCTGGTCGGGCGGTTGTTAAAATCACGCTGTCTAAAATGTTGTCACAGTATACACTGTCCGCTCCAAAGATGGAAGCATCTGGAAGTAGGTTGATGACCAAGTCTTCAGTACTACTGGTTCCACACTGACCATCGATCGAGTAGGTAATGCTGTACTTACCCGCTTTCAATCCAGCCGTATTGAAGTAATACTGACCTGGGTTGTTAGGATCCTCTTCCACGTTCTTACCCGTCCACTCTCCGAATGGATCCGCTTCGTAGTTGTTCAAGTGAATCAACACCTGCTCACCAGAACAAATCTTAGGAAGACTGTCAATGTCTGAGTTGTATTCGTTGATGACCCTAAAGGCAGCTGAATCTGTAAATACACATCCACTATCGTCTACAGTATGGAAAATCAATACTGTATCTGGCGCTGAACTTGCGTAGGCGCTTGGGTCGAAAATACCGCTGCTTGTCACGTTCGGACCGCTCCATGTTCCACCTGTTGAATAGCCTTCCAATTGCTCGGAGTTGCTAAACTTACAGAAAGGACCTTTGGTCAATACACGTGCATCTGGCAGACCCTTCACTCGGATCACACGCTGCGATGTATTCGCACAAACACCTTCTAAGATATACGTCACGATGATCGTACTGTCTCGTCCAAAGCCTGGATCGAGGATGTCTGGTGCGAAGACTCCATCTACGGTATTCACGATACCTGGGCCTAGGAATGTTCCACCGGGCGTATAAGGAATCAAAGTATCCAATGGGTCGGTTGAACAGTATACTACTGTATCTACGGTTCCGCCATTTAGAGGCTCGAAGGTCACGTTGAATTGATCAAAGACCTCAACTACAATCGTGTCGGTATTACCACATGTAGAACTGAGGTTACTCGTCACTACATAGGCGGTGGTTTGTTGCGGATTGATCCAAGGTTCTTGGCATTGGACACATCCAAAGTTCGTACCGACGGAAATCGGATCTCCATACAATACTGACCAGTAGAACGTATCTCCACCGTGCGCATTGAGCGTAATCGAATCCACGCTACATATTGCCGTATCCGGACCTAGGTAGGTGGTGGGTACGATGCGAATGATGTAGTTGAAGATGTTAAAGCCCGTCACTGGACAGAAGTCATCTTCTACCGTAATGTTAAATGGTACGAATGTCTGATTCACAGGAACCGCACTCCATTCGATGTGCACTGTATCTGGGTTGGTTCCATTGACTGACCAAGTAGCGCCAGGGAGCACCTGGTCAATGTTACAAGTGATCGTCAAACTATCGTTCGAATATCCTCCTGATGTATCCAAGTCAAAGACCGCCACATCAAAAGCAAAGCTTTGTCCAACACAAACCTCAATCTCGCTGGGGCCAACTTGCGCACCTGTTCCACTTAGGTTCAGAACGCCATTGGTATCTTGCATAGGCGCAAGATTCGCACAAGAATCGATGACGATGAACTGCACGTCGCGCTGTGTAGTACTGATGCGGACACCTGATTCAGGGTCGTATTCAGAAACCTTCACGGCAATGGCGTAGTTGGCTGCAATTACGGATGCTGGCTTGAATGCTGTGAATTGAAGTTCACCGGTTGCATTGTTGATAGTAACGCCCGTCATTGGCTCAGTACCATACCAAGGCGTTTGGTAGTTAATGGGGTTAAATCCGGTAGTAGTATTATAACTCCCCATTGCAGTATCCAACTCCCAATACAAGCTGTCTCCATCCTGCTCAACAATTCCCCAGTTATAGGTTACGTCCTGACCATCGCAGAAAAACGGAATTGGCTTGGTCGTAGTGAACAAGGGTGAACTGTTGTTACCAAAGGATTGCTCCTTAAGTGTAGTCCAAGACGCGACGGAAGGCTGGCTCACGTAGTTCACACCCGTATTTCTCGCTCCACTGGCGTACAATAGGATAAATTCTGAACAAGTAGTTTGCGTCAATTCGCTTAGTACAAGCGTATCCCGCATGATTGTCCATTCGATGCCAAGCAGGCCAGTTTGCCAGCCGGCGACACACGAATTCATAAATGGCGCCATCGGCGCGCAAATCGGTGACACATCGATGAGCGTATCTGTTTGCGTAGATCTATTGACTGAAAATCCCAAATCAGGACAAATGACTTGATAAGAAGTAGGGACTCCGGTAGAAGCGTTGGTCGGTGAGCCGTTAAACGCCGAACCACCGCAGTAACGCCAGAAATCCAACGTAACGACATAAGTATCAGCAACGATGTGCTCATAGGAAATATTCATCCCCATGATGTGTGTTGCTTGAGCCTTGTGTTGCAATCCAAAAATGGATGTCAGAATGAGGCCGAGAATGAGTGTTATCTTTTTCATAATTATTTATTGACTACTCCATAGATTGGTGAAAGCACCCAAAAGTTGCCTCGGTTCATAAAAATTCTCATTTATGTACAACTTTGGGGCGGTGAAGATAATAATCATAGGCTCTGGTTTAGCAGGAATTGCGATCGCAGAGCGGTTCATGGCGGCTCGCTGCGATGTAACCGTGCTGTCAAATACTGCGCAAGCTTCGAGTACAGCAATTTCCACGGGGATGTACAACCCCCTTGTCTTTCGGCGATTGAACTTGAGTTGGATGATACAAGACCTGCTTCCTGAAATCCATTCTTTTTACGGGAGCATAGAAGAGAAGTTGGCAATTCCGATCAAAGAACCCATCGAATTTGCCCGGCGAATTCCCAGCCAAGACTATCATCATCTGTGGGAGAAACGAGGCAGGGAAAAGCCCCTTTCGACCTACATGGGTCCAATAAAAGATGGCTATGGTACAGTCAAGCATGCGGGAATGCTCGACTGCACCCTGCTCAAGGTGCAATACGAACGATACCTCCGTGCAGAAAATCGACTGATCGATAGAAGTTTTTCCTTCGATGAGCTTTCGTTCAAGGATGGACAAGTCTGCATTGCGGAGGGGAACTTTGATTTGGTCGTTTTTTGCGATGGGCCTTACGCGACACAAAACCCCTATTTCAATTGGCTTCCTTTCAAGCTATGCCAAGGTGAGTGGATCATCATTCAAACCGAGACTCCTTTAACGAGTCGGGTGCTAAACAACAAGGTCAATGTCATTCCCATGGGAGAAAATAGGTATAAACTCTCAAGCTCCTATGGCTGGGAAACACTGGACTGGCAACCGCAAGAAGAAGCCAAAAAAGACCTTTTGAGGGGCTTTGAGGACCTATTTGACGTTCCTTTCACCATCATAGAGCACCGCGCAGCTTTAAG
Organism: Flavobacteriales bacterium; assembly: GCA_013204105.1. GTDB lineage: Bacteria > Bacteroidota > Bacteroidia > Flavobacteriales_G > Salibacteraceae > SHAN690. The sequence continues at coordinate 47,868 of JABMOM010000003.1, forward strand.
GCCGACCGTCTCAGACCGTAGACCCTACCTTGGGAGACACCCTGAGCACAGGTCCCTGGCCATCTTCAATGGTTTGGGATCTAAAGGAGTGATGCTGGCGCCCTATTTCTCAAAACACTTGGCCTCTCATTTACTGGAAGACACCCCCCTTATGCCGGAGGTAGACATCAAGCGACACTTGAAGCGTTTCCGCCACGCAAACGAAGGGTGATCCCCATCAGATTTTTGAAGTGAAATTGACGTTATTTTTGCACCATGCCTTTGCACAACAGAATTGACAAGCGTGTCCTGAAGGAAATGATCGAGAAGGATCCGACGCAGCGACGGACCGTATCGTTCTATAGATACGTTCAAATCGACAATCCTGACACCTATCGCGACCAGCTTTACCGTGATTGGGAAGCCATGGGTTGCATGGGTCGCATCTATTTGGCCGGGGAAGGAATCAACGCTCAAATGAATGTCCCCATCGATCAATGGAACATTTTCATTGAGCACTTGAGTGCGGATGAGAAACTCAACAATGTTCCTCTTAAGATCGCAGTGGAAGACGACAACAAATCCTTTTACAAGCTGAAGATCAAGGTCCGGAAAAAGATTGTCGCAGACGGCTTGGACGATAAGACCTTTAATCCTTGGGACACCGGAAACCATCTTTCGGCAGTCGAATTCAACGAGGCCTTAGAGAACGGCGCAATCGTGATCGATATGCGCAATCACTATGAAAGCGAAGTCGGACATTTCAAGGGAGCCATTACCCCGGACGCGGATACCTTCCGTCAAGAATTGAAGATGGTAGAGGGAATGCTGGAGGGAAAAGAAGAGAAGAAGATTTTGATGTACTGCACGGGAGGTATTCGTTGTGAAAAAGCCAGCGCCTATTTCAAGCACCTCGGGTTCAAAGATGTAAACCAACTCAAAGGCGGCATCATTGAGTACGCACATCAAGTAGAAGAACAAGGATTGCAGAACAACTACGTCGGTAAGAATTTTGTCTTCGATGAGCGGCTCGGTGAGCGCATTTCAGATGAGGTGATCGCCCATTGCCATCAGTGCGGGGAGCCTTGTGATTCCCACACCAACTGCGACAACCTAGAATGCCACATTCTCTTCATTCAATGTGATGCCTGTAAAGCGAAATACGAGAACTGTTGTTCTACCGAATGCCAGGAAGTGATTCACCTCCCTGAGGAAGAACAACGGGAGCGTCGGAAGCACAAGCAACCGAAGAAAGATGCGAGAAACGTCTTCAAAAAAGGTAGGTTTCAAGACCGCATGCAGGAGCTGAAATCTGAAGTTTCAGCATCCAGTTAAATGTGAATAAACGAGGATAAAAATTCCTCGTCAGGCCAATCTGATTGGGTAATATTGCACCTTATTCAGCAAAGCCAATTTCCCAATCCAGTATGAAAGAGATTCGAACGGCCTTAGTATCAGTATTTAGCAAAGACGGCCTGGATGAAATCGCTCAACTCCTACACGAACGTGGGGTCACTATCTATTCAACAGGTGGCACAGCCAAGTTCTTCATAGACAAGGGCATTCCAGTCGTTGAAGTAGAATCCATCACCGATTACCCATCCATCCTCGGAGGCCGGGTTAAGACCCTCCACCCGAAAGTGTTTGGCGGAATACTTGGCCGGTCTTCCGTGGCTTCTGATCAAGCCGAACTAAAGGAGTACGCCATTCCAACGCTTGATCTTGTAGTCGTTGATTTATACCCCTTTGAAGACACGGTTCGATCTGGGGCGAGCGACGCGGACATCATCGAGAAGATCGACATTGGAGGCATTTCCTTGATCCGCGCTGGAGCCAAGAACTTCAATGATGTGTGTATCATTCCTTCCAAGCATCAGTACGCCGATCTCGTCAGCATACTGAAGAATGGAGGAAGCACTGATATAAGCATGCGTAAGAATCTCGCGTCGAAAGCTTTTGAGGTTACGAAACTGTACGATAGCGCCATTTCGTCTTACTTCCTTGGTGAAGATTGGAGCAATGAGCGTAAGGCGCTTCGCTATGGAGAAAATCCGCATCAACAAGGTTCATTTGTGGGGAACATCAATGCATTTGTGGAGCAATTGCACGGCAAGGAGTTGTCTTACAACAACCTTCTTGACGTAGACTCCGCCATTCGACTGATCCGCGACTTTAAAAACGAGGGCCCTTCCTTTGCCGTGATCAAGCACAACAACGCTTGTGGGTTTGCAACGCGCGGCGATGCGAAAACTGCCTACCTAGATGCACTTGCGGGGGATCCGGTAAGCGCTTTCGGCGGCATCATCGTGACCAACACGACCATCGACATGGCATCTGCGGAAGAGATCAACAAACTGTTTTGCGAAGTCGTGATCGCACCAGGCTATGAGGACGATGCATTGACACTCTTAAAAAGCAAGAAGAATCGAATCATCCTCGTAGACAAGCTCCACGACTTCCCAACAAAATCCGTTCGATCTGTCCTTCACGGCGTGCTCGAACAAGACATCGACGGAAAGATTGTGCAGTCAACTGAGCTTCGAAACGTGACCAAGCGGCAAGCGACGGCTGAAGAAGTAGAAGACCTTTTGTTTGCCAACAAGTTGGTAAAACACACCAAGTCAAACACTATCGTCATTGCTAAGAACAAGCAATTGGTGGCAAGCGGTGTAGGTCAGACATCACGGGTTGATGCGTTGAAGCAAGCGATTACGAAAGCGAAAAACTTTGGCTTTGAGGTCAAAGGTTGCGTAATGGCGAGCGATGCGTTTTTCCCATTCCCAGATTGCGTTGAAATCGGAAACAATGAAGGCATCAAGGCCGTCATTCAACCCGGAGGATCAATGCGAGATCAGGAATCAATAGACTATTGCAACAACCATAACATGGCCATGGTAATGACCGGCATACGCCATTTCCGTCATTAAGGGCCCGTTGAAGCGATGAGAATAAAAAGTACTTTTAGCAAACTTTGACTTTGAGCGGAGGCAGATAACTATGGGCTTGTTCAACATATTCACAGAAGAGATTGCGATCGACCTCGGAACGGCGAATACGATCATCATTCACAACGATAAAGTTGTGGTGGATGAACCGTCGATTGTCGCAGAAGATCGTTCTACCAAAAAAATCATTGCCGTCGGTCGACAAGCCATGCTGATGCACGGCAAGACCCATGAAAACATTCGCACCATCCGTCCGCTGAAGGACGGTGTGATCGCGGATTTTCACGCTGCGGAACAGATGATTCGAGGCATGATCAAGATGATCAATTACGGCAATCGCCTTTTCACACCTAGTCTCAAGATGGTGATCTGTATCCCATCCGGAATTACAGAAGTGGAAAAGCGCGCGGTAAAGGATTCAGCCGAACACGCTGGCGCCAAAGAGGTCTACCTCATCCATGAACCAATGGCCGCTGCCATCGGTATCGGTATCGACGTAGAAGAGCCTATGGGCAACATGATCATTGACATCGGAGGAGGTACCAGCGAGATCGCCGTTATCGCCCTGGGAGGAATCGTTTGTGACAAATCGATCCGCGTGGCTGGGGATGAATTCACGAGCGACATCGAAGATTACATGCGACGTCAGCACAACATTCTCATCGGAGAGAGAACTGCGGAGCGCATCAAAATCGAAGTCGGAGCTGCCATCACGGAACTCGATGATCCACCCGAGGACATGGCGGTGCACGGCAGGGACTTAATGACCGGTATTCCTAAGGAGATCACTGTATCCTATGTAGAGATCGGACACGCTTTAGACAAGTCTATTTCCAAGATTGAAGAAGCGATATTAAGTGCGCTTGAAATGACCCCGCCCGAACTTTCAGCTGACATCTACCGTACGGGTATATATCTCGCAGGAGGGGGATCGATGTTGCGTGGTCTAGACAAGCGAATCAGCATGAAGACCAAGCTTCCCGTGCACGTAGCCGAGGATCCTCTGCGTGCCGTGGCTCGAGGAACCGGGATCGCATTGAAGAATGCACACCGCTTCCCATTCTTGATGAGGTAATTGGCCTCGCCGGCTGGAAAAGCGTATGACTGAGTATGAGAAACTTCCTTCAGTTCATTTGGAACAACCAATTCACGTTGCTATTCTTCCTGTTGCAATTCATTGGCTTTGCACTACTTACGACCAATAATGGATTTCACAACAGTAAGATCCAGACCGCGTCCACTTCCATTTCCGGAAACGTTGCCGACATCCGAGATTCCTATTCTCAATACCTCGGTCTGAAGGAAGAGAATGAAAAACTCCTCGAAGAGAACAAACGTTTGAAGGAGCGCATCAGCAGTCGCGAAGGAAAAAACAGGAACCAGAAGCTCCCTTTCATTTATCAAACGGCCCATGCGATCAACAGCACCTATAGTCTGGGGAATAACTTTCTCATTTTAGACAAGGGGGCTTCAGAAGGCGTTACTACACAGCAAGCGGTCGTCGGCCCACAAGGCATCATAGGCGTCATACACAGCGTAAGTGATCACTACAGCACGGTGATGCCTGTCATTCATTCCCAGTCTACCGTCAGCTGTAAATTGAAAAAGAACAACTATTTCGGACTGCTGAAGTGGCAGGGTAAAGACGACCGCTTGGCCGTTCTTGAAGACATTCCGAATCACATTGGCGTATTCACAGGAGATTCGATCGTCACACGAGGTGGAGAGGGCATCTTCCCGTCTGGCATCCTTGTAGGAAAAGCGCTGAGCTCTGAAAAGAATGAAGCTTCCGGCTTTCAAGCGGTGACGGTCGAGCTGGCTACCGATTTTAGAAAGGTTTACAACGTTTACTTATTGGAGAACAAAGGAAAACCAGAGGTCGACAGCCTCATCCAAATCATGGCAGAATGAACAGGGAATTGATCTCACATATCATTCGCTTTATACTATTGATCGTCGTTCAGGTCTTCCTGCTGAACAATGTGCACTTCTCAGGCATGATCAACCCGTACATCTATATCTACTTTCTGCTGGTGCTGCCTGTCGACTTTTCCCCGAATGCTGGATTATTCCTTGCGTTTGTGCTGGGTCTTACAATCGATCTTTTTTCACACACCTTGGGCATGCACACGATTGCGTCTGTCTTCTTTGCCTATGGAAGGCCCTACGTATTAAGGTATATGGCGCCGAGAGATGGATATGAATTTACGCGTACGATCAGCATCCGTCAGATGGGGTGGCTTTGGTTCTTAACCTTTTCAACCATCATGATCTTCTTACATCACTTTGTCCTCTTTTTTATTGAGACTTTCCGCATGAGTGGATTGGGATTTACGTTTGGGAAATCAATCGGCAGTACAGCCATTACCTTGTTCTTGATCGTCGTTGTCCAACTCTTATTCACACGGCCTCCAAAGTCGAGCTTGGGCTATGAATAACCTCGAGAACCGAAAGATCTTTGTGATCACCCTGTTTGCAGTGGTGGCCTTGATCTTCCTCGGTCGACTCTTTGTGATCCAGGTTTTGGATGACTCCTACTCCTCCTCTGCCGATAACCAAGCCCTTCGTTTTGTCACTCAATATCCATCGCGCGGCATCGTCTACGATCGCCATGGCAAGATCCTCGTGCAAAACCAAGCCGCGTTTGACCTAATGGTCGTACCTCGACAAATTGCAGGAATTGACACCGATGCCTTTTGCCTTTTGCTCGACATCGATACCGTTGAGTTCAATCGACGCTTGGATAAGGCAAAAGAATATTCAAACTACCGTGCAAGTGTCTTTCAAAAACAACTTACCGCGGACGAATACGCCAAGATCGCTGAGCGCCTTTATCGATTCAGTGGATTTTACGGACAGAAAAGGAGTCTACGGATCTATCCAGACTCCGTGGCTGCACATGTACTTGGGTATATCGGCGAGGTAAGTGGCAAGGACATGGAAGAGGACAGCGTCTACAAATCGGGCGACTTCATTGGAATCAGTGGTTTGGAACGGCAATATGAAAAGGTGTTGCGCGGAGATCGAGGAAGGGAGGTGTTGATGGTAGACGTCCACAATACCGTACAAGGAAGGTATAAGGAAGGTGAGCTCGATATTCCAGCCCATGCAGGAACCAATCTAATCACCGGTCTTGACCTCGATCTACAACACTACGGAGAGCGACTAATGCAAAACAAAAAGGGGAGCATCGTCGCGATCGAGCCCGGAACAGGGGAGGTACTTTGCCTGATCTCGAGTCCGACCTACGACCCGAACTTACTGGTAGGGGTAAAACGGGCAAGCAACTATCAACTGCTGGTCGAGAATGACTCCCTAGACCCGCTTTTCAATCGTGCCTTGATGGCTAAGTACCCGCCGGGTTCCATCTTCAAAATTGTACAAGCTCTGGTCGCCTTGGACGAAGGGGTGATCAATGAAAGCACAGCAATTGCTTGCAACAAGGCCTTGGTCGGCTGCCACAACCACCCGTCCGCTCAAAACTTGCGGGAAGCCATTCAAATGTCCTGCAACCCATACTTCCATCAGGTATTCAAGCGAATGGTTAATCGAGGAACCTCATCGAATTATTTTGAAGACTCCTCGATAGGATTGGACGCCTGGGAAAAACGGGTTAAGAAATTTGGTCTGGGCAATCGTCTTGGTTTGGACCTACCCAGCTTAAAAAGCGGCAGCATTCCAGACGTGGCACTTTATGATGGAATCTATGGTGCTCGCCGTTGGGCCTTCAGCACGATATATTCCGTAAGCATCGGACAAGGAGAAGTAGAAGTCATCCCCATCCAGATGGCGAACCTGGCAGCGATCATTGCCAACCGAGGTTATTACGTAGATCCGCACATCGTCAAGGAATTGGATGGCCAGCGCGACTCTTCCTTGCACTACGCGACCCATAGCACTGAGATCGACGCTTCGTTCTTTGAACTTATAATCGATGCCATGCAACGCGTTGTTGACCTGCCGGGAGGAACGGCTCGACGTGCGAGGATCGATAGTCTCGCGGTTTGCGGCAAAACTGGAACAGCGGAGAATCCACACGGCGAGGATCATTCCGTCTTCATCGCCTTTGCACCTAGGGATAATCCGCAGATTGCCATAGCGGTGTATGTTGAAAATGCCGGCTTTGGGGGAACATGGGCAGCGCCGATCGCCAGCCTTATGATCGAACGCTATATTCGAGGAAGCATAGGTGATTCTTTGAAAGAAGCACGTGTGATGGAAGCCAATTTATTGAACGTAATCAAGGATGAGGACTAGGCGGAGCATATTCGAAGACATCGATTGGGTGATGGTCGTCACCTATGCCGCTCTGGTTCTTTTTGGGTGGATCAGCATTTATGCGGCCACCTATGACGAGACCCATCCTTCGATCTTCGACTTGGCTAAAAACCATGGCAAACAAGCCTTATGGATCGGATTGGCGAGCATCATTGCGATCACCATACTGTTTTTCGACCACCGCTTCTTCGAGACATTTGCCTATTTGATTTATGCCGGCGCCATCCTGTTGCTGCTGGGAGTCCTCTTGTTCGGAATGGAAATCAAAGGAGCTCAATCCTGGTTCGTGATTGGTTCGATCAGCTTTCAGCCCAGCGAAATCGCAAAATTTGGAACCGCCCTCGCACTGGCAAAGTACCTGAGTAGCGATGGCAAACGCTTTGACCAGTTTAAAACGAAACTCTACGCTCTTGGGATCATATTCTTTCCTGCTGCCCTGATCATGCTGCAACCCGATGTGGGATCAACCTTGGTATTCGCAGCCCTGCTGATTGTGTTGTACCGACAAGGGCTAAGCGGATGGATCTTTGGCCTGGGTTTCATCGCCGCCAGCCTCTTCATCATAGCGCTATTCCTCAAGCAATATCAATGGACCTTCTTCGAACAGGTGGTCCAAGGAAAAATGGCCTTCATTGTTGGGCTTACGCTTTTGGCCGGATTCATTCTATACTTCCTTCGCAAGCGCAAAGGAAGTAGACTGGCAGTGGGGGGTGGCTATGTGGTATCACTTGGCTATTTCCTGAGCGTGGACTGGCTTTTCGACAAGCTGCTTCAGCCCCACCATCAAAACCGGATCAACGAACTTTTGGGCATCGTATCAGATCCGTTGGGCGCTGGCTACAACGTACACCAATCCAAGATCGCGATCGGTTCCGGTGGCTTCAGTGGGAAGGGATTTCTACAAGGCACGCAAACCAAGTTTCACTTTGTTCCTGAGCAAAGCACCGATTTCATTTTCTGTACGGTGGGTGAAGAATGGGGATTTATCGGAAGCTTTATCGTTATTTCCCTCTTTCTATTCCTATTAGGTAGGATCATTTGGAATGCGGAGAATCAACGCAGTTCCTTCACTCGAATCTATGGATACAGCGTAGCATCCATCCTTTTCATTCACTTTGCCATCAACATCGGCATGGCCATAGGTCTCGCTCCTGTGATCGGAATACCACTCCCCTTCTTCAGTTATGGAGGATCTTCGCTCTGGTCCTTCACCCTGCTGCTTTTTACGTACATCAAACTCGACTCCGAGCGGAAATACGTACTGCGCTAACATTGGATTAGCCCTGCTCTTGCCCAGTCTCATGGACGCTGAGATCCGCATTCCACTGGAGCAAACTGCTGTGGTGGGCTGGAGCTATTTCTTTGCGACTTGAACCTCGGGAAGGTCTCTGACCAAAAGGTTTTCGCTGGTTTCCTTCATGGCCTCGCGCAGCTCACTGTACTTGACGAAATAATCATTGTAGGCCGGATCCTTCAACCTTGGAATTTCCGTAAACCCAACCAAGTCAATGGCGCGGACAACGTCATCCACAAATAGCCGCTCTAGGGATCTGTGCGGCAGGTAAGACGATGCTTCCTTGTTCGAATTCTCCAACTCACTCAGAAGCTTCGCTTCCACCATCAAATCCAAAACGCGAGATGTAACACCATATGGAAGGTCCAACTCTACGCTCAAATCCTTTGCCGAATAAGGGTCATCCCCTCTGTCGAATGCAGCCGCGATCCTTCGCATCAATAACAATGCAATGACATGGCGCTGGGAGCTGCTCAATCGGTCGCCATCTACTTCATTCTCAATCTCTACAACATACTGATTGGCATAGGCAATTTCTGCTCCAATCAATGTGATCAGCCACGAAATATTCACCCAAATTAGGAACAAAGGCAAGGCCGCAAAACTTCCGTAGATGGCATTGTACTTGCTCACTCCCACTTGGAAGTTAATGTACCCCCATTCTAACAATTGGAACGACGTCCCCGCGATGATTCCAGCGATCAGTGCTGATTTTAACTTCACCTTCGTATTAGGCATGACGATGTAGACAAACGTGAAGAGCAGCCAGATCAAGGTATAAGGGATCATCTTGATCAAGAAATGCAAGAAAGGCCCAATGGATTGCAGCAAGTCATATCCAGCCAAGAGATTCTCCAATTCCTGAGAGATCACCACCGTAATACTTCCCGCCAAAATCACAATTACTGGCGCGAACAGCATAATGCTGAAATATTCTGTAAACCTCCTTAGCCAAGCACGCCCTTTGGCCACTTTCCAGATGTCGTTAAAGGACATTTCGATTCGCACCAACAAGCGCATAACCGTCCAAAGCAATATCACGACTCCGATGCCCGCCAGCAAGCCACCTTGCGTATTTTCCAACATGCGTTCAGAGAAATTCATCACTTGGTCGACAACCTCTTGGTGGCCGCTCATCGCTGAGTTCAGCTGTTCTTCCAATGTCTCTTGAAATCCAAAGCCTTTGGCTACCGCGAAAGCCAAGGCCACTAAAGGCACAACCGACAACAGCGTATAGAACGTCAATCCAGCCGCCTGTAACTGGAGATTATCCTTTGCGTAGTTGCGAAGCACAATCAAAATGATCCTGAGTTGCTTAATAAAAAACGCCGTCAGCAAATTGCGATCTTGCAACCTAACGCCCCAAATGCGTTGGTGGATGTAGTTGGGCAACCAGTTATGAGTGTGTTTCGCCATCAATAGAGTAAAGTTCAAAAATATTGGAATCCTGCCAGCTGTCGGCATGATAATGGAATAGGTTTGACACATGCAAAGATTTTTCACCCTTTCGATCCTCTTCATCGTCGGGATCACGCAGAGCGCGTGCAGTCAACCGAATGGCGCACGTTTTCAATTGCAGGACTTCTACTCGACCAACCCAAAACTCGATGCTCAAGTTGATTTGGTATTCGATCAATTAAAGGCCGATGAGCGAGTGGCACAAATGATCATCACCTCCCTTGGCAAACTAGGTAAGCCCATGAACGTGGTGGAACCATTAGTGGCTAATCATAAGGTAGGAGGCGTCATTTTCTTGAGTGGAGACCCCGGGCAGTTCATGGAGGACATCCGTATGCTCGGAGACATGTCGGTTGGCTATCCATTGCTCATGAGCATGGATGCTGAACCCAGTCTTTTCAATCGGCGCTTGCCGGGTACTCCTCCGATGTCTACGACCAACGAACTAAAAACCATTGAGGCCATAGAAGGGGCCGTTCAAGTCATCGACAGCACGCTGACAAACATTGGTTTCCATCACAACTACGCTCCCGTGATCGATGTATCTCCTGATAATGAAGCCATTGGCAACCGCACCCTGGGCAGTGATTCCACTACTATCATTCCATTGGCCAACGCATTCATCCGACAAACCCAGGCCGACCAGATCGTGGCCACCGCCAAACATTTTCCAGGTCACGGTCGTGTAAGTGGTGATACACATAAGAAACTGGTATATATCGACGGAGAACTTACGGAAGTTTCGCTCTACAAACCTGTAATCAATGCGGGGGTACTTTCGATCATGGTCGCTCACGTCGCCATTGAGAACAATGAAAAGTATGGAACCGGAGGAATGCCTTCCACTTTAAGTCCTGTAGTCGTAACAGAGCTTTTACGCAAGGAATTGGGATTCGAAGGTCTTATTATCACCGACGCGATGAACATGGGTGCCGTGGCTGAAATACCACAATCAACACTCTTAGCGGCAAAGGCGGGATGTGATATGATCCTAATGCCGCCGGATGAAGAAGGAACGATCTCGGCAATCATGAATGAGATGGCAAGTGATCCAGCTTTCAAGCAACAAGTCGAAGCTTCGATCAAGCGTGTGATACGACTGAAACTATGTTTAGGAATGATTTACGGCCCCTTTACAAACTAAGTGGCATATCCGTTTTTAGCTCTATGGGCACTTTCTTCGAGTAAAAGAAATTTCCCGCCTTTAATTCACCTTTAATGATCATCTCGGGCTTTTTTCCTGTGAGCAGGCTCGCAAGTCCAGATAAGCCCGCCGCAATTGCGTCGCCAACCGTTCCTTTCACGTCTACTTCGTAATCCTCTGTGGAATTCGCGTTGATCTTAAAGGATTTCGCAAGGTGCGCATCGCCCAAATGCATTTTACCAGAATAGATTTGAAATTCACCCGACTTTACGGTGATTGGAAAGGAGTTGGGATTCGTCAACACCAAGGTTAAAGTCGCATCGAGTTTTCCCTCCTCAAATCGGTTTATTTCAAAGCGGTCAACTCGATCAAGTTCAACATCCTTAAATTCACAACCCGAAACGAGAAGAACCGTCATTAGGATGGAGAAAAGCATTAGGTACCTATTCAGTCGATGAGAAAAACGCATAAGGCAATCAGTTTAACAACAAAGAAAACGCTTCTTCGGCTGTTTTCATGTGTTTTGCTGCTGGCTATTGCATTTCCTGCGCTGAGCCAAGGCTTCAGGACCAATCACTGGGCCTTCCCTTCACTGAATGGACTCGACTTTTCATCCGGCACCCCGACATCTTACAGCACTGCCATGACAGGGGAAATGGGAACATCCGCCATCTCCGACGAGAATGGGGACCTATTGTTTTACAGCAATGGCAACAAAGTCTGGGAAGCGGGTGGCGCAATCATGTCTGGTGGAAGCAACCTGGTCGGCGACCCCCAAGCCACGCAGTCTTCATTGATCATACCCGCTACCCTCAGCAGTACGCGCTATTATCTTTTTGTCAACGATGCCAACACTGGTCCAAATGGGTTTCAGTACTACGACGTCGAGATGACATTGAACGGTGGAAATGGTGGAGTGGTTGGTCCCACTATGCTATTGGACTCAACGACGGAAAAAATGGCTGCGGCACGCCACGGCGACGATTGGGGTTATTGGGTTGTTGCCCACAAATGGGAGTCGGATGAATTTCACGCCTTTCTGATCGATGACAATGGGGTGAATTCGAGTCCCGTTATCAGTGCCGTTGGAATAGAGCACCTCAACAGCGCAGGTTCAGGGGAGGAAACGGGGCAGATGAAGATTTCCCCGGATGGCGGTTGGCTTGCAACGTGTAATTTCTCGTCCGGCTATGTCCAACTATTTCGCTTTGATAACACAACCGGAGCCGTATCCGATCCGATCACCCTCGCATCTGGCAACAGCGTGTTTCCCTTTGGCTTGGAATTCAGCGCGGATAGCAAGAAACTCTTCTACGGACGCCGCGTTTCCAACGGCAGCAACCCAGCGGGCATCCACCAATTCGACCTCGACCATGCTTCTGTAGATTGTTTATTGGCCAGTGAAACGGTCATTTCCAACAACAATCCTTTCAAGCTGTACACAGATTTGCAATTGGCCAACAACAAGAAGATCTATGTATCCTATTTCAAGCCTTCTCCTTTCAATGCGGATACCTTAGGACTGATCGACCAACCCGATGTGATGTGTCCGGATTGCGACTATACAGACAACCACCTGCTCGTAGACAACGTGATCTTTTCAGGTGTTACGAATTTCGTTTCAAGTTTTCTGAGCGACGGGATCAGTTACACCTTCGGCACCAACTGCGAGGACGACTCTACTTGGTTCATGCCGGAGGATACGATTGGATTGGACAGTGTGCGTTGGAATTTTGGGGATCCGACCACCGGAGCTGCAAATGTGAGCACCCTGATCAATGCAGCCCACGTGTTTAGTAACGCTCCAGATACCTTCCTTGTCACGCTTTACGCTTATCGAGGATCGGCTGGTGATACGTTCACGCGCAACGTGATTGTATGGGACACCGCCGTAAACTTGATTGGGCCAGACACCACCTTATGTTCTGGCCAATCCATCACCATGGATGCGACGTGGTATGACGCCTGCGTGTTGTGGGAAGATGGATCGACCAACAACACATTTACCACCAATCAGGAAGGGTGGCACAGCGTAGAAATCTATCACCAGAGTTGTGTATGGACCGACTCGGTCAACGTTACCATCGTTTCCCAACCACCCCAATTCGGTCTCGGGAATGATACTTCGGTCTGTGCCGACGTCAATTTTATCATCGACCCTGATCTTCAGAACGCATTCTACACGTGGCACGATGGATCGCACGATACCACATTTAACGTCAGTACTACTGGAACTTACTGGTTACAGGCTAGCAATGCTTGTGGAACGACGACGGATACACTCAATGTTATTCTGAACGAAGCAGCGCAACCCGTCCTTAACTTCCCTGGAGACACGACCGGTTGTGACACGATTGGAATTCCACTGGACGTGACGTTCGAAGGAGCTGTGTACACGTGGAATGACGGTGAAACCACGCCGATCCGCACCATCACCGAATCTGGCATCTACTGGGTACGCGTCGGAAATGCGTGTGACACGGTAAGCGACACGATCAACATTCACATTGACAAACCCATCTTCGGCGCACTCCCTGATCGAGATGTAGTTTGTTCTGACGATCTGCTCAATACGCTGATTTTGCTTGCTTCTCTGGATTCGCAAGTGGTGACTTGGAGCGATGGAAGCATCGGTCCAACCCTGACGCTTTCAAATCAAACCGGCACCTATTGGTTTACCCAAACCAATGCTTGTGGACTGGCATCAGATACCGTAGAAGTGCTTTCCTATGATACCTCGTATGCACTTTTGATTGGCAACGACACCACCCTGTGCTCGGCTTTGGACACGGTGCGCATTGGAGATTTCGCAGATGATTTCCCTTGGACTTACGACTGGAATACTGGCTCCAGTGAGCCTATCTTGACGGTAAACCCGGGCATTTATCAAGTCGACGCTCGCTTGAGGTGCGACACTGCTACACAGCGCGTGACCGTGGGAAGGGCGCCCAGGGTGTTCATTACGGACAGTATCACCCGAACGATTTGTGAAGGAGACACCTTGGCTCTGCTTGTTTCCACACTGGAAGCGGACCGTTTCGATTGGTCTACCGGAAGTACCACCAATGAGACCACCATCACGGAATCTGGAGACTATTTCGTAACCGTGATTGACACCTTTGGTTGCCGGCATGTCGACAGTATTGGTTTAAATGACCGCTGTCCAGGCTCCGTGTTTGTGCCCAATGTATTCACCCCCAGTGCAGATGGGATCAACGATGAGTTTTGCGTTGAATTGACCAACATCGTCGACTTCGAATTTTCGGTCTACGATCGCTGGGGCGGTGAAATCCTTTACTCTTCCAACCAAACCAAATGTTGGGACGGAGAGATCAGTGGAACAGATGCAACTGAAGGCGTCTATTACTACATCCTCAACACCCTAGACGCAATGGGAGAAAGGGCTTCTTTTAGAGGAGCCTTTACCCTGCTTCGATAAGTTTAGGATTCAGCCGTAAAGTGCTTATAGAACAGTGGAATCGTCTCGATACCCTTGAGGTAGTTGAAGATGCCGTAATGCTCATTGGGGGAATGGATGTCATCGCTGTTCAAGCCAAATCCTAAGAGGATCGATTTGAGCCCTAATTCCTTCTCGAACAGTGCAATAATCGGAATACTTCCTCCGCTTCGCTCCGGAATTGGACGGGTTCCAAAGCTCTCTTCCATCGCTTTCGATGCGGCCACGTAGCCCGGGAAATTCGTAGGAATAACGATGGGCTCTCCTCCGTGATGTGGGGTGACTTTTATCTTGACGGACGGAGGTGCGATTTTCTTGAAATGCGACTCAAACTTTCGGGTAATATCATTCGGATCTTGGTAGGGTACCAGTCGCATGGATATCTTGGCGTAGGCTTTAGAAGGGAGCACCGTTTTCGCTCCCTGACCGATGTATCCTCCCCAAATACCATTGACATCCAAACTCGGCCGTATGCTTGTTCCTTCGGAGGGCGAATATCCTGATTCACTGCGCGTTGAGGCAACGCCTAGCCCCTTTCTGTATGCTTCAATATCAAACGGTGCCTTGGCCATCTCGGCGCGGTCTTCTGCGCTCACTTCCTCCACGTCATCATAGAATCCTTCGATCGTAATGTGATGGTTTTCATCTTGAAGTGATGCGATCATTTCGCAAAGCACATTTACAGGATTGGCCACACCCCCGCCGTACACGCCGGAGTGCAGGTCTTTATTGGGTCCCGTTACTTCTACCTCCACATAGGAGAGTCCACGAAGACCGACGGTAATGGACGGGACATCGTTCGCGATGATCGAAGTATCTGAGACTAGGATCACATCCGCCTTGAGCTTTTCTTTGTTTTCCTTTACCCAGATAGCAAGATTGCTCGAGCCAACTTCCTCTTCCCCTTCGATCATGAATTTGACATTACAAGGCAGGCCGCCCGATCGCTCCATGATCTCAAATGCCTTGACATGCATGTACATCTGTCCTTTATCATCGCAGGCACCCCTCGCATAAATCTTCCCATCCTTCACCACCGGCTCGAACGGAGGCGAATCCCATAGATCGACAGGATCTGCGGGTTGCACGTCGTAATGACCATACACCAATACGGTGGGCTTAGATGGGTCGATTGTCCTTTCGGCGTAGACAATAGGGTGACCCGCCGTCTGGTGGATTTCAGCCATGTCCGCACCAGCCTTGAGCAGGCTCTCCTTTACAACCAGCGCACAACGCTGCACGTCATCCTTGAATGCAGGATCCGCACTCACTGAAGGAATGCGAAGCAATTCGAAAAGTTCTTCTAGAAATCTGTCTTTGTTGGCATCAATGTAGCTGAGGATTTCTGGTCTGTTCATGGCGCTAATTTCAATTTACTCATAAGAAGTCCCGCAAATATAGAAGATGGACGCGGAGGGATAGGATTGCCATCAAGGCTAAATTACAGGGGATAAACCGCCGATAATCACCTATGAATCTGAAACAGAATGATTAAACTTGTAAGTTAACCTAGTTGTATCCAATTCTACTGCATTATGAAGCTTCGAACGATACTTATGACCCTATGTGTGCTTCTCCCTTTTTTCGGGGTCGCCCAAGGCGATAATCCAAACGCCCCCCAAATTAAAATCATTGGCGGTGATCAGACGATCAATTGCACCTCGCAACCGGTTGAAATTGGCATTGAGGTGAAGCACTGGCAAGAGGGCTTCACGTATCAGTGGAGCCACGGCCCAGCGGATTCCATCCTTCAAGTCAAGCCACAACAAACGCGCGTTTATGAGGTCAACATTCAACATGAGGCCCTCGGATACAACGTGACGCGAAGCATCGAAGTAAAGGTCTTCAACGCACCAGTGGTAGTGCAGAATGAGCAGATCATTGTAGACAAGCAAACCTGTCCTGGTACAGACATCCAACTTGGAATAGATCCCATTGGCGGCCACGCCCCTTTCACTTTCGCATGGAGTTCTGGACAAATAGTAGCCTCACCAATCGTCAATCCAACAGAAGAAACGGCCTATACCGTTGTTGTAACTGACATTTGCGGCACGCAAGATCAAGCCGTCGTTACGGTGAGCTTTGAAAACCATGACCCTCTGATTGCACCTCAGACCAAGGAGATTCCATTCTTGTGCGATGGAGAAGACATCGACCTAGTCGCCCCCGCTCAAGCAACCCAAGGTGGCGTAGGATACGGATATACCTACACCTTCAGCACATGGAGTGAACACGATCAGGCGCTGCCCGCAAAAGCGATAGATGGTGCAACATACACCTACTTGGTCAGCGATGCTTGTGGTATTCAAGAAGCGAGTTCAAGGCTGGTGCTGGTTGCGGAGGAAATGGAGGTGCCAACTGCAGAGGACGTCATCGTGTGCAAGGGAGCTGAAGCTCAGATCACACGATCAACCGACCCTTTTTATTTTTGGGACGGACAAACCATGCACACCGACTTCGCAGATCTTTTCGAGCGAGACACGGAAGTGAATCTTATTTACATTGATGAATGCGGCATAACCCATGCTGCCGTGCGCAATGTGGTCATTGACAAGGTTGAGACAGACTTTGACATGCAGGTTAACCACTTCGACCGCATCGTGCAGCTCTACGCACCGCTTTCTGCAGATGGACAGGAGATTACTTGGTACTTGAATGCGGAAAAGGTGAGCGTAGAACCCGACCCCATCATAGCGCTTTTAGAAGCGGATGAAAATGAGATTATACTGGAGGTTGAGAATGAAAATGGGTGCATAGAAAGAACAGGGAGAACTGTAATTTTGCAGGATGGCGTGGAGCTTCCTTCTGCATTTTCCCCGAACGGAGATGGATTAAACGACAAATTCAGCGTTCGGTTTGAAGATGAATTGGTGAAGTTTAACATAAATATTTTTGACCGTTGGGGGCAACTAATCTATGAATCAAACGACCAGTACTTTGAGTGGGACGGTATGATGGGGGGTAAAGCTTCCCCTCTTACCAGTTACGCTTACATCCTGAGGGCGGAAACGGTTGAAGGACGACAAATAGAAAAAAGAGGCACAGTCTCGACCTTGATCTTTGATTGAAATGAAGAAAGTTTACTTATTGCTGACCACATTGCTTCTCTCTGCCTTGGGCATTGAGGCACAACAGATTGTCACTACAGCTTCGGCACCTTATAATACTGCCACTTACCTCATTAATAGTGTATTGATGGGGCAAGGCATGCAAGCGTATAACATTGGTTCATATGGCGCCACCAGCCAGCGCGGTTTCTTCTATAACGGAGGTTCAGCGATTGGCATCGACAGCGGATTAGTCTTGTCTTCGGGTAACGTAACCAACATTATGACATCTACAGGTAGCACGGCATCCACAGCGATTGCGAATGGAACTGGCCAAGGAGCTGGTGACGCCGACCTCCTTTCGGTAGCGCAGAGCGTCCCTGCCCTTATAGGTCAGAACTTCAACGTATACTCGACATGGGACGCTTCGATCATCAGCTTCGACTTTGTTCCAGGTGGTGACACGGTGGAGTTCAACTATGTATTCGGTTCGGATGAATACACTACTTGGATCAACACGAGTTACAATGACGTTTTCGGCTTTTTTCTTTCCGGACCAGGCATCAGCGGTTCTTACAGCAACAACGCTATCAACGTTGCCACCGTTCCAAACACAAGCCCGGCGCTTCCCATCTCGATCAGTACGATTCACCCTAACTTAAACAGCTCCTATTACAATTCAGGCGGTTCGCTTTTGGCGTTTAACGGGTATACCGATGTCATGACAGCGATCCTCGCGGTTCAGGCTTGTGATACCTTTCACTTGAAGTTAGGCGTTGCAGACGGCTCAGATAAAATACTTGACACGGGTGTTTTCCTCGAGGCAGGAAGTTTTGTTTCTACTGGTCTTGTTGTTCAACCTGAACCTTCTTACAACCCATTTGGGGCAGACACTGCACTTTATGAAGGTTGTGGCGATGTGAAAATCTTCTTCACGAGAAATGATAGCGTTTTACCAGCAGCAACGCTTTCCTATGAGGTTTGGGGATCCGCTCAAATGGGCGTTGACTACTCGAACATCATCAACTCTGCGGGCAACCCTTGCATCTTCAACACTACTTCCGGCCATTGGGAGTGTGAAGTTGCGTTCCTTTCAGGAGAGCAGACTGACTCGATCGCTTTCACCGTATTCTACGACAACATCGTCGAGGGCATTGAAGACCTAATCATCGCCATCTCAGACAGTATACAATTAGGCTGTCATACCGGCGATACCATTGAACTTACCGTCCTAGATCAGCCTGATCTTCAAATCGCCGCATTTGGCGATGTGACGCTGGATTGTAATGACAGCGCTGCATTGATCGGCGTTAATGTTCCGAGTGGACTCCCTCCGTTCACCTACGCTTGGAGCAACGGACCCATAGATAGTTCCCAGTATGTCCAACCTACCCTTACTTCCACTTACGTGGTTACCGTGACGGATGGGTGCGGACAGCAGCAAGAAACAGACTTTGTCAATATCAGCGTCTTCAACGTGCCTTGGTCTTCTGTGAAGTTTGGAGATAACCAGACCATCAGTTGTATTGACTCGCCCGTTGACATTGGCGTTGGCGTAGTGTTCAACGACGGAATCTGGCATGGTGATATCACCTTTCTCTGGAGCACCGGTTCTACGGACTCCGTCATCTCTGTATTCTCTGTGGTAGACACGACGTATTCTGTAACCATCACCCGAGGATGCACACAAGAGACGGTGGTACACACATTCAACCTCTTGACGTACAACGATCCTGTGATCACAGCGACAAAAGACATCCCTGTTACCTACTTCGATTGCCCAGGTGATACTGCTACCATCAAAATAGATGTGAGTGGAGGTTATCCTCCGTACACCTATGCATGGAGCAATGGCAACTCTACTTCAAGCCAAATCGTCGGACCATTGTTGACTACCACGTATACCGTAACAGTGCAAGATATTTGTGCGCTCATTGACTATGTGGGCGAGGTTACTGTAACCATGCCGATCGCAGATCCATTAGAAATCCATGGTATGCTGAATGATACCGTGCCATGTTTGAATACCAAAGTGCACTTCGGTCCGGCCGAACCACGCGGAGGATTTGGATGGGGATACCTCTTGAGCTTCGATAATTTCGACACAGACACTAATCGCATCCAAGACATCATGTTGGAGGACGAGCAGTCGTATACCATTTGGTTAACGGATGGATGTAGAACCGACACCATTACAAAGACCGTTTATGGCGTCGTAGCTGAAAAGAACGACCTTGATCTATTGGTGCACAACGACACTTTGATCTGCTATGGCGATGAGATCACACTGAATTCTGAAGCCATCTTCGGAGCTCCTGCGTACATCTACAAGTGGAGCAATGGCGTAACCACGGCAGACAACAGAGTCTCTCCAACAGAGCCAACGACGTACACAATCCGCATGAGTGACTTCTGCGATACCGTGCGCACGGCAAGCATCTTTGTAGATGTATCCGAGATTCGACCAGATTTCGATTGGGAGTATCTCAATGATTACGAAGTAGAGTTTACGAACCTATCAACAGGTACGAGCGAGCTTACCGGATTCATTTGGGATATTGATAAAGCAGGATTGAAATCCTTCGAACAATCTCCTATCATCGGCATGCCGGATGGCGGTCAGTACCTCGCTTCACTAACGGTGATTGATGAGTACGGTTGTGAGGCCTTGGATTCTGCACTGATTGCTCCTTCCTTCCACTTGTACATCCCAACTGGATTCTCGCCGAACAACGATGGACTAAACGATAAGTGGAGCATCCAGAGCACCGGAATTCGCGAAATGAAACTGGTTATCTATAACCGTTGGGGTGAAGAGGTGTTCTCAACCTCTGATAAGACTTTTGAATGGGATGGAACCATGAACGGCCAGCGACTCCAAATGGGCAGCTATACGTATCGAATCGTCTTCTACACAGATGACGATCAATACATCGAACGTCGCGGTTCTTTCAACCTATTGAATGATTTTCAGTCACGCAATTAGTCATAATTGAATATTGATTAGGTGAACCCGATCTGCTTGCAGGTCGGGTTTTTTTTACATCCTCTTTCGGGTCATCATGCCGGAGGCATTCACAAAGTCGAGGATCTCTTTGTTGTCTGTCTCCATGATCTCCTGATTGGTGCCTTCCCACCACTTTTCTCCGTAGTGGATGAACATGATGTACTCACCGATCTCAATGACTGAATTCATGTCATGTGTGATTACCAATGTGGTCATTTCATTTTCCTTGGTAATCTCCTGGATCAAGGCATCGATGATGATGGAGGTCTGTGGGTCGAGTCCGGAATTAGGCTCGTCGCAAAAAAGGTATCGAGGCTTCGGTGAGATTGCTCGAGCAATGCCCACTCGCTTTTTCATACCACCACTCAATTCAGATGGATACAAAGCATGCGCTTCTGTCAACTCAACCCGTTCCAGCACGCTGTCTACTCGCATCTCCTTCTCCTTGGAGCTCAGGTCGGTTAGAATATCCAGTGGAAAGCGCACATTCTCTCGTACGGTGAAGTAATCAAACAAGGCACTGCCTTGGAAGAGGAAGCCAATCTCCTTTCGAACTGTTTTTCGCTCCTTCGCTGTCATATGCACAAAGTCACGTCCATCATACAACACTTCGCCTTCATCGGGCTCGATAAGGCCTACCAAACAGCGCGCTAACGTACTCTTACCGCTTCCACTTGCACCTATGACTAGACTGGTCACTCCTGCTTCGAAGTCGGCGGAAATTTGCTTCAACACCTCTTTCTCGCCAAATGCTTTAGAAAGCCCCTTTACCTCGATCATATCAAGAAGATTTGAGTGATGAGGTAGTTGACCGCAAGGATGATGATCGAACTCTGAACTACGCCACGGGTGCTCGCCTTACCCACTTCCAGAGCGCCTCCCGACGCGTAATAACCTTGATAGGAAGGAACTGAAGTGAAAATGAATGCGAAAACTGCTGATTTAGATAGGGCGTAGACGACATGGTACATTCTAAAATCCAATTGCAATCCAAACTCATAATTCGCAACGCTCACTACGTCGGTGAACATGGCAATAAGGTATCCGCCCCCGATTGAAACAAACATGGAAATGATCACCAAGAAAGGGCTGATCAATACGGCCGCCGTAATCTTGGGGAGAATCAAATATGCGCTGGAGTTCACACCCATGATTTCAAGGGCATCGATCTGTTCAGTCACCCGCATGAGTCCGATCTCAGAGGCGATGTTAGAGCCGATCTTTCCTGCCAATATCAAAGCCATGATGGTAGGGCTAAACTCCAATATGGTAGACTGACGGGTCGCGAATCCAATCGTGTACGTCGGAATAAAAGCGCTGTCGATGTTGGCTCCGGTTTGAATCGTGATGACCGCTCCCATGAAAACTGAGATCACCATAATGATGCCCAGTGAATCCAGCCCGAGGGACACCATTTCATCCAGCAATCTACGCCGGTAGATAGACAGTTTCTCAGGTCGACTGAAAGCCCTCCACATCAAAATGAAGTATCTGCCCAAATGAAAGAGAAACGATGCCATCGCAGCAAATGTAACTCTTATTCAATGTGGACTTGCCGCACAATTCAGTAGCTTTGAACGATGCGTTTTGTAAAAATCCTCTTCCTATTTTGTGTAGCATGCTCCTTAAGTGGATGTGGCCTATTCAAGGGGAAAAAGAATTGCGATTGTCCTTCTTGGGGCACACAGCATCTGCGAGAGACGCCGGCAGACAGCCGACTTGCGGACAACCATGAGTAAAGAAGCATTTTCAAAAGGCCTTTCCAAATATATTCCGGTTGAGGCAATCGACACCGTTTACGGATGGTTGGAACCCCATCGGATCAAGCTGAAAATCAGCAAGCCGCGAACGACCAAACTCGGGGATTTCAGGGTGCGATCGAGGGACGCCCCTGCACAGATATCTGTCAACGGCAACCTCAATCCATACTCCTTCCTGATTACGCTCACGCATGAGGTAGCGCATTTGAAAGACTACGAGCAACGAGGACATCTTCGCGAAGCGCACGGACCAACTTGGAAAGAACACTACGTAGGCCTTTTGGCTGAATTGCGCTGCACCAAAGCCTTTCCTGAAGACCTTTTGCCCGCATTGGATCAGCACATGCGAAGGCCAAAAGCGGCTTCCTGCTCCGACCCAAACCTCCTCGATGCCCTTCGGACTTACGATGACCATCAGTCCCTAAGGCTTAAAGACTTGCAGGAAGGCTCCTACTTCACACTCTCCAATGGCAGGGTATTTCAGCGCGGCCCCCTTCGGCGAACGCGCTACAAATGCCTTGAACCCTCAAGCAACCGATGGTACTTGATCCACGGTGAAGCCGAGGTGACGATGGCCAACGTATCCTAAATCCTAACGATGGCTTGGACTCAGAGCCGCGTCTGTGCATTACTTTCGCGCCTCAATTCACTGAAATGAAAGAAGTTTACTGTGTAGTAATGGCAGGTGGAATCGGAAGTCGGTTCTGGCCTATGAGCCGACAAAAGACGCCCAAGCAATTCTTGGACATCATGGGCACTGGTTCCTCGTTGATTCAATTGACCTACGATCGTTTCAAGACCATTTCCCGGCCCGATCAATTCATGATTGTCACCTCTGACGATTACGCCCAAATGACCTTAGAGCATCTGCCTGAACTGACCCAAGCCCAGGTCTTGGCGGAGCCATCTAGAAAGAACACCGCTCCGTGCATCGCCTATGCGGCCTACAAGCTCTATAAAAAGAATCCTGACGCCATTATGGTTGTTTCCCCTGCGGATCACATCATCCTGAAGGAAAGCGCCTTTCTCGAAACGCTGCAAACAGCGATCGATCACGCATCGGAAACGGGACACTTGGTCACGATCGGAATCAAGCCAAGCCGACCCGATTCGGGCTACGGATACATCCAATTTCACCGGGAAGAGGCCTATGCCGCCGAAGACATCCGGGCGGTGAAGACGTTTACCGAAAAGCCAAGTGTAGAACTGGCCCTTCAATTTCTCCAGAGCGGCGATTTCTATTGGAACAGCGGCATGTTTGTATGGAAGGCATCCAGCATTGTAGAAGCATTCCGCACCTTGATGCCAGACATGGCAGAACTCTTTGAAGAGGAGCAAGATGCCCTGAACGGACCAGAAGAGACGAGGGCCATCAAGAGCATTTACAACCAATGTCCTAACATTTCCATCGACTACGGCATCATGGAGAAGGCCAAAAACGTGGACGTCGTCTTGGGCGACTTCGGTTGGTCAGACTTGGGCACCTGGGGTTCGCTCTATGAGCAACTCGACCACGATGACAAGGACAACGTAAAGTTGAACGGTCAAATCAAGACCTACAACACCGACCATTCGATCATCCTTACCAAAAAAGGCAAACTTGCCGTGGTACAAGGCCTAACGAACTACATCGTCATCGATACCGACGATGTCTTGTTGATCTGCCAGAAAGACGAAGAGCAAAAGATTAAGCAGTTTGTGCAGGACCTAAAAGATTCCAAGCTGAATCAATACATGTAGAAAGCAAAAAAGCCCCTCGTGAGGGCTTTTTTATATCTATAGTATACCTCGACTAGCTCAGGCTACCTATCATTTTGCTTGGGTTTACCCACTGGTCGAATTCATCGGCCGTCAAGTAGCCCAAATTGATAGCTTCCTCTTTTAGCGTCGTTCCATTCTCGTGCGCTGTCTTGGCGATCTTAGCTGCTTTCTCGTAACCGATCTTGGTGTTTAGGGCCGTAACAAGCATTAGGCTGTTATCCAAGTTCTGCTTGATCCTGCCGTGATTGGGCTCGATGCCGACCGCACAATGGTCATTGAAAGAAGCGCATGCCTCTCCGATCAATCGCGCGCTTGACAAGACATTGTAGGCCATGACTGGCTTGAACACATTGAGCTCAAAATGCCCCGTGGCTCCTGCCATGGTTACGGCCACGTCATTGCCCATCACCTGTGCACAAACCATGGTCAAGGCTTCGGCCTGGGTTGGGTTCACCTTACCCGGCATGATGCTCGAGCCTGGCTCGTTGGCTGGAATGATCAATTCACCGATGCCACAGCGCGGTCCGCTTGCCAACAAACGGATGTCGTTGCCGATCTTCATCAGACTCACAGCGAGCTGTTTTAACGCCCCGTGTGTCTCCACAAGTGCATCATGTGCTGCAAGGGCCTCAAACTTGTTCTCAGCCGTTCTGAAGGGGTGTCCGGTGAAGTCTGCGATCTTCTTCGCTACCAACTCTGAATAGCCTTCCGGTGTGTTGATACCTGTACCTACCGCCGTGCCTCCCAAAGCGATTTCAGAGAGGTGGTCCAGGGTATTGCGCAATGCTTTGATTCCGTGGTTGAGTTGTGCCACGTAGCCCGACAATTCCTGTCCGACCGTCAGCGGAGTAGCATCCATCAGGTGCGTCCTTCCGATCTTCACGACGTTCATGAATTCCTTGGACTTCGCTTGAAGTGTGTCGCGCAATTTCTCTACGCCTGGAATGGTTGTTTCTACCACCATCTTGTAGGAAGCAATGTGCATTCCTGTGGGGTAGGTATCGTTCGAACTCTGCGATTTATTGACGTCATCGTTCGGGTGGATCTTCTTTTGTCCTTCGCCGAGGGTTCCACCGTCGAGCACATGGGCTCGGTTAGAAACCACCTCGTTCACATTCATATTGGATTGGGTTCCAGAACCCGTCTGCCAGATCACCAGTGGAAACTGATCATCCAATTTACCCGTTAAAATCTCATCGCAAACCTTCGATATGAGGTCTCGCTTTTCTTCTGTCAACACTCCCAAATCACAGTTGGCGTGTGCTGCGGCCTTTTTCAGGTAGGCGAATCCGTAGATGACCTCCAGCGGCATGCTCGCCTCTGGGCCAATTTTGAAGTTGTTTCGGGAACGCTCCGTCTGGGCTCCCCAGTACTTATCGGCGGGAACATTGACCTCGCCCATCGTGTCTTTTTCGATCCTGTATTCCATCTTTTTGCGCGTTATCGTTTACTCAATTCTACTTTGCTCAATTTCTTGTTCACATCGCATATCGTAAATAGGCGCGATGCTTTATATTCGCTGCCAAATGTAAACTGCCATGGGAGAATATATTGGCTTCTTTATCTTTCTTTTCTTTCTATTGATGGCCTTTTGGATCCTCATCTTCTTGATCGGATTCTTGGGATATTGGTCCATCATGGGCGGGCTCAATAGCTTGATGCCTAGCTTGTTCAATAAGAAAGAGGAAGAGACCACTACGGCCGAAGAATAGGCGCGACCTATTCAGATTCTTCTGTCTCCAGTTTGCCTGCACTCCACATCAGGAAGGCTTCCAGAAACTTATCGATATCTCCATTGAGTACCGCGTCAGCGTCTGACGTTTCCACGCCTGTGCGTACATCCTTGACCATCTTGTAGGGGTGCAACACGTAGTTGCGGATTTGACTTCCCCATTCAATCTTCATCTTGTTCGATTCAATCTCGGCTTGCTTCGCACGCTTTTCTTCGAGTTCCATCTCATAGAGGCGTGACTTCAGCAACTGAATGGCCTTTTCCCGGTTCTGCAATTGAGAACGCGTCTCGGTGTTTTCAATGACAATCCCAGAAGGTTTGTGCCGCAAGCGCACACCGGTCTCCACCTTGTTGACATTCTGTCCACCCGCTCCACCTGATCGGAAGGTATCCCAATCGATGTCAGAGGGGTTCACCTCGATCTCTATTGTATCGTCCACAAGCGGATATACATAGACCGACACAAAGGATGTATGGCGTTTGGCATTGCTGTCGAACGGTGAAATACGCACCAATCTATGCACGCCATTCTCACCTTTCAGGTATCCAAAGGCAAAGTCTCCCGTGAATTGCAGCGTAACGGTCTTAATGCCCGCCACATCGCCGCCTTGATAGTTTATCTCTGTGATCTTATAGCCGTTCTTCTCACCCCACATCATGTACATGCGCATGAGCATAGAGGCCCAATCACAGCTCTCGGTACCACCCGCACCTGCGGTGATCTGTAAGACAGCTTCGAGGCCATCCTCTTCGGCGCTCAGCATATTTTTCATCTCGAGGTCGTCGAGAATTTTCATCAGCTTGGCGTACTGGCCTTCCACCTCGGCTTGTTCCGCTTCTCCTTCCTTTAGGAATTCGTAGAGGACTTTGAGATCTTCTTGGGCAGTAATCAGTTCATCAAAGGCTTTGGTCCAAACCTTCTTCTTATTGATCTGTTTTAAGATGCCCTCGGCCTCCTTTGGGTCATTCCAAAAATTAGGGTCGAGGGTCTTTTGCTCTTCATCGGCGATTAGCGCCTTTTTGTGGTCAATATCAAGGTAGGACCGCAGTGCCTTGAGGCGCTCGTCAATCGCTTTGATATCATCAATGGTGATCATGCGGCAAATGTAAAGCTTAGGAAGAAGCTTTCTACTCAGCTATCCGTTGTGGTTCGGGACTTCGTTTACATTAGGATGCTCCCCACTTTCCCTTCTCTTCTAGTGCGCTTTTGAACTCTGCGTAGGTATAGCCTTTCCGCATCAGGTAGTCGCTCACTTTTTGTTTCCGTTCCAAGGGTTTTCCTTCGGTGGTCTTCAGCTTCTTTTCAATGAGCCTGCGCACGGTGGCTTGGTATTCCTCCTCATCGATTTCGGTCATGGCTGTATCGATGAGTCGGGAATGGATCTGCCGCTGTTGGAGCTCCCGTTTGATTTTATAGCGTCCCCACTGTTTGGTGCGGAAGTAGCCACGGGCAAAACTTCGGGCAAAGCGTTCTTCGTTCAAAAGGTCCTCCTCCATCATTTGCATGAGCACTTGATCCACCTCCTTCTTGAACAAGCCCATGGCATAGAGCTTATCGCGCACCTCTTTATGGCACCGTTCTCGGTAATTGCAAAAGGTGCGGATCTTGATCACCGCTTCAGAAATGCTTGGCCGTTTCAATCCAACGAAACTAGGGATCAAAGTTGAACATGATCTGAACAAGCTTTTCACCTTTCAGACAAATATTCCAGGAATGGTGGGGTCAAAAAAAAAGGCCACCTGCTGGTGACCTTTTCATTTTTATCAATCGAAGTCGTGCTTAGAACAGGATCTCCTTCCCATCCTTATCCAAGAATTCATAGTCGAGGATCGTCAGTGCCGTTTTGGGCTCTACGGTGATCCACTTCTTGAAGAGCTTGAACCACTTTCGCTGGTAGCCGTACATGTTCTTCTGCAGGTATGCTGCAACGAACGGGTGTGCTGCCAATGAAATGGTCACTTCTTTCTTGTCTTCGAATACCGCCTTCAAGTTGTTCTCGATCTCATCTACGATGGTGATCGCAGCTTGCACTTCTCCTGTGCCTTTGCACGTAGGACAAACTTCAGCGGTTTTGATGGTCATTTCTGGACGTACGCGCTGACGCGTGATCTCCACCAAACCAAATCGACTCACAGGCAGTACCTGGTGTTTCGCTCGGTCGGCGTCCATGTACTCACGGAATTTGTTGAGCAGGGTCTTGCGATTCTCTGCCTTCCGCATGTCGATGAAGTCGATGACAATGAGTCCACCCATGTCACGCAGCCGGAGCTGTCGAGCGACTTCTTCTGCGGCCTCAAGGTTGACCTTGATGGCGCTGTTCTCTTGACTCGCCTCTCCCTTCGCCGTGTTGCCGCTGTTGACGTCGATGACGTGCATGGCTTCGGTGTGTTCGATGACGAGGTAGGCGCCACTTTTCATTGTGACGTGTTTTCCAAACAGACTCTTGATCTGTTTTTCAATGCCGTAATGCTCCATGACATCCGTCTTGGCCTTGTGAAGTTTCACAAGCTTATCGGCATCTGGCGAGATGGACTTCAGATAGGTCGTTATGTCCTTCTGCAGTTCGGGGCTATCGACCACCACTTGATTGAACGATGCGTTGAGTAAATCCCTCAACATAACGTTTGTGCGATCGATCTCGCCTAGTACTTTTTTAGGAGGCTTTGTTGAAGTAAAATTTCCAAAGCCTTCTTCCCAACGCTGCACAAGATTGCGCAGGTCGGCATCGAGTTCGGCTACTTTTTGGCCTTCGGCCACGGTTCGCACGATTACACCAAAACCTTTCGGTCTGATGCTCGATATCAATCTCCTGAGACGGTCGCGCTCTTCGCGCTTCTTGATCTTCTGAGAAACCGAGATCTTATCTCCAAAAGGAACCAGCACCAGGAATCTTCCTGCGATGCTCATCTCGCATGTTAAGCGAGGGCCTTTTGTCGAAATGGGCTCTTTCGCGATTTGAACGAGAATGTATCGGTTGGGTTTAACCACCTGATCCATTTTTCCGTTCTTATCAATATCCGGTTCGGTACTGAAGTCTGCTAGACTTCCATTGTTCCGTTTTCCGGCGATCCCTTCAGAAACGAATTTCTGAAGCGACGCGAATTGAGGGCCCAGATCATGGTAATGTAGGAACGCATCTTTCTCGTATCCTACATCTACAAATGCTGCATTCAGTCCAGGAACGACGCGTTTAACGCGTCCCAGAAAGAGGTCGCCCACATTGAAACCCTTATCGAGTTTCTCGTTGTAGTATTCGACCAAGCCTTTATCCTCAAGAAGAGCAATATTTACTTCACCATCCCCGG
The DNA here is from genome assembly GCA_013204105.1 of Flavobacteriales bacterium. Lineage (GTDB taxonomy): Bacteria > Bacteroidota > Bacteroidia > Flavobacteriales_G > Salibacteraceae > SHAN690. Next base: position 77,036 of record JABMOM010000003.1, read on the forward strand.
AGCGAATGATCAGTTCTTTGCTTTTCTCATCCACTTTTTATGATGTATTGTTGACCCGGGGTCAGTTATAAGGAAGAATAATTATTTCTTCTTCTTGTGACGATTCTTTCTCAAACGCTTCTTGCGCTTGTGAGTCGCCATCTTGTGTCTTTTTCTTTTCTTACCGCTTGGCATCTCAATTTGGTATTTGATTCAACATTGTTTGAGCATCATCTCTGAGCTCGGAATTATTCTGATCCATTTCAAGGAAGGCCTCGAGATGTGCTTTTGCTTCATTTGTGTTCCTCATGTTCACCTTGGCCAGTCCCAACCAATAGTTCGCCTCGGCAAACTGTGGGTCGATCTGCTGAACGATTTCAAATCGCTCAACGACCTTTTCCCATTGTCCGGTCTGTGCCGAGAACTTTCCGAGGTGAAACTGCGCCCTGAAATTGGACGGATTTTCCTCGGCGATCTGCCTCAGGTACAAGATCCCTTGCATGGGTGCCTCACTGGAGATGATGGCCAAGGCTGAATCGATTTGATTCTCGACCGTTGGCGGCTCGCTATTGGCGACCTCTTTGGCCGACGATACCACATCTCCCGTATGACGGGGAGCAAACATGAAAAGAACGATCACTACGACGGTTGCACCTACGGCCAGGTAATGCTTTATGCTAAATCCGGCCATGCCCTCGTCTTACTTAACTTTTACACTCTTCTTCACCTTGTCAACGAACGTCTTCGCTGGCTTAAAGGCTGGAATATTGTGCGCAGGAATAATGATGGTGGTGTTTTTGGAAATATTACGTCCCGTTTTTTCAGCCCTCTCTTTCACGATGAAACTTCCAAAACCCCTCAAATAAACATTCTCTCCACGCGCCAAAGAATTCTTTACGCTGTTCATGAATGCTTCAACTGTGGTCAGGACCTCCATCTTGTCAACACCTGTCTTTTCCGCGATTTCCGTTACGATTTCTGCCTTCGTCATTATTTCTACTCTGTTATAAACTTTTGATATTCAGTGATTTTACCAATTTCAAAAAACGGGCTGCGAAGATAGAATGATTTTAATACTCTGAAAGCCAAGGTGGAAGTATTTTCGCGCCATTAATGATTCTAGCCCGCTCCAGACTTCAAAATTGGTACACTGAAAATAAACGGGACCTTCCTTGGCGCAGTGAACCGACCCCTTATCACATCTGTCTGTCGGAAATCATCCTCCAACAAACACGTGTCGCACAAGGAATGGACTATTACCTGCGCTTTGTCGATGCTTTTCCTACCGTCTACCTCTTAGCCTCTGCCGAAGAAGACCAGATCCTGAAACTCTGGCAAGGCCTCGGCTACTACAACCGTGCCCGCAACCTTCACGCAGCGGCCAAGCAGGTGGTCAAGATGCATGGCGGCATCTTTCCTGATCAATACCAAGGACTGCTCGAGCTCAAAGGGGTCGGACCTTATACCGCTGCCGCCATTGCCTCCATCGCCTATCAATTGCCACACGCTGCGGTAGATGGCAACGTTATCCGTGTAATAGCGCGCCTTCACGGAATTGAAACACCGGTTGACCAAGGTCCAACGTTGAAGGATATCCAAGGCCTGGCAGACGCGTTTCTTTCCAAGGAGCTTCCCGGTGACCACAACCAGGCGATGATGGAATTGGGCGCCATGATCTGCACGCCACGCAAACCAAATTGCGTAGCATGTCCCCTCCGACCTGAATGCAAGGCACAAAAACTCGGTCTGATCGAGGTCATCCCTGTCAAATCGAAAAAGGTCAAGCGCAGATCGCGCTACTTTCATTACCTCATTGTCAATGACGGAGAAAAGACGGCCATTCAACAGCGCAACGAAAAAGACATTTGGGCTGGCTTATACGAGTTTCCCCTGATCGAAACTGCCGTCGATGAAAGCTTAACTGATGAGGAGATAAAAGCTCACTTTGGCTTAGACAGAATCAACGTAATCAGGGTCAACCCAGCTGCCAAGCATGTACTCAGCCATCAAGACATTCATACCCGCTTCTACCATGTGGCGCTCTCCCTTGACCAAGTGGCCAATTGCAAGCTTGTCACCTTCGAGGAACTTCATACGTTTGCCCTCCCGCGATTGATCGATCGGTATCTTGAAAACAACTCGCCGATCGATGGCAAAAAGCGGCATTAATCACTAAGTTTGTTTAAATCCAATAGTAGAAATGGCAGGTGGCGTAAATAAGGTAATCTTGATAGGAAACCTGGGGACAGACCCAGAAGTGAAGACATTGACCAGTGGGACCAAAGTGGCCCGTCTCCGGATCGCTACTTCTGAATCGTATACGAACAAAGAAGGGGAACGCGTAACCAATACAGAGTGGCACAGTGTCAACTTGTGGAGGGGTTTGGCTGAAGTGGCTGAGAAATACCTCAAAACGGGAAACACCATTTACGTTGAAGGAAAACTACGCACCCGCAGCTATGACGATAAAGACGGCGTTACCCGTTACGTCACCGAAATTGAAGGCGACAACATGACCATGTTGGGCGGCCGTAATGATGGAGGCGGATCCGCACCTTCTCAGGGTTCTAGTCCGGCAGCGTCACAACCAGCGCCAAAGCAACAGGCTACCAAGCCAACGGAAAGTGCTCCTGACGCTGACGACGATGACCTCCCGTTCTAACTAAACCGAAGTAATTTGGACCCTGGCGAACCGTCAACGAGCATCCTGCTAGACATCCTTCAACCTTGGAATTATTCCGTGGTCTTCGGAATGGTAGCGATGCTCATCCTACTCCTTCTTTCAGCCTTGATCAGCGGATCCGAAGTAGCCTTCTTCTCACTCTCTCCTCAAGACAAGCAACAGCTCGAAGAAGAACAATCCAGCAGCTCGAAACTGGTCATCGAACTGCTCAAGCGACCCAAAACCTTGTTGGCGACGATCCTGATCGGCAACAACTTGGTGAACGTTAGCATCATCATTCTTTCGTCGCTCATCATGGAGCTGATGTTCGATTTCGCAGGACGAGAGGTCTTAGCCTTTGTCATCCAGGTCATGGTTGTCACTTTGATCATCCTAATCGTCGGTGAGATCTCCCCAAAGGTCTACGCATCAAAACAAGCCCTGCGATTGAGCCTTTTCATGTCGCGCCCACTGGCCGCCATGCGAAAAGTATTTTGGCCGCTTTCACAAATCTTGGTCAAAAGCACCCGACGCATTGATCAAAAGGCCCGAGAGTCCGATACAGGAGGTCTAATCACGGCAGATGAGCTGAATCGCGCCTTGGAACTCACTACTGATCACACCACGGGGGAAGACGAGAAACGCATCCTCAGCGGCATCGTAAAGTTCGGCTCGACGGAAGTACGACAGGTGATGACACCCAGGATAGATGTGATCTCCTTCAACGTAAACATCACCTACAAGGAACTCAACAAGAAGATCATCGAAAACGGGTACAGCCGCATTCCCATCTTCGAAGAGTCGTTCGACAACGTGCTGGGCATCCTCTATGTAAAGGATCTCCTGAGCCACTTGAACGAAGCCGACGATTTCAATTGGCGCACCCTCCTCAGACCAGCAACGTTTGTAACGGAGAATAAGAAGTTGGACGACCTGCTGCGCGAATTTCAGGACGATAAGAACCACATGGCGGTAGTGGTGGATGAGTACGGCGGTAGTTCAGGCGTTATCTCGCTGGAAGACATCATAGAAGAAATCGTAGGTGAGATCAGCGATGAATTTGACGAAGACGAATTGGTATACACCAAGATCGATGACCAGAACTATGTTTTTGAAGGCAAGACGGCGCTCATCGATATGTATCGGGTGCTGGACATTGATGGGGAAGATTTTGAAAAGGTGAAAGGCGATAGCGATTCGATCGCAGGTTTCATTCTCGAACTTTCGGAGAAGATCCCGCAGAAGAACGAGCGCATTCGTTTCAAGCATTATCAATTCACCGTGGAGGCAGCCGACAAACGACGCATCAAACGCATCAAATTGACCATTCTTCCAAACGAAGAGGGCAAATGAAACGACTCAGCCTCCTTTCACTGATCGCAGCATTCACGTTCATCGCGTGCGAAGACGATTACACACCCAAGCCGCATGCCTATGCCCGGGTTGACCTTCCGGCTCACGAGTACATTCACGCTGGCGGAGAGCAGTGGCATTGTCCTTATTCCTTTGATTTCTCAAAGTACAGCGCGATCACGGTTGACCCGCAATTTCAGAAAAGCAATTGCTGGTACAATATCTATTACCCACGCTACAAAGCGACCCTTCACCTTACCTACACCGATCTCAACGACGATTTGGGACAGCACATCGAAGACAGCCGGAAGTTGGCGATGAAGCATATTTCAAAAGCTGCGCAAATCGACGAAACCCTGATCGAATTTTCAGACAAGAATGTCTATGGGATTGTGTATGACTTTGCTGGAGAGACGGCTTCGGACATGCAGTTTTTCCTCACCGACAGCACCGATCATTTTTTACGAGGAGCGCTCTATTTTCGGGTACGGCCAAACAAGGATAGTTTGGCACCGGTGATCACCTATATCAAGCAAGACATTTCACACTTGATCGGCTCCCTTACGTGGAGCGACGATAGGAGTGCTGATGGTACAAGTACACAACACTGAGTAAGACAACCATCGCAAACACTTGATGGATCACGCCCATGTAGATGGGCACTTCCATGAGCAGTGTGGCCACGCCAAGAATAAATTGTAGGCCGATCGTCACGCTCAGAAGCATTCCTCCCAAACGCTGATCTGCACGCCATGCCTTAGCCTTTCCCCAAAGCATGAGGGCCATGATCAATACAATGGCGCCGAGGGTCCTGTGAACGAATTGCACCCCAGATCTTCCCTCAAAGAAATTCGAGATAAAAGGTTCCAGCGCAGTCGCTGCAGGAGCTATAACATCACCATCCATCAACGGCCAGGTATTGTGTATCCATCCTGCCCGAAGTCCTGCCACAAACGCTCCCCATACGATCTGTACAAATACCGCCAAACCGACCCAAAAAACGAAGCTTCGACCGGCCGTTACTTCGGCTGTTTGTTGTCCATAGTGCCGATAACGCAGCGCTACCCAGAAGATATAACTGCAGGCGATGAAGGCGGTCGACAAGTGAGCTGCAAGGCGGTACTGACTCACCCTCGGCACATCCACCAGTCCGCTCTTTACCATAAACCACCCAAGAAAGGCTTGGAATGCGCCAAGCCCCAAGATGATGAGGAAATGCTTCAGCATGTCTTTTGGAATCCACTTTTTCCATAGAAAAATGGCAAACGGAATGAGGAAGACCATCCCGATCATCCGACCAAACATGCGGTGGATGTATTCCCACCAATAGATCGATTTGAAATCGTCGAGCGAGAAATGCTGGTGTACTTCTTTGAATTCAGGCGAGGCTTGGTAATGGGCGAACTCTTGCTGCCAAGCTGCTTCGGTTGAAGGTGGAAGCGAACCCGCAAAGCTCCAATGAACCATGGAGAGGCCCGAATGCGTCAGGCGGGTAATACCCCCGATTACCACCATGCCCAAAACGAGCAGGATACCGAGGTACAGCCAATAGGTTACGATTTTTTTAGGGGAGAATGATTGTGTCATTTTATACTCTAACAAACGAGTACAAAAATGGATCAGAGAATAAAGCCAAGGGCGTCAAAAACATTCGGGAACTTGAATCCTTCGGATTCTTCCTCTGAAGTTCGCTTTTTGTTCAATTTGTTCTCTGCGAAGTCAATGACCTCTTCAGTGCTCATCGTTTGAACGGTTCCGTTCTTCGCATCGTCCACGGTGCAAAAACGATTGCTGTCAGCATTCATCCCTGAGAATCCAAGGACGATGACGAAAGAGATGGCGAGAAATTTATATATCGGTGCTCTCATGACTGTGCAAATGTAGACGTAAAAAGGAAAGAATGGTTGCATCTGTCCTTTTGTTGTGTCGTGCGCAGGTTATCTTTGCCGGCCTTATCCATGGCAAACGAAGAACGCATAGACGAAGAGGCTGAAATGTCTTTCCTTGACCACCTAGAGATCCTCCGGTGGCATTTAGTCCGATCGATCAGCGCCGTGATGCTCGCGGCGATTGGAGCCTTCATATTCAAAGGCTTCATTTTTGACGTCCTCATCTTCGGACCGAAAAGCCCTGACTTCATTACCTACCGTGCACTCTGTGCCTTTTCCAATAAACTCAGTCAATGGATCCCAGCCCTCTTTCCTGATGGTGCCATCTGCATCGGACAGGACCTCCCCGACCTGATCAACTTGACCATGGCGGGTCAATTCTCGGCTCATATCCTGACCTCTTTGGTCGCAGGGGTAATCCTCGCCTTTCCTTTCATCCTTTGGGAGGTATGGCGCTTCATCGGTCCTGGCTTGAAAAAGCAAGAACGGAACATGGCCAGGGGCTTCATCGCTGCGGCTTCTCTCCTGTTCTTCACCGGCGTGCTGTTCGGCTACTACGTTATCTGTCCCCTTTCTATCAACTTCTTCCTGAACTACCAGGTCAGCGAGACGGTACTGAACAGTCCGACCTTGACTACTTACATTTCCCTGATCACCAGCGTGGTGATTGCTTGTGGAGCTGTCTTTGAATTGCCAATCCTGGTGTACTTCCTCACGAAGGTTGGACTCGTCACTCCTAAAATGCTGAAAGCCTTCCGTCGTCATGCATTTGTCTCCGCATTGATCCTCTCCGCTGTGATCACTCCACCCGACGTGTTCAGTCAGATTCTCGTCTCTATACCGATTCTGATCCTGTACGAACTTAGTATCTGGATCTCACGTATTGTTACCAAGCGGGAAGCTGCTTAAACTTGTAGGCAGACCTACTACCGACCTAGCTCGCACATGGACCAAATCAGCCTAAGACGCATTGCTTCTTTCATCATCCTGTTGATGTTGATCAGCGCCGCTGCTATGGCCCAAAAAACCATCGTTACTGGCAAGGTGCTGGACGCCGCTTCGGGTGAGCCTCTTCCTTTCGTCAACGTCTTCTTCAAGGACAGTAAGATCGGCACGGCGAGCGACATCAACGGGTATTACCGCATTGAGACCTACTACCCCACTGATTCCCTGGTTGCTTCAATGGTGGGGTATTCGCGCATCGCTCATAAGGTGAAGGAGGACCTGGCACAGGTGGTGGACTTCAAGATGCCCGTTTCCGGCATTGCCTTGGGCGAGGTTATGGTAGTCGGCGATCGAAAGGAAAAAGATCCAGCTCTAGAGATCATGAAACGCGTCGTGCGCAACAAGAAGGCCAACAACCGTGAGAAGTTGGACGCCTACGAGTATTCGGTATACAATAAGATCGAATTCGATATGAATAACATCGGCGAAGATTTCAAAAATCGTCGTGTGATGCGCCCCTTCGAGTTCATATTTGAAAACATAGATTCCACCTCTGAGGAAAAGCCCTTTCTACCGATCTTCCTCACCGAATCGAAATCCCACTATTTCTACACACGTACCCCCAAGAACAGCAAAGAGCTCATCGAGGCGACAAAAGTGGCGGGCATAAAGAACGAAAGCGTAAGTCAGTTTTTGGGAGACATGTACCAGAACACTAATATTTATGACAACTACATCGGAGCTTTCGGAAAAAGCTTTGTAAGCCCCATTGCGGACCTCGGCAATTTGAGTTACAAATACTTTCTGCTGGACAGCGCAGTCCTTGACAACCGCTACAAGTGCTATAAGATCGCCTTCCTTCCGCGTAGGAAAGGTGAGATGGTTTTTGAGGGAGAGATGTGGGTACACGATACCACCTTCGCGGTAAAGCAGATCGAAGCGACCATCCGCAAGGATGCCAACATCAACTGGATCAATGGCTTCAAAGTTTACCATGAGTATAACCAAGTGGCACCAGAAGTATGGATGCTCACCAAAGAAAACGTGGTTGTGGATTTCAATGTCAGCGAAAAAGCGGTAGGATTCTACGGAAGAAAGACCACTATTTACGATGACTTCACCATCAATGAACCCAAAGACGAAGCCTTCTTTCAGGCCTTCAGCAACATTGAAGTAGCTGAAGACGCCAACGAAAAATCAAGCGGCTATTGGGAAGAACAGCGCCCAGAAGAATTGAGTGCGACAGAATCACAGATCTACCAAATGGTGGATACGATTCAACACATTCCTGCCTTCCGCACCTATGTGGACATCATCACCCTTTTCGTGACAGGCTACAAAGAATTTAAATATGTGGACCTCGGCCCGTACTTCACGTTTGTCAGCTACAATCAAATCGAAGGATTGCGCCTTCGGGTCGGAGGCAAGACCAATGCTGACTTCAGTACCCGGCTCGAATTCTCTGGCTACATCGCCTATGGCCTAAAGGATCAACTCATCAAATACTCAGGTGGCAACAGGATTTTCCTGTCCAAAAAACCGCGGCAAATCCTCAGCCTCTCGCACCGACGTGATTTGGAGCAATTGGGAGTCAGCGCCAATGCTTGGCAGACCGACAACATTTTATCCTCCGTTTTTCGACGTACTCCGAACAACCAGCTCAATGCATTTGAAGAATACAAAATCGGCTACGACATTGAATTCTTGCCCGGTTGGAGTGCGGCCATTGGCTTCAACCGCAGAGACATTTGGTCGGTGGGCTCGATCCCTTTCCAACAAGAGGCATCGGATGGGACATTGCGCAACATCAACCGCCTCAGTACTTCCGAGGTGCGCGTTTCTACACGTGTCGCTCTCGGTGAAAAATTCCTGAACGGAGAACTGGACAGAGTCAGCCTCGGAACCAAGAATCCGATCATACGTGCTGAAGCGGCCTTTGGCATCAAAGGTTTTTTGAGCGGGGAATACGAATACCAACGGGTATCTATCAACCTGCAAGACCGCATTGAATTCAATCCGATCGGGATGAGCGACATCACCCTTGAAGTGGGAAAAATATGGGGCAGGCTGCCCTTTCCCTTGCTTCAGCTCTACAGTGGAAATGAGACCTATTTCTACGATGCTTACGCCTACAATCTCATGAATTTCTATGAATTCGTGGGTGACCAATGGGCTTCGGTGTTTTGGGTGCATCATTTCAACGGACTCCTTTTCAACAAACTGCCGCTCTTCAGAAAATTGAAGTGGCGCGAAGTGGCCTCCATGCGCGCGGCAATCGGAGACTTATCTGACAAACACTCCAGTGAAATGGTCTTTCCTCAAGACTTATTCAACCTAGACAAGCCCTATGTAGAGGTTGGCGCTGGTATAGAGAACATTTTAAAGATCTTTAGGGTTGACGCATTGTGGAGATTGACATATTTGAACAATCCTGACGTTGTACCTTTCGGCATCAGAACAACTTTCCAAATCGACTTCTAAATGAAGCTAAGGGCAGAGCATCTCGTCAAAAAATACAAAAGCCGCACGGTGGTAAACGACGTGTCGGTAGAAGTGGAACAGGGCGAGATCGTAGGACTCCTCGGGCCGAACGGCGCGGGCAAGACCACCTCTTTTTACATGATTGTAGGCTTGATCAAGCCAAACGAAGGGCGGATCTTCCAAGACGAGACGGACATCACCAGTCTTCCGATGTACTTGCGCTCAAAAAGCGGCATTGGATATCTCCCACAGGAGGCATCGGTTTTTAGAAAACTGAGCGTTGAAGACAACATCAAGGCCGTACTAGAGATGCGCGACGACCTGAACAAGGCGCAACAAAATGAAAAACTCGAAGGCCTGCTCAATGAGTTTGGCCTGCAACTCGTCCGGAAGAATCGCGGCGACCTGTTGTCCGGTGGCGAACGCCGCAGGACAGAAATTGCCCGCGCACTCGCTTCCGATCCGAAATTCATCTTACTAGACGAACCCTTCGCCGGAGTAGACCCGATTGCCGTGGAAGACATCCAGTCAATCGTTGCCACGCTCAAAGACAAAAACATCGGCATCCTCATCACGGACCACAACGTGCAAGAGACCCTCTCGATTACCGATCGAGCCTACCTTTTGTTTGAGGGGAGTATCCTCAAGGCAGGAACAGCAGAGGAATTAGCAAGCGACCCCGAGGTGAGAAAGGTATACCTGGGACAGAATTTCGAATTGAAGAAAACGAAGAACAACAACTCATCGCAAGGATTTTTAGAGTCTTTATCCGTCGTTGAGTTGAGTTTCTTCAGCCACTACCAGCGAGAACGCATGACCCCGGCAACGAAGGGAATGCTGGATGCACTGTTGGAGAAAAACCACCTGACCCAGGAATTCCTCAAAGGAGTGCACGAAGACGAAAAGGATAAGGTGGTGAAGCAAGAAGGCCACTGCCCTCGTTGCGGAACAGAAAAATTGCTAGTTACCAAGGAAACCAAGGTGAGCACTAATAAGATGGAAGGATTGTCTGGACTATCCGGATCGGAAACGATGGTCGAGAAAGTGAGTTGCAATGTCTGCGGGCTCGTCCTTTCCGACCCTAATTATCAAACGCTTTAAGCCTTAGGCAGTCTCCAGCGCGTGCAAGTGAAAGGAGTACCGCTCCATGATCACGTTGCAAAGCAGCTTCTTACACGCCTTATCCACCATAGCACTCGCGCTAGCCTCATCCGAAGCTTCTACTTCTAGTTGAATGTGCTTCCCGATACGCACATTGGCGATCTCTTTCAGACCCAAGTTGGTCATGGTGGCGGATACCGCTTTCCCCTGTGGATCCAGGAGGTTGTCGTGCGGCATGATATCGATTTCAGCTTTGAATTTCATCTGCTGTGCGCTTACTTTTTGAGCCCTCAAAGGTGGCATAAATGAATGAAAGGAGGAAATATCCAGCCATGAATATTGGCAGGATGAGATAATCAATGGCACCTACACTGAATGGGATAAAACTCAGGTAAGGCAATAAGAAAATCAGGTAGGATACCGCTGCCCAGATCAAGATGCCGTAGCTCCACTTGTTCTTCTGCCATCCCAATCCCTTGAATTTTAAGGACAGCGTAGGGATACTCGAAACCATCATGATGGCCAGAAAGACCGCAAGGATCTGATACGTAAGCGTGTTAAACATCAACTTTACCAATCCTATATCCGAAGCATCCCAGCGCCGCTCACCACCCAATAGATCTACAAAGGTTGGCGTGAGTGGGTTGTAGAAATTCAGGTGGTAGTTCATCTCTAGGACCAACGGAATACTGACCACCACCATCGTCATGGCAGGTGTTGCCAAGCCCTGAAAATGCGAGGCGTGGTTTTCCAATAAATTGAATTTGCCCAGTCGATACGCAGAAGCCATCGGAATGAGTCCAGCCACCGAGGCGTTGAGCAGCACCGTCATCGGCCAATCACCGATTTCAACGAAGTAGTAACCCTGGGTGATGACCATCATCTGAAAGAGAATGAATCCCGGCACCACACCCGATGTTACCAAGTCGGCCAAACTATCGAGTTGCACGCCCAATTCGCTTTGCGCTTTCAAGGCCCTTGCGATGAATCCATCAAAAAAATCAAGGACCAAGGCTACACCGACAAAGACGACCGCAGTGACCATTTGCTCCCGGGCGATGTACACCAATGCCATGAATCCACAGAAGAGATTGCCCAGGGTGAAAAGGTTCGGGATGAATCGAATAATGCTTCTCATGTGCGGCCAAAGATATCTGTTTCCTTGGGCGTGCTGCGCAATTTATGGTGAGAAGATGAGTTAGTTAGACCAACCAAACACCCGTTTATCTCGTACATTTGAATGACAGCCATGAAGCATCTCACAGCGATCCTCATTCTAACCCTGGCATGGGCAGATGGCGCCTTGGCGCAGGCGCCCAAATACAGCAATGAATTCCTAAGCATTGGAGTCGGTGCGCGCGGTTTGGCAATGAGCAAAGCCCAAGTTGCCTCCGTGAACGATGTTACTTCTGCCTATTGGAATCCAGCCGGACTCATGGGCATCCAAAATGACCTTCAAGTTTCGGCCCAACACGCCGAATATTTCGCGGGTATTGCGAAGTATGATTACGCCGGTGTGGCTACCAAAATCGATAGCAGCAGTGCCCTTGCCTTTAGCTTTGTGCGCTTTGGAGTAGACGACATTCCGAATACAACAGACCTCATCGACCAAAACGGACAGGTCAATTACGACCGCATCACTTCATTTTCCGCCGCTGATTATGCCTTTCTCGTTTCCTACGCCCGCAACCTCGGCATCGAGGGTTTGACCGTGGGTGGAAATGCCAAGGTCGTTTACCGACAGATCGGCAGCATGGCCAAAGCGTGGGGATTTGGACTGGATGTAGGGGCGCAATACAACTACAAAGGATGGCGCTTCGGAGCCATGGGTCGCGACATTACATCGACCTTCAACTCCTGGAGTTTTAACCTGGACAGCACTACCGTGGCGGTTTTTCAAGCCACCGACAATGAAATTCCTTCCAACGGACTGGAGATCACTTTGCCAAAACTGGTCTTAGGCGCTGCGAGAGAGTTCACCATTAAAGACCGCGTTGGCATTCTTGCCGAGGTGAATGTTGACATCACCACCGACGGAAAACGCAACGTACTGATCAGCGGCGACCCCTTGAGCATTGACCCAAACCTGGGTGTGGAAATCGACTACATGGACATCGTCTATTTCCGAGCCGGTATTGGCAACTTCCAGCGCATCAAAGCTGAAGTAGGAAATTACTACGAGTACTCCTTCCAGCCCAACATCGGCATCGGCGTTCAGTTGAAAGAAACCGTGAGCATCGACTATGCCTTAACGGACATCGGCGACCAAAGTGTAGCCTTGTATTCCAATGTCTTCAGTCTTCGCATCGCGATCAATAAAAAGTCTGGATGAAACGGTTTTGGGCTGCCATAGGCTTGGCCGTCACCGGTCAAATGGCGCTGGCTCAGTCTCATGCCAACGATTGGGTTGACTACGACCCAAGCCGAACCTACCTAGAGGTAAGGGTCTCTAAAACAGGCCTTTATCGCATTGACGACGATGCGCTAGGTACAGCCCTCGACGGCATTGGCATGGACCTGAACGACGTCGACCCGCGCTCCATTCAAGTCTTCGGCCGCGGTGAAGAACAATACATCCACATAGAAGGAGAAGGAGATGGCACCTTCGACGCAGGTGACTTCATTGAGTTCTACGCGGAGCACAACGACGGCTGGTTGGACGCATCGTTTTATCCGAGTGCAGGTCAGCACACGAACCCATATTACAGCCTTTACAACGACACCGCCTCCTACTACATCACTTGGGATCCAAATGGTGCGCAGTCGACCTTCCGGTTTACGGATGTTCCACTGACGGCTCCTTCTGGGCAATCGCTTTCTTATGTGTGGCAAGAAGAGGTGAAGTTTTACAACAACACCTATCAAAAAGGAAAGGACCTCGGCGGGGGTGTACCTCCCGGCACCTACGTAGGCGGCAAGGGTTGGATGAGTGGAAATTTTGGCTACAACAGCGGAAGCACACCTACCCTTTCCCCATTTGCCTTCAACACTCCACACCCCTTCACCCAAGCGAGTGCACCCAGCAGCACCCTTCAAGTGGCTGTGGGGGGAGTGAATAACGGTGCGGGGGGATTAGAAGCGCATCATCTCGAAGTGGGCGTTGACAATGGCAGTGGCTACAATGTAATTGACAATCTACTGTACAGTTCATACGCTTACCTCCAAACATCCTTTCAACTGCCCGCTAGCCAGATCGGAACTACCACGACCGTGCGGTTGAGGACCAACTCGACCATCTCTCCACTCAACACAGCATCTGACTATAGTTCTTGTGCATTTCTTACCCTTACTTATCCAAGGACCTTGGCGTTGGATGGTGCCAATGCCTTTCTTTTCAGCGTACCTCAAGGAGCCGTTGAAGTTTCGTTTGCCGCGACAGACTTCACCACCATCACGACTACACACCTGTACGACCTCGGTCAGCACAAGCGCGTTGAGGTCAACCACAACACTACCACCGGTACGGTGCAATGCAACTTGGCCGCTGGAAATAAACGTCCGTGCTACCTCGCGGCTTCCAGCGCTATCCTACCGCTTGCGTCAGGCGACCTATCAGAAGTCAGCTTCACCGATCCAGGCACCTTGGCTGCAGCAGATGCCTATGTCATTGTAACCCATTCCTCTTTAATGAACCAGGCGCAGAGCTACGGCACCTATCGCGCTGCAGACCAAAACGTGGTCTTGGTAGACATCGAAACCCTTTACGATCAATTTTCATACGGTGTAAGAAAGCATCCCATCGCCGTGCGCAACTTTATGGAATACGCGATTTCCGAGTGGTCTTCTCCTCCCCAGTTCTTGTTCATCATCGGAAAATCAATCGAGGAAAAGACGATGCGCAAGAATGCCAATCATCAGCGCAACACCTTGGTTCCAGCCATGGGTTACCCGGTCTCTGACATTCTCTTAACGGCGGGATTGAATGGTGAAAAGGCATACGTTCCAGCGGTTCCCACGGGACGCCTCGCCGCGAGAGAAGGACAAGAAGTCACCACTTACTTAAACAAGGTGCGCGACTTTGAAAAGTCGCAAACCGAATTGATCAACCCTTACAGCATCGGGAATCGCCAATGGCAAAAGCACATCTTGCATTTCGCTGGTGGCGACGATGCCCAGGAGAACAATCGCTTCAAGAGCTACCTAAGCGGTTACCAAAGCGCCATCGAAGACAGCCTATTTGGCGGGAAGGTCTTCTTGTTCAGCAAGACGAGTGGCAACGTGATCGAACAACTCAACACGGACAGCGTGCGAGAACTCATCAAGACCGGGCCTGCGATCATGACCTTTTTCGGCCATGCTTCCGGCAACAGTTTTGACTTGAGCGTAGACGACCCTTCCTTGTGGGAAAATCAAGGCCGCTATCCCTTGGTCATTGCCAATTCATGCTTTTCGGGCAACATTCACCTTCCGGTAAATGCGGTGGCCAGCGTGTCCGAGCAATACGTCCTTACGCAAAATGAAGGAGCGATCGCCTTTATGGCAACGCCCGATCTAAGTTTTGAATCCGCCCTCAATAATTACACGCGCGTATTCTACCGCCAGGTGGCTGCTGCGAATTACGGCGCCAGCATTGGTGAGCAGATGAAGGCCACGTGCGACACAATGCTGGGCGACGATCAAAATTCCACCATCGCTATTGAAATGACATTGCACGGTGATCCAGCTTTGAAGCTTTATCCCCACGATCAATCTGAGATTACCATCAATGATCCCGTGGAAGGTGCCGATGTCCGCTTCAAACCCAAAAACATCACTACCGACCTTGATTCCTTCGATGTGATCGTTACGCTTTCCAATCTCGGAAGGAGCGTTACCGATGCCTTTTCCATCACTGCTCGCAGGATATTGCCCAACGAACAGGAGATCATAGAAACCATTGAATTATCGAGCCTTGACTACGAGAAAGCAATCACCTTTCGCTTTGCCACCATGCCTGAAGTTGCGGCAGGTGAGAACAGACTGATCATCGAAGTGGACCAGCCGCTCGACTTGATCCCGGAATACATCGAGTCCACGAACAACATCATCTCTAACCTGGCCTTCAACATTTCCAGTTCAGACATCTTTCCGGTCTATCCGTACAACTTTGGCGTGGTTCCAGACTTCAATGTTACCCTCCGAGCCAACACAGGTTTCCCATTGCTTCCTGAAGTGGAATACACCCTCCAGATCGACACGACCGACCGCTATTCGAGTGCCTTTATGCAATCTACCCAAATCACCCAGCGCGGTGCGGTAATCGAATGGACTCCAGGATTGGACCTCGAAGGTTTTCAGGACAGCACCGTCTTCTTCTGGCGTGTTACTCCGACGGCAGACACGTCGAAATGGCGAGAATTCTCCTTTCAGGTTATCGCCAATGCGGTTGGCTGGGGACAGGATCACTTCTTTCAGTACAAGAACAACGCACGTGATTTACTTGATTTCAATCGATCTAATCGCCGCTTGAATTTCTCTGAATCCTCTCGCGATCTGTTTGTGCAAGTCATTGGAAACCCGACGCCCCTCGACTACAACGACAACTTCTACACCCTGGATGGACAGTCCGCTCCGCTGGGTGAATACGGCATTGCCTCGGTCAACCCGGGCATAGCGGTGGTGGTCATCGACTCCACCGATTTGAAACCTTGGGGCACCTATGGCGTTGGCACAACGGGCAACTACGAGAACGAAGACAAGCAATTTGGGAACAGCAACAATGGACCTGCTCACCGGACCCGAGTGGAGTACTTCTTCACTTTCAGCGTCACGAACGCCAACCACATGAACGCGCTGGTCAACATGCTGCAAAATGAGGTAGAAGATGGACAATACCTGTTGGTCTATACCCAACTGCGCGGCCTATTTAGCGATACGAACCATTGGTCAGAAGCGCATTTACAATATTTCGAATCCTTGGGGGCCGATTCAATCCGGATGGCAGGTGATCAGCTTCCGTATATCTTCTTGGTAAAGAAAGGATACCCGAACACCTCCAAAGAAGTCATTGGCACATCTGCGAACGAAGTGATCAAGTTGAGCAGCAAGCTCTTTTCAAATTTCCGCCTGGGATCCATGGATGCTCCCGTAATCGGTCCGGCAATGGATTGGTCTACCGCGCATTTCAAGCCAGGAACCCTAGACGCGGGAGCCGGTGACGTCAATTCAACGACCATCTTCAAGGACGATGGCGCGGCCAGCACATTGCCCTATGACACCTTAAACAGTGCTGGAATCAGTGACTTGAGCTCCATCGCCATCGACTCCTTCCCTTATTTGAGGCTGGGTTTCAATACAGAGGACAACACCTTCCTCACGGCGGGGCAATTGCGCAATTGGCACGTACTGTACAACCCGGCACCCGACCTTGCGATCAACCCGATCAAGGGACAGACTTTGGTAGCCAATGAACGCCTCACGGCGGGAACTGATCTTCAGTTCGGGATTGCCATTGAAAACATCAGTGCCTTTGACATGGGAGAGTTCAAAGTCCATTATTGGTATGTAGATGCCGATGGCGAACGGATAGAAGATGCATGGCTAACCTACCCCTCTGCGGCTTCTGGAGAAGTAATCTTTGATTCAGTGACCTTCTCCTCTCAAGGTTTGTCTGGACGATACGTATGCTACATGTCGGTGAATCCGATGGGAGAAGACTGGCATCGGGAACAATACCAATTCAACAACAACGCCTTCTTGGCGATATCCATTGATGCGGATCGCAAGAACCCCTTGCTCGACGTTACGTTTGACGGGGTGCACATTCTGAACGGCGACATCGTCTCTCCCCTGCCCGAGATCGTGATGGAATTGAAGGATGAAAATCCCGTTTTGTTGATGGACGACACCACGACCTTCGATGTTTTCTTGACCGACCCGAGTCGCATTGAGAGACGTATTCCTTTTTACGGCAATGGCCAGGAGGTAATGTTTTTTGAGCCCGCCACCTCGGCACAGAACAAGGCACGCATCACCTACCAACCAAAAATCGCGTTGAAAGACGGAACGTACAAATTGCGCGTGATGGGACGCGATGCTTCGGGCAATGAAAGCGGTGATGAAGCCTACACCATCGAATTCGAGGTCATCAACAAGAGCAGCGTAACCCATGTAGTGAATTACCCCAATCCATTCAGCACTTCCACGCGTTTTGTCTTCACCTTGACCGGGTCCATCCTTCCTGATGTGTTCACCATCCAGATCATGACGGTCACCGGCAAGGTGGTACGAGAAATCACCAAAGATGAGCTCGGCACGATTCACATTGGACGAAACATGTCTGACTACGCCTGGGATGGCCGCGATGAATATGGAGATCGTTTAGCGAATGGGGTCTACCTCTACCGGGTAATCATGAAGGTCAACGGAGAAGCCATCGACCGCCGAGAAACTTCTGCGGATCAGTATTTCCGGAAGGAGTTTGGGAAGATGTATTTGTTTCGGTAAGGGCTAGTATCGAGGGACTAGTAGTAGGACAACTTTGCGTCCTTTGCGCCTTTCCTTTGCGCTCTCCGCGTGAACCTCGATCCCATCAGGGTTCACGCAAAGTTCGCTGAGGCGCTTCGCTTGATCGCTAAGGACGCGAAACTAGCGCTGACGCAGGCCGCTGTCAGCTACGAATCCAATTCCTCATCCGTCAACATCGGCATTTGGTTCATCCTCAAGAAGACTTGCACCAAGGTGACCACGTCTTTTTCGCAATAGGTTACAATCCGCGGCAGGTTCTTTTCTTCCCAAAAAACCCCAGCTACTTGGCTGCCGTCTATGTCGTCCTTCGGGGTTGGCAATCCAAACACGTGGGCGAGCAGCTTTAGGGAGGTGAAATTCTTGAAGTCGCCGAATTTCCACATCTGCATGGTATCTAGGTGCTTGATTTCCCAGGGCTTTTTCCCCGCTATGTCGAGTATCCGAGGGAGTGGCATGCCGTGGATCAGCATTCTACGAGCGATGTAAGGAAAGTCAAATTCCTTTCCGTTGTGTCCACACAGTAAGTGCTCGTCGCCACTGAAATGTTTGTCTAGCAGTGAATTAAACTCTTTGAGCAAGGCCGCCTCATCCTCGTTTGCATAGGACTTGATCCTCAACTCGCGCTTTGGCCCACGGTCGTTTATTATGCCCACGCTGATGCAAACGATCTTTCCGAATTCGGCGTAGATGCCTGCTCTCTCAAATACCGAGGCGGGGGTATCTTCTTCGGTTTTCAGAAGAAAGCGGGCCTTTTCTTCCCAGAGTTTTTGGTAGGTCTCTTCGGCCTTTTCAAACGCGGGGTATTGCGGAACCGTTTCAATGTCGAGAAAGAGAATGTTGCTCAGGTGCATGGTCACAGAATTAGAATGCCTTTCTGATCCATCACCGGAAGGTCAACAAGGTTCTTGTCCAGCAATGTATCCGGCAGAAAGATAAATTTCTTATCGAAGATGGTCTTCCCGATGTAAAAACTCACCCAGTATTGATTGTTGAGCCCCGTCAACTCATCCAAAATGACTTCGATGGCCCTGGAAGATTTGGGCAACACGTCTTCGAAATAATGCCGAAGCTCTGAGGTGCTGACTTTTTCATCGTCTTTCTTGCCGTAGCCCCTGGTGGATACCAACACGTTTGTAATTGGCTCATCCAGCATGTTGATGATGTACACCTTCCAGGTCTTCATGCCCTCGGCGTCATGGGGGACGGCACACACCCCTACTTGTTCGACTTTGGGAAAATCGATGTCCTCTTTCATTCTTTGATCATTCGTAGGCCCATATCCAAGTAATCGTAAACGTCCTCCGGATGCTCCTTTCCACTTCCGACATTGCGCGTTCTGCCCATGCGCACCACAATCAATTCTTCTTCGGGATAGACCAACACGTACTGTCCCTTGATTCCTCGCATGAAGAAAAATTCATGCCCATTGTGATCCCCTAGCCACCAGCAGTACCCATAGCTTTCGGAAGGATACTCGGCTCCGTGCTCAGGCCAGTTGACCGATGCAGCTACATAGGCGCTGTCGACCACTTGTAGTCCATTCCAATTTCCATGGTGGAGGTAGAGTTTGCCAATGCGGGCGAAATCTTTGGCGGTGGCATTGATGCAACAGAATGCCTTTTCAGTGCCGTCTTTATGGTCGAGCGACCAAAAGGCTGAATGCTCAGCGCCTACCTTTTTCCACACATACTCAGCGGCATAATCTGCCAATTCGCGTCGGGTGGCGCTCTTCAGCGCAAAGGCCAACACTTGGGTGGTTCCACTCTGGTAAGTATAGCGCTCTCCAGGTGTTTCCGTCACCTCGTAGTTGCGCAATAGCGCCTCCAAATCATCGCCATAATTGGCTCTGGCGGGAAAGGCGAATGGGTTGATGTAGCTCTCGTCGAAGTTGATCCCCGAAGACATCGTGAGCAAGTGCTCTAAGGTCATTTGCTTTCCGAGTCCAGCCTCGTATTGCGGCAAGTAATGATAGACGGGGTCGTTGACGCTTTTGATCTCTCCCCTTTCTATCGCCACCCCAGTAAGGAGACCGACGATGGACTTAGCCATGCTAAAGGAGTTGCTCCTAGAAGTGTCGGTAAAGCCTTCCCAGTATTGCTCATAAATGAGCGAATCGCGGTGGATGACCACAAACGAGACCGACTCATATTCTTGGTGGTAATCTTCCTCCTCATCAGTCAAAACAAGCTTGCCGAAGCGCTCAGAGATGGGCCAAGGTTGGGGTTTATCCACTGCCATGACCCGATTGGGCATGTCTTTATATTCTTGGATACCGGGTCCGAGTCTACCTTGCAAAACCGTATTGCCTAGCGTGTTATAGATGTAGTGATGTCCCGTAATCTCGATGACGAAATGCAGCAACAACAACCAGAAGGCGATCCATCCTAATCGTTTGAATAAAATAGATCCCATGCTTCCTAAAATTTAGATAGTTCGTCTTTCAGCCAATCAATCACTTCGATCTCGATCGAATCAACGCCTTTGAATTCGGCGAGGTAAACGGTCATCCAATCTCCCAAATGAATAAGGTGCAAAGCTTGCTCAATGCGAGAAGAGCCTACTGCACTGAACTGGTGGATGTGCGGTGTCTTTTTTCGGTAGACGGTTTCAGTGAGCTCCATGCGCTTTGCCACGCGTTCGTGGTCAAAATCACTGGTGAGGAAGATGACGGCCAATTCATTGCTTCCACTTGGCCACCCCACCAATTCATTGTGGTTCATTTCTGGGTAGGTATTGAACCACGAAAGTCCCTTGCTGTTTTCTGCGATCTGCTGTTTCCAGCGCGTTGCTACTCCTTCTAACCAAGAGGCCGTATAGATGACAGGAAGCTTGTGTTGGATGCTTTCGGCCAAGGTGTGGGCAGCGTTCTTGATCTGCTCTTCGTGCGCATCGAGGTAGGCAATCGCGGCATTGAATTGCCGTGCCCAAGCTCCATTGGTCAATTGAAATGCTTCCGCCAAACGGAAGAGTTGCACGATGGTCAAACCAAACGCTGCGCGAGGTGGAAGACCACCCGGTACGGTAATCAAAGGCCATTCGTTTTCGAGTGCCATGTCGCTGAGCTTTCCGCCAGAACTGATGCAAGCGAAATGTGCTCCTTGACGCACGGCTTGTTCTACGGCCTCGAGTGTTTCTTCTGTATTTCCTGAGTAAGAGCAAGCGATGACCAAAGTATCTTCATTGACGAAGGCTGGGATCGTATAGTCCTTGGACGATTGGATCGGCACGGTACAATGATCGGCGAGCATTTGCGCCAATATGGTTCCACCAATTCCAGAGCCGCCCATTCCGCAGATCAAAACATTCTTGCACGGCTTTCCTTTCCTCACATTGAATTCGGCAGCGATCTGCAAGGCTTGACGCAAGTGTTGCGTGAAGTCAGCCACCAAAAGGTCCATCTTCATTTCCATAGGGACAAATATAGCAGTGGTAGCGCAGGCGTTGATTCGTTATCTGCCGA
Source organism: Flavobacteriales bacterium (assembly GCA_013204105.1). GTDB lineage: Bacteria > Bacteroidota > Bacteroidia > Flavobacteriales_G > Salibacteraceae > SHAN690. Next base: position 98,352 of record JABMOM010000003.1, read on the forward strand.
ATTCTCATCATCTTTGCCGACCAATTTTTTGCACACATGTCAAACGAACTGAACGACCAGGAAAGAGAACGAAGAGAAAGCCTCGACGAACTGCGCGCGCTGGGAATTGATCCGTACCCCGCGGCAATGTATCCAACGAACACTACCTCTGTGGTGATCAAACAGGAATTCGAGCAGGACGAGAACAGTGGGAAGGACGTGTGCATCGCCGGTCGACTCATGGGTCGCCGCATCATGGGCAAGGCATCCTTTGCCGAGATCATGGATCACAACGGGCGCATTCAAGTGTACTTCAATCGCGACGAAATCTGTCCGGATGAAGACAAGACCATGTACAATACGGTCTTCAAGAAACTGCTCGACATCGGAGACTTCATCGGCATCAAGGGACATGTGTTTCGCACCCAATTAGGCGAGATTTCCGTGCATGTAAAGGAATTCACCGTGTTATCTAAAACGTTGAAGCCTCTGCCGATCGTAAAGACGGATGCAGAAGGAAACGTACACGATGGTTTTGCCGACAAGGAGCAACGCTACAGAATGCGCTACCTCGACTTGGTGGTCAACCCACACGTGAAAAAAGTGTTTGAACAACGCACCAAGATCATGAACTCCTTGCGCTCGTTTATCAACGAACGAGGCTATTTGGAAGTAGACACGCCGGTATTGCAACCCATTCCTGGAGGGGCTGCGGCGCGTCCGTTCACCACGCACCACAACACGCTCGATCAGGACATGTATTTGCGCATTGCAAATGAGCTGTACTTGAAGCGATTGATCGTAGGCGGTTATGAAGGAGTGTACGAATTCTCTCGCAACTTCCGCAACGAAGGCATGGACCGCACGCACAATCCAGAATTCACGGTCATGGAGATCTACGTGGCCTACAAGGACTATCAGTGGATGATGGACTTCACCGAAGAGATGATCGAGAAGGCGGTGGTGGACCTGCACGGAAAAACGCAGTTGGAACTGGGCGAAACCACGATTGAATTCAAACGACCTTTCAAGCGGGTTACCTTCTTGGGTGCGATCAAGGATGCCACAGGAACCGACGTTTCAGGAATGAATGAAGAGGACCTCCGCGACTTCTGCAAGACGCTGCACATCCAAACCGACACTTCGATGGGCCGCGGAAAGTTGCTCGACGAAATTTTTGGAGAAGTAGCCGAACCGGGCTTCATCCAACCGACGTTCGTCATGGACTACCCGATCGAAATGAGTCCGCTGTGCAAGCGTCACCGCGAAGACCCAACGCTCACTGAGCGCTTCGAATTGATGGTGAACGGAAAGGAATTGGCCAACGCCTACTCCGAGCTCAACGACCCCATCGATCAGCGCGAGCGCTTTGAGGAACAACTCAAGCTAAGCGAAAAGGGCGACGACGAAGCCATGTTCATCGACCAGGACTTCCTGCGTTCCTTGGAGTACGGCATGCCCCCGACCTCAGGTATGGGCATCGGCATCGACCGCTTGGTAATGTTCCTGACCAACCAGGATTCCATCCAAGACGTACTCTTCTTTCCTCAGATGAGGCCCGAACGTTAGTGAGGTGCCGAATCCACGAGCACCCGAAAAAAACATACAACCACGCGAGCTAAATGCGACCGGAGCGTTAGCGGAGGGAGAATTCACGAGCACCCGAAAAAATAGGCAGACCGGCGAGTAGATGAGGCCCGAACGTTAGGTTAGGGAGTAGGGATTAGGTGATTGGTGATTGGTGATTGGTGATTGGTGAAAAACTAAAAGTGAAAAGTGGATGGGGAGTAGGCGGAATATCTTGAGTGCAGAAAGATTGAAGAGCAAAGATTAGTTCGGGGTTATCAAACCCAATAGCGAATCTTCAACTACAACTTCAACTCTGGTTCGCTAGAAAGTCCTTCCATTGGAATTACTTTGGGTGACCGAAGCACAAGCCAGCAGCCAGAAGCGAGCAGCCAGCAGCTATCTCAAATGTCAGTTCGAGTGGCCGCGCCAGAGGCGTGGATGAATCGAGAACAACATGGGTTTAGGGAATAGGGATTAGTTGATTGGTGATTGGTGAAAAACTAAAAGTGAAAAGTGAAAGAGGGATAGGACATCTTCTCTCAAATGTCAGTTCGAGTGGCCGCGCCAGAGGCGTGGATGTATCGAGAACAATTTCAATGAGCTCATGTGCTAATGGGCTAATCAACTATTCCCTACTCCCCAATCAACTAATCCCCGCTGCGAAGCAGCCTGCAGCCATCACCTCAGTAGATTCACCATTCCTAGGAGCTCTTGGATCTCGCCTTTGGAGGTGGTGTACTTGATGTAGTAGGAATACGAACCTGTGGGTGCTTTGCGCACTCCTTTTACGGTTCCGTCCCACCCGGAGTAGATGTCGTTGGATTCGAAGATGACCTCTCCCCAGCGATCCCAGATTTGGACGAAGAAGGGTTGGTCTTCATTGAAGCCTTGGGCCAACCACATGTCATTGTCGCCATCTCCATTGGGAGTGAAGGTATTGGGCACATACAACGTGGTGATCGGATCAAAGTCCAATATCTTTTCGAGGGAATCGGGGCAATTGAATTCGTTCCACGCCCACATCGAAATGGGATAATTGCCATGGCGTTGATAGAAATGCGTCGGTTGGAACTGCTTGCTAGAATCACCATCACCGAAGGTCCACAGGTACTTGAAGGCCCCGTTGGTTCGGTTGTCAAATTCTACTGTTGGATCATACATTCCCAAGCCATTTGTTAGGATGTCAAATTTGGCCACTGGTCTTGGGTAGACCGTTACCGTGTCGTTCAACCAAGCCCCAACATTGCAACCCTCATCCGAGGTAGAACTGAGAAAAATTCGGTAATGCACAGGCAGGGTTGTATCGTTCTTGAGCACGATGCTCGCTTCGCGCTGGTTTGAAACGCTTCGACCTCTTACGATCCAGTTCGTGGACAAACTTCCATTGCCAATGGTGCTCTTATCGACCAAGTTCACCTGAAGATCAGTACAACCCGCTAAAGGAGAAATATCATAATCAACCACCGGGGATTCGTGGATCTTCACCGTGCGGTAGGTAGTGTCCTTGCAACCATTGTTGGAAGAGACCACCAGCGAAACATCATAGGTTCCGGGTGCTCCATAAGGATGTCCAGGAAACTGTTCGTTGGAAGTGCTGTCGTCGCCAAAGTTCCAACTCCACTGATTGACCAACCCCATGGGAATCTTACTCAAGTCCGTGAAGTTTGTGGTGTCGTGCTGGCACGCAGGGTCTGCCATAAAAGAGGCTTTCGGCAGTGGAAAGATGAAGGCTGCGTTTTCATCAAAGGTGGTGCACCCGTAATTGGAGGTCGTAGTCAATCGAATATTGACAGAGCCAAAGGTTTGTGTATAGTAAGTGGGATTGGGCTGCAAAGAGAAGGTGTCTGAGTCGAGCTCCCACACCCAAGAAACGATGGCATCGCCGCCGGGAGTGACATTGGCAATGGAGCTTTGATCCGTAAACGGAAGGTCATCACCTACGCATACATTGTTGGTCCAACCGAAGGCCGTATGTGGGATAGGATAGACGCGAATATTCTGGACGATCGTATCGGTGCACCCGAAGTTCGTGATCACCGAGTGGGCGACGCTGAAGAGACCCGGTGATGTATAGTCGTGACTCGGCGATTGCACCGTAGTGCTCGTCCCGTCTCCTAGGTTCCAAGCATACTGGAGAATAGTGCCGCTCTGAGAAGTACTGGTCGGACTGAAGAAAGCCGTCTCGTTTAGGCAGATCGAATCCAAGGTGAATCCTGGCACCGGAAGGTGATAGGCGAGAGTATTGAGGGTAATGTCATCCGAACAACCACTGTCTGAAGTGACCACCAAAGTGACGTTCTGCGAACCCGGCGTCTGAAACTGATGGCTCGGACTTGGAAGCGCAGAGGTATCTCCATCGCCGAAGGACCACAACCAATTTGCGATGGCTCCCAAGGCGATGGTGGAACTGTCTTGGAAGGCGTGCACCTCATTAAAGCAAACCGGGTCAACCTTGAAATCTGCATTGGGAACGGCATGAACAAACACATCCGTGCTGAGGGAGTCGTCGCACCCTTGGGCATCTACCACATAGAACGTAGCTGTGTAAGTACCATGCCCGGGATAGATGTGGTCAGGATTTGGGGATGTATAATCAATACTGCCATCGGTGTTGACATCCCACGATTTTGAAATGATGGGTGGACCAGCTGAGGCGGAATTGTCGGTGAATTGCACTGCTGTGCCATCGCATTCATTCCCTACGCCGAAAGACGGATCTGGATTGGGATGCACCACCACGTTCATGAAGGTATCGAGTATGCACCCTGAAGTGGTTTCAAATTCTAAGGTCACGTAGTAGGTATTCCCCGCTGCGTACAAATGCGCAGGGGATGCTTGGCTCGAGGTAGACCCATCGCCAAAATCCCAGCTGTAGGAAAGAATGGATGAGGCCGGCATTAGGGTGGAATACGAGAACTGGGTGGAGTCTCCCAAACAGACCGTATTGGCAGCAATGCTCACTTCATCCACATACTCCACATAGACCGAATCAGAACTAGAACAATCACCCAATCCAATGGTGCAGTAATACAATCCTGCGCTATCCAGCAGGATGGACGCGGTGGTATCCCCAGTATTCCACAGGTAATAGTCACCTGATATTTGGGTCGTAAATAAGGTATCCTCACCGGTACACAAGTAAACGGTATCAGGCTCTGACGGATGGGTGCCAATGTTGACGTGAAACGGGTTCGGAAGGCCCCACCGGCAAACGCAGGTTGATGACCCAGAAATGCTAAAACCGCTGATTTGAAAATTACACCCTGTACCTGCTGTATTCGGCAAATTGATCACCCCCAAGGACGTTTGTCCATACTTCGAGATGTAGATTTTGCCATCGGGAGCCAGGGCTAGGTAACTGAGTCCGGGGCCTCCCAATTGCGTCTGGGTTGAATTTGTGAAGTTGTATTGATACAAGTACTGACCGTATCCGCTGGTGTAGTAAAGTTTGGTTCCATCTGGAGACCATGCGGAACCGAAGCCATTGGTCACCGTTCCGATGTTGGTCCAATTGGAGGTCTGCCCCGTATTGTTGTCGAAATCGCAGATATACATGCCGCTGTTCTCGACGCTCATGGCCATCTTGGTAAAGTCCTCTGAAAACACGATGTTGCCCCTAGCGCTTTCGCCAGAAATTCCTGTGGCTGTTGCCACCGGACTGCTACTCACGCCATTGGTGTCGATCAAATAAGCGGTCACGGAATCATTGCCGCTCGTGATCATCATCCAGTAAGCTGGACACAGCGTTCCATGAGGTGCTGTACCACATCGTTCTGTGCCGGTGGACTGCAAGAAATTGTTCTTCGAAGTGACGGTACCATTCGCCCCGATGCTCATATCTGCCTCTGACCAATAGGCATTCGTAATGTTGTTGTGAAAGATGTAAAATTGATCGAGTGAGGCTCCCGGTTTAGGAAGGATCAAAGCGCTTTCAATCGAAGATGAGTTGGCCGTGAGTCCCGTTCCGTTGGAAAGGGTGTTGTTGTTTTGCCCATTGTAAACCGTCGCTCCGTCTGTATAGGCGATGAAATCACCATTGGCTGGATTGCTCCAAACGGCGGAGGCTTCAAAGGAGTTGATGGAGAGCGTACAAGAAACTACCGGTGCTCCGCCTCCCGAAAAGTCCATATGCACCCCCGTGCCGAAGGCCCAATGGTCATACTCGTTGCCTTGCGCATGGGCAAGCAAACTGAAGCACAATAAAGTGCCCATGAGCATGAAATTTCTTGGGTGTCGCATTGTTTGTTTGAGGGTCGGTTGACCCTGTAGACGCAAAAGTAAGTCGAACGTTGTCGGAACACGCATTTTTCGAAAGCACCTGCGCTTACTCTGCACCCCAGGAATCGGTATTACTGGGCTCATTCGGGATGACTGAGTCAAAGACCTTCTGCCCTACCGAGAGCATTTTGGGTGCGATGCGAAAGCGACTGAAACTCAGGCTCAAGTAGTAGATCAGGAATCCGTAACCATACAATTGCCCTCGGAGAAATCCATTTGCAGTCGTCTTTCCATGGGCAATGCCAATGATCAAGGCGGAGGCGATCAACAGGGCAGATAACCAAAAGATGAGAAAATACCGGAGCTTATCATTGATCAGCTTCCGGTGTGGATTAAAGAACCGCGATGCATTGATGGTCCTGTTCTTCATACTGAACCAGAAGTGGGTGGTCAACAAGAAAAAGATCAAGGTCAATCCGTCGTACTGCTTGGCGATCACATTGATGAGCCAGAAGTCGTAAAACCCATGCATCAAGGCTGCGATCAAGAATCCGCCAACTAAGAACCGCCAGCCCGTCCAGTGCTTCTTGTACACGGAAATCATGACGGAATAGCCTACAACCGAGCTGAAGGTCATGTGCGCTACCGTCGCAAACAATGCACGCGCGTTGATCGCGAAGAAATCCGACCGCATGATGTACATGGAGTTCTCGATGAATGCGAATCCTAGCGCGGAGATAGCTGCGTACAGAATGAAATCATAGGGTTCACGCACGACATGTTTATATCGAATGATCACCAACAACGGCAAGAGCTTCACGAATTCCTCCACCATCCCGATGCCGACGACGCAATAGATGAAATCGTTCCACTGATCCCCGTTCAAGTCAAATCCAAGTTGATAGTTTATGAAATTGGAAATTGGAAAAACAAGCCAGGGGGTTACGCAACCCAAAACGAAGACCACCAAGATGTTGGACCACCGCTCTGGGTCAAAGATGTCGAGCTTTCGTAAGTATACGGCCCAGATGGAGCTGATGGCAAGGGCTGTGGAAATACCGATGATGGTGTTAAAATGCAAACGATCGGCTTCATCCACCAATGGAGAGATATTGGGCAGGGCCAGTTCAATGAGCAAGAACCCTGCGATCAGAAAGCCCCCGACGGTAATTACGTACTTGTGGCGTTTGAATTTCCAGAAGTCCTGACTGTCTGAACTACGCCTAAAATCGAGGTATTTATAGCGCAAGAACTGAAAGATCAGGAAGGCGCCGATCAGGTTGAAGATGATCGTGAGAAGTCTCCACATGAGCCAAAGCTGAGAAAAAGATTGAAGCCGTAGACTTAGGCCCCGTTCTGCGCTTCGCATTTTTTACTTTTGAGGCAATGGAACATACGTTCGGAGTAATCGGAGGCGGGAGCTGGGCCACGGCCATTGCGAAGATGTTGAGCAACAATTCTTCAAAGGTGAACTGGTGGCTGCGGCATGAGGAAAGCGTGGAATACCTGAAAAAGTTCAGGCACAACGACCGCTACTTGCAGTCAGTAGAATTTGACATGGATAGGGTACACCCGAGCCATGACCTGAAAAAGGTCGTCTCAGAAAGCGACATCCTCGTAGTAGCCATTCCCTCGGCGTTCATCTTCGAGACATTTAACGGTTTCAAGGTCGATGGCATTGAAAAGAAGATTCTGTTCAGCGCGATCAAAGGCATCGTGCCCGAGTATCACTCCATTCCAGCGCGCTTTTTTCACAAAGAATTTGGCATCCCTTACGAGCGCATTGGCATCATCTCCGGCCCTTGCCACGCTGAAGAGATCGCTTTGGAGCGATTGAGTTACCTCACCCTGGCCTGTCCCGATGTGGAAATTGCTGCGATCATGGCCGAGGCCTTGGCTTGCAGGTATGTCAAGACCTCAACATCAGAAGACATCTTCGGAACAGAGATCAGTGCAGTCATGAAGAACATCATGGCCATCGCTTCTGGCATTTGCCACGGCTTGGGCTACGGCGATAACTTTCAGGCGGTACTCATCAGCAATTCCATTCAGGAGATCGAAAACTTTGTAGATGCGGTGAGTCCGGTGCACCGTGACGTAAACTCATCGGCTTATCTGGGAGACCTACTCGTAACCGCCTATTCTCAATTCAGCCGCAACCGCGCCTTCGGCATGATGATCGGTAAAGGCTACAGCGTCAAAGCGGCGCAATTGGAAATGAGCATGATTGCAGAAGGCTATTATGCCGTGAAATCGATCGTGGAGATGAACAAGAAGTTTGGGGTTGATTTACCGATTACGCGTGCGGTCTATCACATTCTGTATGAAAAGATCTCACCGGTGATTGAAATGAACCTGCTCAAGGACAAGTTCGTTTGATCACTCCGTCGATGACAACTCGGGAAGGGTAACCGTTAACTTGGTGCCTACTCCTTCTTCCGACACATAGCTCACCTCTCCGTCAATGTTCTTGGCAGATTCTCTTAGGATGTACAATCCCAATCCGGAACCCGGCACGGTGCTGGTACCTCGAAAGAAGATGTCCCAGATTTGATCCTCGTGGTCTTTTTTAATGCCAATGCCATTGTCTTCAATTTCTAGAGTCAGTTTTCCTGCTTCATTTCTGGCGCGAATCGCGATGAAGGGCTTGTCCTTTTTCGGATCGGCGTATTTGATCGCGTTGGAAAGTAGGTTGTTGATGATGATCCGGATGCGCAGGGCATCGCTGTGGATGGTGAGGGCATCGTCTACTTCGATGAAGTAATCCAGATTGTCGTAGTTCGACATGTATACCAAGTCGTTCATGCATTCGTCCAAGACCTTCTTAAGCCGCACCTCTTCAGGGTGAACATCCAGCCTCTTGTTTCTAGAATAGTCGATTACATCCCTTATGTATCGATCCAGGCGGTCCAAGGCCTCTCGCTGCATGGAGAGAATGTTGTTGAGTTCACCTTCGTCTTCTGCCTCTTCGGCCAGGGAGTTGAGACCAAGCACAGAAGCGATTGGTGCACGGAGGTCGTGGGAAATGCTGTAGACGAAGCGGTCCAGTTCCTTGTTGAGTTGGTTCAACTCATCGTTTCGGCCTTCCAACCGGAACTGCGCCCGTTTGATTTCATTGATATCGAACGAATACCCGATCAAGAATTTCTTGACCGATCGTCCTTCTTTGAAGTGTACGGGAACAAGATTGCGAATGTGGTAAGTATCTCTACCGTCTCGCGTTTTCATTTTTTCTTCCCACCGAATGGAGAGTTCGCCTCGCAAGGCTTCCTTGACCCTCTCATCCCTCAGTTCTGCAAAACTTGTTTCTAAGTTCCGATATTGAACGTAATCTAGATCGTTTTTCCCAATTAAGAATTGGCGGAGTTGGTCGTCTGCAATCGCGTTCTTGCTGATGTAGAAGTACTTTCCATTCTCGTCGACCAGTACACACTCCACTGGGATGTTATCGAGTACGTTTTGGTAGAACTCGCGCGTGTCAAGAAGTTCCAGCTCTTGGTTTTTTAGCTCTGTACGATCCTGCACCGTTCCGAACCACTCCACCGAACCGTCGCCTACGGACTTCTGGCTAGTGTAATAGAGAAACTTCATCTCTCCCTCCGGGGTCTTGTACCAAGAACCGAATTCGAACGCCTTGTTCATTGAGGATGATCGTTCCAGCCCGACCGTCATTTCGTCTAAGGTCATGTCTAAGAAGCCCTTGCACCAGACATCAAAGGAATCCGCAAAATCTGACGGCAAGAAGCCGTGAATATTGGCCCATTCTCCGGACCACTCAACGCGACCTTCCTTTGGCATAGCCCGCCAGTTTCCGACCTTGGCAAGGCGCTGTGCCTCTCTCAATTGACGTTCGCTCGACTGCAGTAAATCTGTCTGCTCTTGTTGAGGCGTAACATCTGCAATCGTACCCACCAAGAAAACTTCCCCAGCCTCGTGTACTTTGCTGCTGCTCAACCGACCCCAAAAGGTGGAACCATCTTTTCGTCGATACTTCAGCAACATGTTGGTTACCCTACCAAACTTTTCAATGCGCGAAAGCAAGGTGTCGCGATCTGATTTTGACTCGTATAAATTCACGGGATGAATGCCCATCACTTCTTCCTTTGAGGCATATCCATACATCTTAGCAAAGGCGTCGTTGACGTATTCCAATCCTTGTGTGACGGATGACTTAAAGATCGCCTCATCCATGTTGTCGCTGATGGTTTGTAGGATGGAGGCATCGCGCTCAGAGACCTGCCATGTGGCAAGGGTACGTGCAGAGCGAATACGATTGGTTTTCTGCAAGACCACTCCCATCATGATTACCAGGATAACGGAGAAGGTAAACGACGTAAAGCGCATTATTTCCAGCTCGACCGGGGCCAAGGAAACGTACGCCAAGTCGAAAAAATAGATAATGGCAATCCCTACGATCGAAACCACGAAGTACGTAGCCAGCATGTTGAAGACTTGTGAGGCCCGTCTTCTAAAAAGGAAGACGTACATCAGGAGGCAGATGAGCAGAACGAATTGGAAATTGGTATCGTCTCCGTAGTAGCCTACTACAGACAGCATGAGCACCGCAGGATCCATCACAAAGATCCATTTGGCAAGGCCATAGGCACGACGCCTGTTCGCTTCCAAAGTAGAGACCGCTGCCACGAGATGCATCAAGAGTATGGCGGTAGTAAAGACCGAATGTTGAGGTACGAAGATGTAGGAGGGAATGACTCCCAGTATCATCAGTATCGCACCCTGCACCTTGATGGAGTTGACCACTTTGATCTCATCCACCAACTCTTCAGGCGTATCCTCATACACCCCTAATCTGACCAGTCGTTTAAAGAGTTTTTTCACGTTCGCGAACGAAAATAGTCAACTATCGCCTTCGCTTGGGCCACTGTAGAAACGGTGGCCAGCTCTTCTTGACTCAGTTGTTTAATCCGTTCCAAGCTGTAGAATACACGCAGAAGCTCTTTCGCGGTCTTCTCGCCTATACCATTAATCTCCAATAATTCGCTCTGAAAGGCATTCTTGCTGCGCTTGTTTCGGTGATGCGTTATCCCAAAACGATGCGCTTCATTCCGCATGCGCTGGATGATCTTTAGCGACTCCGAACGTTTGTCGATGTAGATGGGGATTGGATCCTCGGGAAAGAAGATCTCTTCGAGTTTTTTTGCAATACCGATCACCGCAACCTTTCCTCTCAGCTCAAGTTTGTCGAGGCTTTTGACCGCCGAGCTCAGTTGGCCTTTTCCACCGTCCACAACGATCAGTTGTGGGAGCGATTGATTCTCGTCTATCAATCGTTTGTAGCGCCGATAAATCACCTCTTCCATGGAGGCAAAATCATCGGGTCCTTCCACCGTCTTGATGTTGAAATGACGGTAGTCTTGCTTGCTAGGCTTGGCATCTTTAAAAACGACACAAGCCGCCACGGGAAAACTTCCGTGGAAATTTGAATTGTCGAAGCATTCGATGTGTACCGGCAATGCCGAAAGGCGAAGGTCTTCCTTCAAGGTCTTAAGCACACGATTGGCATGTCGATTCGGGTCAATTTTATCCTGGGCCTTTTGTCGATCCAGCATGAAGAAACGCAGGTTTTTGAGCGAGAAATCGATCAATGCTTTCTTATCGCCTCGTTGTGGATGATGAAATTCGGCATGCTCCCATTCGGCACTCACGTCTATGTTAACAAGGATCTCCTTGGCTGAACTTTGAAACACGGAACGCATCTCTGCCACTGCCGTAAGCAAAAGGTCTTCCTTGTCCTCGTCCAATTTTTTCTTGAATTCCAGGGAATGGCTTTGGATGATGGCGCCGTTGACAACGCGCATGAAATTAACGTAGGCGAATGCATCATCCGCCACTACGCTGGCCACATCCACGTCTCGAATGACGGGGCTTACTACCACGGATTTACTCTGATAATCCTGCAGTAGATCGTTGTTGGCCTTGAGTTGCGCAGCGAGCTCAAAGTCCAATGCTTCAGCTGCGACCTGCATGCGTTCCTTGGTCGCTTTGATTACTTCATCCACATCCCCTTTAACCAGTTTTCGAATTTCGTCGATGCTCGCGTTATAGGACTCCTCCGTTTGTCTGCCTTCACATGGTCCTAGGCAATTTCCGATGTGGAACTCTAGGCAGACCTTGAATTTTCCTTTCTGAATGTTCTCCTCACTCAGTGCATAATTGCACGTACGGACCTTGTGCAACTTGGTGGCAAGGCCTAGTACCGCCTTCATTCGTTTTACCGAGGCATAGGGGCCGAAGTACTCGGAGCCATCACGTACCACATTCCTTGTTGGAAAAACCCTAGGAAAACGCTCCTTCTTGATGCATATCCAAGGGTAGGTCTTATCATCCCGCAATTGGATGTTGTACTTCGGCTGATGCTCTTTGATCATCGAGTTCTCGAGCAACAAAGCTTCAAACTCATTCGCGACAATGATGTGCTCTACGTGACGGATTTTTTTGACGAGCAATCGGGTCTTGCCGCTTTCGTAGCGGTCCCGATTGAAATAGGAGGATACCCGCTTTCGGAGATCCTTTGCCTTTCCGACGTAGATGATCTTTCCATCCTTGTCGAAATACTGATAGACCCCCGGCTTGTGGGGTAAGTTGGAGACCTTCTCCTTCAATTCATCGCTGTGGTAACTCTCGTCGCTCATGCGCCGCAAAGATGAACTTCTATTGAAAACCCTCTGTTTAGCATTTACAAGCTTTCTTTAAACACATTTTCGAGAATATTACCTTAGTCAGCGAACATCCTGATAACCTCTTGTGTTATAGCGGGATTAAAGATTATGGGAGTATATTCAATCAAGGACTTAGAGCAGCTGACGGGGATCAAGTCCCACACCATCCGAATATGGGAACAACGGTATGGGATTATTGAGCCCAAGCGCACCGATACAAACATCCGATTTTACGACGATGAGCAGTTGAAATTCCTTCTAAATGTAGCCCTGCTCAGTCGCCATGGCTACAAGATCTCCAAGATTTCAAAGCTTTCTGAAGTCGCGTTTAAGGATGAAATCGAGAAACTCTACGAGCAGACCTTGATTCACAATACCGATGTGATATTGGACCTAGACGCCAATGATCTCATGGTTTCGATGATCGACATGGATGCCGAGAAATTTCATCGGATCTATGAAAACTCTGTCAAGAACAATGGCTTCGAGCGCACCATTACACACTTGATCTACCCGTTCCTTGAAAAGGTGGGCATCCTTTGGTCTATTGGTCAGGTTAACCCATCGCATGAACATTTCATCTCTTGCCTGATTCGTCAAAAGGTGATCGCTGGCATTGATCGACTGCCAAATCCTTCCACCGGGAAAAAATTCCTCCTCTTTCTACCCCAAGGTGAGCACCACGAAATTGGCTTATTAATGGCGAGTTTCTTGCTAAAGAAGAATGGCTGCATTGTCTACTACATGGGTCAAAACCTTCCTGACAAGGATATCGAATCATCCATTGTCACCATTCATCCGGATGCTGTGCTGACCTTTTTTGTGGATCCCGCCGTTCTCACTCAGGCTGCCGAAACAGTGCAAACAATAATCAAATGGTGCGGGGATTGTGAAATTTTAATCGCTACCCGACCTGCTCCGCAACTCGATGAAATCAAGCATAAGAACCTGCACTTCCTGCACGGCATCGCGGATCTAGAGAACTATTTCTGACCATCTTCCTGCCTAGTCCCTGCGATTACTTAACACTTCGAAAGTCTCTATTTTAAAGGCATTCAGTGTTTTTGTTTATACTTTTCGTGATTTTGTTAAACATTTTCTTGCAGGAAAGGATGTTTGGACCTGCATTTGTTTAAGTTTAATCAAAAAACATTAAACATTATGTCAACCGTAGAATTCAATCAGCAGATTCTTTCCTTCCGCAAGCCGCTCGAGTATTTCGCATTCAGCTTAACGCACAACGACGATGACGCGCAGGATTTGGTGCAGGATACGTACATGAAAGCCGTTGCATACAAAGACAAGTTCAGGGAGGCGACCAATCTAAAGGCATGGATGTACACCATCATGAAGAATACCTTCATCAACAATTACCGACGTCAAATTAAATCGAGGACGATCATTGATCAATCCGAAGACCTATATTATCTTTCTAATGCTCCGGATGCCAGAGATAAGCATCCAGGCAGCATGTACAACCACGGCGAGATTTTCAAAAGCGTCAACGCTTTGCAGGAGGAATACCGCATTCCCTTTAACATGCACAACGAAGGATATAAATACAAGGAGATCGCAGATTACTTGAAGCTTCCTATTGGAACCGTTAAGAGTCGCATTTTTCTTGCTCGTAAGAAGTTGATGGATGTCCTAAGTGACTACAATCCCAACTAATCGCACTCATGCCCACCACCACCGTCATCGGGTCCGGGTTCTCGGCGCTTTCGGCAGCTACATCGCTCGCGGACAAGGGACATGAAGTAACCGTCCTAGAGAAAAATGATTCTCCCGGAGGTCGTGCCCGCAAGTTCGAAACCGATGGTTTTGTCTTTGACATGGGACCGAGTTGGTATTGGATGCCCGACGTGTTCGAAAAGTATTTTGAGCGCTTTGGCAAGTCTCCTTCTGATTACTACGAGCTCAAGCGCCTTGACCCTTCATATCGGGTTTATTTCGAAGACGAATGCATGGACATTCCCGCCAATTTCGAACAACTTCAGGCGCTCTTCGAAGCCAAAGAAAAAGGGGCGGGGGCGCGTTTAGCTTCGTTTCTTGAAGACGCCGCAATCAAGTACGATGCTGGGATCAATGACCTCGTCCATCGTCCAAGTCTCTCGCCTTTGGAATTCATCGATTGGAAGGTGATCAAAGGACTCTTTCAGCTCGATCTCTTCTCTAACTTCAAGGATTTCGCTCGGAAGTATTTCAGCGATCCCAAGTTGCTCAGCATCATCGAATTTCCTGTTCTCTTTCTTGGCGCAATGCCGAAGGAAACTCCTGCTCTGTACAGCTTGATGAACTATGCCGACTTGAAACTTGGTACGTGGTACCCCATGGGCGGAATGCACAAAATCGTAGAAGGAATGGTAGCCCTGGCCAAAGAAAAAGGGGTGAAATTTCAGTTCAATCAAAACGTTGAACGCATTTATGAAGATGGCGACATGAAGGTAGTCACTCCATCCGGCACGGTCTCTTCAGACTATGTGGTAGGAGGTGCCGACTACGCGCACATCGATCAAGCCTTGTTGGATCCAGCCGATCGGCAGTACAGTACGGCTTACTGGGACAAGCGGGTTATGGCCCCTTCGAGCTTGCTTTTCTACGTAGGAGTCAACAAGCGGGTCAAAAACCTGCTCCATCACAACCTCTTTTTCGACGCTGATTTTAACGCCCATGCGGAGGAGATCTATAAGTCCAAGCAATGGCCCAAGCATCCGCTGTTTTACGTATGCGCGCCGTCGGTGACGGATCCATCCGTCGCTCCTGAGGGGTATGAAAATCTTTTCTTCCTCATCCCCATCGCTGCGGGCATTGATGGTGATTCAGACGAAGTGCGTGAGCGCTACTTCCGAATGATCCTCGAGCGCATCACAAAGCAGACGGGTGAAGACATTTCCGAAAACATCGTTTACAAAAGAAGTTACGCGGTAAAAGAATTCGTGGAAGACTACAATGCTTTCAAGGGCAATGCCTACGGACTCGCAAACACCTTGCTCCAGACCGCCTTTTTAAAGCCAAGAATCAAACACAAGAAATTGAAGCACCTATACTTTACTGGCCAGTTGACGGCGCCGGGACCTGGCGTTCCTCCATCGCTTATCAGCGGCCAAGTAGTTGCCGATCATATAGTTAAACACAACTTGAATTGACCATGAAAGAGCTCTTTGACAACGTCAGTTTGCAAGCCAGCAAGATCACGACACGATCATACAGTACTTCATTCTCATTGGGAACTCGCTTCCTAGGGCCATCTGTTCGCGATGCCGTTTACTCGATCTACGGGTTCGTGCGTTTCGCGGATGAAATCGTAGACAGCTTTCACGGCTACGATAAAGAACGCCTGCTCGATAAATTTCGGCGAGACGCGTATGAAGCCATCGAAGACCGCATCTCGCTCAACCCGATTCTCAATAGTTTTCAGCACGCCGTGCACAACTATGGCATAGAACGGGAATTGATCGATACGTTTCTAGAAAGTATGCGCATGGATCTCGACAAGAAAAACTATTCCAGACAGGGTTATGAGCAATACATCTTGGGAAGTGCTGAAGTGGTCGGATTGATGTGCTTGCGTGTATTCGTGCAAGGCGACGATGAGATGTACAACCGTCTCCAGCAACCCGCTATGCGTCTAGGTTCAGCTTTTCAGAAGATCAATTTCCTACGCGACATGAAGGCCGATTTCGCCGAGATGGGAAGAACCTATTTTCCTGGCATCGACATGCAGAACTTCAACGACAATGAAAAGAAGCGCATCGAAAAGGAAATCGAAGAGGATTTCGCGGAAGGATATGCCGGCATCATTCAACTTCCAAAGAATTCGCGCTTTGGGGTCTACATGGCATACGTGTACTTCTATCAGCTCTTCAAGAAGATCGAACGCACCCAAGCGATCGATATCCTGAAGGCCAGGATCCGTATTCCGAATCAACATAAGTACGCCATTTTTGTAGAGAGCTACCTCAAGCACAGCCTCAACTTGATATGAAGCAATGGGCAGTAATAGTATTGTGCTTGGCCTTGACAAGCGGCATACGGGCGAACGACCCCGACAAGGTCAGAAGCACCTTCATGCTGGCTACCCAAGATTTGGATTTGCGGGCAGGTCTAGTGGAGGGCTTGCGTGTCAATAAAGGTGGCGATCCTTCTTTTCGGTCTGCCTACCTAGGCGCTTCTTTGACATTACTTGCCGAATGCTCCTTGGCTCCATGGACTAAGTACAAGCAATTCGTGCAAGGAACTGAACTCTTGGAAGAAGCAATTGCTGCCGAACCCAATGAAACCGAGTTTAGGTACCTGCGCTTCATCATTCAAATCAATGCGCCGTCGTTCCTAAATTACGATGAGAATCTTAAGGAAGACTACCTAGCCATCAAGAACACTTTCAGCGATTCAACCGAGGAAGCCCTCTGGATGAAACACTATCGATCTTTCGAGAAACAACATGGAAAAATAATCCGAGAGCAAGTAGACATAGCCCAATGATCATGGAAAAAGTAATCCTCGTAAACGAAGACGATCGCTCCACTGGATGGATGGAGAAAATGGAAGCCCACCGGAACGGAGTCTTGCATCGCGCCTTCTCGGTGTTCGTTTTCAATGACAAAGGAGAAATGCTGATCCATCGGCGGGCTCTTGATAAGTACCATTCAGGTGGCTTGTGGACGAATGCCTGTTGCAGCCACCCACGGGAAGGGGAGACCACAGAAGAGGCAGCGCACCGCAGACTCATGGAAGAAATGGGCTTTGACTGCGATATCCAAGAGCAATTCTCATTCATCTACCGCGCTGAGTTGGACAATGACTTGATCGAGCACGAACTCGACCATGTATTCTTCGGCCGTTTCAACGGCAACCCGGTTCCCCACCCTGAGGAAGTGTGTGAATGGAAGTACGTTTCCTTGCAGGCGCTCCATCGAGACGTGAACATGCGCCCTGGAGCCTATACCGAGTGGTTCAAGATCGCGCTGAATGAGATCCGAAGCAAGAAAACGGCCTTCGTATAGTAAAAGCACGAATCATGGAACCATTGGACCACCTAAACATCAATCGGGAGGCAATAGACGCTAACCGATTCAACCCAACGGCAAAAAACATTATCGTTCCGTTCATCGCGTCAGGGATCGACGAATACGACTGCGTAGACACCTCAAAGGCCCACCCTCGTGGCAGGTGGCTTGAACGCTTACAACGACATGAGCGCATCAAACGATTGAGTTATGCCCGGCCCTAAACAAGCAATATCCCTCTTCTGGTTTCGGCGCGACTTACGCCTCGAAGACAACCATGGACTTTACCAAGCGCTGAAGGACGGAAAGAACGTTCAACCCATCTTCATTTTTGACAGCAACATCTTAGACAAACTAGAGGATAAAGATGACCGCAGGGTCAGCTTCATCCATGCGCAACTCGTCAAGATCGAAGCCCAATTAAGCCAATTCGGAGCGCATTTATGGGTCTTCCACGGAAATCCAATCGATGTCTTCCAACTGCTCGTAAAAGACTACTCCATCGAGGCGCTGTATGCCAATCGCGATTACGAACCATACGCCAGAGACCGCGACAAGGCCGTTCACACACTACTAGAATCGAAGGGCATTCGGTTCCGGGCTTTTAAGGACCAAGTCATTTTTGAGAAGGAAGAAGTGATGAAGGACAACGGTGAGCCGTATGTGGTTTATTCCCCCTTTATGCGCAAATGGAAAAGCATCGTGACCGAGGATCACTTTGCGCCCTACCCGAGCGAGGAACAGACACAACATTTCCACCGATCTGAGCGAGGCAAAATGGTCTCGATTCAAGCCCTCGGCTTTGGGCAACACCCTGCCGATTGGAACGATGCAGAAGTTGATCTGTCAGTCGTCAAGCACTACCACCAAACGCGCGATCTACCTGGGAAGCCTGGCACTAGTCGACTATCTCACCACCTGCGATTTGGAACGGTAAGTATTCGAGCCTTGATGCGCATCGGCAGGGATCTGAATGAAAAATGGTACAACGAGCTCATCTGGCGGGAATTCTACCAAAGCATCCTGTGGCATTTCCCCCGTGTGATCAGCGAGAGCTTCCGAAAAGAATACGACCACATCGAATGGAGGAACAATGAGGCTGAGTTTGAAGCTTGGTGCGAAGGCCGTACCGGTTACCCCATCGTAGATGCCGGTATGCGCGAACTGAATCAGACCGGATTCATGCACAACCGGGTGCGCATGATTGTCGCCAGCTTTTTGACCAAGCATTTACTGATCGACTGGCGCTGGGGCGAAGCCTATTTCGCAAGAAAACTGATTGACTTTGACCTGGCCTCAAACAACGGAGGATGGCAATGGGCAGCGGGATGTGGTGTAGATGCCGCGCCTTACTTCCGGGTTTTCAATCCCTACCTACAAACGGAAAAATTCGATCCAGACCAGACCTATATTCTACGTTGGGTACCTGAAGTTGGTACGGACCAATATCCAGATCCAATTGTAGATCACAAATTCGCAAGAAACCGGGTACTAGAAGTGTATAAGGCTGCCCTAAAGCCAAGCTAAGTCCACCCTGACAACTGAAAAATTACATATGCTTCACCTCGTCTGGTAGGTCGTAGAAGGTCGGATGTCGATAAATCTTGTCGCTCGCGGGTTCAAACAGCGATTCTTTATCCTCTGGATCGGAAGCCATGATGTTGTTGGACTCCATCACCCAAATGCTCACTCCTTCGTTGCGGCGTGTATAAACGTCGCGCGCCATTTCCAATGCCATTTCAGCATCAGCAGCGTGGAGGCTTCCTGCGTGACGGTGGCTCAATCCTGCCTTGCTTCGGATGAATACTTCCCAGAGCGGCCAGTTCTTCTTCTTTGACATAGTGGTGTGTTTTATACTAAGCCGCTTGCGAGGCTTTCTTTCTTAGTTGTTTCTTATCGGCGTAGGCCATGGCTGCTTCACGCACCCATTCGCCTTCATCATAGGCTCCTTTGCGGTCGCGGAGGCGCTGGCGATTGCACTTGCCTCTGCCCTTGACCACATTCCAGAATTCGTCCCAATCGATCGGCCCCATTTCCCAATGGCCCGTCTCTTCGTTGAATTTCAAATCGGGGTCTGGCACTTCGCAACCGAGCAAGTGGCATTGCGCTACGGTCATGTCTAGGAAGCGCTGCCGCAATTCGTCGTTCGAAAAGCGCTTGATCTTCCATTTCATGCTTTGAGCGGAGTGCGCAGAATCGGCATCGTTCGGTCCGAACATCATCAGTGAAGGCCACCACCATCGGTCGATGGCATCTTGGGCCATGCGTTTTTGTTCAGCGGTACCATTGGCCATGGCCAGCATGATGCTGAATCCTTGACGCTGGTGAAAGCTCTCTTCCTTGCAAACGCGCACCATCGCTCTGCTGTAGGGTCCAAAAGAACATCGGCAAAGCGGCACTTGATTCATGATCGCAGCACCATCCACTAACCAGCCAACGGCTCCAATGTCCGCCCAAGTAAGGGTCGGGTAATTGAAGATCGATGAGTATTTCGCTTTTCCTGCATGCAGGTCTTCGATGGTGTCGTCTCGTTCAACCCCAAGCGTCTCGGTGGCAGAATAGAGGTACAGACCGTGTCCTGCCTCGTCTTGGATCTTAGCCAATAAGGCCACCTTCCGCTTCAAGCTAGGTGCTCTGGTAATCCAGTTTGCCTCCGGCAGCATGCCTACAATTTCGCTGTGGGCGTGCTGGGAGATCTGACGGACGAGGGTTTTCCGGTAATCATCCGGCATCCAATCCTTCGGTTCGATCTTGATCTCCGCGTCTACTTTGTCTTGAAATATCTTCTCTAGGTCCTTTTCAGCCATGGTACAATTGTGTGTTGTGCGAATATACTTACGTTGCCTTATTCGGCAGCAGGCGTGGTGGAGGAACTATAGGGAAACAGACGAAAATCAGTTTTTGTTTGCTTGGGGTTGGCTGCTGGCTGCTGGCTGCTTGCTGCTTCGCAGCGGGGAGTGGTTGATTGGGGATTCGGGAGTGGGAATTAGTTGATTAGCTCATTGAAGTTGTAGTTGTAGTTGAAGATTCGCTATTGGTTTTGAAAACCCCGCACTAATCTTTGCTCTTCAATCTTTCTGCACCAAGCTGGCTGCTTCGCAGCGGGGAGTAGTTGATTGGGGATTCGGGAGTGGGAATTAGAGGATCAGGTCATTAGCCCATTAGTACATGAGCTCATTGAAGTTGTTCTCGATACATCCACGCCTGCGGCGTGGCCACTCGAACTGACAGCGTTGGGGGGAAGCCCTAGGCCCCACACTCGAACCAACATCTTGGGAGGTCTCTTCCAACTGCGCACTGCGTACTGCCTACTGCCTACTCCCCATCCACTTTTAGTTTTTCATTTTCCCAATCCCGAATCCCGAATCCCAAATCCCCATCAAAGCGAAGCGAAGATCCCCCGCCCAAAGAAACCCTGCCCAAAATCAGTTCTTCACTTGCCCGTTCCATAGGTCTGAAATCCTATTTTTACCGCCACAAACGAAGCCCCTATGCCGAAGTTCCATTCCCTGAAAGTACGTGACGTTAGAAAAGAAACCGAAGACGCGGTTTCTGTATCCTTTGACGTGCCGGAAGAGTTGAAAGATGAGTACTCTTTTATTCAAGGACAGTACCTCACGTTTAAGAAAGAGCTAAACGGCGAAGAGATCAGAAGGAGTTACTCCATCTGCCGAAGTCCACTGGACAATGACCTAAGGGTGGCCATTAAAAGGGTGGAAGACGGGTTGTTCTCGACCTACGCCAACGATCAACTAGAAGTGGGTGATGTCTTAGACGTCATGACTCCCCTCGGTCGCTTTTACACACCTATCGACCCCGACAATGAAAAGCACTACGTAGCCTTCGCTGCTGGAAGTGGTATCACACCGGTGATGGCACACATGCGCACCGTATTGGCAATGGAACCGAAGAGTGAATTCACCCTGATCTTCGGCAACAAATCATCGAGCAGCATCATCTTCAAAGAAGAGATCGATGACCTAAAAAACGAGTACATGGATCGTTTGCGGGTCTACCATGTTTTGAGCCGAGAGCAGCACGAATTTCCGCTCCTTTTCGGACGCATCGATGAAGAGAAGTGCAACACCTTCATGAAGTATTTCATCCAGCCGGAATCCATCGACGAAGTGTTTGTATGCGGCCCTGCACCGTTGGTTGAGAGTGTTAGAAAGGTGATGAGCGAAGCGGGAATCGACCGCAAGAAAGTACACTTCGAGCTCTTTGCCTCACCTCAGCAACTCGCCGAACGCGAAGGGTATGCGAAGCCCAAACGCGAGAAGAAAGAAGGGTTTCAAGCCCACGTTCAGATCATTTTGGATGGGGTGGCTACGGATTTCACGATGGATTCGGAGGACTCTAACATCTTGGATGCCGCGTTGAAGAATGGCGCCGATCTTCCCTTTGCCTGTAAGGGTGGTGTATGCGCCACTTGTCGAGCAAAATTGGATGAGGGCAAGGTAGAGATGGAAGTGAACTACTCCCTCGAACCCGACGAACTCGAACGAGGCTTCATCCTAACCTGCCAATCCCACCCCACCACTGAAAAAGTGGTTGTGAACTTCGACGAAGTATAGGCTTCCCTGTTCGAAAATCTTTCTTGACTTCGGGATTTTTACCTTAGTCTGTACATCTTTGCCCAAATCTTGTGATAGATGAGTGACACGCGAATTTTAGTGATTGGAGCCTGCGGACAAGTCGGCACCGAATTGGTTGAAGAGCTGGCCAACAAGTTCGGCAAGGACCGGGTCATCGCATCCGACATCCGTGCAGAAGCATCCTTTGACGTCCCCTATCTCCAGCTCGACGTCATGAACCGAGAGCGCGTTCGAGAAGTGGTGGTGGACAACAACGTAACGGAGGTCTATCATCTCGCCGCGCTTCTCTCTGCTACCGCTGAGCAGAACCCTGAATTTGGTTGGAAGTTGAACATGGACGGATTGTTCTCCATTCTCGACCTTGGAAAAGAAGGCATCCTCAAGAAGATCTTTTGGCCCAGTTCGATCGCTGTTTTCGGCCCAACTACGCCACGACATGACACACCGCAACGCACCATCATTGAACCCACTACCGTTTATGGCATTTCGAAATTTGCCGGTGAACGATGGTGCGAATACTACCATACCCGATGGGGCGTAGACGTCCGCAGTGTGCGGTATCCAGGATTGATCGGCCACAAGTCATTGCCTGGGGGTGGAACTACAGATTACGCAGTAGACATCTTCCACCAAGCGCTTCAGCAAGGGAGCTATGAATGCTTTCTGAGCGCAGAAACGGCTTTGCCCATGATGTACATGAGCGACGCGGTTAAGGCGACGATCGACATCATGCAAGTTCCATTGGAAGAGGTCAAGATCCGCTCCAGTTATAACATTTCTGCCATGAGTTTTGATCCCGCTGGTGTGGCTTCGGAGATCCAAAAACACCTTCCTGATTTCAGTATTTCTTACGCTCCAGACTTTCGTCAAGCCATCGCCAACAATTGGCCCGCATCTATTGATGATGCTGAAGCCCGCGCGGATTGGGGATGGCAACACGCCTATGACCTTCCATCAATGGTAGATGATATGTTGAAAAACCTTCGGAACAAATTGGAAGTTTCGGCGTAATGTTATCACCGCTTTTAAGTCCATTTCAATAAGGCAATCAATCTTGGAAATAAGTTTATCTTTTCGCCCGTTTTCGAACAGCAGACTAAGCACACTCATGATCAGAACGATACTCTTTGCGGCACTACTATTCATTGGAACTGGACTCTTTGCTCAGAACGAAACCAATGCAGAAGGACGGCGCGTTGGCTATTGGAAAGTAAGCGCCGCCGATGACCCGAAAGCGGGCTACTCTCCTGACGCATTGGTGGAAGAAGGTACATACGAGATCGGTAGGAAATCGGGTGTTTGGAAGGCGTACTTCCCCTCCGGAAAACTGAAAAGTGAGATCACTTATATCACGGGTCGACCCAAGGGAGCGTATACCACCTACTACGAAAACGGCCAGATCGAAGAGAAGGGAAATTGGAGCCTCAACAAGAATCAAGGCAAGTTCACCCGCTATTACGAGAACGGTCAAGTGCAACAAGACTTCACATTTGATGACACCGGAAAGCGCAACGGAGCACAGAAATATTTCTACGAGAACGGTCAGCTGATGATCGAGGGAAGTTGGAACGGCGGTAAAGAAGATGGAGAGGTAAAAGAATACTTCGAGAATGGCGAAGTGAAATCCGTCCGCGTATTCAACGGAGGAAAAATGGACGCCGCTAAATCTACCTTTAAGAAGCCTTCAACGCCAGCAGCTGCTCCCAAGACAGAGCCCGAGCCCGTAAAGGTCGATGACAAAGCCAAGACTACGGTAGCTGTTGCAAAGGCAGAAGCGAATCCCAACATTGGCTATTTCGACGGCAATGGACAGCATACCCTCTACAACAAGAACCGTCAGATTTCGCAGAAAGGGCTTTTTCAAAGCGGTCGCCTAAAAGACGGTAAGGTTTATCGGTATAACGACGATGGCATCCTTCAAACCATCGAGATGTACAAGAATTTCCGCTACGTCGGAGATGGAGTCATCACCGATGATATGAGGTAACTTCAAGCTATCAGCGGTCAGCTGTCGGCATTGAGGGATTTCATCCGCTCACTTTTTCGCTCCTCCTTTCCTTCTATTCGGATGGAAGAAATCGCTCGCAGCAAGTATCTTTGCCGCTTTGCGAACAGAACGCCATGGAAAATTCATTGCAACTTTACAACACCCTCTCGGGTAAGAAAGAACCGTTTGAACCGATCAAACCACCCTTTGTGGGCTTGTACGTTTGCGGTCCTACCGTATACAGCAATGCACACCTCGGTAACGGTCGCACTTTCCTTTCCTTTGACTTAATCAATCGCTACCTGCGCCACCTGGGCTACAGGGTGCGGTATGTCCGCAATATTACGGACGTGGGACACATCACCACCGACGTCGACGAAGGCGTGGATCGCATCGGAGAGCAAGCACGATTGGAGCAATTGGAGCCCATGGAGATCGTACAGAAGTACACCTTGGACTTCCATGAGATCATGGCAAATCTGAACCTGCTCCCGCCTGATATTGAACCAACTGCTACAGGTCACATGATCGAACAGATCGAGATGATCAAGACCATTTTGGAGAAAGGCTTTGCCTACGAATCAGACGGCAACATCTACTTCGACGTGCAGGCTTATAAGGAGAAGTACAACTACGGAGAGCTGAGCGGAAGAAACGTAGAAGAGTTGTTCAGCAACACGCGGACACTTGACGGTCAAAGCGAGAAGCGCTTCTTTGCCGATTTCGCACTTTGGAAAAAAGCTTCGCCCGAACACATCATGCGCTGGCCATCCCCCTGGGGATTAGGATTTCCGGGTTGGCACCTTGAGTGTTCATCCATGAGCACCAAATACCTCGGTGAGCAATTTGACATTCACGGCGGTGGAATGGACCTAAAATTTCCTCACCACGAATCTGAAGTAGCACAAAACACAGCCTGCAGCGGCCACGGTCCTGCGAAGTATTGGGTACACACCAACATGCTGACCTTCGAAGGCTCGAAGATGTCCAAGTCACTGGGCAACTCCATTCTTCCCAACGAACTTTTCACCGGCGATCACCCCTTGCTAAAGCGCGGATTCCACCCGATGGTGGTGCGGTTCTTTATGCTGCAAGCGCACTATCGCAGCACCTTGGATTTCTCCAACGACGCCCTAGAAGCCGCCGAGAAAGGCTATCAACGATTGATGGCAGGCGTCAAGATCTTGGGCGCCCTGCCCGTATCGGACTCCAGCGACGTAGACGTGGCTGGACTCAAGGCAAAGTGCTACGCGGCGATGAACGACGACTTCAACAGCCCCGTGCTGATTGGAAACTTATTCGACGCGGTGAAGATGATCAACTCGACTGCTGAAGGCCGACTAAAGATTACTGCTGTCGACAAAGCCAGCTTGCAAGAACTAGTGCGCGCATTTGTGGATGAGGTCCTCGGACTCAAGGGCATAGAAGACACCAGTGACGGTGGTATGATCGAAGGGCTGATGGACTTGATCCTCGACGTTAGAGCGCGGGCGCGGGCAAATAAAGATTGGGGAACGTCGGACGCGATCCGCGACCAATTGGTAGACCTCAAGATTGTGGTCAAAGACGGAAAAGAAGGAGCCACATGGGAAGTAAAGGCTTGATTCGTTTCGCTGCATTGGCAGCGGTAATCCTGCTTTTCGAAGCATGCGGAGGAGAGGAACGCAAAATTGAACCGCCGGTAAAGCAAGCTGCGAAACCCGCTGTCCAACTGAAAGCAACCCCCGACTTCAAAGGAGATTCAGCGTACGCCTTCGTTCAACGACAAGTGGATTTCGGTCCACGCGTCCCCAACACGAAAGCGCACAAAGCATGCGCCCAATGGTTGACGTCATCGCTCGAACGTTTTGGATTGGAAACGCTCGTTCAAGAAGCTACGGTCACGGCGTTCAACGATGAACGACTTGAGATTTACAACATCATGGGCAGGTACAACTCTGCCGCCCCGAAGCGGATTTTACTGGCCGCGCATTGGGATACTCGTCCGTACGCCGATCGGGGCAGTGAGGACAAAAACAAACCCATCGACGGTGCCAACGATGGTGGAAGCGGTGTTGCTGTGCTCCTTGAGTTGGCACAGGCCATTCATGCCGATTCAATGACACCGGAAATTGGCTTTGACATCCTCTTCCTCGATGGGGAAGACTATGGCAAGCCCGAATCATCGATGATCGGAAAGTCGAACGATTCCTGGTGCCTCGGCTCACAGTATTGGTCTAAGAACATTCCTATTGAAGGCTACGCACCCGAGTATGGCATCTTGCTAGACATGGTTGGAGCCTCAGACGCCGTCTTTCCGAAAGAAGGTGCTTCTGTTTATTACGCCCCGCAAGTGGTGGAAAAAGTATGGTCGATTGCGCAAGCCATGGGACACCGAGGTTACTTCTCGACCATGAATGGCAACCCCTTGATCGACGACCACGTGTACCTCAATAAGATCGCGGAAATTCCTACGATTGACATCATTCACTACGACATGCTGCGTTCTGATTTTGGCCCCTTTCATCATACCCACGATGACAACATGGACATCATCGATAGAGGTACTTTGAAAGTAGTTGGTGATGTGGTCATGCAGGTAATCTATCAAGAATGAGGAGTAGGTTAATCCTTCTGTTTGCAACAATCTCCTTTTCGGTCTCTGCACAAAATATCGATATAGACTTATTGCAAGCCGTCAATGTGCACCGCGCTAAAAGCCTCGACCCTAGCTTTCAGTTCATCACCCAATCCGCGTCACCCCTGAGTGTTGCTACTCCCTTAGTAGTCTTTACAGCAGGAATTTTAAGGAATGACACTAACCTGGCAAGAAATGGCATCATGATCGGCGGGGCTATGGCCTTGTCGGCAACTACTACGTTGATTTTAAAGTATACGGTTAATCGACCAAGGCCCTTCGAGACCTTTCCTTTCATCGTTCAGTTGTCAGATGTTGGGTCTCCTTCTTTCCCATCGGGTCATACCTCAAACGTTTTCGCAACTGCCACTTCCCTCTCTTTGGCCTTTCCAAAATGGTACGTAACAGCTCCAGCCTTGCTTTGGGCCTCGGCCGTTGGTTATTCGCGCATGCACCTAGGTGTGCACTATCCAAGCGACGTGCTGGTCGGCGCAGCCATCGGCGCTGGATCTGCCTTTCTCAGTCACTACCTCAATAGACGACTTTTTCGCAAGTAAATCGTCCATTTCACTAGCTCGGCTTTGCTTTCATAAGGTTATATTTCGGCAAATTTCCCTCGAACATGGCCGACGATAAAAAGCTATTCCTTCTCGACGCATTTGCGCTCATCTACCGCGCCTATTATTCGTTCATTTCCAATCCGCGGGTCAGCAGCAAAGGACTCAATACGTCTGCCATGTTTGGCTTCACGAATACCCTTTGGGACCTGATCAACAAGGAGAAGCCAACCCACATCGCCGTAGTGTTTGACCCCCCCAGTGGCGACCAAGAAAATTTTCGCGTGGAGCAATATGCGGAGTACAAGGCAAATCGTGAAGCCATGCCAGAGGACATCCGAAAGTCGATTCCTTACATTAAGGCCATCGTGCAGGGTTTCAAAATTCCAACCCTTGAAGTGGAAGGGTTTGAAGCGGATGACGTGATCGGAACCCTGGCAAAGAAAGCCGCGCGTAAAGGTTATACGGTGTACATGATGACCCCGGATAAGGACTTCGGTCAATTGGTAGAAGACACGATTTTCATGTATAAACCCGGCAGGCAAGGGAGCGACGTACAGATCATGGGACCCAAGGAAATTTGTGAGCGCTACGGCATCGAACGTCCCGATCAGGTCATTGATATTTTGGGGATGATGGGCGATGCGGTCGACAACATTCCCGGCATCCCGGGAGTGGGTGAAAAAACGGCCATCAAGTTTGTGCAGCAATTCGGATCCATGGAAGGCTTGTACGAAAATATAGAAGCCCTCACAGGCAAGATGAAAGAAAAGGTCGCCGAGAACAAAGACCAGGCGTTCATGTCTAAGGAATTGGCCACCATCGTACAAGACGTTCCGATCGAATTGAACGAGCATGACCTGATCCGGGAAGAACCGGATGTAGAACGTTTGGTTGAAATCTTCACCGAACTCGAATTCAAGACCCTCGCCAAGCGCGTCTTAGGAGAGGAGATCGCCGTTACCCAAACCAGCATCTCAGGGGGACAATTGGACCTCTTTGGAGGCGCTGCCCAAGGGAGCGAAACCCAAGTAGAAACCGTGACCCCTCCAACCGACCTCGACACGATCGAGACGGTGGTAAAATCGTACACAGCGGCGACCACAAAGGAAGAGCGCGCTGAACTTATCAAGGTCCTAGGTGCATCCAAAAGCTTTTGTTTCGATACAGAAACAACTGGCATTGATTCCATCACGGCTGAGTTGGTTGGGATGTCCTTTTGCATGGAAAAGGGTACAGCGTATTACGTCCCCGTTCCGGATGACCATTCAGAAGCCACCAAGATCGTCGCAGAATTCAAGTCGGTCTTCGAGAACGAAGCTGAAAAGGTTGGCCAGAACCTGAAGTACGACCTCGAAGTATTGAAGCGCTACGGCATTACGGTAAGCGGCTTTTTGTACGATACGATGATTGCTCACTACTTGCTCCATCCAGACATGAAGCACAACATGAACGACATGTCGGAGTACTACCTGAACTACCAGCCCGTCTCCATCGAGACTTTGATCGGTAAAAAGGGTAACAAGCAAGGAAGCATGCGCGATGTTGCCTTAGAAAACATCACCCAATACGCGAGCGAGGATGCCGACATCACGCTTCAGCTGAAGCATGCCTTGGACAAAGAATTAAACAAAGACCACCTCGTGAAGCTCTTTCGGGAGATTGAGTCGCCTTTGATCCAAGTCCTTACCGAGATGGAATTAGAGGGCATCAACATTGATGTCCCAGCATTGAAAAAATTCTCGAAAGAACTGGGTGCCGACATCGACATTTTGAAAAAGAAAATCCTCGGGCTGGCCGGGATAGACTTCAACGTAGACTCTCCGAAGCAATTAGGAGAAGTGCTTTTTGACCACTTGAAGATCGATGAGAAGGCCAAGAAAACCAAGAGTGGGCAATACGTAACGCGTGAAGACACCCTGCAAAAAATGGCGAGCAAGCACGAGATCATCCCATTGATCCTCGACTATCGCAGCGTGAAGAAATTAAAAAGCACCTACGTAGACAGCCTGCCTGAAATGGTCAATGCTGACACGGGGCGCATCCACACCAATTACATGCAAACGGTGGCTGCTACGGGACGGCTTTCCTCCACCAACCCAAACTTGCAAAACATTCCGATTCGTACCGAACGCGGTCGCTACATCAGAAAGGCCTTCATTCCAAGGTCAGAAGAATACGTCATCCTAGCCGCGGATTACTCTCAGGTAGAGCTCCGCATTATCGCAGCGCTAAGCGAGGACCAGAGCATGATCCAGGCCTTTAAGGATGGCTTGGACATCCACGCCGCCACGGCTTCCAAGGTTTTTGATGTGCCGCTCGAAGAAGTAACCCGTGATCAACGGGGTAAAGCGAAGGCCGTGAATTTCGGGATCGCATATGGTCAGGGAGCTTTTGGATTGGCAGACAACCTCAACATTTCCCGCACGGAAGCCCGCGAGATCATTGAAAATTACTTCGTCCAATTTCCGGGGATCCAAACTTTTAAGGAGATGGCCATCGAGCAGGCGAAGGAAAAGGGTTACGCCGAGACGCTCCTGGGTCGCCGACGCTACCTCCCGGACATCAACTCTCAAAACGGCACCGTGCGCGCGGGTGCCGAGCGCAATGCGATCAACGCTCCGATTCAGGGGTCTGCAGCGGACATCATCAAATTGGCCATGATCGATATTCACAAGGTGTTTCAAGCCGAAGGCTTTCGCTCTAAAATGCTGCTTCAGGTGCATGACGAATTGGTTTTTGATGCGCATAAGGAAGAACTTGAAACCATCCAGCCGATCATACGTAATAAGATGGAAACCGCTTATACCATTGCTGTTCCATTAGTTGTTGACATCAATCATGGGAATAATTGGTTGGAGGCACATTAAAACACAGGTTCTTCCCACCTATGTTTGTGATAATTTGGGAATATTATGAGAACCACTGCCCTTTTGTTACCCCTCGCGCTCTTGCTGATCACGGCGAGTTGCGGAGGTGAAAAATCCGACGAAGTCAAAGAGAGTAAGAAAGGGATGGATATTGACACATCCCAAATCAAAGACGGCGTTGGTGCTGAGATGTATGATCGGGCGAGAGCCATGTTCTACTCCATGCCGACGCCCTTGGAGCTCCAGTCGATGATTGAAGCTTCGGGAGGACACTTCAGGGAAGACTTACTGGCTGACCCTCAAAAATCCGCCGATTACCAAACTACCGAACAGCAAGCCTTTGCGCTTGGGGTCTACGGAGCTGACATGAGTTACTCTACCGTCTTTGACCAACAGCAAGATGCTTTATTGTACATGGCTGCTGCGCAGCGCGTTGCTAAGAAGTTAGGCATCAAGGATCCTTTCGGGCCAGGACTCATGGAACGGGCGAGCAACAACCAAACGGACAAGGATTCCATGTTGTTGATCGTCTCAGAGATTTATTGGGAACTCAACAGCCAACTTCAGGAGGAGAACCGCAACCAAATTGGATTGATCGTATTGGCCGCGAGCTGGGTGGAAGGCGTCTATCTCGGCACGCAGATCATGCATGAACAGGAAAACAGTGCAATGGAGCAAGTCATCGCTGACCAGCGCTTCATCGCCTCTCAATTGGACGCCCTTTTCAAGGACTACGCATCAGATCCCTTCATCGCAACCACGGAGCCCTATTTCCGACAGATTGTTGATCGTTACCTCGCGCTTCCCGTGGAAGAAAATCCAACCACTCTGACGAAACAAAACGGTAAAACCGTCATCAGCGGCGCGACCACGGTTCAGTTTACAAAAGAAGACTTAGCAGACATCTCCCGTATTGTGCAGGAAACCCGAGTTAAAATCATCGCGCTATGAAGAACACCCTCTTTACCTACTCTCTTCTTATCGCACTGAGCTTGGCGTTCACACAGTACGCTGAAGCGCAATGCAAGTCGTTTACTAAGAAGCATTGTCTTTCTGAATTGGAAGGCTATTCGAGCAACGGACAATACAACGGGGCCGTCATGTTTGAGGGTGAAGCCGCCTCCTTGGTACAAACCTTTTACTCTGGAAAAGACTATCGCCTATTTATCTGTTCCCACGACGCCATCAATGACAGCCTGTTCTATGAGGTGCGGGATTATAAGAAGAATATCCTCTTTTCGAGCAAAGATGAGGGCACGACCATGTTTGACTTTTCCGTTGAATCTACCCAGCAGCTCTATCTGACCATCATCGTACCGGATATGGGTACGGCCAACGAACTCAAAAAGAATGGATGCGTATCTATTCTCATCGGGTTCAAGGAGAATTGACCCCACACGACGTCTTTTCAGTTAAGCATGCGTAATATTGCGCCATGACCTACTCCATGACAGGTTACGGCAAAACTGTTTGCCAGTACAACGGCCGCGGGCTGACCATTGAGATCCGAACGCTGAACAGCAAGCAGGGCGATATCAATGTGCGTATGCCTTCCATCTACCGTGAAAAAGAGATCGCATTGCGCGACCTGATTTCCTCTGAACTCCAACGCGGTAAAATCGACTTGAGCATCCAACGCGACCTCGCGGATGAGGAAATGACAAGCGAGATAAATGAAGCCCTTGTCACCCACTACTACGAAATGATCAAGCGTATGGAGTCAAAGATCGAAGGCAATTCATCCGCCGATTCGGTCGAGTACCTTTCCCTCATTTTCAAACTACCGGACGTACTCAAGCCGGTCACCGAACAATTGACCGAAGAAGAATTTGCCGTGCTCAACGAAGGCCTTGCCTCGTGCATCAAACACGTCAAAGCATTCAGAAAGCAGGAAGGAGAAAAGCTTGAACTTGTGCTTCGCGCAGGGGCAGAGCGCATTGCATCGTTGCTTGAGGATGTAGCTCCCTTTGAACAAGCGCGCATCGATAAGATCCGCGGCCGCATTACCAACAGCTTGGGGGACGATGCAGATTCATCGGCTTTTGATAAAGACCGGTTTGAACAAGAATTGATCTACTACCTCGAAAAGCTCGACATCACCGAAGAAAAGGTGCGGCTGAAAGCCCATTGCGAATATTTTTTAAAGACGTTGGACACCGAAGAAGTCAAGGGAAAAAAATTGTCGTTCATCGCGCAGGAAATGGGACGGGAAATCAACACCCTTGGTAGCAAGGCACAACATTCGGATATGCAACGGGTGGTGGTAGACATGAAGGATGAACTCGAAAAAATAAAGGAACAAGTACTGAACGTTCTCTAAGCGATGACCCCACTTCACCCTCAAGGAAAAGCCATCATTTTCTCAGCACCGTCCGGATCAGGCAAGACCACGATTGTGCAAGCGCTGCTCAGAGAAGGCATGCCCCTGGAGTTCTCGATATCGGCGACGAGTCGCGAGCCACGCGGCGCTGAAATCAATGGTGTTGACTATTATTTCCTCGGAATCAACGGCTTCAAACAAATGATCGACGCCGACGCCTTGCTCGAGTGGGAGGAAGTCTATGTGGATCAATTTTATGGCACCCTTAAGAGCGAAATCGAACGCATCGGGAACAACGGAAATGCCGTCATGTTTGATGTGGATGTGTACGGCGGAATCGAGCTGAAACGGTTGCTCGGCGATCAAGCCTTGGCGGTTTTCATTCTGCCTCCATCGGTGGAAGAACTCGAAAGACGATTAAGAGGTAGGAATACCGATCCGGATAAAAAGATCAAGTTGCGCTTGGCCAAAGCCAGTGAAGAGATTGAACAGCGCGATGCCTTCGACACCATCATCGTAAACGAAGACCTCGATCAAGCGATTGCTGATGCCCGCGCTGCCATCATTGAATTTCTTGCGAAATGAGCAAACGAATAGGACTATACTTTGGCACCTTCAACCCCATTCATGTGGGGCATCTGATCATTGCGAATCACATGGTGCAGTACGCCGAATTGGATGAGTTGTGGTTTGTCGTTTCCCCTCAGAATCCACTCAAACCCAAGGCCTCGCTGTTGGCTGATTACCATCGACTCGCATTGGTGCGCATCGCGGTAGACAACAACTTCAAACTCCGCGCGAGCAATATCGAGTTCGATCTTCCTCAGCCCTCCTACACGATCCATACACTTGCAGCCCTTTCAGAGAAGCACCCGGATCACGATTTTACCATCATCATGGGAGAGGACAACCTGAACACTCTTCCGAAATGGAAGAACTATGATCAGATCTTGGAACACTACTCTATCTTGGTGTATCCTCGCGTAGAAAGCGACGAAAACCTAAGCGTAATTAGCGGTGACCGCAGTGATCTCCTCGACCACCCCAAGGTTACGATGGTAGACGCACCCTTGATGAAGATCTCCGCAAGTTTCATCCGAAAAGCCGTGCATGATGGCAGGGATGTACGCTACCTGCTTACCGAGCCCGTGCTGAAGTATGTGGATGAGATGAACTTTTATCGTTAGGGAGTAGGGAATAGTTGATTAGGGAATAGGGAGAAGGATTTCCAGGTTACTTCAGAATTCGTCCATTCCTCGTTGTTGGGTTGCCAGTCGCCAGCAGCCAGCGGCTAGTCGCCTCTTTACTGCATCAGCCCATTGCACAACCGCAATTTCAATTGCAGTTGCAGTTGAAATTGCCCTTCCTGCCAGCCCATCGCTTCTCCCTTGAATTTCTCACCTTTGCGACCCCAAAATTGGAACCATGAGCGACCGTACAGAATTGAATGACCTGGGAGAATTCGGATTGATTGAGCATTTGACGAAGAACATCGAACACGTGCAACCATCTACCGTCCTTGGGGTGGGCGACGATGCGGCCGTGATTGACCGTGGGGACTTTTATGAATTGGTTTCTAGCGACATGCTCGTAGAAGGGGTGCATTTTGATATGGGGTACACGCCCCTCAAACACCTTGGGTATAAGAGCATCGCGGTGAATGTATCGGACATCTGTGCGATGAATGGTAGGTGCGAGCATGTAACCGTTAGCATTGCGGTATCGAATCGTTTTTCGGTTGAAGCCTTGGAGGAGATCTACGGAGGTATGTTACTCGCCTGCACAGCATATGGCGTAGACCTCGTTGGAGGAGACACTTCTTCGAGTCTTTCTGGACTCGTAATCAGCGTCACTGCCATCGGGCGCGTTGCGAAAGACAAAATTGCTTACCGCAGCGGGGCGAAAGAACACGATCTGCTTTGTGTTTCTGGAGACCTAGGCGCAGCCTACATCGGACTTCAGATCCTGGAGCGGGAAAAGCAGATATGGAAAGAGAACCCCGGAGTGCAACCAGACTTGGAAGGACACGATTACGTGCTGGAGCGCTTCCTCAAACCAGATGCACGGGTGGACATCATCGCACGACTCGCAGAGAAAGGCGTCGTCCCTACGTCGATGATGGATATTTCAGACGGGCTCGGTTCTGAGGTGCTACACATCTGCAAACAGAGCAAGGTCGGGGTGAAAGTATTCGAAGAAAAACTTCCGATCGACGCAACCGTCACAACACAAGCGCAAGAATTCAAACTAGAGCCATCGCTTTGCGCGATGAATGGTGGCGAAGATTACGAGTTGCTTTTCACCGTTGATCAAAAGGACTTTGAGAAGATCAACCTCATGGAAGGCGTACGCATCATTGGGCACATTGCGGATGCTACAGACGGCGCCACGCTTGTCTACCCTCGTGGTGAAGAAATTTTCATCAAGGCACAGGGTTGGAAGGCTTTCTGAATACCTCTACCCTAGGTTCATCAGCATAAACAACACGTCCACCGCTAGCGCCAGGATTGTGCTACGTACAATGTATTTCATGGGCGCTACTGCGAGCATCATCGACAAGCTGAACATGGTAAATCCAGCAATTACGCCGATCTGCCAAATATGATCGCGCGCAAACATGCCAACGGCGATGCCCCCTACGATACCGATAAGCAAGAATCCAAGAGAAATGATGGAAAATCGGTCAAATTCAGAATTTTCTTCAAAACGCGTAAGCCAGTTCCCTCCTTGGGAAGAAGTATTGGTATCCATGGTGTATTGATTAAAAGGTTGAGGCAAAGGAGCAGCATCTTCATAGGCAGACCTCTGACCACGATTAGGGCGTAAGATGACTTTGCTCAACCTGCGAATGTGCTTCGAGGTCGTAGGTTACATTTGATGGAAAGAACCCGTGGCCATGAAAAACATCCTGGTAGCCATAGACCTCGACCCGAGTACCCAGCAGGTGGTCGATTATGCCGTTCAAATCGCCAAAGCTTTTGAAGCCAAACTTTGGCTGATTCACATCGCCGAAGCCGAACCCGATTTCATCGGTTACAACGAAGGACCTCAATACATCCGAGACAGCTTTGCGAAAGAATTGCGCGATGAACACAAAACCTTACAGTCGCTTTGTGCAGAAGTGAAGAAGGCAGGACTCGAAGCCGAGGGATTGATGATCCAAGGTCCGACCATTGATATGATACTTCAAGAAGCGAAAAAACTGAACGTAGACCTTATCATCACCGCCACTCATCATCGCAATTTCATCTACAAAGCATTCATCGGCAGTGTTTCTACAGAATTGTTTGAGCGGAGCAGTATTCCCTTGCTTGCTTACCCTGTGGGTCGGTGACTTTGGAAAAAAAAGAGGCCGGCTTCTTTGAACCGGCCCCAGCGTATCTAAAGGGAGGCTTGATCTTCTCTGAGGATTTTGAGCTGCAATCGCGCCCCCGTTGCGGACTTTGTAAGTGAATCATTCAACGCTTGGTTTTCGCCTTTTGAACGTGGGGAATTTTGTCATTGACCCCCCTGATTCATGACCAAAGGTGAACCTCAAAGCAGTGGGCTTTTATGAGCAAAGAGCGCTGTACAAATGACAAGCGTCATGGATTAATTCAAGGGTTTCAAACGCCGCTTCTGTGTAAAGATTCGATACCTTGCGCAGCGCGCAATGAAGCATACTCTTCCCTTTTTGAACCTAGCTAAGACAGCCCAATCACGCACCGAGTTGGTATCTCGACTTGCAGCTAGCATGTCGCCAAAAACGATCGCCGAGATCGGCGTATACAAAGGTGACATGGCCGAACCTTTGTTGAAGGCGTGTCCTTCGATCGAGCAGTACTTTATGATCGACCCGTGGCGGAATCTATCGGACTGGAATAAACCTGCCAATCGAGAAGACGACACCTTCGAAACGATCTTTCGGCAAACCATGGCCCGCACTGAATTCGCTGGGGATAAGAGAAAGGTGTTGCGGGGAAGAACCACCGAAGTGATCAATCAGATCGCTGACCACAGTTTGGACGTAGTGTACATCGACGGCGACCATACGCTGAAGGGCATTACTACCGACTTGTTGCGCATTCTACCCAAGATGAAACCGGATGGCTTGATCATTGGCGATGACCTGCTGCCAACCATTTGGCAACACAACCTGCGCTACGAACCGACAATGGTCTTTCCTTTTGCCCTTCATTTTGCCGAAGGCATCGATAAAAAGATTTACCTACTCCCTTTCAATCAATTTGCAATCCAGCTCGACGATGCTCCGTTTGCTATTGAAAATCAATCAGGGTTAGACTATTCGGAAACGGAACTTCTTCCACAGGTCAGGCGCATGATGGACGATGCCGTCTTGCACGCAGGTATGAAGTCCAAATTGATTCGAAAATTTCCCAGGCTTTACCGGGTATACCACTCCCTAACCTCAGTCCTCAGAAGGCTTTAACCGTTCCAACATCTGGTACTCCGGATCTAGCATTTCTCGCAATCGTGCGCGTTGTTCCTCCTCAAATGTCGGTCGAATATTGAAGGTCTTTTGGTTGGATATTGGTAATTCATGACCCAGGTGACGGCCCAAATCTTTGAGTTGCTGATTTAGGTTTAGGGTATAGAGGACCTTATCCAAGGAACGTAAACGGGTCACAGCCTCTTCCACATTGAAGTCGGCAGAGAACATGTAGAGCTGGTTCATCAAATGCTCTTTGGGCATTTTGTCCAAAAAGTGGTCAAACGAATTGCCCAACCAAGGCCCCTCGCTCTTCATGCAGGGATGATCCACCCCCTGGCTTTGGAAGTGCAGTAACATGGCATAATGAGACAATACCCGCTCTGCTGGATCACGTAAACATGTGATGAGAAAGGCATCCCGCTGGAGATCCATCTGATGCATCGGAATATGTGAAAACCCATAGGTGAACCACCCTTCGTTGATCAATCCCGCATTCCAACCAACGAATACTCTTCCATTGCTGATGGTTCGGTGATTCTCCTTTTCCGCCATCTGTTCGTAGAACACGGTGGTATCAGGACGACCCGACAAGGTGAGAAAAGCGAAGTTGATGGTTGTGCCACCCGTCTTTCGAATATGAATGTGATACACCGGACGCTGGCCAGAAGAACGAACCAAACGTCTCGCTTTTCTGTGCTCTAAGGAAGCTTCGATCTTCTTTATGATTTCCATTTCAGCTAATTCAAGGCGGTTGTCAATGCCTCTAAGGTCTGTTTCGGGGCCTCAATATAACCCATGTGTCCCGATCCAAGGATGACATGCAAAGTGACATGCTCCGAAATCTCCGACATTTCAATGCTTTCCTGAAGTGGAATGCGCGGATCCTTCTCCCCCGCAATGATGTGCACCGGGTAAGGCGGAAACTTCAATAAAATCTCTCTATCCGGACGATCACGCATGCCAGACAAAGCCGCTATGATGCCTTGTACAGGCGTTTTTAGCGCTTTTTCCTTTACCCCATTCACCCCCGCTCGAAAGCGCTTTCGGTTCACGGGTCTGAAGAGCATGGGGATGGACTGCCGGACAAACGAAGCGTGGTTTTTCTTCACCAGCTCGATGACTCGATCGCGGTCCTTTTTTTCCAAGGACTATCTGCTCGTGCGGTGGATTGATAAAGAACCAAGTTTTTGACGTGGTCGGGCCACCGTTCGGCGAATGCCAAAGCGACATACCCCCCCATAGAGTGGCCTACCAATTGAACCCTCCTGAGCTTTAGCGATTGGATCACTGCCATGACGGCTTCAGCCATCTCATCCATGCTATGCACATAGCCAATGCAATCGCTCTGACCATGACCAGGAAGGTCTACGCAGATCAAGCGATACCGCAGACGCAAGGCCTGGACGACTTCATCCCACATCCAGCTGCCCTCTAAGAAGCCATGCAATAAGACAACGGCGGAACCGCTGCCCTGATCCGAAAAATGAATGTTGATATCCTTGAACCGGACCTTAGGCATTCATCAAGTCTTCGATTTCATCTGCCTCGATCGGAATGTTTCCCATCAAGTTTGTATGCCCGTCTTTGTGGATCACGTAATCATCCTCCAATCGAATACCGAGGCTTTCTTCCAAGATGTAAATTCCCGGCTCAACCGTAAATACCGATCCCTCAGGGATCGGTGCGTTCCATGGACCGTAGTCGTGGGTGTCTAAGCCGATGTAATGGGAGGTGCCGTGCATGAAGTACTTCTTGTACGCAGGCCAATCAGGGTTCTGCTGCTTGATGTCGTCAATCGTGATCAAGCCTAGGTCTACTAGTTCCTTTTCCATCATGAGTCCCACTTGAACGTGATAGTCCTTCAAGGTAATGCCGGGGCGTAGGATCTCAATCGCGCCATTCTTGACACGCAGTACCGCATTATACACGTCCTTTTGTCGCTTTGTGAAGCGTCCATTGACCGGAACAGATCGCGTGAGGTCAGAAGAGTAGTTAGCGTATTCCGCGCCAAAGTCCATCAAGATTACGTCACCGTCTTTGCATTCCTGGTTGTTTTCGATGTAATGCAAAACGCACGCATTTCTACCAGAACCGAGGATCGGTGTATAGGCAAATCCCGTTGAACGGTTTCGGATGAATTCATGGCAAAGCTCCGCTTCAATTTCGTACTCCATCACCCCTGGTTTGATGAACGGGAGGATACGTCTGACTCCCTTCTCCGTGATGTTGCAAGCGTGCTGCATCAACTCGATCTCGATCGGATGCTTTACCGCGCGAAGCTTGTGGAGGATAGGATTGCTTCTCAAATAATTGTGCGCTAGGAATTTGTTCTTGCACCACTCCACCCATCGGTCTTCGCGCGTTTGCATTTCTGTGTTGGCCCGCCAATGCTCGTTGGTATTCACATAAACGTTTTGCGCCTCGCTCATCAATTGCTTGAAGACTGTCTCAAATTGATCCATCCAATACACCGTGCGAATCCCAGAAGTTTCATACGCGGCCTCCTTGGTCAACTTCTCCCCTTCCCAGATCGCAATGTGATCGTTGGTTTCTTTGAGAAACAACACCTCACGATGCTTCGGGTCGTGGCAGTCTGGAAAGACCACTAGGATACTTTCTTCTTGGTCTACGCCTGTCATCCAAAGGAGGTCCGAATGCTGCTTGAACGGTTTTGTACTGTTCGCGCTGGTCGCGAAAATGTCGTTGGAGTTGAATGCCGCGAGCGATTGGGCTTGCATCTCTGCTTTAAACCTTGCGCGGTTTTCAATGAATAGTTGTTTGTCGATCCTTTCGTACTTCATGCGTTCTAATTGTTGTTACAAATGTGGTGAATCATGATAGAAAACAAGGGATGCGTCGCTATCCCAATCGTGAGAGGATGGTTTCATAGTGCCCCTTCACTATTGTAAAAGACCGCCGCTTTTCCGCCCATTCGGCTATGCGCCCCTTGGCGGTGCGATGTTGGATCATTGGAGCTATGCGGTTAAAAATGGCTTGACGTCCCACTTCGTCCAAGCCAAAGGCTACTCCCAACTCCCATTTCTCCACCAGGTGCGCGTCGTCGCCGATGCCTTCTGGCAACATCACAGGCAAGCCGTTTGCGAAGTACTCGGCATTCTTGATGGGTGAAATACCGATCTTGGAAGGGCTAGGTCTGTGCAAGGAAAAGGCCACGTCTGCAGCAGATAGATACTTCGGCACCTCGCCCAACGGAACAAAGCGGATACTAGCGCTCGCATTGTCGAAGCCACTCACTTTGAGCCGCTCTTGCCATTTCTCCGAATCCGGACTTAGGACGATGAGATGAAATTTATTCTCCCAGTAATCGTGCGCCGAATGAAAGAGCTCCATAGCCTCCTTTTCGAGGTAGATCCCTCCCAACTTACCGGTATAGATTCCGACGATCTTGTCTAAGGCAATTCCCAAATCCTTGCGAACGGTTGCTCGATCCGAAGGAGAAAACGCGAACAATGCAGGATCAACACAACAAGGCATGACCAAAACTTTGGAAGGATTTACTCCCTCCTGCTCTATCAATTGGTCAGCATATCGCCGGGTCACTGGAAGGATCCAATCCGCCTGTTGTTTCAAGCGCTTCTCGGCGCCTTTTGCCATGACGTAGCGCGGATCCAATTTCTTCCACACCCCCGATTCCAACATATAATCGGCGTGCGGCTCGAAGGACTCAACTGCTAAACGAATGTCTTGAACCCTCGTAAAGTCAAGTACCAACCAACCCGCAAGGCTGCTCCTGGCAATCACTAAGTCTATGGGACGCTTGTTGTGGATGTCGCTCAGCAATTTGCGCGCTTTCCCCTTGTCAAACAGCTTTTTCGTGATGGAATCAGAGGTGCTGAGCATGAAATGCTCGACCTTGTTCATGTTCAGGGCTTCAACGTTTCCTTTCCGCTCGATGGTGATGAAGGAAATGGAAGATACATCGCTGCGGTCGGATAGGATTTGGAGATGAGGAATGACCGTGGCTTGCGTCAAGCCTTCATTAAGACCCCAATATGATACAAAGCAGACGTGCATGAATGATTAGAGAGAAATGACCCCTATGCAAGTATACCCACTAGCCTCGGTCATTGCACGATGTATTGCCGTATTTCACGATCTTCGTGGGTGATGGCGCATCGCTGGCTTTACCGACTGATCCCGATCACTTTGCTCTCTGTCTTCTTTACTGGCGGAGCGCAATCGCAGTGCGGATATGTACCAGCGCAGTTTCCGGATTCCATCTGTTCGAATGAAGGCATTCAACCCACGACAATCGATTCTGGCTTTTCTTCTTATCAATGGTATTTCGGACTGCAGACGCCTGAAATAGTCGATGCTCCGGATAACCTCGGCAATCCTGGCAATTCGCTTTCAAGCCAAAGCTTTGGACTCAACATCATCCAAGAGGGAAACCAGTGGTATGGTTTTGTAAAGAAATCGAATGCCCGCGATGTGTATCGCTACGACTTCGGCACCAGCTTGTTAAACTCCCCTACCACTACCCAACTTTCGGTCAACACCTTCGCCAACGATGCCTCCATCTCCAACGACGACATAGACCTGATCCAAGTCGGCGGCAATTGGTATGGCTTCACCCCTGTGCGGGATGGCGCCGGAATCGTACGCTACGATTTTGGCAACTCCCTCGATGCAGATACCGTGACAGCCACGAATTTGGGCAACATGAACGGCGCGATGAATTGGCCCAGGTCACTCAAGGTGATTTCTTATGAAGACAGCATCTACCTGATCGCGGGGAACTACGTGGGCAACAGCATAACGGTATACAACATGGGCGTGGATCCGACCAATGCTACCCCCGTATGGTTCAACAACTTCAGCACAAACAGCAGTCCGGTTGTCAACCAGGTCATTTCCGTCATGCCCTATGTGAGCTGCGGTAAATGGATCATCCTCGCCGGTGGCAGGAGCAGCGATAACTTGGTGCGCTATCAGTTCGATGGGAGTTTCGCCTCCGCACCTACCGCTTCGGATCAGATTGGGAGTGGCGCCAATTTCTTAGACCCGTACGAGATCGCCCCATTGTACGAGAGTGGGCAACTTGAATTTTACGTACGCACGCGCTCTTCCTCTTCCAGTATGACGCGCTTGGTCTTTGCAGATAGCATTGATCAATCCGCTTCTTCTGTGCTCCAACAGACGTATGGCGACTACAGCTTTCAATTGGTTTCGTACGCCCTTGACATTTCCATCGATGAGAACGGAACCCACGTATTCTGCATCAATGCGAGCAGCGATCTGCGAAGGATTTACACCCCCCACGCCACCACCACAGATCCCCATGTATACAGTGGCATTTCCACCAACGGACTTCAGTTGGATACGAATGGAATGATTCGTTTTTCGCTCGTACAAAAAGACGCAAGCGGAAACCTTCTGTTGCAAAACGACAGCTTGTTTTCACGGGTCGGGCCCTCGGCGGATTGGCAAATCAGCGGCACCTGCGAAGGCGACTCCACGGAAGTGCTTGGCTTCAATAACGAGGCCCAGATCACTCAAGTACAATGGGACTGGGACCTAGGTAACGGTTCCAACAGCACAGACTCAGCGTACAC
The DNA here is from genome assembly GCA_013204105.1 of Flavobacteriales bacterium. Lineage (GTDB taxonomy): Bacteria > Bacteroidota > Bacteroidia > Flavobacteriales_G > Salibacteraceae > SHAN690. Next base: position 140,758 of record JABMOM010000003.1, read on the forward strand.
TCTTCTTTACGGAGATACGGGGGCTTATCACGTACAGCTCTCGTTGCAAGCGAATGGCTGCACCGACAGCCTAGACACGAATCTGTTCATCTTCCCCCAGCCCACAGCTCAGTTTACGTTAGATACGGTATGCCAGGGAGCCGACGTCTTTGTCGCCAATCAGAGCACATCGCATCCCAATGATCCGATCAACACAAGCATTTGGACGCGTGAGGGAATGGACAGTCTTCTCTCCTTTGACCCGACGATCTATTTCCCTGACAGCGGATGGAACACTATCGCACTGCGTATTGAAACACAACACGGATGCACCGACACCACCTCCTTAGCCGTGTATGCAAAGCCCGCCCCCATCGCCGATTTTGGAATCGACTCAACCTGTCTAAATGCATTGACGCAGTTTTCGAATTACTCGGGCAGCACGTCTACCTACACCAGCGCTTGGGATTTTGGAGATGGCAATGGTTCGAGCCAAGTTTCTCCTTCTCATGTGTATCCAGACACGGGGAATTACCTCGTCATATTGATTACTACGAGCAGCAACGGTTGCACCGACACCGCTAAAACAGACCTTCGCATCAGCCCTACTCCCCAAGTCGGGTTTGCCCTGGACAACGGCCCTTATTGCCAGATGAGCGAGATCACCGTTTTCAACACCTCCCAGAGCATCGATAGCATCGTTTCCACACGACTCATCATCGGAAACGACACCCTTTTTGGAAACAGTCCAACCATCGTCCCGACCGGAAGTGGAACATTGAACGGAAATTTCACTATCACAACCGGAACCGCTTGTTCGGCGGACACCTCCTTTAGCCTTTTGGTGCACCAACAACCCCAAATCAACTTCAACCTGAGCGACAGTTGTAGGCAAAGCTTGGCTTCACTGGAAGCGGTGGCGACGGTCACCGATGGCCAGTCCATCACCAGCCTCCAATGGAATGTCAATGACAGCATCGTGGTCGCCTTGGATTCCATTACCACTCTCCTGCACAGCGACTCCCTGCATGTGATCCTGCAAGCGGCCACCGACAACGGCTGCGTCAACACGCTCACCCGGCATATCGATGTGATCGACCTCCCTGCGCTGACCCTGGATTTGACCGGGCCGTTCTGTACCGAGCAAACCTTCTTAAACAACAGCGCCATCGTAGTAGACAGCACCGATGCCTTACTCACCCAAACCTGGCAAATGATGGTTGGCAATGACACCTTCGTTTCAAATGACCCAGAAGACCTATCATCAGGAACCGCAGGAACTGGAACACTGTCGCTCTTGGTCACCACCGACAAGGGTTGCGCCAATACCGCATCTGTATCCATCGACGTATTCCAAACGCCCCAACCCAGCTTTGAGCAGACTGGAAATTGCGCCCTTCAAGGGGTTTTCTTTGAGGGCAATTACGACGGCAGCAACTATGTGTTTACATGGAGCATCGGACCCAATGCCCTGGGCAGCGGCCCCGATTTTCAGCAGGTCTTTCCGAACGGCGGCAACTACACGATTACTTTCCATGTGCTGGATGCGAGCAGCGGTTGCGCAGCCGATACTTCCCAGTTAATCAAGATCGTCGATCTTCCGACAGCAATCATCAACGACGCCGCGGTCTGTTTTGGCAATCTATCAGAAGTGAAGGCCTCGATAACCACGGACGTTAGCGACTCAGTTGCGTCCTTTGCCTGGTCTGTGGAGGGTAGCGGCCAAAGCATCGACAGTGTTTTACGGTTTACGCCCGATGTGAGCGACGAAGTCTACGTGCACCTCGTCCTCGAATCTGCATCGGGTTGCACGATTGAAAGCGAGCAGTTCTTGCCCGTTCTCCCTCAACCCAATCCATCCTTTTCTGCTTCAACCTTGTTCGGAATTGTTCCGTTTGAAGCGAAGTTGAAGGCTGCTTCAGCGGAAGTGGGTCACTTATGGACCTTGGACAACGTATCCTTGGACAGCGTGCAGACGCTTTCAACACTGATCGAAGAAGCGGGACTGCACATCGTCAAGCTCTTTATAGAAGACAGCAATGGCTGCACCTCCACCTCGAGCAAAACCATTCGAGCGTATGCAGGCAGCATCGACCTGGCGATCTTGGATGTTAAAGAGGTTTCGAGCACTACTGGCGTCTACCAACTTCAAGCGCGGGTGCGCAACGAAGGACAGGTGCCGATCTCCGGGTTTACCTTGAGTGCTGGGTTTCTCGATGGTGTAATCCTCTCTCAGCCCTTCAGCGATACGCTTGAACCTTCGGAAGGTCGCTTGATTACATTTCCTACCACGCTTTCTTCTCAAGTGAACGCCCCTGATTTCGCCTGTGTGACCATCACCTCATTGGATGGGTTAGAAGACCAGGTGCCAGAAAACGACAGGTACTGCATTCCACTCAACGGCGATCCTTGGGTGCAGGTTTTTCCGGTTCCCTTTCACGATGAACTAACCGTTGGGGTGCACCTCAACGATGACGAAAAGGTGTTCATCGACGTGATTGACCTGCGGGGAGGAGCCGTGATCCAGCGTTCGTTTCAAGGAGAGCGGGGTTACCAGCAATGGCAGCTGGACTTCCCAAGCCTGAACGCAGGACCTTACATACTGTCGATCGAAACCCCTACAAGATCTGAACAGCGAATGATCCAAAAGCTATAAGGAGAGTCCGTTGCTTCGGGTTCGACTGAATTATCTTTGTCCAGAACATGCCTACCAAGTCTCACGTCATTACCAAAGACCAAAGCCTCTTCAGCTTCAGCGAGCTGACCACCTACAAGGAGCTTTTTTGGATGCTTGCGTGGCGCGACTTTAAAGTTCGATACGCCCAGACGTTTGTCGGACTTTTGTGGGCGATTATCCAACCTTCTTTTACTATCCTTATACTCTACGTGGTGTTCGGGAGGTTCGCAAACGTGCAGACCGGAGCCATTCCGCACATTGTCTATAGCACTTGTGGCGTGATGGCTTGGACCTACTTCGCTTACGTCATGACCAATGCTGGCAGCTCCATCATTTCTGCGCAAGCCATGGTTAAGAAGATTTACTTCCCCCGCATCATCATCCCCCTCTCCAAGGCAGTAGTGGGATTCATAGACATGGGGATCACGGCGGTCATCCTCATCGTACTGATGATCTTCTTTGAGGTGCCCGTGAGTGGAAACATCATCTACCTGCCCATCTTCATCATCGGGTCCATCGTAGCCGCTTTATCCGTGGGTGTTTTACTCAGTGCTTTAACGATCCGATACCGAGATTTTCAATACGTGATTCCATTTGCCGTGCAATTGGGTTTGTACATCACACCTACCGCTTACCCAGCAGAGTTTGCGATCCAACGCCTTCCGGAATGGGCTACTGTTCTGTATTTTCTCAACCCTATGGCGGGCATCGTAGAAGGATACCGCTGGGCGATCTTAGGCACTGAACTTCCTCACATGATGAGCCTGTGGTCGGTTGCTTCCATGCTTGTAATACTCGTCGCTGCCTTGCTCTATTTCAAGCGCATCGACGGAAAGATTGCTGATTATGTCTGACAGCAACTTCGCCATAGAAGTAGAGCAACTCAGCAAGTTGTACAGCTTGGGCAGCACGAACGCCACGATGCGTGAGTCGATCGCTGCCTTGTTCAGCAAAAACAGTAAAAAAGAAGAAAGCTTCTGGGCACTGAAGGACGTGAGCTTTGGAGTGAAAACGGGCGAATCCATCGGGATCATCGGAAAGAACGGAGCGGGTAAAAGCACCCTGCTCAAAATCCTTTCTCGGATCACCCTTCCCACTGAGGGCCGAGTCACGATCAACGGAACGGTTGCCTCTTTGCTCGAAGTAGGAACCGGTTTCCATCCCGAACTGACCGGCAGAGAAAACATTTACCTCAACGGATCCATTCTCGGAATGGCACGGAAAGAAATACAAGCAAAATTTGATGAGATCGTCGCCTTTAGTGGCATCGAGCGTTTCTTAGACACTCCTGTGAAACGCTATTCTAGTGGCATGTACGTGCGCTTGGCCTTCGCCGTAGCGGCGCACTTAGAACCTGAGATCCTAATTGTAGATGAGGTCTTGTCCGTTGGAGATGCGGAATTTCAACGCAAGTGCTTGGGTAAAATGGGCGATGTAACCTCGTCCGGCCGCACCGTTCTCTTCGTCAGTCACAACATGGAGGCCGTACGCAAAATGTGTTCGCGCACCGTTTGGTTGGAAAAAGGCCAGATCAAAATGATCGGTCCCTCTTCAGAAGTGATCGATGCCTACCTCTCTGAATTGAAAGAAAACGCCGAAACCGTGCGTCCCGGCGAGCGAAGCGATCGCGAAGGATCCGGCGTGCTTCGCGCCCAAGAAATTCGGTTTTCAAACCCCGAAGGCACCCACCTGCAAAGCGGAAAGCCGATGAAGGTGGAGATCGACTACCAGGGTGACACATCGGAAAAGCTCACTTGCATTGCTACCCTCGGCATACACGATGAAAACGGCCGGCGCGTCGGTACGTTGTCGACCAAGCTTACGCGTTCATTGATTGACTTGGGCAATGGCGATACCTTGACGTGGGAGATCCCCCGGTTGAGCCTCACCCCTGGCAAGTATTTCATCAACATCTTCTTGGCCCACCGCACCGAAGCCGACGTCATCGATTGGCTTCAGCAAGCAGCAGCCTTTGAGGTGATGAGCGCCAGTTTTCACACCGAGAGCGACGAAGTGTACTACGAGAAAGACATTGTTTTCATCGACCATAGCTTCCGCGTATCATGAGGTTCTTATTCATAGGCGGAAACGGAAGGTCAGGCACATCGATGCTGCAAGACCTACTGTGCAGGCATCCAAACATCTCAGGCGGACCTGAATTCACCTTCACGAAGCCCATTTTGCAGCTCCACCGCCAGATGGCCAAGGAGAAATTTCTCCAGCGCAACAGGAGCTACTACGATCGTGATGCACTCAACGCGCGCTTTCGTTCCTTCTACCAGACCTACTTCGATCAATTGGTCAAGGATCATCCAGAGGCGAGCTACCTGTCTGAAAAAACACCTGACAACATTGACGTACTGGTCGACTTACTGACCTTGTTCCCCGACGCGCGTTTTCTATTTGTGTACCGAGACGGTCGGGATGTGGTGCTGTCGAATCGCAACGTGTACAAACGGGCCCCCGAACACCTCGACCCTGCCCATTTCACGCTGGCTAGGCTTTCGAAGCGCTGGAAAGAAACTATAGATCTTCGGCGCAAGGTTCCCGCTTCCTTGAGCGATCGCATCCTTGATGTGCGCTACGAAGACCTCGTCACGACTCCCGAAACCGTGCTGCGCTCCATTGAATCCTTTCTTGGATTGAGCGCAGGCATTGATCCTGCTGAAGGAGATCCAACGGCCAACACCATCCATGTGGATGATGTGTGGTACACCCAAGAACAGCGCGAACAAGCCCTGACGACCCAGCACATTGGAAAGTGGAAAAGTGACCTCGGGTGGTTCGAACGCATCGTTGTACAAGCATCCATGGCACACCACCTCGACTTGATGGGTTATGAGACCCCCGCTTGGGCTAAAACTTTCCATCGAACCTTTCGAAAATCAGAGGACTGATCATGTGCGGCATCCTAGGATCTTTCCCGAACTACCCCGATGCCGACCGGTTCTACCGCTCGCTGCAGCGCCTTCACCATCGAGGCCCAGACGGAGAAGGAATACTCCATTCGGATCAGGGCGATTTTAGTTTCGGCCACAAGCGCCTAAAGATCATCGACCTCGACGATCGCAGCAACCAACCTTTTCGCTTTCATCACCTGACGATCGTATTCAATGGTGAAGTGTACAATTACCTGGAGTTGCGAAGCGAGCTCGAAAAGCTGGGGCACCAGTTCACGACTTCATCCGATACGGAGGTCATCTGCGCTGCTTATTTAGAGTGGAAAGAAGCTTGCTTGGACCGATTTGTAGGCATGTGGGCCTTGGTTCTTTGGGACGAAAAAGAACACGTTGGCTTCATCGCTCGTGACCGTTTTGGGCAAAAGCCCCTCTACTATTCCAACGAAGGCAGCCACCTCTATTTTGGGTCGGAAATCAAGGCCGTAATGGGCTTGCGGGCAACCAACCACGTTGTTCCGCACTTTGCTCAAAGCATTGAACGCCCTTTGCGATATGAGGCAATGAGTGAAAGCTTGGTCCAAGGAATTCATCGCTTTCCAGCAGGTCACTTTGCTTGGCTTCGGAAAGGCGAAACCGCTCTTCAACCCCAGCGCTATTGGGATACACGAGAACACATCGAAACCGTCCCCGACCGATTCGAAGACCAGGTGGAGGGCTTGCGCGAACGCTTCGAAGAGGCCAGTAAAATCAGATTGCGCGCCGACGTGCCCATCGCCACGGCACTCAGCGGAGGGGTCGACTCGAGTGTAATCTACGCCAGTATCCAACAGCATTTGGGCGACAAACGCATTAATCACAAAGCAATCACCGCCGACTACGGAGCTTCATCGATCGATGAGACTCCATACGCGATGAAGGTAGCGGCGCACTTTGGCAACACGCTGGAGCCCGTGCCCATCGATGCCGGAGCCGCCCTCAATGGACTCGAATCAGACCTCAACCTATTCGAAGAAGTGTACCTCTCGGCACCCTCGCCCATGATCGCGCTTTATCGGAAAATGAAGGAGCAGGGCATCACGGTCAGCTTGGATGGACACGGCGCAGATGAGCTCATGGGGGGCTACAAGGGAACGGCACCCATTGGGCTTTTCGGCGCCTTTCCTCAGGTGAGCAACATGAGAAACCTACTCTTGGCAGAAGATCGTTCCAACGATCGACCTGACGATTGGTTGGATCGTTCAGATTTACGCGTACTGCAGCAAGTGTTCAAGCGTGGCACCAAGTTGGGCATGAATGCCTACGGAACGATACGCACCATTTTGCACGACAGAAGCTTGGTGGGATTGCACAAACCACTTAAAAAGGCCTTGTACGAAGCCTTTCACGACTACACGCTCCCCACCTTATTACGCAATTACGACCACTATTCCATGGCCGCCTCGGTGGAGAGTAGAATGCCCTTTCTAGATCATCGGGTGGTGAGCTATTCCCTTTCGCTGCCGGTCACTTCTTACTTCCATGACGGTTGGTCTAAAGCTCCGATCCGAGCCATGTATGCGAAAGAATTGCCTGCTGAAATAAGCTACCGCCGCCGAAAGATTGGCTTCAATACTCCCTTCCACGAATGGCTCAAAGACGACCGTTGGAAGGCCTTTATCCAAGACACCATCCACTCTCAATCCTTCCTTACGTCTCCGATCCATGATGGTAAAAAGCAAAAGGCATCCTTGGAAAAGGACTTGCAACGACTGGAGTCTAAGTCCATGGATTTCTTGGAAGGTGTAGACGTTTGGAACAAGCTCGCTCCGTACTTCTGGTATACATACTTTTATTGTAAGAATGCATAGTTCCATGCCAGCACCCATTGCCTTCTTTGCCTACAATCGCCCCGACCACACCAAGCAAACCTTGGATGCGCTGGCACTGTGTGGAGGCGCCCAAGAAAGTGAGGTGTATTTCTTCTGTGATGGACCTCGACCCGATGAGACCGATGAAGGAATCAGCGCCATCGAAGAGGTGCGTGCATTGATCCAGGTGCAAACCTGGCCAAAGGCGGTGCATCTTCATTTTCAGACCGACAACATTGGCCTAGCGGCATCCATCACTAGCGGGGTGAGCCACGTACTCGAAGCCGCCGACCGCGTCATCGTGGTAGAAGACGACTTGGTCGTTGGCAAGGGTTTCCTCACGTATTTGAATGCCGCTTTGGAGCACTATCAAACCGAAACGAGGGTCATGCACATCAGCGCATACATCCCGCCGATTGATCCGGATGGACTTCCTCCACTCTACTTCTACGGTCAGGCATCTTGCTGGGGCTGGGCTACGTGGAGCAGGGCTTGGAAGGCATACAAGGGTGATGCGAGCATGCTCAAGTCAAAGATCGAAGAGCGCGGCCTCGTGGATGCATTCAACATCGACGGCAGTTACAATTTCATGCGCCACCTCGAAAAGAACATCGACGGAAGGCTGAATACTTGGGCCATCAAATGGCAGGCTTCTGTTATTCTCAATGGAGGCCTTTGCTTGCATCCGAGTCGCTCCTTGGTGCGCAACATTGGCGCAGACGGCTCGGGAGCACACATGAAAAAAGAAGAGGCCGAAGGGATGCACGGCGACATCACCGATCAAGTTGAACTGGAATTTCCAAAGACATTAACGGAAAACGCCACAGCAAGAGGACGCGTGGCAGCGCATTACCGAGCAGAAAGAAAACGGCTGGAAGTGAAACCTCCGACCCTCGGTGAGCGTATTCAGAACCGAATCAAAAACCTCCTTTCCTAGATGCGAGTCGTCCACATCAACACCTACGATGACGGCGGAGCGGCCGTGGCCATGCTTCGTCTCCACGATGCCTTGCTCAAGGCGCAGGTAGATTCTCACGTTTTGGTACTGCACCGCTCCGGCAATGAAGCCATAGAGAACATGCACGTTTATGAGGCGCCCAAAGATGGCCTGCTAAACAAAGTGCAACGAAAATTAGGCAAGACTCCCACCCTTCGCGAAGCCCATGTCAAGATCCTTGAAGCGAATCCGGCGGATTACGAAACGTACACCTTCCCAGAAACCGACTACGATGTGCTCAAGCATCCCATTGTCCGCTCCGCCGATGTCGTTTGCCTCCATTGGATTGCGCGCTTTGTGGATTATCCTAGCTTTTTTGCTGGCATTGATAAGCCGGTTGTTTGGGTATTTCACGACATGAATGCCTTTCAAGGTGGTTTTCACTACAAGGGAGATGAAGAAGCCTTCGCGCACTTGTTTGAGCAACACGAAATTTCAAGCAGAGCGCTCAAGCAATCTGCCTACAATTCTGTAAACACCGTCACCGTTGTCACACCTTCGGACTGGATGAAACAGGCATCCTCCAAGAGTGCCTTGACAGGCAACCTTAGCCACAGGACGATCTACAACTGTGGAGATACGCGTGCCTTCCATCCTGTGAAACGAGAACATGCTATCCGTGATTTGGGACTGGATCTCAACCATCGCTACTTGTTGTTCATGGCTTCCAATCACCGTGTCAAGCGCAAGGGTCAGGATTTACTTTCTGAAGCATTGAATGCACTGCAGCTTCCCGACGATGTGCGGCTCCTTTCCATTGGCAGCAACATCGAATTTGAATCAGAACGGGTCATTCCCTTTGGCTACGTTCGAAGCGAACGTCGCTTGAACGATCTGTTCAACGTTTCTACGGCCACCATCCTACCCAGCAGAGAAGACAACTTACCGAACGTCATGGTAGAATCATTACTCGCGGGCACGCCCGTCATTTCCTTTCAAAACGGCGGCATGGCGGAGGTGATCCAACACGGACGCAACGGTTTGTTGGTAGCTGAAATGACATTCCCTGCCTTGGCAAAGGCGATCGATGATGTTGTGAATGGTCCCAACGCGCGTTTCAAACGCGCAGACATCGCTGATCGGGCCCTTACGCTCTTTGACCCAAAGCGCCAAGCGGCAGCCTACATTAGCCTCTTTAAATCCCTCATGAAAGGGTGAGTGATCAAGCAGACATAAGCCCTTGGCCGAAGATCAGCATCATCACGCCCAGCTTCAACCAAGGTCATTTCATCGAAGACACTATACTAAGTATTGTTGAGCAGGGCTATCCCCAGCTCGAGTATATCGTCATGGACGGGGGAAGTACGGATGAGACCATTGATATTTTGCATGCCTACACCGACCAGATCACCTACTGGGAAAGCAAACCCGACAACGGACAAAGCCACGCGATCAACAAGGGAGTGGCCATGGCTACGGGAGACATCATCCAGTGGATCAACAGCGATGACTTGCTGCTTCCCGGGGCATTGGCAGAGGTAGCCAAGGCCTTCATGGAAGATCCGAACATTGAGATGGTGGCGGGTAAGGCGATCAAGTTTGGCGAGGGCAGAGCGGAGCAAACCGTACCGCGCAAGAAGGAGTACGCCGATTTCGAGGAATTTCTATTTGAAGCTTGGTACATGCAGCCGGCTTGCTTTTTCCGAGGAGATGTCTTCAAACAATTGATGCCGCTGAACGAGGCACTCAACTACACCATGGATACGGACTTTTTTGTGCGATACTTCCTTCTATCTGGAAAGGACCGCATTAAACACATCGAAACGCCCTTGCTGCGCTTTCGCATGCACGATGAGAGCAAGACGTTTTCAAGCCAATTGAAATTCTACAGTGAACGCATGCTGATCGATCTGAATACGCTTCATTCATGCGGCATCAACCCTCCGAAGCAGCTGGGAAACGTAGTAGAAAAGACAGTTGACCTCTCATGTTACAAGGTCAAGAAACAAGTAGACACCACCCGATTGAAAGCCGCCTTTCATCAAAAATGGGGCGCATGGATCGCAGACCCCTCCAAGCGATTTCGTGAAGTAGCAGACCACGCTGGCTTGCACGGCGACAAGCAGACAATGCGCACGTTCAGCTGGAAGGCCATCTTGGCCAACCCATTCAAGGTGCTCAACTATCGCTATTGGTTGCATACGTTTAAGGGATGATTCGGCAAAAGCTGGCATACTGGTTCTACGAAAAAGGACTGCGGTTTTATGGATATAAGATTCGGTTCACGGTCTTAGGTCTGCTCTTTTATTGGCATAAACCGAAGGTGAAATTCATTCTATTCTCACAAGGACGTTCTGGATCAACTTTGCTTTCTGATTTGCTCGATTCCTCGCCATTGATCAAGAGTGACGGGGAGGTGTTTGGGGCTGGAATGCCCATTAGAGTGCACTTTCCTAAGCTATACTTGAACCTCAGAATGAAGAGCTTTCGCAGCCCAGTATATGGATGCAAAATCAAGATCTATGATTTGGAGCATCAGCACGGAATGAACGAAGAAGAAACCAAAGCATTCTTACAAGCGCGTTTTTCAGAAGGGTGGAAAATCATTCACTTGAGAAGGACCAATAAGCTCCGCCAGGCATTGTCGAGTTTGGTTGCGGAGGCGACAGCAACCTATCACGTCGTGAAAGAAGATGGTGAATCTAAAAGACCGAAGGTCAAGGTAAATGTGGACGAATTACCCCACCGCTTGCATTGGCTTAAAAAGTATGACCAGCATGAAGAGGCCGCATTGGAGGGCTTCGATGCCTATGAAGTCAACTACGAGCGGGACTTACTGCAGGCTGACAGACATCAGGTCGTTCTTGATGGGCTCATGCAGTACTTGGACCTACCAAAATGTAAAGCCAGCACTGCATATTCCCGCACGAGCTCCGACGATCTGAAGGACTATATTGCGAACTACGATGAAATGGTCGACGTATTGACCGCGAGTGGAAATGAAGGATACCTATCAAGCAGCGCAATTGAACAGTGAGCAAGGTGTGAATCGACCTTCGCTGCTCTTCTTCGCCGCATGGTGGCCGAGCAGTGAAGCACCTGGAGCGGGTATCTTCATTCGAGAACATGCCCTCGCGCTCCTTCCCTATTTCGACGTGCACGTCATTCACCTTAGCGTTGTGAAAGACACTTCCGTATTACTGTATCGCATTGATCACGGTACAGAAGAAGATGATGGATTGCACGTCCATCGCATTGAAGTTCACATGCGCATCCGAAGGTTTGGACTCCATGACGCATTCGTGCAGAAAGGATACGCTTCGTTGCTTACCAGACTAAGAAAAGACTTTGTGTTCGACGGATACTGTATCAATGTCCGCTCTCACTTGACCAAATTGGTCCCCGAGCTACCTGCTCTCCGCAATCTTAATTTCATGCTGATCGAACACTTCAGCTATTATCATCGCGTACTACCCGGTCTTGATAATCAAGAGAAGGCGATTGCTAATCAAGCAATAATGAAGTGGTTTGCGAACCCTAATTTGAAGCAAATACTCGCGGTGAGCAATGACCTGAAGGATGTATTGGTGGAGCAATTTCAGCTTTCCTCATCCAGGATTTCCTTGATCTCTAATGTGTCCCATCCTGCCTTCGATTACCTCCCAGGTTTTGAAGCTCCCAAGGACCATTTGCGTTTTATCTGCGTGGGACTATGGGAAGAACCCAAACGACTGGACCTCCTCTTCGACGCACTCCACGGCCTCTCAGAGCAACAAGGTCAGATAGTGATTGAAGTCTTTGGCGCAGGTTCTCAAATCGACACCAATAAGCACAAGGCTGCGTCCATAGGTCCTGCTGTTCAGGTAAACTTTCACGGGTTTCAACCGAAAGAAACCATCGCCGGTGCAATGCAACAAGCACACGCCTTGATTCATCCGACGGATGCGGAGAATGCCCCTACGGTCATTGCAGAAGCTCAGTGTTGTGGGCTCCCTGTTTTGAGCATGGCGGTAAATGGAATTCCCGAAATGGCCACGGAAGAAAATGGGGTCTTGGTTTTACCAGGTGACCCGAAGGCACTTCGCGATGGATTGGAAACCTTAATCACGCACCTCGCGACATTTAATCGTGCTCAAATTTCTGAACAAGCCAAAAGGAAATACTCAAGGTCTGCCGTTGGAAAACTTCTGAATGATCAGTTAATCCAGTTGATGTCATGACAAAAGGCAGTTTCGATATCCTCATGTTGCTCGACAATCCCCTTACGTCAGATCAGCGCGTTGAAAAGGAGGCCGCTAGCTTGACAGAAGCTGGATTAACGGTTGGTATTTTGGCTTCAAATGAGGATCAGTCCCTTCCAGAAAAGGAGGAAGGCAATGGCTATACTATCCTGCGCCGGATTTCGCCCTTTTTCAAACATCCGATGCGTTCGGGGTACAAAGACAAGGTATCGGAACTCGCAGCGGAAGTGCTTCGCTTCAACTTTGCGATTTTGCATTGTCATGACTTTCAGCTTCTTCCAGTTGCCGCAGAAGTCAAGGCCAAAAGACCTGAAACTTTCTTCTTGTATGACAGCCATGAGTTCTTGTTGGGTTGGCCCTATTACAAGGAGACACCGGGCCTCTTCAATCGGATCAAAGGATACTTCGTCTGGAAACGCTTCCTGCGACTAGAGCGAGTCCACACCCAAGCAATGAACGCATTCATCTGCCCTTCCCCCGCCATAGGTGTGCTGCAGCGGAAACAACTGCAAACGAGTCTTTCTCCGTTGATCCTTCGCAACATTCCAAGTGAGCCGGAAGAGGTCAAGGATTTCAATTTACGTGCTGCTCTCGACCTTCCAAAGGATGCCATCCTCATAGTACACGCCGGAAACCTCCATCAATCCGATAAAGAAATTGATCGCCTCGTTGCATCTGTCGGTTCTCAACCCGGTCGGCATTTACTCTTCGTAGGCAATCGCCCACGGTTCTTCGCAGTGAAGGAGCGTCTGGAGGCTCATCCCGAATGGAACGCCTTTGTGCACTTCTTTGAGTATGATGCGAAGACGCTTTTCCATGTATTGAAGCAATGTGACATTGGGGTAGCTGCCACTCAGACGAAGTACCTGGCGCATCGCGTCGGCTCCTCCAACCGAGTGATGGAATACACAAAAGCGGGCATTCCTGTAATAGCAACCAATCAGGAGAGTCACGCAGCCATGCAGGCATCCTTTGGCCACCTTGAGCTTTACAACCCTACCGACAGCGACTCCATTGAACTTGCACTTGACACTATTCTCAATGATCTGCCAGCGTATTCCAAAAAAGCAATTTCCGCTGCTGGGTCGTTGTCATGGGAGCACGAGATCCGTCCTTTGGTCAATTTGTATTTGAAAATTTCAGAGCAGTATCTTATTCAGAACAATTCCAAATAGTAGCCCAGTCGGCCTTTCAAAATCATGGTGCTAGGCTAAGAACATTTCACTCCTACATTTGTCCTTTCTTAACACAACGAAAACTATGGCAGCAAGATCAGCACTCCTCAAATCGTCTCTGGCCAAGAAATATTGGATGTCATTGACGGGATTGTTCCTGTGTCTTTTTCTCATTGTCCACTTGGCGGGTAATCTTACGCTGCTGAAGGATGCCGCTGATGCCGGACCGGCGTTTAACGCCTACACTGAGTTCATGACCTCTTTCCCGCTCATTAAGATTTCATCCTACTTGCTCTACTTCTCGATCCTCTTCCACGCGATCGACGGCATCCTCATTTTGACACGTGAGAATAAAAAAGCACGCCCTGTCAACTACGCCTCCAACAAAGCAGAGCGCAATTCGATCTGGGCTTCACGCAACATGGGCGTACTCGGTACCGCCATTTTCATATTTATCGTCTTGCACATGGCCAATTTTTGGTTCAAGTACAAGTTCACTGACATTGCGATGGATCCAGGCGACTTGCCTGATATGTACGGCATTGTAGTGGCTTCTTTTCAGGAAGGTTGGTATACAGCAGTCTATGTAGTGAGCATGATTGTCCTTGGATTTCACTTATGGCATGGCTTCGAAAGTGCCTTTCAGACCTTGGGCATCAATCACCATAAGTATTCGCCGATCATACAGGGCGTTGGAAGGTTTTATTCCGTCGTCGTACCTGCCCTGTTCGCCATCATTCCGATTTACATCTTTCTCAATCTGTAAGGAGACATGACAAAGCTAAATTCAAAGACCCCCGATGGTCCGATCGCAGAAAAGTGGACCAACCACAAGAACAACATCAACGTTGTCAACCCAGCCAATAAGCGAAACATCGATGTAATCGTTGTGGGTTCGGGATTGGCCGGAGCTTCGGCTGCCGCTTCTCTCGCAGAGATGGGATACAACGTGAAGAACTTCTGCTTCCAAGATTCCCCCAGACGTGCCCACTCCATTGCAGCGCAGGGTGGCATCAACGCAGCCAAGAATTATCAAAACGACGGAGACTCAACCTACCGATTGTTCTACGACACGGTAAAGGGTGGAGACTACCGCGCACGAGAATCAAACGTTTACCGCTTGGCCGAAGTTTCCGCCAACATCATTGACCAGTGCGTGGCGCAGGGCGTCCCCTTCGCGCGTGATTATGGAGGGTTGCTAGACAATCGTTCATTTGGCGGGGTGCTCGTTTCGCGAACATTTTACGCCAAAGGGCAGACAGGTCAGCAGCTTTTGCTCGGTGCCTATTCCGCAATGTCAAGGCAGATCAACACCGGCAAGGTGAAGATGTACAACCGCCACGAGATGCTCGACTTGGTCTTGGTGGACGGAAAAGCGCGCGGCATTATTGCCCGAAACTTGATTACGGGAAACATTGAGCGATACGGCGCACATGCAGTAGTGCTTGCAACGGGCGGCTACGGCAACGTATTCTTCCTCTCTACCAATGCCATGGGATCCAACGTAACAGCGGCATGGCGAGCTCACCGACGCGGTGCTTACTTCGCCAACCCTTGCTACACGCAGATTCACCCGACGTGTATTCCACGTTCTGGAGATTATCAATCCAAACTCACTTTGATGTCTGAGTCGCTCCGAAACGACGGCCGCATCTGGGTGCCCAAAGAAAAAGAAGACGCGATTGCGATCCGTGAAGGACGCATGAAGCCCGTAGATCTTCCTGAGGAGAAAAGAGATTATTACCTAGAGAGAAGGTATCCTGCCTTTGGAAACCTTGTGCCGCGTGATGTAGCCTCCAGAGCAGCCAAAGAGCGATGCGATGCGGGTTACGGTGTGAACCAGACAGGAGAGGCCGTTTACCTAGACTTCACAGCCGCGATCTTGCGCTATGGACAGGAGCGTGCGAATATTCTGCACATCAAGAATCCATCAGCCGCAGAGATCAAGGATTTGGGCGAGAAAGTCATCGAATCCAAGTATGGCAACCTCTTCCAGATGTACGAGAAGATTACCGACGAGAATCCGTACAAGACACCGATGATGATCTACCCAGCGGTGCACTACACCATGGGAGGCCTTTGGGTCGATTACAATTTGATGACTACCATCCCTGGTTGCTACGCAGCTGGTGAAGCGAACTTCAGTGATCACGGGGCGAACCGACTTGGTGCTTCTGCATTGATGCAAGGTTTGGCAGACGGATACTTCGTATTGCCTTACACCATTGGTGATTTTCTTGCAGACGACATCCGCACGGGACCGATCTCAACGGACAGTCCTGAGTTTGAGGCCACGGAAAAAGAAGTGAAAGAACGCTTGGACAGCCTGCTCAACAACAAAGGGACGAAGTCAGTAGACTTCTTCCACAAGCGCTTGGGCAAGGTGATGTGGGACAAAGTAGGTATGTCGCGCAATGCTGAAGGACTGAAAGAGGCCTTGGCAGAGATCCGACAGATCCGAGAAGAATTCTATAAAGATGTGTTCGTTCCTGGCACCATGCACTCCTTCAATCCAGAATTGGAAAAGGCGGGTCGCGTTGCTGACTTCCTAGAATTGGGTGAATTGTTTGCCAAGGATGCCCTAGAGAGGCCCGAGTCTTGCGGCGGTCACTTCCGCGAAGAATCTCAGACCGAAGAAGGCGAGGCCTTGCGGGATGACACCAACTTCGCATTCGTTTCTGCCTGGGAATGGACGGGAGATCCGAAGGATTCCCAACTCCACAAGGAGGAACTGACCTTCAACGACATCGAATTGAAACAACGTTCATATAAGTGATGCCCACTTTTAAAAAGAGAAGATGATGAACTTGACATTAAAGATCTGGAGACAAGCCGACGCCAAGTCGCAGGGAAAAATGGAGACTTTCAAAGTCACCGAAATCTCTGAGCACATGTCGTTCCTTGAAATGCTTGATGTACTCAACGAACAACTGATCAACGAAGGCAAAGATCCTGTGGCCTTTGATCACGATTGCCGAGAAGGAATCTGTGGTGCATGTTCGCTCTACATCAACGGCCAACCGCATGGTCCAGACCGGGCGATTACTACTTGCCAATTGCACATGCGCACGTTCAAGGATGGCGATACGATCTACATCGAGCCATGGAGAGCGAAGGCATTTCCAGTGATCAAAGATCTAGTGGTAGATCGCACTGCCTTTGACCGTATTATGCAATCGGGTGGCTATGTATCTGTGAACACTTCTGGAAATACCATTGACGCCAACGCGATTCCTATTCCCAAGGAAGATGCAGACAATGCATTTGACGCGGCTACTTGCATTGGATGTGGCGCTTGCGTTGCAGCATGTAAGAACGCATCCGCGATGTTGTTCGTTTCGGCCAAGGTTTCGCAACTGGCATTGCTTCCTCAAGGTAAAGTAGAGCGTCAAGATCGCGTGCTGAACATGGTAGAACAGATGGACAAAGAAGGATTTGGCAACTGTACCAATACAGGAGCTTGTTCTATTGAATGTCCAAAAGAGATCTCTTTGGAGAACATCGCTCGCCTGAACCGTGAATACCTAATGGCTTCGTTGACAAAGTAATTTGACAAAGCATACCAAGAATGATGGGGTTTCGGCCCCATTTTTTTTTGCCTTAATGTCAATCTTCATCGGAATATCGCTAAGTTTGGTCGAACCTAATTAAACATTTGTCAGCATGAAACGACTCTTACTCACTTCTAGCTTTGCTCTCTGCATGGCCCTAATCACCAACGCTCAGGTGATCGTCTCTGGCGTTTCCCCCTCAAGTGTAGAGGGCAATTACGACTTTACCTGGGCCGACCCAGCAGGAGGGGACTGGTCTTGTCCGGATTTCAACATTCCCAACACTTATGTTCAAGACACATTGATGATAGTCGATGATGGCTCGACTGGAAACAATCCACAAGGCAATCCAATTTCTGGAGAAGGCTGTGGCCCATTGATCAATGATCTTACGGGTAAAATTGCTGTAATCTACCGAAACACATGCGAGTTCGGAATGAAAGCACGGAACGCTGAAGCGGCCGGTGCCGTTGGTGTAATCATCATCAACCGTGAAGACGAACTGGTCAATATGGGCGGTGGCGATTCAGGTTTGGCAGTGACCATTCCAGTGGTGTTCATCAAGGCCCTTGACGGCCTTACCTTAACAGGTGCCATGCAAAACGGCCCTGTAGTTTGCTTCATGGGTAACCGTGCGGGCCTCTACAGCAGCGACCTCAGTGTTGCAAGAGCCGATGCCTTAATCGCGAAAGTATATTCTGTTCCAGGTCAGTTGGCGCAAGACGATGGTGACATCGCTTTCGACTTAGGTGTGACTATCTTCAATTTTGGCAACAACGATCAAGACAGTGCAATGGTCCATGCTACCATTACAGACCCTAGCGGAAGTGTAATCTATGATGAAAGTGCTGGTCCTTTCTCGCTTGTTGGTGTCGATACTACCGGCGCATCAAGCATTGACAGTGTGATCGTAATGCCAGGACAAGCGGATTCGCTTCCTAAATTTTCCCTCACTAGCCCTGTAGCTGGGCGGTACAACGTTTCGTACAGCATCAGCAATGGAAGTGGCGTGGATGACTATCCAGACGACAACGAAATAACCTCAGATTTCATCATTGGAACCGATTTCTCCTATTGTGAGATTGACGAGAACGATGACATCACAGCGACTGCGCACTATCGACCATCAGGAGAATATACAAGTTACTCTGCTTGCATCGCCTTCAGAGATCCGAACGCAAGCCGAATTGGCGTGGATGGCCTCTGGTTCTCTGCTGCTGCAGATGATTCACTAACCAATCAGCCGTTCTACGTGAAGGCATTCAAATGGAATGACGCATTTGTTGACTTAGATGATCCAAACATAGGATTCACTGGCTTGGAGGAAATGAGCAGCGTTACGTACACATTTACCGAAGACATCCAAGAAACGTTTGTATATGCAGAATTTGAAAACGACGTTCCCTTACTCGATGATACGCGTTACCTCTTCTGCGTTCAGACGTATGACCCTACGCTTTATATCGGCTTTGATACTAAGACACAATATGTTGCGAATCAAGCCCTATACCGCCAGCCTATTGGCATCGTAGAGACAAGTACAGATTACGACCCAATCGGTTTTGAGGCAGACGCAACCCCTAGTCTCCGATTGTCCATCCTTGATTCTTCGGACATCGTGATTCCTGAAGACACGACACCTGATAACACAGGTATCGAGCAAATGGCTTCCTTCAAGTTGAACGCCTATCCAAATCCTGCGAAGGACGAGCTGGTCATTTTGGCGGAAGTAGACGGAAGCGTTTCGATGAGCATCGTTGACATTGCAGGTAAAGTGGTCATGCAAGAGCAAGTTTCCTTTAAAGGCAACACAACGCGCTTGAATATTGGAAACCTCCAATCAGGTATTTACATCGTTCGTTTGCAAGATGCAGACGGTCGTGTGAGCCAGACGCGGGTTATCAAGCAATAAGAGACCTAAATTTATAGTTGACTGTAAAAAAGGGCCGAATCGCTTCGGCCCTTTTTTTTATGTCGCAGATGAGCAGAATCATCTCTTTTGGTCCTACCCGCAGCCTTCCCTTTGTAGACTAAACCGTATGTTTGGGACACTAACTTAAAATTAGATTATGAAAAAACTATTTACGCTACTCTCATTAACCCTATTGACCGTCGGCATGGCCGTAGGCCAAAGCTCGGTGTCGGCTACTTATACCAGTGGCAACATCAGCTCTTATAGTTACACCTACAATGCAGCTTGTAATGCTGGTGACACGATGCAAGTAAGTGTTCCCGCAGGGGCGCTGATCATAGGAATGGATATTAGCTACAACATGGTAGCTCAAAACTTCGGATACATGTCAGAGCAACGCACTCGAGTCGAATGTATCACCACCGGGCAGTCAGAATCACAATACTATTCTGGTTCGGGCACTGGAGGGACTTTCGCCTACAACCGAACTGGCGTTGATGTCGCAAACGGTATCTCCTCAGGCTCTATCACCTTGCGTATGCAAGCTTGGAGAACGTGGGGTGGCGGTGGATGCACCACGACTTATCAATATATCCCTAGTGGATCATGGTCAGTCACTGTATACTATTGTCCTGGCACAGCCCCTTACTCGCCAATCATTTCTCAAGATACCGTGATGGCGGTTTGTGGAGATAGCTTTGTAAACGTAAGTGCCAACAGCAATTACGCATCTTACATGTGGAGCAATGGTGACACCAAT
Source organism: Flavobacteriales bacterium (assembly GCA_013204105.1). Classification (GTDB taxonomy): domain Bacteria; phylum Bacteroidota; class Bacteroidia; order Flavobacteriales_G; family Salibacteraceae; genus SHAN690. The sequence goes on from JABMOM010000003.1 coordinate 160,737, forward strand.
GCAACGGCAATTTTTGACCAAAGTGGAGATTACGTTGTGTATGCCACCGATTCAGGAGGCTGCCCTTACCCTGACACTGTTTCCGTTAGCCTGATTACGCCGTCCAACATGTCCCCGACAGACACTACGATTTGCCAGGGTGAAACCGTTGAGCTTAATGCGTATTATAATCCGGATCCATGTGTTCTCATGAATGAATTTCTTGAGTCGAATTCAAACGTAACTGACCACATCTCGCTGTCAGGTGATGACAACGGTGGAATCGCGATTACACCAGATTATTACTACTACACTGGCGACAGCTGCACAGTACGTTACAATGCAGACAATCTTACTGGAGGCATTTCATTGCCACAGCGAGAGGGTATTTTCAGCGATTTGGGTTCAGGTCAAGTGTACACGCTTTGGGATACGGTTGGAAATGATTTCAATGCGAATTTTCCAGCATACAGCTATAATTCTATCAATGCTATTCGCATGATGGATGACAGTTTGAACTACGGAACAGTAGTTGGTCTTTCTGAAACGATCAATGCAGGTTCTTCTTCTTTCATCGCTGCAGGATCAGGATTCATGATCCTCTGGGCTAACACCAACAACACCTTTTACCACATCGACCTTTCAAATGGTCAGGTAAGCAATTTGGGTACTGGAGACCTCCAGACAACTGGTAGCGGTGGAATCTACATGAACGGCACAGAAAACTGGGCCGATTGGGGAATTGCAGAATGTCTCAATGGAGGTTACTCCGTAGTTGGCCGATGTACTTACCTCTATGGAAACTACCAATACAGTCCAGGTCGCATGGTGCGATGGGACATTGCAGAAGGAAGCGCTGAGCAAATCGCGGAATTCAGTGGCTCGCTGAGCGACATGGCGTGCATCACTTACTCTCCTTGGCACCAGCGCTGGTATTTCCACCATGAAGGTGGCTCCTTGTTTGGAGGATCTTCAGAGACAGCCGGATATGCGGATGCTACAACAGGAGCATCTTCTCCTTTCAGCATCAGCTGGAACAACGGAGATTCAGGCCAAGTGATCAGTGTCACTCCAGATTCAACAACCATGTACATTGTTGAGATTTCTGATGGCGTTCAGTCTTGCTATGACACCGCAAATGTTACTGTGACCGTTTCCCCTGACATTCAATTCACGCCAACCGACATCACTTGTAAAGGTGATTCAAACGGTGCTGTTGCTTCCACATTGAATGGAGGTACTTCTCCATTCACTTATAACTGGATGTCTCTTGATACAAACGTCACGCTTGGATCTACAACAGGTACTGGCATCAACAACGTACCTGCGGGATATTACTCGCTTTATGTAATGGATGACAACGGTTGTTCTGACATGGACACCGCCTATGTATGGGAGCCAATTTCAGTATTTTCTCCCATCTTAAACGGCGAGATTGATCCATTGTGCTCATACTCAGAAGATGGACGATCTATCGTTCTCAGTGCTGGTGGAGATGCTCCTTATACCTTCAACTGGTCTAATGGCGTTACGAATGACACCAACCTCACCCTCGCTGGTGGTGGTTACTCTGTTACCGTAACGGACGGAAACGGTTGTGAGCGTGTACTCAGCGGAGACCTCGAAGCCCCAAGTGCGGTTGAAATGAGCTTCACTTCTACAGGCAACGATTGCGAGGACGAGAACGATGGTTCTGCAAGTGTTACCGCAACTGGTGGTACTTCTCCATATGTCTACGAATGGGACAACGGAGACGACGATCCCAACGCGAACAGCTTGACCTCTGGATATCACTTATTGACCATTACAGATGGAAACGGTTGTGACTTTGTGGATTCAGTAGAAATCACATTTGTGAGTGCAGCTCCAAACATTCCATTGGCCGATTCAGTTGAGAAGTGTTCACAAAACACGGTAATGCTGGATGCTGGTGATGAAGGTGCTTCTTACTTGTGGTCCACAGGCGATACTAGCCAAGTGATTACTACGAACGCTGGTGGATTGATTTTCGTAACCGTCACAGGACCGAATGGTTGTGAGGCAGAAAAGTCCATCTTCATTGTGAACACTCCTTGTCCAACTGGCATTTCAGCCATCGAGGACGTTCCTTTCTTCAATGTGTATCCTAACCCATCTAACGGTGTGTTCAACATTGAAGTAGCAAGTGCATTGAATACCGCTATTGACCTTCAATTGACTGACCTTACTGGTCGTGTCATGGATGCGAGAAGCGGAGCGCTTGGAGCAGGTTCTACGATTACAACGTTAGATTTGACAGCCCTCGCAAGAGGTACCTACATGCTGCGCATGTTGCGTAATGGTGAGTTGATCACTGTGCGACAGATCGTGATCCAATAAGGACGCAATACCTAATTTGAAAGGGGAGCTTCGGCTCCCCTTTTTTTGTTGAAAGAAAGCGAGAAAAAGGAGTGTACAAGCTCTCCACTGCCTATTACATTTGTCCCCTGACGGAAACAACCCATGCCCACGTATCCTAACACCATCAGTTCCAAACTGCCCAAGGTTGGAACCACCATATTTACGGTGATGAGCCGCTTGGCACAAGAGCAAGGTGCATTCAACCTTTCTCAAGGGTTTCCAGATTTTCCTGTGGATCAGCACCTGATTGATCTCGTACATCACCACATGAGCACTGGCAAGAACCAGTACCCCCCCATGGCTGGCATTCCACGCTTGCGTGAGATCATTTGCGAAAAGATGGAACGCCTCTACGGCACATCCTATGATCCAGAGACAGAAGTGACGATCACCGCCGGAGGTACACAAGCCATCTTCACCGCCATCATGGCCACCATCAACGAAGGCGATGAAGTGATCCTATTCACGCCCGCATACGATTGCTATGCGCCTGCAGTAGAGTTGGCGGGTGGTAAACCAGTATACGTGCAGCTCAAGTCCACGGACTACAGCATCGACTGGAAGCAGGTGAAAAAAGTGGTCAGTCGACACACCAAAATGATCATGATCAACACGCCGCACAATCCGAGCGGAGCGGTGCTCAAGGAAGCCGACGTGCAAGAGCTTATCAAGATCACCAAAGACAACGACATCATCATCCTCAGCGATGAAGTGTACGAGCACATCATTTTTGACGGCATTCCCCACCAGAGCATGGCGCGTCACCCTGAGCTCGCGAATCGGTCCATGATTGTGTATTCTTTTGGAAAAACCTTTCATGTTACGGGTTGGAAAACAGGCTATGTGGTGGCCCCACAAAACCTCATGGCTGAATTCAGAAAGGTGCACCAGTTCAATGTGTTCACCGCCAATAGTCCGATCCAATACGCCCTTGCGGATTACATGAGCAATGAAGACAACTACATGCACATCGGTGCCTTCTACCAAGCGAAACGCGATCTATTTTTGAGCGCCGTAAAGGCCTCACGCTTCAAGATTAAACCAACGCGTGGCACTTATTTCCAGCTGCTAGACTATTCCAAAATCAGCAAGGAAGAAGACACCGAATTGGCCAAGCGACTGACCATCGAACACAAGGTGGCGTCGATTCCGGTTTCGGTCTTCTATCACAATCCTGTGCAGAACAACGTCCTCAGGTTTTGTTTTGCGAAGGAGGACGACACCCTCAAACGCGCCGGAGACATTATCTGCAACATTTGATGACACCCAAGGAGAAGATCACCGTAAGCCTGGTTCAGCCCAACGTACATTGGGAAGATAGGGCTGCGAATCTCCTTCATCTTTCCTCGCTTTTAGCATCCGTAGAAAACACAGACCTGATCATCTTGCCCGAGATGTTCCCCACGGGCTTCTCCATGCGCCCTCAAGACCTCGCAGAGGAATCGGGTGGGGTGAGCACTCAATGGATGGTTGAACTCGCTCAGGCCAAGGATTCGTATGTGGTTGGAAGCATCATTACCCACGTCGACGGACATTACTTCAACCGCCTCATCTGGATGCATCCCGATGGCAGTTACCAGCACTACGACAAGCGGCACCTCTTCAGCTTCGCCAACGAGCACGAACACTACCAAGCTGGCGCTGAACGCATCATTACCGATCTCTATGGCTGGCGCGTTTGCCCTTTGATCTGCTATGATTTACGCTTTCCCGTTTGGTCGCGCAATCAGGCGCTGGATGGTAGCTCTATCGACAGCGTTTTCGACCTGCAAATCTTTGTGGCCAATTGGCCAGAAGCTAGGCGCAAGCCATGGATGAATCTGCTAGAAGCACGGGCCCATGAAAACCAGTGCTACGTGATTGGCGTGAACCGCGTGGGTGTGGACGGAAATGGTATTCAGCATTCAGGGGATAGCGCAGCCTATGATCCAAAGGGGGAATTGCTTTCCAACATGCCTTCCGGCGAGGAAGCTGTGCAGCACTGCGTCCTCGATTTTACCGCACTTACTGCCTTCCGTGAAAAGTTTACGGCTTGGAAGGACAAGGATAACTTCAAGCTAAGCTAAGGCTCCACTTTCCATTCGATTTCTTCGACCCAATTGGGCTTGATCTCAAGGTCTTGCTCGTAGAAAATGACCTGCTCGGGAAATATCTTCATCTTGTAATCTCCGGGGTCCCATTTGCCATTTGCATTGCCGTCAAAGACCAAGCGCATCTGGTACTTCCCGATGGGAATGTGCAGAAAGTTCACAGACGCATTGGATGTGATCTCTTGCTCACGGAGGGCCTTTCCATCCTTGTTCAGCAGCTGCCACACGTAGCCATGTCCAAGATCTGGCAAGTCATGGTGCACGGTCAATTCTCCATAGTCCTCCTTGGAAGTAGCCTTGAGGGTCATACGGAGCGTATCGTTGCACTGACCGTAATTGCTGCACAGGGCTGAGTCGGCTAGGAAAATCTTGTACGTCTGCCCTTGCTTCCATTCGTAGGTCACGATCATGCCTAGATCGGTCATCTTGGTCAAAGCAGCGAGCTCAAGGGAATCCTCTCCCTCGATCAGCAAACCAGAACTCAGGTCAACATGACCCAGGGGCATCTCGGTGGTCAATTCAAGCGCTTGGAAATACTTGATCTTACCTCCCTTTGCCTTGAGCTTGAAACCTTCGTCTTTCTTCTTCTTATCGGGTTTCGCAAACTTGGAAGGCTGGAAGAAACGCACCGTGTCAAGCTTGGCATCATAGGCGATACTGAGGTCCAATGAATCGTAGTCATCCGCTTCCGGAAACCAGTACGTTACACTATCGCGCCCAGCATTCCACAATTCTAGCCACGGCGTCATGTCCTTTCCATTCAACTCCTCGATGGTATACTCATCCACGGGTAAATTGAAAACGAACTGAAGCCCTTTGTCCAGCATTTGTTTCTTTTCCTGGAGGAATTGAATCGAATCGGCATGGAGGAAGAGCAGCAGGTCGTCCACGTCTTCCGCGATCGTATCAATCGGAGAAACAGCCGTGATCAGTTCGTTGCGGTAAGCGATGCGTTCGATCGGAAGATCGAAGGTGTATCCATTGTTGCCCGTTTCAAGGGCGAAGACCTTGTACTTTCCCGCGGCGAGGTATCCGATGTCATACTTGCCTTGTTCATCGGTCTTGGCGAAATAACGCGGAAGCGAAGTCAGGGGCAGTGAATCAATGTTTTTGTTGTACAACATCACCGTAACATCCTTTACAGGCTGTAAGGTAAAAGCGTTTACCACCCTTCCGTGCACTTCAAAGGAATCGATGTAAGATCCGGTAGAGAAGACAAATATGTTGCTGTCCAAAGGATTTCGCTCGTTTACATCGGCGATGCCTTCTCCAAAATTGAAAACGTAGGTGGTGCTGTCAAGCAGCTCACCCTCCCATTCGATGGTCACCTCTTTGTTGTGCAGCGTAAACATAGGTGCTTGGTCAAAGGGAGGCGTCACCACCAAGGCTTTTGCAGCGCCGCTGATGTCTACATACTCATCAAACTCCATACGAATGGACGTCCCATCAAAGTTCACGGCTCCGTTCTGTGGTGAAGAGCCGAGGATGCGCGGTGGCGTTTCGTCCTTATCTCCCCCTGTGAGTTTACCCGGCTGGGCGCACCCGAAGAGCAGCACAGCAGCTACTAAGCCAGCGATGTATTTAGTACAGGATATTGGCAAGGTGGTCACAGAGTTGTTCGAGGTAACGTCGATCGAAAGTATCGAAGGAATTCAAGTGCGCGCTGTCGATGTCAAGTACGGCTTTTACTTGGCCATTGCTGTCTTTTATGGGAACAACGATCTCAGAGCGGCTTTCAGAGCTGCACGCGATGTGTCCCGGAAAGCGATCCACGTCTGCTACTACGATGGTCTCCCCTCGCTCCCAACTTTGACCGCAAACGCCCTTACCCACATCAATGGTCATGCACGCCACCGGCCCTTGAAAGGGTCCCAACTTCAAGACATCTTTGCGCACCAGATAGAATCCAGTCCACAGGTTCGCAAAAGATTGATGCAGCGCTGCCGCCACATTGGAAAGCACCGCAACTTCGTCCTGCTCCCCTTCGATCAAAGCAAAAATCTGCGGCAGTAACTGCTCGTACTTGATCTCCTTTGGAGCTCCCGATTCTATGGATATACTTTCAGCCAAGGCAGCAAAGATAACATCGCTTCAGGTGCTCAGACCACTGCGGGGCACGCGATCGAAGCAACCGAGACGCGCACCTCGGGTACCTCGAGCAATGCCGCGGCACAAGCTTCCAAGGTTGCTCCCGTTGTCACTACATCGTCTACTAACAGCACATGTTTTCCTGCTATGCGTTCCGCTTGTGCGGCCTTGAAAAGCGACTTTACGTTCAACCAACGTTCGTACCTCCCCTTTCGTGTTTGGCTTTCATTGGAAGCGGTCCGCTCAATGGCGTGCAAGAAGTACTCTTTGTCCATGGCCTCTGCCAACCCCTCAACGATGGGGTCGCATTGGTTGTAGCCCCTTTTCCGAAGTTTATCCTTGTGCAACGGAACCGGCACGATCAAGTCGATGTCTGAAAACGACGTTTTGGCCAATTCGGTTCCGAAGTGCCTTCCCAGCAATCTTCCTACTCCCAATTGATGCTTGTACTTCAGGTTGTGGAGCATCTCTTGTACGATTCCCCCTTTGGAAAAGTAGAGGTAAGAAGCAGCGCTTACGACCTGAAGCTTTCCCCAGAAAATCTGCTCGATGGGATTGTTGGTATGCTCCCAATACTTGGTGGTAGGCAGGTGATCCAGGCAGTACTTACAGATGTGTTCTTCGTCTAAGTCCAGCGGGGCTTGACACCCCATGCACTGAATGGGAAAGATCAGATGACCAAGGTCTTGTATGCAGCGTCGTAGGATCTTCACGGTAACACAACAATGGGGACTACCCCATCGCGGTCACCTAAAGTAAGGAAGTACTGTCCCGGCGCTATCGCATCCAATGCAAGGCTTCCCTGCTCAATGACGCCAGATGCAACTCGACGTCCTTGGAGGTCAACAAGCGCATAGGGCACCCGGCCGATGATATCCACCATCAATCGCTCCCCTACTCGAATCGGGTTGGGGTAGACTTTGATCGAAGGACCCTCCGTTTCGCTGACACCACCGATGACGGCTGAAGCGTAAAACCAGGTCGAATCCGATGTGCAGCGGTTGAAGGTCACGATCTGAAAATCTACACCATCGTAATACGGCGGATTGGTAGATCCCGTCTCATTAATGGTCGCCGAGAATGCATACACGTCAACAATGCTTGTATCCGGAAAGAGCCAAACAATGCCGTCGCTCCACACCGTGGAAGCCTCATAGTCGATCGTATCGGAATTGAAGCCGGCTTGCTCTCCTGTAAAAGCTATGACCTTAGGGCGCTTATTGCTCAGTATAGAAATGGTTTCTTCAGCCGCAATGCTTTCATTGAAATAGGATCCAGAAAAGCCATCGACCAATGACACCGCCGTGACTTGATAGGCGCACTCTCCCGAGTCTAGGACACAGGCATCGGTATAATTCACACTGGTAATAGAAGAAGCGGTGAGGCGTTCCCATGGGCCTCCATTCATGCTTCGGTAGACATAGTAACCATCCAAGTTTGGATCCGAGCTAGCGGTCCATGTGAGGGCGACGTCGAAGGTATCTATGGTATCCAAGGCGAGTTGCGTTGGAGGGGCCACGTATTCCATCCGAAGCGAGGGGTCTCCGAGCAAGGCCACGTGTACAAACCTTCCTCCATAGCTCGAATAGAAGGTCGTATTGTTTCCTTGGGTAAGCATGGCGCAATCACCGATGCTCGCTCCTAACCCCATGGGATGGTAGTACCACCAAGGCCTTCCGGCCCAGCTGATGCTCATGGTGCGTCCTTGTGCCAATGCGGATCGCATAAAATTGTCGCTTCGATCCCAATCGCCAAAGTAGCTTCCAAACAACATCGTAAACCCGGTGAGTAAAGAGTCGCCTGCAAGTTGCGTTGAGGTGCCGATACCGCTGGCGGATTCATGGGAGCCACCGCCGCAGCCGTAAGAAAACAAATAGCCTTCCGAGGCCAATGTGCTTCGGTAGTCGGTTGAGTAAATACTATCCTTCCCGACCAAGGGAGAGAAATTACGCCAGCCGTTGGATCCAAAAGCTTCCCCGCCAAACCCTCCGAAGTTGTCGTCGATCAACCCGCGTTTGGGAAGGGTCCATGCGCCTTGCTTGTAGGCGTGTGTGCGATCCAAGTAGGCTTTCGTGAGAGCCACCTCATCGGCTGCGAAGTGCGTGAGGTTTGCCATGTCTACCCTGCCCAATCTGAGCTCGGGTCTTGCATTCCCTGGAATAGAGCTCTGATCAAACTTACCATCCCCTGTGACGTTGTCATTCCTGGGATCGTTGGCGTTGGCATTGTTGACCACATTGTCGGTCCAAGTACCATCCATATCCGCGTAGTAAACATCTGCCGGCCAAGCCCCTTGGTGATCGGGCACGTGCCCATCAGGCGCGAGGTTTCCGGAATAGGGAACGGGAACGTGTCCAAGTAAAAACACCATGGCGAGGTCAGGCAAGGCATCGTACGCGTCTATGATCAAACTTTTCACGTAGGTAACCGTGGTATCCGGATTGATCGGAATCACCTGCGCGCGGAAACCATCTCCTGCATAATCCTTGGCCAACGTAGCCACTTCATTCGGCAATGCACTCAGAATATTGGATGCCACAAGGATGAGGGCATCACCGCGATCGTGTTCGAGGTGTGCGTGCACAGCAGCCCTGACATAGCCATAGCCGGAATAGGTGTTCGAATTTTTAATGACGCGATAGTCGTAAACGACGCCTTCTTGGATGGTCGTATCAAGAAAAGATTCCCCAAGAAACACGGCCATTGGGGTGCCCCAATTCGCGTCGCTTACAAGCTTTCTAGCTACGGCATAGGTCACGGCATTGGCGTCTGAGTCCCAAGACAGCTCAATCGCATTTTGGGAGGGTATGGCCTTAGCTTCAACCCGTACTGTATAATCGAGCGAGGTTTGCGCTCCCGCGAAGGTCCATCCAAACAGAAAAAGGGTGGCGAAGAGAGTTCTCATGCTTTCGAATTGAGGATTAGAAAGGTAGGCAATTATCCCTGCTGTACAAGCCTTCAGACACCCATCAAGTAAAGCGAAGCAGTGTGGATCGGACTTGCTGTACGTAAGAAGAGCCAAACAGGTTGACATGCACCAGCAGTGGATAGAGGTTGGCCACTTCAGCGCCTTCGCGCCAATTCGTATCGAGCGGGTAGTGTGCGTGATATCCCTCGAATACGTGCGGATGAAATCCGCCAAAGAGCTGCATCATACCCAGGTCCATGTAGCGATGACCGTAGTAAACGGCAGGATCAAATAGTGCGGGCTGACCGCCTTGTGCCACCATGTAGTTTCCTGCCCACAGGTCACCGTGGAGTAATGCTGGAGGCTCTTCATGGAAATGATCTTCCAAGGAGCTGTACAAGCGTTCAAAAAGCGCGATGTCGTTCTTATCCATCAATCCACCGTCCACGGCCTTTTCCAGCATGGGATCGAGGCGTTGAGAGATGAAGAAATCCGTCCACCCCTCCATGGGGTCGTTCCATTGCGGGAGACTGCCGATGAAGTTATCGTCTTCGAGGCCGAATTGGGAGTGGGTTTGAAGATGCATGGCTGCGAGTGCCGCGGCGAAGCGTTGATCTGTAGCTTCGGATGAGATTCCTTTTGCCAAGCATTCCATAACAAGAACGGCATGATCGCCTTGATAAGAAATACCGTAGGGTTTAGGAACAAGGAAGGAAGATTCGGCCCGCAACAGATCCAGTCCAGCTATCTCGCGCTCAAACATAAAAGGGTAACGCTCTGCGTGGTTCACTTTTACGAAGAGCTCACTGGATGTTGCTGAAACCCGAAAACACGCATTGATGCTGCCCCCACCTATTGGGGCAATCGATGCAGGATCAGCCTCTTCATGCCTGATCTCGCGAATAGCTTCCACAATACTTGACTCCATGGTGATCAAAATGCTGCTTTCTTTGTTCAAGGTATTAAATGCACAACAATGAAATCACTTTTTCTCGCACTGACTTTCTTCGGCATGGTAGCTAGCGTAGCCCCAGACCAAACCATTTATCAATTCACGATGAAGAGCATCGAGGGTGAAGACGTCTCCTTGAGCCAGTACAGCGACTAGGTAGTGATGATCGTAAACGTAGCCAGCAAGTGCGGGCTTACCCCTCAGTACGAAGACCTGCAAGCCTTGTACGACGAAATGGGCGGCGATGACTTTGTGATCCTCGGCTTTCCGGCCAACAATTTTATGGGACAAGAGCCCGGCACGGAGGATGAGATCAAGTCGTTTTGCCAAAAGAATTACGGCGTCACATTTCCTATGTTTTCGAAGATTGAGGTGAAGGGAAAGGACATCCATCCTTTGTATCAGTTCTTGACAGAAGAGGAAAGGAACGGGAAGGTGGACGCGGATGTCAGTTGGAATTTTCAAAAATTCCTGATCGGAAAAGACGGTACGGTACGCGCTTCATTTAGCCCAAGGACAAAGGTGACTGAGCCTGAAGTCAGAGAAATGATCAACACGCTTCTCGAAGAAGGATAGTTTTTATATTTGCCGTCCTTTTAAAGGAAAGCAGGGGGATTAGCTCAGTTGGCTAGAGCGCTTGCATGGCATGCAAGAGGTCATCGGTTC